>NZ_QKWJ01000063.1 GCF_003353055.1 Cupriavidus lacunae
ATGAGTTGCATACCGTCGCCCGCAACAAGCTCAAAAGCGCTCAACACCGGCCTTCGATCATCGCCGCGTGCTGGGTTCAGGCAACGTTGTGGTGATGTCATGATTTACGGAAAGATCAATAGAACGAAATGTGCTGTCGCTGGCCAATGGCGGCCGGCTGGTGCAGGTCGGCCTGCTTGGCGGCGCGGAGGGGGCTAATCTGCCGCTGGAGCGGCTGCTTTACGGCCATCTGCAGATCATCGGCACGGTGATGAAATCGCGTACGCCGGAGGTCAAGCGGCAGATGGTGGCGCGCTTCGCGGAGCGCTGGCTGCCGGGCTTTACTGAGAGCGGACTGGTGCCGGTGGTGGACAGCGTGTACCCGCTGGCCCAGGCCGCCGATGCGCACCGGCGCATGGAGTCGAACCAAAGCGTGGGCAAGATAATCCTGTCGACCGGGGCATAGCGGAATCACTACATTGCCGGCAGGCGGAATACGACGGTGGATTTGATCCGCCCTGACCTAGCTCAGGCCACCTGGCCAACTCGCTCTTGCGCACCGGCTCAAGCGTGGTTTCCCTGGCCTGCCCGCGCGCCCGCAGTCGACGCGAGCGCGTGCCTATCTTGCAAGCAATCGTTGCTTCCAAGCTGGTCGAGCGGCAGTTGTGGGTGAAGAAGGCAATCAGGTAGCGGTGGGCCGAGGTCCCTTCCCGGCCAGCTTGAGTCGACCTACTGCTCGGCCGGAGGGTTGAGAATACCGCGCGGGATCAGCGCGATCAGCACGCAGCTCACCAGCAGGCAGGCACCCAGCGCATAGGTGCCGTTGTTGATGTTGCCGGTCATTTCCTTGGCGATGCCGGTAATCATCGAGCCCGTGAAGCCGGACAGGTTACCCACCGAGTTGATCAGTGCAATGCCGGCGGCCGCAGCCGTGCCGGACAGGATCTGCCCCGGGAAGGTCCAGTAGATCGGCATCAGCGCCAGGATGCCGCAGGTGGCGATGGTCAGGAACAAGATCGACAGCGCCACGTTCTGCGCGCACGCCGCGCTCAGGATCAGGCAGACGCCCCCAATGAGCGCGGGAATGGCCGCGTGCAGGCGGCGCTCGCCGGTCTTGCGCGAGTGCGATGCGTTCCACACCATCGCAAAGATCGCCGTCAGGTACGGAATGGCGGTGAGCAGGCCGATATGCAGCGGGCTCTGCACGCCCGACGCGCGAATGATCGACGGCAGCCAGAAGGCCAGGCCGTAGAAGCCGGTATTGAACGTGAGCAGGATGAAGGTCAGCAGCCAGACGCGCGGGCTGCGCAGCGCGGCGCCGACACTGTGCGACTTGTGCGCGGCCTCGCGTTCGAGGTTGCGCGACAGCAGCGCCTTTTCCTGTGCAGACAGCCACTTCGCCGACTGCGGGCCATCGCCGAGGAAGGCCAGCACGATGAACGCCACCACGATCGACGGCAGGCCTTCGAGCAGCAGCATCCATTGCCAGCCGCTCATGCCGGACAGGCCGTGCGTCTGCTCCATCAGCCAGCCGGAAACCACGCTGCCCAGCGTCAGGCTCAGCGGGATCGCCACCAGGAAGCCCGACATGGCCACGCTCTGGCGGCGCGCCGGGAACCAGTAGTTCATGTACAGGATGACGCCTGGGAAGAAGCCCGCTTCGCACAGCCCAAGCAGGAAGCGCAGCGTGTAGAACATGGTCGACGTCTGCATGTGGAAGAACTGCGCGAGCGGCACGATGAAAGCCATCGACGACGACACGATGCCCCACGTGATCATGATCCGTGCGATCCAGAAGCGCGCGCCGTAGCGGTGCAGCAGCAGATTGCTGGGCATCTCGAACAGGAAATAGCCCCAGAAGAAAATGCTGGCGCCGAGGGCATAGACGCTGTCGCTGAGGCTTAGGTCATCGAGCATTTGCAGCTTGGCGAATCCCACGTTGACGCGGTCCAGGTAAGCCACGACGTAGCACAGCAGCAGCAATGGCAGGATGCGCCGCATGACCTTGCGGTAGAGGGCGTCTTCGGACGAGTCGGTCGCGGCCGGCACGGCTGCGGTCTGCGTGATGGATGACATCGGGTTGTCTCCTGATTGTGTAGGTCTTCTTCGTACCGGCGGGCTCGCGGATGCTCTCCAATGTTACCGATAACATTTCGCGGCCAAAAAAATCCGCCGGCGGGCGACGGGGCAACCGGCGTTCTGATACCGGTAACTGACCTGAAGGTAGCATGCCGCGCCATGCGAGTTCAAGTCTCGGCGAACAAGGGATTTCCCTAATGCAGGCGATGATGAACCGGACGCGCGGCGACCGGCCTGCACGATGCGCCGCACCGGTATGATGTCGCCTTTACAGGCTTCTCCCGATCGCGATTCCGATGCCCAGCCCCACCGCCGTCCGGCCTGCCGGACCGCCCCGCATGTCCGATGTAGCCCGCCTGGCCGGCGTATCGAAGATGACGGTGTCGCGCGTGCTTGCCGGCCACAGCGTGGCCGTCGAGACGCGCGAACGGGTCTGCAAGGCCATCGACCAGCTCGGCTATGTGGCCGACGCCGCCGCGGGCGCCCTGTCGTCGGGCCGCTCCGAGTTCGTCGCGGTCCTGGTGCCATCGCTGTCGAGTTCAAACTTCTCGGACACGGTGCGCGGCCTGACCGATGCGCTCGAACCACATGGCCTGCAACTGCTGCTCGGCGACACCGACTACGACCTGGAGCGCGAAGAACGCCTGGTGCGCTCCATGCTGCGCCACCAGCCGCGCTGCATCGCGCTGACGGGTGCGCAGCACACCGATGCGACGCGCAAGGTGCTGGAGCGCTCCGCTATTCCCGTGGTCGAGATGTGGGACCTGCCAACGCATCCCATCGACACGGCCGTGGGCTTCTCCAACGTGCGCGCCGCGCGGGCGATGGTGCGGCATCTTGCCGGGCGCGGCTACCAGCGCATCGGCTTTCTCGGCGGCGCCAGCGCACTGGACCGGCGCGGCCTGGACCGCCTCAAGGGGTATCAGGCGGAGATCAAGGCACTCGGGCTGGGTGAGCCCCGCGTCGTGCGGCTCGGCGAATCCCCCATCACCATGAGCCACGGCGGTCCCGCCATGGCGGCGCTGCTGGAGAAATGGCCGGACACCGACGCGGTGATGTGCGTGAGCGACATGTCGGCATTCGGCGCGATCATGGAATGCCACCGGCGCGGCCTGTCCGTGCCGGGCGACATGGCGGTGGCCGGCTTCGGGAACTTCGAAGTTGCGACATGGTGCTACCCGGCCATCACCACCGTATCGGTCGACGCCTATGGCATCGGCCTGCGCACAGGCGAAGCCTTGCTGGCGGCGCTGCAAGCGCGTGACAGCGGCGGACAGATCGAGTCGCAAAGCATCCGCATCGACTACACGATCGTCGCACGGGAAAGCGCCTGATGGGCTGAAGATGGGCTGGTGGACCCGTGCGAGAACGGGCGCGTCTCAATGTGCGACGCGCGCGACTTCGCGAAAGCTTCCCGCCTCTTACATGCAAAATCTCCTTTCGCAATGTAAAACGTCCGTGCTAACATCCGCGAATGTTACCGGTAACTACCCGACAGACAAACCGAGCAAGACATCCCATCCGGAGATAGCCCCACATGTCAAAAACCCCTCGCCGCCTGCGCAGCCAGGAATGGTTCGACGACCCCGCGCATGCGGACATGACCGCGCTCTATGTCGAGCGCTTCATGAACTACGGGCTGACGCGTGAAGAGCTGCAGTCGGGCCGTCCCATCATCGGCATCGCGCAGACCGGCAGCGACCTGGCACCGTGCAACCGCCACCACATCGAACTGGCCGAGCGCACCAAGGCAGGCATCCGCGACGCGGGCGGGATTCCGATGGAATTCCCCGTGCATCCGCTGGCCGAACAGAGCCGCCGGCCCACGGCCGCGCTCGACCGCAACCTTGCCTATCTGGGGCTGGTGGAAGTGCTGCATGGTTTTCCGCTGGATGGCGTGATCCTGACCACCGGCTGCGACAAGACCACCCCCGCCTGCCTGATGGCCGCCGCCACCGTGGATATGCCCGCCATCGTGCTGTCGGGCGGCCCGATGCTCGACGGCTGGCACGAGGGCAAGCGCGTCGGTTCCGGCACGGTGATCTGGCACGCCCGCAACCTGCTGGCTGCCGGCGATATCGACTACGAAGGCTTCATGAAGCTGACTACGGCATCGTCGCCGTCGATCGGTCACTGCAACACCATGGGCACTGCACTGTCGATGAACAGCCTGGCCGAGGCACTGGGCATGTCGCTGCCGGGGTGCGCGAGCATTCCGGCAGCTTACCGCGAGCGCGGCCAGATGGCTTATGCCACGGGCAAGCGCGCCGTCGAACTCGTGCAAGAGGACCTGCGGCCGTCGAAGATCATGACGCGCGCGGCGTTCGAGAATGCCATCGTGGTGGCCTCCGCACTCGGCGCGTCGAGCAACTGCCCGCCGCACCTGATCGCCATTGCGCGCCACATGGGCGTGGAACTGAGCCTGGACGACTGGCAGCGCTTTGGTGAATCCGTGCCGCTGCTCGTCAACTGCATGCCCGCCGGTGAATATCTCGGCGAAAGCTTCCACCGTGCCGGCGGCGTGCCGGCGGTGCTGCGCCAGCTCGATGCGGCCGGCCTGCTGCGGCGCGACTGCCTGACGGTGTCCGGCCGTGCGATCGGCGAGATCGCCGACACCGCGCAGGACGCCGACCGCGACGTGATCCGCACGCCCGAAGCGCCGCTCAAGCACGGCGCCGGCTTCATCGTGCTGTCGGGCAATTTCTTCGACAGCGCCATCATGAAGATGTCGGTGGTAGGCGAGGCGTTCCGCCAGACCTACCTTGCCGAGCCCGGCGCGGAGAATACCTTCGAGGCACGCGCCATCGTCTTCGACGGCCCGGAGGACTACCACGCCCGCATCAACGACCCCCGCCTGGAGATCGACGAACGCTGCATCCTGGTGATCCGCGGCTGCGGCACGGTGGGCTACCCGGGCAGTTCGGAAGTCGTCAACATGGCGCCGCCCGCCGAACTGGTGAAGCGTGGCGTGACGTCGCTGCCATGCATGGGCGACGGACGCCAGAGCGGCACATCGGCCAGCCCGTCGATCCTGAACATGTCGCCTGAAGCCGCCGTCGGAGGCGGCCTGGCCCTACTGCGCACGAACGACCGCATCCGCGTGGACCTGAACCGCCGCAGCGTGAACGTGCTCGTAGACGAAGACGAACTCATGCGCCGCCGCGAGACCGCAAGCTTTACCGTACCTCAGGCGCAGACGCCCTGGCAGGAACTCTACAGGCAGCTCGTTGGCCAGTTGTCCACCGGCGGCTGCCTGGAACCGGCCACGCTGTACCTGAAGGTGATCGAGCAGCGCGGCAACCCGCGCCATTCGCACTGACCTCACCGCCCCCGACATTTGCCGAGCTGACCATGCGTACTCTCTCCGTTTCCGACTGCCTGCCGCACGACCTTGCGCGGGCCCTGCTGATCGGCCGCGTCTGGCGGCACGATGGCGCCCACGCGGGCCCGAGCGTCGTCGCCGTGCGCGGCGGCGAGGTGTTCGACATCACGCGCACCGTGCCGACCACCGCCGACCTGTTCGACCGCCTCGACGCCGCCGAGATCGCCCGCACTGCCCCCGGCGAATCGCTGGGCCGCGTCGAGCCGCTGCTGCAGGCGGCGCTCGACGGCAAGCCCGGTTCGACGCACCTGCTCGCCCCGTGCGACGTACAGGCCATCAAGGCCTGTGGCGTCACCTTCGCGGTGAGCCTGATCGAACGCGTCATCGAAGAACAGGCCGGCGGCGATCCCGCCAAAGCGTGGGACGTGCGCGAAACCATTGCCGCGACCATCGGCACCGACCTGTCGAAAATCGTTCCCGGTTCGGAAGCCGCCATGCGCCTGAAGGCGGAACTTGAGCGCCGCGGCGCGTGGTCGCAGTACATGGAAGTCGGCATCGGCCCCGATGCCGAGGTCTTCTCCAAGTCGCAGCCGATGTCCGCCGTGGGCTTTGGTGCAGATGTGGGCCTGCTCCCAGTGTCGGTGTGGAACAACCCGGAACCGGAGATCGTGCTGGCGGTCAGCAGCAATGGCACACCCGTAGGCGCCACGCTCGGCAACGACGTGAACCTGCGCGATATCGAAGGCCGCTCGGCACTGCTGCTCGGCAAGTGCAAGGACAACAACGGTTCGTGCGCGATCGGCCCCTTCGTGCGGCTCTTCGACGACGGCTTCACGCTCGATAGCGTGCGGCAGGCCAGCGTGTCGCTGCGCGTGGAAGGCGCGGATGACGACTTCGTCCTCGACGGCATCAGCCACATGCGCGAGATCAGCCGCGATCCGATCGACCTCATCGCGCAGACCTGCGGCCCGCATCACCAGTACCCGGACGGCTTCATGCTGTTCCTGGGCACGATGTTCTCCCCGATCCAGGACCGCGACGCACCCGGCGCTGGCTTCACCCACCACCTGGGCGACCGCGTCACCATCTCCACGCCCACGCTCGGCGCGCTCGTCAACACCGTGCGGCTTTGCACCGAGATCACGCCGTGGACCTTCGGCGTACGTGCCCTCTACGCAAACCTGGCCGCGCGTGGCCTGCTTAATGCCTGACGCCCCGACACCCAGCAAGAACATGAAGACATTCGCCAACTACATCGACGGACAGTGGATCGAAGGCAAGACCACTGCGCCCAACGTCAACCCGTCCAACCTGGACGACGTGATCGGCCAGTTCGCCGAAGCCGATGCCGATGACGCACAGCGTGCGATCGCCGCCGCACGCAAGGCGTTCGGACCATGGTCGGTGTCGACCCCGCAGCAACGCTTCGACGTGCTCGACCAGGCCGGCACGACCATCCTGGCGCGCAAGGCCGAATTGGGACGCCTGCTCGCGCGTGAGGAGGGCAAGACGCTGCCCGAGGCCATCGGCGAAGTCGCGCGCGCCGGCCAGATCTTCAAGTTCTTTGCCGGCGAGGCCCTGCGCCTGGGCGGCGAGATCCTGCCGTCCGTGCGCCCCGGGCTGACCGTCGAGGTCACGCGCGAGCCGCTCGGCGTGATCGGCCTCATCACGCCATGGAACTTCCCGATCGCGATTCCCGCGTGGAAGATCGCGCCCGCGCTGGCGTACGGCAACTGCGTGGTGTTCAAGCCCGCCGAACTGGTCCCTGGCAGCGCGTGGGAACTTGTCAATATCCTGGTCGAATCCGGCCTGCCGCAGGGTGTCCTCAACCTGGTGATGGGACGCGGCGCGGTGGTCGGCGAAGCCATGGTCGCGTCGCCCGACGTGGACGCCATCAGCTTCACGGGTTCCGTCGCCACCGGCAGCGCGATCGCCGCGCGCTGTGTGGCGTCGGGCAAGAAATTCCAGCTTGAGATGGGCGGCAAGAACCCGATGGTCGTGCTCGACGATGCCGACCTCGACGTGGCCGTCGAAGCCTGCATCAACGGCGCGTTCTATTCGACCGGCCAGCGCTGCACGGCATCGAGCCGCCTGATCGTCACCGAGGGCATCCATGACCGCTTTGTCGAGGCCATGTGTAACCGGCTGGCCGCGCTGCGCATCGGCGACGCGCTGTCGGCGGATACCCAGATCGGCCCCGTGGTCGATGCGCGCCAGCTCGAACAGGATGAGCGCTACATCGCCATCGCGCGCGAAGAAGGCGGTACCGTCATCGGTGGCGAACGCCTGGAACGCGCCACGCCGGGCTTCTTCCTGGCGCCGGCACTAGTGACGGGCACGACGGCGGACATGCGCATCAACCGCGAGGAAGTGTTCGGTCCCGTGGCCTCCGTGATCCGCGTCAAGGACTACGATGAAGCGCTGGCCGTGGCCAATGACACACCGTTCGGGCTGTCAGCGGGCATCTGCACGACATCGCTGAAGTACGCCACGCACTTCCGCCGCCACGTGCAGGCGGGCATGGTGATGGTCAACACTGCCACCGCGGGTGTCGATTACCACGTGCCGTTCGGCGGCCGCAAGGGTTCCAGCTATGGGCCGCGCGAACAGGGCAGCTATGCGCGCGAGTTCTACACCACGGTGAAGACCGCCTACATCCACGCCGGGCAGGTGTAAGCGCCCGCATTGACGACGATCATGAGCGTGCTGGCCCAGGCCGCGATCGTGGCGGGCTTCGCGTCAGGCAGCGAATGAGCAAGAGTCGGACAGACGACGCTCATTTCGCTCACGCCGTGGATCGAGCGGCTTCACTGCGCCGAAGCGGTTGAACTTCCCGGCGTGGTCTGGAGTACCCGATTGCGCAACACACCCAGCCCTTGTACCTCCAGCTCGACGACATCGCCGTTTTCCAGAAACCGGCCGATTTCCAGTCCACAACCATTCCCTACAGTGCCGCTGCCCAAGAATTCGCCGACATGCAGCGTCTCAGAGGCCGAGACGTGCTCGATCATTGCGTCGAACCGGTGCTGCATAGCGCTGGAGTGGCCGCGGCCACGCTCCTCGCCATTGACACGCACCACCATCTCCAGCGCGTAAGGATCAGGCAATTCATCGGGTGTGACGATCCATGGTCCAATTGCGTTGCCCTTGTCGAAGTCCTTCCCTTTGGCAGGTCCAAGCAGGCCGGGCATCTCCCGGAGCTGAGCGTCGCGTGCACTGAAATCGTTATAAATGCTATAGCCGAAAATGTGCCGTGAAGCCCGACTGCGAGGGATGTCGCGACCGGAGACGCCGATGAACACCCCAAATTCGAGCTCATAGTCCATCAGGTTCGAATAAGCGGGCCACTGAACATCGGTGTCAGTCCCGATCACCGAGAACCGATTGCCCTTGTAGTACAGTGGCTGCTCGTACCACACTTGGGGCAACGGACCTGCGTTTGGGCCGCCTGAATTGCCGGTCATATTAAGACGTGATACCGTTTCTCCGCATTGCAGCAGATGCTTTTCAAAAACCGAGAAGTCTCGCAATTGCGTTGGCACTGGCACCGGAGCTTGCAGGCGAACCGAGGACACGGGATACATGGCTTCGGCAACCTGGTGCTCGAGAACTTTGCGCGCCATGTCTAGGCCCCGTTCGCCCGCGCGCATCAGAGCCAGCATGTCAAAAAAGCCTGTATATGGGGCGCCATACATGTGACCAAATGCTTTGGCGAGATCAATGACCTGTTTGGTATCCGGGCTCAATACGCCAATTCGGCTACCATCCGCGCCTTCAAATGTAACCAGCTTCATGCAGTCTCTCCGCCTTTGAGTTGCTGGCCAACAGCGCATGCGGCCTTGCCAAACATCATGGCGTCATTGCTGACCATGACGAATTTGAAGCCGCGTTCGGCAGCCTTCAGCGCCGCTGCGGCATCCTGGGCCGCGGCACCGCACGGCAAGCTTCGCCTGGCACATCCCGCAAGCAAACGGTCGACTAGAGACTGCAACTCCGGATGGCTGGCCGGCAGACCACTGGTCAACTGAAGGTCGCCCATGCCGAGGAAGGCGGCGTTCAGGCCAGGCACGTCAAGCACCCCCTCGACATCCTCGAGCACCTGGCGGTCTTCGAGTTGCACGCAGCGCAGAACCTCCTCACTGCCCGTGCGCAAATAGTCGCTCAAAGGCATCATCCCCCAGCGACCTGCTCGCGAAGTGATGCCCAGGCCTCGTTGTCCCACCGGGCTGAATACCATTCGACCGATCGCGCGCTCGGCTTCGGCGCGATTGCGCACACGCGGCACCATCAAGCCGTCCGCGCCGCTGTCGAGCAGCCTCTGGTAGTCGTTGGTGTCCTGGTCGGGGATGCGCACCAGGGCCGACATGCCAAGCGCTTGAGAGTGGGCTATCAAGCGGTACACGGACTCAAGGCTCAGAGGCGCGTGCTCGGTATCGATGGCGACGAAGTCAAAGCCGGCACGCGCCAGCAGTTCCAAGGTCTCCAGCGTCGGCAACTTGACCCACGTACCGAACAAGCAGCGCTCGGCATTCTTCAGACGCTGAACAAAACTCTCGTGAATCATGAGCGATCTTTTGTAAGGATGGGCTTTCGATGCCCCCAGGCCAGACCATCGCGTTTGAACTTGTCAGCTTCCCAGGTCGATTCGTTGATGAAACGCGTGCCGCAGGCCAATTCGAAGTCGAAACCCTCAGGAGTGAGAACGTAGATCGAAACCACGCCGTCCAGAGGGTGCGATCCCAGATCCCGGCTGAGTGGGATGCCCGCGTTGAGCAATCGATCGCGCACCACCCCGAGATGGTCCAGACTGGCGATATCTGCCATCACATGCACTGTTCCAGTTGGGCGTTGCGACATCTGGGCAAAGGCATAACTGTGATGACGCGGATTGCACCTCAAGAAGTAAACGCGTGTGTGACCCTCCATCCAGGCTGCATCGCTGAGCCTGAAGCCCATGGCATTCAGGTAAAACTTCAGCGTGGCCGATGCATCGGCTACGTTCATCGTCACATGGCCGTTGCCGTATTGACCCGACTCGAAGGACGTGCCAAGCGGGGAGCGAAAGGGCTTGCGCAGCGCGGAGTTGGGCCCCCAATAGACTTCGATGCATAGGCCATCGGGACCAAGCACCGCGAACATGTCCTCCACCTTGCGGGCATTCTTCTCATCGCGCGACACCTCTATGAATTGCCCGCCATTCGCATTCAGGCGTTTTCGTACTGACTCCATCGCAGAAGCACTTGCGACTTCCCAGCCTACCGTTTGCACGCCAGGCTCGCCCGACGTCACTAACGCGAAGCGGTACTCCCGCTCGGCATCTGTGCGCAATTGCAACTCGCCCGAGGGTGCATCAGTCACTATGTCGAAACCGACCAGCTCGGCAAAACATTGCCACCACTCACGATCCTTGATGCCGAGCCGCATGTAGCCAAGCTGGAGAATTTCATTGTCGCGTTGGACCTCCATTGCAGTTCCCCAAATCAGGCCGGATAGTCGGCTTCATTGCAGACCCACCCTGGTTTCTCAACAAAATCGGGGCGCGGCGGCGAAAAAATGTCCACCAGTTGCACCCAGCCTTCGCCGACGTCCTGCGTCGTATGCACCGACTGTGCCGGAATGACGATGAGCGATGGACTACTCACCGCGTGGTGCCCATCGACACGCCATTTCGACATGTCAGTGGCCCACGGATAGCGCAGGTGATGGATGAAGTTCCCCTGCAAAGCGAGGGATGCCTGATCAAAATCATCATGCGCATGTGGAGTCATCTTGCGAGTGTCGCGTCGGAAGTCGCGTGGCACAAAGGCGTTGATGAGCATGTTCGTCGAGCGAAAAGGACGTGCCGGACTGTCTGGCTTTTTATATTGATCCAGTGCGTAATGCCGCAGCCGGAACCCGCCGGGAGGGGCCGGTGGCGCCTCGTCAGCCTCATCCGCGGGGTGGTCCGCAGCATTAACCGCCGTTGCCATCAAGTCGACTGCCCGATGGGAGAAGATGCGCGTGACATATCCATTGTTATGAAAGGTCACGCCACTGGCACCTGGCGGTACTACGGTAAGCGTGTCGCCCTCACCATCAGTCGTCACACTATCGTTACCCGCCTGTATGGTGGCCTGGACCCCTTTGGGGACTAGCAACATGTATTCGTCCGGGTTGTCGCCGCGGTCGAGGCGACAGTTCGCCACAACGCTCGAGATGGCCACCACGAATGTACGGCCGCGTGTTAACCACGTCGCGCAGCCATCCGGACTGGTAAGTTGGGCAGGGCTGTCATATGGGGTACAAATGCTGGCGTTTGGGATCTGCATGTTCATGGTGGAAAATTTCAATCAGGTTTGAAGCCGGAAGCCTTGATAATGGGCGCCCACTGCTTCATTTCTGCTTCTAACAGGAGAGCAACATCGGAGGCACTGCGATAGGTTGGCTGTACGTTGAGGCGTGTCATCATCGCGCGCTGTACATCCGGCATCTCCAACACCTTCTTGACCGCGTTTTGCATGCGTTCGATTTTTGCCCTCGGTGTCCGGGCCGGAGCCCAAATGCCTTGCCATCCTTCGCTGACCATCAGCTTGTAGCCCTGCTCGTTGATCGTGGGGATGTCCGGGATCAGAGGCGAGCGCGCGGCACTGAAAATCCCGATCACACGGATGCTGCCCGCCCGGTGAAACTTCAGCATGTCATCCATCAGACCAACCGCTGCCGGCAATTGCCCTCCTACCAGATCCGTCACCATTGGCGTTGCACCTTTGTATGGCACGGCATTCATAGCAACACCGATGCTCTGTCCCAAAGCCTCGCCAAGGAAATGAGTTTGCCCCCCGAGTCCAGTGGTTCCGAACGTGGCCTGCGCGGGATGCTCCCTCAGCCATCTTATGAATTCAGGCAAGGTTTTGACACCTAACGAACTCGGCACAGCCAGTCCCAGCGGATAAGAGGAGATTCCCACCACCGGGGCAAAGTCGTGCTTATAGTTCCACCTGATCTGCTTGCCAAACACAAGAGTCTGGAAGGTAAGAACCGCGTTGTTTGCCACCATGAACGTATCGCCGTCCGGAGTTGCCGAGACCAGGGCATCGGCAGCAATTCGTCCGCCTGCGCCAGCCCTGTTCTCCACAATCACGGTCTGGCCTAGCACGTCACGCAGTTTTTCGGCGATTAGCCGCGCCACCATATCGGTGCCACCACCTGCTGAAAACCCGACAAGAAAGCGGATAGCGTTCTTGTCCGCCGCCGCCGGCTGCGCGTGTGCCAATTGCGCCATCGCGAGGGCTATTCCCGATAGCAGAATATGGCGGCGCGTTATGATTTTCATTGATTGTCTCCTCAGACTCATGTGTGGTCAGCTTTGACTTGCCAGGATACCTAGAAGGCTGCGGTCATCCAGCAAGGACTGCCAGTTCTTATCCTGCGGGAACACGCCACCGAACGAGACGATATTCTTGTATTGAAGGTCCGGATTCCGCGCCAGGCGGGGCTCTTTGCCGGCCATGAACTCCTTGACTGACTTGAGAATTTGCTGACGTACACGTACGACGGCCATGTCGGACGAACACAGGTTTTCCTTGGTGCGATCCAGCCGTGGGCCCTGGCTCAGGAAAATCGCGAAGTCCTCCGTGGCAAAATGCTGGGGGAAGCCTGAGAAATAGCCGCGCTTCATCACGCTGCGGTTTTGCCCCCAGTTATTGTTTTCGTCACCGGGCGGCAGCGGGGGAAAGTTCATGACGTCCGGAGAAATCGTAAATTGCGTAATCCCCAGTGGGGCGTGCAGGTTGAAATGCACAAACCAGGCGCGGTGAGTGTTGTCGTCCACCGGAACTGACAAAAACACGGTGGACGGTCCGTATTGCTCCGGTGCGGTGATGATCCCGTACCAGGGCATCACGAAATTATTGACACGAGCATACTGGTTGCCGTCAGGCAGGGTTCGCACTGCGGCATAGCGAAAGCCGTAGGGACTGTCCTCGAACTCGAACTTCGGCTTGGAACTCTTGCTGAGGTTGGCGCGTTCGTTGTTGCCGCTGACCAGTGCCACGAAACTCTGATGCAGCGCGCCTGCATGGGTGGTATCCATCGTGGCCTCCACGCCTTGCACCCAGTTGGAGGGCACCAGAACCGACGTCACAAAGCGATGAGACTCAGGCAGGTAGGTGAACGGGAAATCCGGGAACACCGGTGCCTCGCCCTGCCCAAACCAACCCCAAACCATACCGCCTGCTTCACGCGCTTGATAGCGCGGTGATTTGATTGATTTACAAAACTCCTTTTCATCACCACCGTGGTTAGGAGCTTCGACCAGTCTGTTACCATCGACGCTGAACTTCCAGCCATGAAAGATGCAACGCAACCCGTCGTGTTCATTCATTGCCAGAGCCATGGACGCCCCACGATGCGGACACATCTCATCCACGATGCCGACCGTCCCATTGCCTGCGCGATAGGTCACATACTGGATCCCCATCAGTTTGGTCCGAAGCGGTGCGCCGCCGGCTTCCAGCGCAGCCGAGGGAACAACAGGAATCCAGTAATGCTGCCGCAGCATCTCCCCGAGCGGAGCGCCGTTATCGGTGCAAGTCAGAAGGTCGTTGTCTTCCTTGGAAATCGCCATCTCTGTTCTCTCTGTTTCAGCGGTTAAGGCAATGATTCGGCAAATGCTGTAGTACTTCAATCGGCGTAGACCTTCTTTCCGCGTGCCGGAATTTGGGCTCCGCGATGGGATTCCGCTGCGCGGAATTTTGACGCGAACTGCTGGTCAAGGACCCGCAGGCGCACTCACACTATCAACCGTTCAGTCTCGGGAGACCCCCAATGTCCTTAAGAATCGGTGAGACCGCTGGCCGTCCGTACCGGATCGCCGAAACCGACATGACGCCGGCTCAAGCCGACCTGGTGAACCGCATCCGAACGGGCCCCCGCAAGGACTTGCCTGTAAACATGGAAATCTGGCTGCATAGCCCTGAGTTTGCCGAGGTCGCCAACCGCTTTGCCGAATATGTAGGTCATTTGGCGCCGATGACACGACGTGTCAAGGAAATCACCATCCTGGTCGTTGCGGCCTATTGGAACTCCGCTTTCGAATGGTTTTGGCATGAAAGGCTGGGAAGTGAATTGGGGCTTACGTCCGAGCAATTGGCCACGCTGAAGACGCGGCAATTTACGCGCTTCGATAATGAGATCGAGCAAGCTGCGTATGATCTGGCGGTTGGACTGATGGAGAAACGAAACGTCGATGACGAGTTACATCGACGTGCCGTACGGGTGTTGGGCCACCAGGGTGTTTCCGATCTTGTCGGCCTTATCGGGCTTTACACGATGGTCGCGTTCTCGCTCGATTTTTACCGTGTACCGGTGCCGGACTGAAATTCTCCGAAATCCCGGCTGCTGTAGTTCGCCGAGATTTCGTTTGCCGTCTCACGCAGAACAGGAAGGAACTGTTCTATGGTAGGCGTGGTCATGAGGCGACCGAAGGTGGTCATGCCTAAAGCGGCGATCGCCACGCCGCTCAGGCAGATTGGTACTGCCAGTGTTGCCGAATCGCTAGCCTCGTTGGCTTGGCGCACGGCATGTCCCTGGGCCGCCACTTCGGCAATTTTTGACTCGAGCAATGCTTGCGCGGTGCCACCGTCGGTGGGGGTCATGGTCTGCAACAGATCCAGCACAATGCTCCTTTCCTGCTTGCTGCAATGGGCAAGGTACGCTAGCCCCATTGCCGAACTTTCCAGTCGCAAACTATGCCCGATGGTCGTAGCACGCACGGCGACCGGACTGTAGGGCATGGTACTGAATCCAATGACCAGCATATTGCGATCCCTGACACCAATCGCGAGCGGCCATTTGATTTCCCTGGTCACCCTGATGGCTATGGATGCTCCGGCAGAGACAATCTCGGCCTGCTCGGTGTAACCGCCACCCAGTTCTCGCACGTTCCTGGTCAGCGCGTAATATCCCCTGGCAATATCGGCTTGAACATATCCCTCGGACTGGAGAGTCGACAGGATTCGGAACAATGTGGTTTTCGGGAGCGCCAGCCTTTGGTGCAATTCATGCAGCGTCCAACGTTGCGCGGTGTTCATCAATCGAAGCACAGACAAGGCGCGCGCGACAGCGCGAATCTGGTTTTCTTCCATAATGAAGCATGTGTGATGCGTCTATTTTTCTCGCCTGTTTCCCTGTTGAACTGAAGCGCCGCAGAGCGTATCTCACTGAAGTGCGCGTGGCTCGAATACGGTCGCCCAGTTGATGCTCATCCCGCGACTTCACTGCGCACAGGGTTTCGCAACACCCCGAGCTTGCTGACCTCCACCTCCACCATGTCGCCATCCTTCATGAAGACCGGCGGCTCCCGGCGCGCCCCGACGCCGCCTGGCGTGCCCGTTACGATCACGTCACCGGCTTCAAGTTCGACGAAGGTCGAGCAATAGGCGACCAGCGTGGGAATCGAGAAGATCAGCATGTCGGTCGTCGCATGCTGCATGAGCTGGCCGTTAAGGCGCGTTTCCAGCGTCAGGATCTCGTCCTCGCCGATCTCGTCGGCCGTCACCAGTGCGGGGCCGAATCCGCCGGTGCACTGGAAATTCTTGCCCGGTCCCCATTGCGAGGTGTGGGCCTGCCAGTCGCGGATGCTGCCGTCGTTGTAGCAGGCGAAGCCGGCGATGTGCGAGAACGCCTTCTCCTCCGGAATGCGGCGGCCGGACTTGCCGATCACGACGGCGATCTCGCCCTCATAGTCGAGCCGCGTGGATTCTGGCGGCAGCAGGATCGGCTGCCCGTGGGCGACCTGCGAGGCGGCGACGCGAAAAAAGATGGTCGGCCGCACAGTCACCTCCCTGCGCGTTTCGCGGACGTGCCCGGCGTAGTTCAGGCCGGCGCAGAGGATCTTGCGCGGATCGGCCACCACCGGGCGGTAGGCGTCGAGTGCGTCGGCTTCAGGCAGATCGGCCGTGTGGCGGGCGGCCATGTCCATCAGCACCTCCACGGGCTGCCTGCGCAGCGCCGCACCGATGTCGGCAATGCGCAGGCGCGCGCCGAGGTCGATCACTCCGCCGGCCGTCGTGGCGCCAAAGCTCTGCCGTCCCTGATGGACGAAGCTGACCAGTTTCATGGGTATTCCTGGCTAATTGTTCGGGTTGGGAAATTGGCGCTCAGGCGCGCCGCGCCACCATGCAGGTGGCCGTGGCGGTCGCCAGCAACTGATCGTCCTGCCAGAGCTGTCCGACCACGTTGCAGACGCTGCGGCCGCGCCGCTCCAGCCGCGCGTGACCTTGCAGCGGCCCCGGCTTGCCCGGCCGGAGGAATGACAGATTGAGGTTCAGCGTCGAACAGAACTCACCGTCGGCCAGCGTCGCGGTGACAAGCATGGCGGTCACATCGTCGAGCATCGCGCCGAGCATGCCGCCCTGAACCTGGCCGGCAGGGTTCAGGAAGGTGTCCTGCGCCACGTAGGCGGCTTCCAGCGTGCCCGCTTCCGTGTCGACGGCGCGGACCTCGGCACCAAGCAGGCCACAGACGGCCGGTGGGGGCACCTCGCCGCAGCGCATGCGCGTGAAGTAGTTGTCGGGGGTCATATCGGTTTCAGTGTCCGGTAAAGCGCGGCGCCCGCTTCTCGCGCCACGCCAGCGCGCCTTCGCGCAGGTCATCCGAGGCGTCCGCGCGGGCGATGTCGCTCGCCAGCTCGTCGGCATCGAGCAGGCCGCGCGCGATGCGGTTCATGTGCTTCTTCATGCCGAGCAGTGCCAGCGGCGCCATGCCGGCCAACCTGTCGCTGACTTCCCGCACACGCGAGCGCAGCATGTCGACGCTCGCTTCGAGGGCATCGAGATAGCCAATGCGAAGCATGGCGTCGGCGTCGAGGCGCTCCGCCAGCAGCATCACGCGCCTGGCCGCGGCCAGCCCCAGCCGCGTGACGTAGCGCTCCAGTCCGCCGCGGTAGAACAGCAGGCCGAGACGGGCCGCCGGTACATGCATGTCGGCTTCAGGCGCGCCGAAACGGAAATCACATGCGAGCGCGAGATCGGTCGCGCCGCCGTAGACGCCACCGTGCAGCACGGCGATGGTGACCGGCCGCGCCTGTTCGAGCGCATTGGCCAGCGCCTCGAAGCGGGCTCCGACATCTTCGCCGCCAAGGCGGCCGATATTGAAGCCGCTGCAGAAATACCGGCCTTGCCCCTCGATGCGCAGCACGCGTATCTCGCTGTCCGCGTTCACGGTCTGCAAGTATTGGCGCAACACGTCAAGGTCCTCCGGCTCGAGGCGGTTCGCCACCTCGGGGCGGCGCAGCGTGATGACCGCGATATGGCCGTCGACGGCCAGTTCCGGCGGCTGTCCTTGCGGGGTCTCGCTCATGGCATCGGGCCTCGCTCAGTGAAAGCCGTAGATCCGCATGGTGGTCTCGCCCGCCTCCACCCGCTTCAGAATGGCAGCTTCAGTGGCCTCGCGGTCCTGGGCCTTGCGCACGACCTCGGCCGCGCGGGTGCGCGGCACCACCACCACGCCGTCGCGGTCGCCCACGACCAGGTCGCCGGCTTCCACGCGTGCGCCGCCAATCAGCACCGGCGCATTGAGCCAGCCGCTCGCGCCATAGTCCTTGCCCGTGCCACGGATGCACAAGCCGCGCGCGAACACCGGGAAGCCGATCTGCTCCAGCAACACGCCATCGCGCACGCAGCCGTCGATCACCAGCCCGCCGAGGTGCTTCACCTTTGCGGCAGTGGTCATGATCTCGCCCCAGTAGCCGTGCTCGTAGGCGCCGCTTACATGCACCACCAGCACGTCGCCGGGCTGCGCAATGTCCAGCGCGCGGTGCAGCCACAGGTTGTCGCCGCCGGGCGAATGGACCGTCAGTGCCGGGCCGCAGATGCGGAAGCCCGGGGCGACGGGCTTGATGGCCGGCGACACCACGCCGATCTTGCCGCCCGCTTCATGCAGCGTGGCCGTCGGCAATGCGCGCGCATCGTTGACGAGCTCGGCGCTGACCCGCTCGAAGTCGCGAATCGTGGTGCTGCTTGCGTCGTGTTCCGCCATGGTCAGGCTCCCTTGGTCTGCAGCTGGTGGTAGCGGAACTGGCGGCGCGCCTCGTCCAGGCGCATGCCGCCACGCACGGCTTCGCGGATCGCATTCTCGGCGTGCTCGATCTGCTCGGCGGTATCGAGTACCGCGGCTTCGTGCTCGCGCGGAATGACCACCACGCCATCGGCGTCGCCGCGCAGGATGTCGCCGGGCTGTACGCGCGCATCGCCGATATTCACGACCACATTGGTCGCTTCGACCTGCACGCGGTCCTTGCCCGTGCGCATCCAGTGGTCCTTGCTGAACACCGGGTAGCCGAGCTGGCGGCACAGCGCGACATCGCGGCACACGCCGTCGATGACCGTCCCGGCGATGCCGCGGCGATACGCGATCTCGGTCAGGATGTCGCCCCAGACGGTGGCATTGTCACGGCCGCCGTTGTCGAGCACAAGAATGCTGCCCGGTGGCACGTCGTCGATGTAGTCGCCCACGGTGCCGGGCGGGTTCGATGCCGGCCCGTACAGCAGCGTGTAGGCGCGCCCCGCTGTGGCAAAGCCCTCGCCACGGGCCTTGATGCGATAGCACTGGCCCGCTATGCCGTGCTTGTCCAGCGCGTCGCTCAGCGTGGCGGTGTCCAGCTTCGCGGCGCGCGCGACGTTGATATCTTGTTGTTCGCTCATGTCTCTCAACCCTTCAGCATGTGTTCGTAATTGCCGCCCATGACGTCGCCGATCGGCGTGCCGCCCAGGATGGCCTTCGCCATCACGGCCTCCTTGCGCACGATGGCTTCTGCCGTCTCCAGCACGCGGGCGATGTCGCGCGCAGCGATAAAGATCACCGCGCTGCGGTCCGCCACCACGTAGTGGCCCTCTTCCACTGTCACGTTGCCGATCTGCACCGGGACATTGGTGCCCTGCTCCACCACGCGGCTGCGCGCGGTGAACGCGGTCAGTGCGCGGCTGAACACGGGGAAATCAAAATCGAGCGCTTCATCGATATCGCGCACCGGACCATCCGCCACGACGCCGGCGACGCCGCGCACCTTGGCCCCGAGCGACAGCAGTCCGCCCCAGCTCCCCGCCTCCACGCCGGTGCGCTGCTCGACGACGATGATGTTGTCCGGGCCCGCCTGTTCGATTGCCGTGCAGCCGAGATGGCGCGCCGGTCCCGGCGGCGGCGCGCCGGTGCCGAGCTTGACGGTGATGGCCCGGCCGGCAATGCGCCCGGAGCCGGAGCGCTGCGGCAGGCCGGTGACAGTACCCGGCAATTGCAGCTTGTCGAGCGCGTCGGATACTGCGCAGCAGTCGAGCCGGCGCAGCCTTTGTACGTTGGATTCGGTTTCACTCATGGTCGTTGATATGGCTTTTGTTCGGTTATTCAGTCCAGCGTCTGCCAGGCCGCGAAGCACAGGCCAGTGCCGGTCAGCGCAGGCGTGCGGTAACCCGGGACATAGGAGACCCATTCAAGGTCGAGATCGCGCACGGCCTCGACGGCGATCAGCCAGTTGCGGATCTCGGAGCTGCCCGCCTGGAGCTGGCGCGGGTCCAGCGAAGCGAGGAAGCCTGTGTCCTTCCTGCGGATGGCGTCGATGATCGCGTTATCGAGATCGGCATCCACCACGAAATGGCTCAGCCCCCCCGAGGCCAGCACGCCCACGCGCAGGTCTTCGGGATAGGCGGCAATCAGCTCGCGCAGCGCGGCGCCGAGCTGGACGCAGCGGCGCGGCGTGGGCTGGTTAGGCGGATCGAAGGTGTTGACGATGACCGGCACCACCGGCAGGTCCAGCCCCTGCAGATAGCGGCGATGGATGAACGAGAACGCATGGCCTTCGAATTGCCCGCGTTCGAGCCCGTCCATCGCGGTGATATCGAAATCGCGGTCGCACAGTTCGCGGATCATCCAGCGGCCCATGTCGGCGTTGACGGGGTAGTCGCGGTCGGCGTCAGGCTCCTGGCGAACCATGCGGGCCTTCTTGTACCAGCCGTCGGAGGCGCTTTCGTCGCGCTTCGCATTGCGGATGGTGTCGCCGTAGTAGATCGCGAACGCCGGGTTGTTGGTGGTGCGGAACAGCTCGGTCTGGTCATCGCCCACCACCAGCAGCACGTCGAGCCGCGCCGCGCGAATGCGGTCTCGCAGCTCGTCCATGGCTGCTTCGGCCTGGTCGTAGCGTTCGCCCATGCGCTCGGGCGTCACCATGGACTCGGCATCGTCCGGGGCGATCGCGAGCAGCGCTTCATAGGTGGTCGGATTGCCGGCGCGGTCGAAGTAGTGCGGGTTCTTCGGATCGACCTGGCGGAAGCCGTGTTGCCAGTCTTCACGCTGGCAAACCAGCATGATGCTGTGGGAGGAACCGAAAGCGGCGACGAGTCTTGCCATGGAAGTGTCCTTCGTTCAAACGATGTAGGCGGCGCGCAGCTCGCCGACCTGTGCCGCGCTGTAGCCAAGCTCGCGCAGGATGTCGTCGGTATTGGCGCCCTGCTCCGGCGCGGGCTGCGGCGGCAGGTCGCGCGGATAACGCGACAGGCGCATCGGCTGACCGACCAGCGCCACATCGCCAAGCTCGGCGTGCTCCATCGGCCAGGCCACGCCAAGGTGCTTCACCTGCGGATCGGCAAATACCTGGTCCACGCGATGGATCGGGCCGCACGGCACGCCGGCCTTCAGCAACCGCTCGGTCCATTCGGCGGTGGTGCGCGTGCGCAGCGCCGCCTCGATCGCGGCATTGACCTTGTCGCGGTTGCGCACGCGCTCCGGATCGGAACCCAGGCCAGGCTCGTCGACGAGGTGCGGCACTTCCAGCGCCTCGCACAGGCGCTTCCACATGGTCTGGCCGATCGCGGCGATGTTCAGGTAGCCGTCACTGGTGGCGAACACGCCCGTGGGCACGGTCAGCGGATGTTCGTTGCCGGTCTGTTCGGGAATCTTGCGGTCGACCAGCCACTGCGCGGCCTGGAAGTCCAGCATGGCGATCTGCGCTTCGAGCAGCGAGGTCTGCACCCACTGCCCTTCGCCCGACGCCTCGCGCTCCAGCAGCGCCGTAAGGATGCCCATCGCGCAGAAGTGGCCCGCGCAAAGGTCCGCGAGCGGAATGCCGACGCGCATCGGGCCTTCGCCCGGCTTGCCGGTCACGCTCATCAGTCCACCCATGCCCTGCGCAATGGAATCGAAGCCGGGCCAGCCCGCGTAGGGGCCATCCTGGCCGAAGCCGGAAATGCTCGCGTAGACCAGCCGCGGGTTGATCGCGCGCAGAGCGTCCGGACCGATGCCGAGGCGGTGCTTCACGTCGGGGCGGTAGTTCTCGATGAAGACGTCGGCGCGGCTGACCAGTTCATGCAGGATCTTCACGCCCTCCGAGGTCTTCATGTTGAGCGTGAGGCTTTCCTTGTTGCGGTGCAGGTTCTCGTAGTCGGCGCGGTTGTGGTCGCGTCCGCCGATCATGTCGTCGCCGCCGGGTGCGCCCGGCGGGATCTCCAGCTTGATCACGCGCGCGCCCATGTCGGCGAATAGCCGCACCGCGGTGGGACCGGCGCGCACGCGCGAGGCGTCGAGGATGGTGAAGCGGGACAGCGGGCCCTTTCGCTCGCCCGTGCCGTGTTCGTTGTGTCGGGTATCAGCCATGGTCGTTGCCTCAGGTCTTTATGCCGGGGTGAACATCGGCACGGCGTAGCCGCCATCGCTCGGCTTGAACACGACCTTCACGCGCTGGCCGATCTCGATCTCGCGCGGGTCGCAGTCCACCAGGTTGGTCATCATCGTCACGCCTTCTTCCAGCCTTACGTAGGCGAGCGTCCAGGCGGCCTCGCCCTTGCCCATGGTGCTGAACGAGTAGACCGTGCCAAAGCCGCCGGTCTCGCGCCATTCAGTGCGGTCGGACTGGCAGTGCGGGCAGATGTCGCGCGGGTAGTAGTGCGGTGCGTGGCAGTCCAGACAGGCCTTGATCACCAGGCGGCCGGCGTCCGCGGCTTCCCAGAACGGCTGGCTTTCCGGTAGCGTGCGCGGCGCGGGAATCTTGCGCGGACCGGCGGGCGGCGCCTTTGCGGCCGCGTTGGCAGAGGTGGCCGGAGTAGCGTGTGTGCTCATGGTGTTCATTCCCTTTCAAGAATCAGCGTGGCCGCGGTATGGCGCGAAGCCAGCGCGCCACCGATGCCGCTGGCCAACGCCAGGTCGCAGTTGGGGACCTGCACCGCGGGGTGCGCCTCGCCGCGCAGCTGGCGCACGGCCTCGATCACCTTGGTGACGCCACCGCGGTTGGCCGGATGGTTGTTGCACAGGCCGCCGCCGTCGGTGTTGAACGGCAGGCGTCCCACGCCGGAAATCAGGCCGCCGTCGGCGACGAACTTGCCGCCCTCGCCCTTCTTGCAGAAGCCCAGGTCTTCGAGTTGCATCAGCACGGTGATGGTGAAGCTGTCATACAGCGACGCGTACTTGATGTCGGCAGGCGTGACGCCGGCTTCAGCAAACGCGGTCGGGCCCGACCATGCGGCGGCCGACCACGTCAGGTCGATGTTGCCGCCCATGGCGTGCTTGGGTGCTTCGCCAGTGCCGCGCACCTTCACCAGCGGACGCTTGAGCTGGCGGGCGATCTCGGGGCGTGCGACGATCAGCGCCCCGCCACCGTCGCTCATCACGCAGCAGTCCAGGCGGTGCAGCGGGTCGGCAACCATCGGTGAATTGACCACGTCTTCCACCGTCACCACGTTGCGCAGCATGGCGTGCGGATTGTGCTGGGCGTGATGCGACGCGGCCACCTTGATCCACGCTAGCTGCTCGCTGGTGGTGCCGAATTCGTACATATGGCGTTTCGCCACCATGCCATAGAGATTCTGCGTGGCCGGGCCGAAAGGCAGTTCGAAGGCCACGTCGGGCGCATCCGGGTCCGGTGCCCGCAGCGCCAGCGCAGCGCCCGCCGCGCGCGGCCGTCCGGCCAGCGTGATCAGCGCGACGTTGCAGCGCCCCGCGGCAATGGCCTCGGCAGCGTGCGCTACGTGCAGGATCGGCGCGGAGCCGCCGCATTCGGTGGAATCCACGTGGCGCGGCTTCAGACCAAGGTATTCCACGATCGTGGTGCTGCCCAGGCCCGGTGCATCGCCGGCACAGAAGTAGCCGTCGACATCGGCGGCGGTGAGGCCGGCATCGGCCAGCGCGCCGCGCGCCACGTCGGCATGCAGGCGCGCCACCGACAGGTCATCGGCTTTGCGTGTGGGATGCTCGTAGGCCCCCACGATGTAGGCGGATCCGTTCAGGGTCATGATGAATGGCAGGAGCTTGGGAAGATATGTCGGGTGTTGCCTCGGGCGTCACTGGTCCGGGGTGAATCCGCTGGCCTTGATCACCGGCCCCCAGTAGGTCAGTTCCTTGCGCTGGAGGCGGTCCAGGTCCGCGGCCGGCCGGAAATCGGGATTCAGCGTGGCGCGCGTCTGCAGCGTGGTGCGCACATCAGGCATGGCAAGGACCTTGCCGAGCGCCGCCTGCATGCGGTCCAGTTCGGCCTTGGGCGTGCGAGCCGGAGCCCAGATGCCGGCCCAGGCTTCGCCGCTGTCAACCGCCACGCCCTGCTCCGTCGCCGTGGGCACGCCTGGCAACAGCGGCGAGCGCGCCGCCCCGAACACGGCGATGATGCGAACCTTGCCGCTCTTCGCATGCGGCAGGATGTCGCCGGCCGTCATCACGGCCGAAGAGAGCTGTCCGCCGAGCAGGTCCGTGACAAGCGGGCCATTGCCCTTGTAAGGCACGACGTTCATTGGCACGCCAATGGCCTTGCCGAACTGCAGGCCCGTGAAGTGCGTCTGCCCACCCAGGCCGGCGGTGCCGAACATGGCCTTGCCGGGATGCGCCTTCACCCACTCCACGAAGCCCTTCACATCTGTGACGCCCGTCTGGGTGCTCACCACGAGCGCCAGCGGATAGGAGATCACCACCGCGACCGGCGTCAGGTCGGTCAGCAGGTCGTACTTGAGCGTGGCCGGCGGATACAGCAGCGTGGGGAAGATGGCGGTGGCATTCGGCGCCACCATGTAGGTCAGCCCGTCCGGTGCGCTGTGCTTGAGCATGCCTGTCGCCACGCGGCCGCCGGCGCCGGGGCGGTTGTCGACGATCACTGTCTGCCCCAGTTCGCCTTGCAGCTTCTCGGCCAGCACGCGCGCCACGGTGTCGGTCGAGCCACCGGGCGGGAAGCCGACCAGGAACTTGATCGGCTGCTTCTCCTGCGCCTGCGCACCGCAGGCGAATGCCAGGCCCAGCGCTAGCACGCCGCAGGCTGACCTTAGGGTATGGATGAGGGCCATGTCTTTGTCTCCTGTGTATTGTTTTGTGCGAACCGGCCAGGCGCCGGTCAGGCCTGCCTGGCGAAACTCGCCAGGTGGTGTCCGGCGTCGCCGAACAGCTGGTTGATAACCATCAGGCGCTTGGCGTAGTGGCCGACGCGGCATTCGTCGGTCATGCCCATGGCGCCGTGCATCTGGATCGCCCACTGCCCGACCTGCCGGCCCGCCTGGCCGATCACCGTCTTGGCCGCCGACACCAGCCGGCGGCGCTGCGCTGCGTCGCCGTCGGCGACCGCCATGGCAGCCACGCAGGCCATCGACTTGCACTGTTCGAGCGCGATCAGCATGTCCGCGACGCGGTGCTGCAGCACCTGGAACTTCGCCAGCAACGAGCCAAACTGCTTGCGTGTCTTCAGTTGCTCCGCGGTCAGGTCCAGCAGGGCTTCCAGCGCGCCGACGGCCTCCGCGCACAGGGCGGCGTTGGCGCGGTCAGCGGCGGCGACAATCACCGGCAGCGCGGCGCCGGCCTGGCCCAGTACCGCATCGGTACCGGCGCCGACATGGCGCAGCGTGAGGTGCGCGGCGCTGCGGCCGTCCAGCGTGCGGAACTCGCGCACGGCCAGTCCGGGCGCATCGGCCGGAATGAGGAAAAGCGTCACGCCCTGCTCGTCGGCAGCCTCGCCTGCGGTGCGCGCAGCCACGATGAAAGCATCGGCCTGCGCGCCATCGAGCACCAGCGTCTTGGTCCCGTCGAGCACCCAGCCATCGTCGTCGGGGCGCGCCAGTGTGCCGACGTGCGACAGGTCATAGCGGGCGTCGGCTTCGCCGATCGCCAGCGCCAGCCGTGCCTGCCCCGCGGCCAGTGCCGGCAGCCACTGCTGCCGCTGCGGTGGCGTGCCGGCCTCGTCGAGCAGTTGCCCGGCCAGCACCACGCTCGACAGCCACGCACCACCGCCGAGCGCCCGGCCCAGTTCCTGCGCCACCAGCATCATTTCAGTCGGGCCTTGCTCGCTGCCGCCGACGTCAGCGGCCAGCGGCAGCCCGAGCAGGCCGAGGTCGGCCATGGCGGCCCAGCGCGCGGCGGCTTCGCCGTCCGTTTCGGCATCGCCACGGCGATGCGCGGGGTACTCGCCGTCGCAAAAGCGGCGCACCGCATCGCGCAGCGCGATATGTTCGTCGTTGAGTGAGAAATCCATGGTCTCGGAGAGGTGTCAGGCCGCGAGGAAGGCCTTGCTGATCAGGTTGCGCTGCACTTCGTTGACGCCGCCGTAGATCGACAGCTTGCGCGCGTCGAGGTAGTTGGCGGCCAGCGCCGACAGTTCGAGCGGGCTGGCGGGTTCGTCCTGCTCGCCGCGCAGCGCCGATTCCTCGAACGGTATGGCATGCGGGCCCGCCACTTCCACCAGCAGTTCGTAGATGGCCTGGCGCAGCTCGGTGCCGCGAACCTTGAGCATCGACGCCTCTACCGTCGGCACCCGGCTTTGCTGGTTGGCGCTGAGCAGGCGCAGCGCGGTGAATTCCAGGGCCAGCAGCTCGATCTCGAACTGCGCCAGGCGCGACTGCAGCACCGCGTCGCCGTCCAGCCCTTCGCTGGCCGCGAGCGCACGGGCCCGCTTCAATTGCTGCTTGCACGAGCCGATGCCGGCGATGCCGGTTCGCTCATGGCCCAGCAGGTACTTGCCGTAGGACCAGCCCTTGTTCAGCTCGCCCACCAGGTTCTCCACCGGCACCCGCACGTTGTCGAGGTAGCACTCGTTCAGGTCGGTGCCGCCTTCGAGCATGCGGATGGGCCGGACCTCCACGCCCGGGGTGTTCATGTCGATCAGCAGGAACGAGATGCCCTCCTGCGGCTTGGTCGCGTTCGGGTCGGTGCGCACCAGCGCGAACATCATCGAGCACCAGTGCGCGTAGGAGGTCCACACCTTGTGGCCATTGACCACGAAATGCTTGCCGTCCGGTTCCAGCACCGCGGTGGTCCGCACCGCCGCCAGGTCGGAACCGGCGCCCGGTTCGGAGAAGCCCTGCGCCCACCATGTGTTGCTCTGGCGGATGTCGGGCAGGTACTTCGCTTTCTGCTCGGGCGTGCCGAAGGCAATCAGCACCGGGCCCAGCATCTGGATGCCGCTGGCGATGATGCGCGGCGCGCCGCCCAGCATGGTTTCCTCGTCGAAGATATAGCGCTGCACGTGGTTCCAGCCCGGGCCGCAGTGTTCCACGGGCCAGCCCGGCGTCAGCCAGCCGCGTGCTTCGAGAATGCGGAACCACGTCACGTAGTCGGCATGCTCCAGGCGCAGGCCGAGTTCGACCTTGCGCCGGATATCGGCAGGCAGGTTCGCCTTGACGAACGCGCGCACCTCCTGGCGGAACGCCTCGTCGGCGGGGGAAAAAGTCAGCTTCATGGTGATGAGCCGTGGAATGTGTGCCTTGGATTCAGGCTTACGGGGCGCAGACGACCAGCGCATCGAGCGCGAGCACGCGGTCGGGGTACGCCACCAGCGGGTTGACATCGATCTCGGTGATCGCGGGGTTGGCGCGCATCTGTGCGCCGATCAGCGTCACGGCGCGCGCAATCGCAGCCACGTCGACCGCGGCCGCGCCACGGATGCCGCGCAGCAGGGACGCCGCCTTGAGCCGACCCAGTTCCTGCACCACATCGGCTTCGGCCAGGTCGGCCGGGATCAGCCGCACATCCTTCAAGGCCTCGATCCACACGCCGCCAAGGCCGACCAGCACCACCGGCCCCCAGCCTTCATCGCGCCGTGCGCCGACCACCAGCTCCAGCCCGCGCGGGCCCATCGCCTCAACCAGGACCCCGTCGAGCCGCAGGCCCGGGCGGTGCGTGACGATATTTACCTGCAGGCGGCTCCAGCCGGCACGCAGTGCGGCTTCATCGGCCAGGCCGACGATCACGCCGCCCACATCGCTCTTGTGCGGCAGCTCGCTTGCCTGCGCCTTGATCACCACCGGGTAGCCGATGCGCGCGGCAATCGCCGCCGCCTCGTCCGCGCTGGTCGCCAGCGCGCCTTCGGGCACGGTGAGGCCCGCAGCAGCCAGCCACGCCTTGCCCTGGTATTCCGCAAACACGCCCGACGGGGGTACCGCGCCGGGCAGCGGCACCGCCGCCGGAACGGACTGGCTCGCCCGCCCGGCACGCTGCAGGGCCTCGCCATAGGCCGACACCCGGGCCAGCGCGCGCAGCGCACGGTCGGGCGAGCGGAAGAACGGCACGCCGCTGGCGCGGATGGCGTCGACAAAGAAGGTCTCGATCGGGCCGCTGTCGCCGGTGACGACCAGCACCGCCGGCTTGCCGGCGCGAGCCAGCGCCGGCACGATGTGCTCGGCCTTGTCGCGCTGCGCCACTTCGGGCCCGGCGGGAATGCTGAGCACGATGCTGCCCACTGCCGCGTCAGACAGCATGGTCAGCAGCACTTCGCCGACCAGGCCGGGGTTGCGCACGCCGATGGTGGTGTAGTCGAGCGGGTTCTCGGCCACTGCGTAGTCCGGCAGCATGGCCTTGAGGCGTGCCGTCGTCTCCTCTCCGAGAGCCGGCAACGACAGGCCAAGCCCGTCGCAGAAGTCCAGCGCGACGTTCTTCATCGCACCGGACCCGGTCATAAAAGCCGGGCCACCGGCAGGCGGCACCGGAAAACGCAGCAGGATCGCCGCAGCGTCGACAAGTTCGTCAGGGGTATCGACCAGCACCACCGCTTCGCGGGCCAGCGCCACGCAGGCGGTGGCGTGATCGCCGGCCAGCGCGCCGGTGTGGGACTGGGCCGCTTCGCGCGCCCGTTCGCTGCGGCCCGGCATCAGCATCACAATGGGCTTGCCGGCCAGGCGCGCCTTGCGCGCCAGCGCGAGGAACGTACGCGGGCGCCGTACCTGTTCGGCATACACGGCCAGCACGCGGGTCTGCGGGTCGTCGATGTAGTGGGCAACGAAGTCCTCGACACCGAGCGATGCTTCATTGCCCGTGGATACCACGGCGGTCAGCGGCAGGCCGCGCCCGATGAAGGCGTCGCGCATGTTCGCGGCCATCGCGCCGCTTTGCGCCACCACGCCGATACCCGGTCGTCCGTCGCAGGGATAGGGCTGGACGGCCTCGAAGGTCACGGGCACGTTGCCCTCGAAATTCGTGAAGCCCATGCAATTCGGTCCGAGCAGCAGCATGCCGGCGTCGCGCGCGGCGGCGGCCAGCTGGTCCTGCCGTGCGCGGCCGGCCTCGCCGGTTTCCGCATAGCCGGATGCGAACAGGACCGCCGCACGGGTGCCCTTCGCAGCCAGACTGCGCACGGCGTCGAGCACGCCCGCCTCGGGAATCGCCAGCACGGCCAGGTCGATGCCGGCGGGCAAGTCGTCCACCGTCTTCACGCAGCCGCGGCCATTGATCTCGGTGCTGCTGCGGCTGACCAGGTGAATCGACCCGGCATAGCCGAAGCGCTCCAGATTCGCCAGCACAAAACCGCCGAACGAGCGCGCGTCCGCCGAAGCACCGACGATGGCAATGGAAGCCGGACGGAGAACGCTGGTCGCGGCAGCCACCGCGGCTTCGGCCGCGGGTTGAGGCTGTCCGGCCTGCGCGCCGGGAAAGTCAGAGGTCTTCATGGGTTGGTTGTTCCAGGAAAGGGGCAGTTGTTTCGTCTTGGCTGCATTCTGGCATACCAGAATTGCAGTTTCAATACACCACTAAGCCATATACTCGAAAACTTTCTAAGGGGTTTCCCCTAGGCGATCTGAGGTGGCCGGCCCTCCACGAGGCGGTATCAGCGTCTTCCACGCCACCGCCGCAACGTCCTTGGATGCATTGTTGGAACCACTCGCCCGAAGGCGATATGGTCAAGTACGGCATGGAATTCCGGGGAATTTCCAGCCCCCCGCCTGGCGCATGAGTCTGCGTCCTCCTAGCGTAGGACATGAACGCCCTGGCATCCTTGCCATCGGCATGCCGATCTTTTTCTTCCAGTCTTTGCATACCAGCCTTTTTTTGTTGTATATTTTTAAACGACAAAGAGATGCTTTTTTGCGTCAAACCGTATGCAACTGACCGACCCCACCCTGAACCCACCCCGCCCCGCCGGACGTCACAGCCGGGCCGAAGACATCCGAGCCACGCTGGAGGCCGAGATTGAGGCCGGTGTTTTGTGTCCCGGCGAGCCGCTTGACGAGCGGGAGCTGGCCCAGCGCTTTGGCGTATCCCGCACGCCGGTGCGGGAAGCCTTGCAGCAGCTCGCCGCGCATGAACTGGTCAGCATTGCCCCGCGCCAGGGCGCGGTGGTCGCGCGCCTGTCCGTCGGCAAGGTGCGCGCGATGCTGGAATACGTGGGCGAACTGGAATCCCTGGCGGCCCGTCTGTCCGCGCGCCGCGGCGACGAAGCGCTGCATGCGGCGCTCGACGCCGGCCTGGCGCTGTGCCGGCGCGTCGCGGCGACGCCGGGTGCGGTCGGCTACGCCGCCGCGAACGCGGCCTTTCACGAAGCCATTTACCAGGGCTGCCGCAACGAGGTCCTGGCCGGCCACATCCGCGCGGCGCGGCGGTGCCTGCAGCGCTACCGCATGCGCGACTTCGCCACCGGGCAGCAAGTCGCGAAGTCACTGGAAGAGCACCAGCGCATTGCCGACGCGATCCGCGCCGGCGACGAACAGCAGGCCGCCGCGGCCATGACGCTGCACGTGCCCGCGGGCACGACCGGCTTCGCCGAATTCCTGGCGACCGTGCCGACCCATTTCTTCGACGGCGGCCATGCCGCCGCGTCCTGATCACAGCCATTCCCGAACCCTCAGGCATCCCATGACCAGACCTCTTCGCTCGCTCGATGTGCCCGGCCTTGCGCACAACGCTCCCATTCCCACCGGCGCCCGCGTGGGCAATGTCATCTGCACCTCCGCCATCTCGGGCAAGGATGCGGCCACCGGTGAACTGCCGCATGGCGCGGCGGCACAGGCCGCGCACGCGTTCCGCAATCTCGCCAGCGTGCTGGCGGCCGGCGGCGGCAGCGTGGCGGACGTGGTCAAGATGACCATCTACGTGAAGGACAACAGCGTGCGCGAAGCCATCAATGCCGAATGGCTGCAGTGCTTCCCGAACCCTGAAGACCGCCCCGCGCGGCACATCGTCGTGCATGACCTGCAGCACGGCATGCTCTTGCAACTCGAATGCCTGGCCGTCCTGGCCGGCGCCAACCAAGGCTGAACACCATGATCATCGATTCCCACGCCCACGTCGTCATGCCCCCGGAGAGCTTCCGCTACATGGCGGAACTGATCGGCGGCCGCGCCAACCCGTCCACCACGCCGAAGATTCCGGACGCCTCGGTGCGCAAGGCAGCGGAAGAACTGGTGCGCAGCATGGACGCCGTCGGCACCGACGTGCAGTTCATCTCGCCGCGCCCGTACCTGCAGATGCATTCGGTCAAGCCGGGCCGCGTGACCGAGCTGTGGTCGCGCCACTGCAATGACATCATCGCGCGCTTCGTCGCCATGTTCCCGGACCGCTTCCGCGGCGTGGCCGGGCTGCCGCAGCACATGCTGGAATCGCCGGCCGAGCGCGCGGTGCAGGAACTGGAACGCTGCGTGAACGAACTCGGCTTTGTCGGCTGCCTGATCAATCCAGATCCGACCGAGAGCGAAGGCCCGACGCCGCCGGGGCTGGGCGATCCGTTCTGGTATCCGCTGTACGAGGCCATGACGCGCCTGGACGTGCCGGGCCTGATCCACTCCGCGGGCAGCTGCAGCGCGCGCGAGTCGTACACGCTCAAGTTCATCAACGAGGAAAGCATTGCCGTGATTTCGCTGCTGAACTCGAAGGTGTTCCAGGAATTCCCGAACCTGAAGATCGTCGTCGCGCATGGCGGCGGTGCGATTCCATACCAGATGGGCCGCTTCCGCTCTTGGTCGGTGCGCAAGGGCGAGACCGTCACGTTCGACGAGCAGCTGCGCAAGCTCTACTTCGACACCTGCAACTACTCGACCGAGGCGATCGACCTGCTGCTCAAGGTGGCTGGCACCGACAACGTGCTGTTCGGCACCGAGAAGCCCGGCACCGGAAGCTCGCGCGACCCGCTGACCGACCGCGACTACGACGACATGAAGCCGGTCATCGAAGGCATCTCGTGGCTGACCGACGAGCAGCGCAAGAACATCTTCGAATGCAACTGCCGGCGCCTGTACTCGCGCGCCTTCCGCACCGACGAGGAGTGCTGACATGCCAATGACCCGCGAAGACAACGAGCTGCTCACGCGCGTCGAGAACGGCGCGCCGATGGGCGAGATGATCCGCCAGCATTACTGGCTGCCGGCGGTGCCGTCGGCCAAGCTGGTGGCGGACGGCGCGCCCGTACGCGTGCGCCTGCTCGGCAGCAACTACGTCGCCTTCCGCCGCACCGACGGCGCGGTGGGCGTGCTCGATGAGTTGTGCCCGCATCGCAAGACCTCGCTGCTGATGGCGCGCAACGAGGACAACGGCCTGCGCTGCATCTTCCACGGCTGGAAACTCGGCACCACCGGCGAAGTCATGGAAGCACCGAACCATGTCGGCGACCAGGCGCAGTTCTGCAAGCACGTGCGCGTGAACCGCTACGGCGTGCAGGAACGCGGCGGCATCGTGTGGGTGTGGCTCGGCAAGGGCGAACAGGCACCCAAGTTCCCCGACCTGCCGTTCACGTCGCTGCCCGAAGACCAGCGATCGGTCACGAGCCAGGAAGTGCCGACCAACTGGGTGCAGGGCGTGGAAGCATCGATGGATTCTTCGCACGTCGGCGTGCTGCATGAATCGACCACGCAGATCACCGCGGGCTCCGGCAACCAGCGCATGCACATGACACAGGCACTGGCACCGCGCCTGGAATTCGAGGATCGCCCTTACGGCTACCGCTACGCGGCGCTGCGCCCGCTGCCCGACGACAAGCTCTATGCGCGCGTGAACAACTTCGTGATGCCGTGGTACGGCATCATCTGCGCGCCCGATGAAAAAGGTCCGAGCACGGTGTTCTTCTCCACACCGGTGGACGATGTCACCCACCGCGCCTGGTTCGTGCATTTCAACCCGCACCGCCCGCTCGGCATGACCGTCATGTCGGCCACGCCAGACGTGTGGAACTTTCCGCCGTTGCCGCCGGGCACGCCCGCCGACAACTGGGGCCAGAACCGCGACCTGATGCGCCGCGGCCATGCCACCGGGTTCCCGCAGCACCTCGGCACCGAAGACTTCGCCATGTTCATCGGCCAGGGCCCGATTGCTGACCGCACCACCGAGCAGCTTTGCTCGGCCGACGGCGCGGTGCTGCGCGTGCGGCAGGCGCTGCTGAAGTCGGTGCGCGAGTTCCAGGCCGGCAAGACGCCGACACTCGCCGACAACCCCGATCTCGACTACAGCCAGATCTTTTCTGTCGGCGGCGTGCTGCCCGCCGGCGAAGACTGGCGTTCGCTGACCACGGCGCCCTGAGCCGGCAAGACTGACAAGAAGACGGAGACAACGATGACCAGCCCCCGCTCCCCCTGGCGCCGTCAGCTCTTGCTGGCGGCGTGCGCCGGCCTCGCCGCGCCCGCGGCCTCGTTCGCGCAGCTGCGCGGCAAACCCGCCATTCGCATCCTCCTGGGCCTGCCGCCCGGCGGCGGTACCGATGCCATCGCGCGGTTCTTTGCTGATTCGCTGCCTGCACTGCTCGGTCAGCCGGTGATCATTGAGAACCGTGTGGGTGCCGGTGGCAGGCTGGCGGCTGATACGCTGAAGACAGCCCAGCCGGATGGACTCACCTACATGATCGCGCCCAATGCGACACCGACTTTCCAGACGCTGATCTTCGGCAAACAACTCAAATGGGATCTGTGGAAAGATTTCGAGCCGGTGGCCGGCCTAGTCTCCTTCCCATGTGGCATGGCGGCCGGCGCCAGGACGCAGGCTCGCAATGCAGCAGGCTTTGTACGATGGGTCAGGGCCAATCCAGACAAGGCCAACTTCGGTGTACCCGGACTCGGAGGTCAGAACCATTTCCTTGGCATCCAGTTCGCCAGGAGCGCCGGAATTGACCTGCCAGTGGCTCCATACAAAGGTACGCCTCCGATGATTACCGATCTCCTCGGAGACCACATCGCCAGCGCTGTCACACTGCTGGAGGATTTGCGCAAGTACCACCAAACGGAGCGCATCCGGCTGCTCGGCATTTTCAGTGACAAGCGCTCAGTGCTGGCGCCTGACATCCCGACGATGGCCGAACAAGGCTTCGACGTTACCCAAGGTGACGGCTGGACTGCGATGTGGGCGCCGGCCCGCACACCAGCACGAGAGATAGCGCGCATGCAGATGGCACTGCGCACGATCCTGTCTTCGCCGCAATCGCGCGACTTCCTGATGAAACAGCTTGCGGTCGTGCCCGACTACCTGGATGACCAGCAGATGGCTCGCCGCCAGCGCGCCGAACTTGAAACCTGGGCGCCTGTCATCAAGGCCTCCGGCTTCCGTGCAGAGCTCTGATCAACAGGAGGGCACACAAATGCTGAGCGAGGAAAGGAATCGAATCCTGACCAGCGTAGGTGCAGGCACACCGATGGGGGAAGTGTTGCGTCGCCACTGGCACCCGATCGCGGGTATCGACGAATTGGAACGCGAACCCATCAAGCCTGTCCGGCTGATGGGGGAGGACCTGGTTCTATACAAGGACCTGAGCGGCAACTACGGCCTGGTGGACAGGCACTGCGCTCACCGCCGCGCCGATCTTGCCTACGGGTATGTAGAGACGAACGGCTTGCGCTGCAACTACCACGGCTGGTGCTATGACCATCACGGCCGCTGCGTCGAGCAACCGTTCGAGCAAGTGGTCGACCCGACAGGAAGGCTGCGGGAGCGCGTACACCTCAAAGCATATCGGGTTGCGCCGAAAGCCGGCATGCTGTGGGCGTATCTCGGGCCGGATCCAGCGCCCCAACTGCCTGACTGGGAGCCCTTCAGTTGGGCCAACGGTTTCGTCCAGGTGGTATTCGCCGAAGTCCCCTGCAACTGGCTACAGGCGCAGGAGAACTCCATCGATCCGGTCCATTTCGAATGGATGCATGCTAACTGGGGGCGCCAGTTGCGCGGCAACACAGGACAGCGCGCACCACGTCACCTGCAGGTTGCCTTTGAGGAATTCGAGCACGGCTTTATCTACAAGCGCATTAGCGAAGATACCGACGAGCGCCACCCGCTCTGGACCATCGGACGCGTCTGCCTTTGGCCAAATGCCTTTTTCCTCGGCGACCACTTCGAATGGCGTGTACCGGTCGATGACACCAATACGCTAAGCGTTACGTGGTCCTTCATCCGGGTGCCCCGTGAGGCCGAACCCTTCGTACAACAAGAGATCCCCAGCTGGACTAGCCCCACCCGCGATCCTGCCACTGGCCGCTGGATATCCAGCCATGTCATCAACCAGGACATCATTGCCTGGGTCGGGCAAGGCCCGGTGACGGACCGCACACGCGAAACCTTAGGCGCCAGTGACAAAGGCATCGCGATGATCCGCCGTCGGCTGCTCGACGACGTCGACGCCGTGGCACAAGGACACGATCCCAAGGGAGTCATCCGAGACGCGCAAGCCAATCACCGCGTGATGCTGCCAAGCGATTCGCGTGAATTTTTTCTGAACGGCCTGCCACGAGCCGAATATGAACGACACCCGAAGTGGGGCAAGCTACTGCGCCACTTCATCTTCCACGCCGGACAACCGGCGGTTGTCCAACAAGCTTATGAGGCAGCCACCGGCGTCGCCATCGAAGACATTGGCGTCGTAGATGTCTGAGCCGAGGGACCTGCCCCCGCTGCAAAGCCCGTGGCCGGCGGTCCATGGTGCCATGCCTGGAGATAATCAATGAACCCTACCGAAACTCTGCAAGTCAGGGTCAAGTCCATCAGCTGGGAAGCCGAGGGCATCCTGGCGTTCGACATGCGGCCGGAGCCGCCGCTGCGCACGCTGCCCGCCTTTACCGCAGGGTCGCATATCGACCTGCACCTGCCCAACGGCCTGATTCGCAGCTACTCGCTGCTGAATGCGCAGAACGAATCGCACCGCTACGTGATCGGCGTCAACCGCGACGCGCAGAGCCGCGGCGGCTCGCGCTACGTGCACGAAACCCTGCGGCCCGGCGACGTGCTGACCATCAGCGCTCCGCGCAACAACTTCCCGCTCGACGATTCCGCTTCGCTCGCGGTGCTGGTAGCCGGCGGCATCGGCATCACGCCGATCCTCGGCATGATCCATCGCCTGCGCGAGCTGGGCCGCCCGTGGCGGCTGCACTACGCCGCGCGCACGCGCAAGCAGGCAGCTTTCGTCGAGATGCTGGAAGCCATGGGCAGGGAGCCCGGCGGCGAGGTCCACCTGACCTTCGACCGCGAGGCCGGCGCCGATCGCCTTGACGTCGCGGCTATTGCCGCCAGCCTGCCGGAAGGCGCGCACATCTATTGCTGCGGGCCGGTGCCGATGCTCGAGGCCTTCGAACAGGCCACGGCGTCGCTGGCGCCCGAGCGCGTGCATCGCGAGTACTTCGCCGCGCGCGAAGCCGCGGCCACCGCGGGCGGCTTCACCGTGGAGCTCGCGCGCAGCGGCCGCAGCATCGAGATCGAGCCGGGCAGGACCATCCTGGAATGCCTGATCGCCGAAGGCGTCGAGCCCATGTACTCGTGCCAGGAAGGCGTCTGCGGGACCTGCGAGGTACGCGTGCTGGACGGCGAACCGGACCACCGCGACCTCGTGCTGAACGCGGCCGAGCGCGCCGCCAACGACCGGATGATGGTGTGCTGCTCGGGCGCGAAGACCCGCAAGCTGGTGCTTGACCTGTAGGCGCCGCACCGTGGAACCACAACACAAGGTGCGGCCCCCTGCCGCACACCGCAATACCAAAGGAGCATGAGATGAGCACCGCACTGGTGACCTATGAACTCGACGGCAATGTCGCCCTGATCGGCCTGAACCGGCCCGACAAGCGCAATGCCATCAACGAAGAGGTGGTCTGGGCTCTGCACGACGCCGTGGTGCGTGCCGGCGAGGAAGCCGACGTGGGCGTGCTGTTCGGCCACGGCAGCAACTTCTGCGCGGGGCTGGATCTGAAGGAAGCGCTGGCGCGCGCCTCGGGCGAGCAACCGCGTCCGCGCAAGCGCACGCGCCATTCGTGGCACACCGTGTTCGACGGCATTGCGCGCGGGCCGATCCCGTTCGTCGCGGCGCTGCACGGCGCGGTGGTCGGTGGCGGGCTGGAACTAGCCACGGCCGCGCACCTCCGCGTCGCCGATGAATCGGCCCTGTTCGGCCTGCCGGAAGGACAGCGCGGCATCTTTGTCGGCGGCGGCGGCACCGTGCGCATCCAGCGCGTGGTTGGCTACACCGTCATGGCCGACATGATGCTGACCGGGCGCTTGCTCAACGCGCAGGAAGGCGAGCGCGAGCACATCGTGCGCTACGTGGTGCCGCAGGGCCAGGCGCTGGCCAAGGCGCGCGAGCTGGCTGCTGTGGTCGCGCGCAATACCGCGGACACGAACTGGCGCATTACCAACGTGCTGCCGCGCATCAACGACTTGTCGCACGACGACGGCCTGTTCGTCGAATACCTGACCTCGAACATCCCGCGCCCGCCCGAGGCCGCCGAACGCCTGCGCGACTTCGTCGAAGGCCGTGCCAAACCCCTCGCCACCCCAGGCGCGAAATCCGACTGAAACCCAGGAACGCCATGACGACCACGATTCAATCCAATGCCGACGCCGAAGCGCAGGCCACGGCCGACTACGTCCGCTTCGCCCAGGCCGAAGCGGCCCGCATCCCGGACTTCCCACAGGACCTGCCGCTGCGCACCGTGAACCAGGTGGCCGTGGTGGGGGCCGGCACCATGGGCGGCGGCATCGCGATGGCACTGGCCAATATCGGCATTCCGGTCACGCTGATCGACAGCAGCCAGCAAGGGCTGGATACCGGCCTGCGCCGCGTGCGCGACAACTACGCCGGCAGCGTCTCGCGCGGCAAGCTGGAGCCGTCAGCCATGCAGGCGAGGCTGTCGCTCATCAAAGGCTCGGTGGACCTGGCTGATGCCGCGTCCGCCGACATGGTGATCGAAGCGGTCTTCGAGGACATGTCGCTCAAGCAGCAGGTGTTCCGCGAGCTCGATGTGCTGTGCAAGCCCGGCGCCATCCTGGCCACCAATACCTCCGGGCTCGACGTCGACGCCATCGCGGCGGTCACGCGGCGCCCGCAGGACGTGGTCGGTGCCCATTTCTTCAGCCCGGCGCACGTGATGCGCCTGCTGGAAGTCGTCCGTGCGCGCGAGACCGCGCCGGACGTGATCGCCACGCTGATGGACCTCGGGCGGCGCATGGGCAAGACCGCCGTGCTGGCACGCGTCTACCCGGGCTTCATCGGCAATGCGCTGTTCCGCAACTACACGCGCGAAGCGCATTTCCTGGTGGAGGAAGGCGCGCTGCCGCACGAGGTCGACCAGGCGCTGACCGGCTTCGGCTACGCCATGGGTATCTTCGCCGTGCACGATATGGCCGGCAACGACGTGGGCTACCAGACCCGCAAGGCGCAGATGGCGACACGGCCGCAGGACCGGCGCTGGAACGACCTGATCCTCAAGCTGACCGAGCTCGGCCGCCTGGGCCAGAAAAGCGGCAAGGGCTGGTACCGCTATGAGCCCGGCAGCCGCCAGCCACTGCGCGATCCCGAGGTCGAAACCTTCATCGAACAGGAATCCGCGCGGCTCGGCATCGCACGGCGCCCCATCGGCGCCGAGGAAATCATCAAGCGCTGCGTCTATGGCATGGTCAACGAGGGCGCGAAACTGCTCGAAGCCGGCGTGGCGCTGCGGCCAAGTGACATCGACACCGTCTACCTGACCGGCTACGGCTTTCCCGCGCGCCATGGCGGCCCGATGTACTACGCCGACCGCATAGGTCTGCGCGAGGTGTACGCGGACATCGAACGCTTCCATGCGGAGCATGGGTATTGGTGGGAACCGGCACCGCTGCTGGCGCGGTTGGCTCGCGAGGGCAAGACCTTTGCCGACTACCAGCGCGGTGAAGCCTGAGGTCTTGCAACATTTTTCCAGCGACGCCGTCTCGTCCTGTTGCATATAAAACACGAATTAACGTATACCACTATCACAATTCAAAATGCCACGGTGCGATAGTTCGCAACATTCCTGCGCTTGGGAATGACATCCGAAACTTGGAGGAGAAGTTCATGAAAAGAAGTCTTGTTGGCCTGGCCTGCGTGATCGCTAGCGCCACTGCGGCCGCGCAGACATCGGGCATCACGCTGTACGGCGTTGCCGATGCCAACATCGAATACACCAACAACAACCTCGGAACGGGTCCTGACGGCCATTCCAAGGTCGCCCTGAATTCCGGGGGCTTGTCCCCCAGCCGTTGGGGCTTGCGCGGTACTGAAGACCTGGGTGGCGGCAATCAGGCGATCTTTGCCCTGGAAAGCGGGTTCAACCTGGATACTGGCGTTGCCGGGCAAGGCGGACGCCTGTTCGGCCGCCAGGCTTGGGTTGGCCTGCGCAACAGCGCTCACCAGGTAACGCTGGGCCGTCAGTACACTTCGCTGTTCCTGATGATGGCCAACTATTCCCCCACTGCGTATGCGACGACGTACGAACCGGTGGTCGGCATTGCGGGCTCGAATCTGCGCGAAGACAACATGGTGAAATACCATGCCGACTTCGGTCCGCTGACGGCCGAGGCGCACTGGAGCTTCGGTGAGCAACCGGGTACGTTCCAGGGTTCGTCTGGCTTCGGTGGCGGGCTTGATTACCATGCCGGCCCGTTTGGCATCGCCGCCGCCTATGACAGCATCAACAGCGCAAAGACCGCCGACTACACCCGCACCCAGAAGGCGGCGCTGGGCCTGCGCTATCAAATTACGCCGGCGCTGCTCGCGCAGGCAGCATACCGGTACAACAACAACGGTACGCGGGCGACAAACACGGCTGCGCGCGACGATCTGTGGTGGCTTGCCTTGAATTACCAGGCAACGGGAGCCTTGCTGCTGACCGGAGCCGTCTACTACGACAATGTCAAGTCCCTGTACACGGCAACCGGTCGAACCAACCCGAGCAATCCGTGGCAAGTCACCCTCATTGCGGATTACTCACTGTCCAAACGCACCGACGTCTACGTCAGTACGGCCTACACGAAGAATGCGTCGCTGAACTTCGAAAGCCTGAACGGCGCCGCGGCGGCCTACCAGATCGCGCCGAACGAGAACAGCCAGTTCGGCGTGGCCATGGGCGTGCGGCACAAGTTCTGAGCCATCACATCGGAACCGGACGGGCCGCTCCCGCTCCCTCTTGGGTGCGCGTGGGGAGCGATCGGGCTGTGCGGCTTCCCGGCTAGGCTGCCCGCGTGGCAGCCGGCTTGCGCCCGCGCCGGGCACCGCCGCGGGGCGCGGTGCTCCCGGCGGCCATGGCCTCGCCGCCGCCTTCGCCCTCCAGGTAGCTCGCCGGCAAGGTCGACAGAAATTCCGAAAATCCGGTCGTGCCCACAGGCGCGTGTTCAAGCATGGCCGCGTGCGCGGCAGCTTCGTCGCCGCTGAGAATGGCTTCTGCGAGCCGCTCGTGGTCTTCCAGCACGCGCTGCCGGCGCGTCGGTGTCTGGAAAATGCGCGGGCGGTAGCGCTGCATCAGCCGGCGCATTCCCTGGATCTGCTCCACCAGATATTCGTTGTGGCTGCCCGCATATACCGTGTCATGAAACTCGGCGTTAGCCGTCGCGAAGCGCTTGCCGTCGTCGTCGGCATGCGCCTGCTCGCACTCGGCACGGGCGGCCTTTAGCCGAACGCGCTGGTCGTCGTCCATGCGGCGCGCGGCCAGCTTCGCCGCCACCGCCTCGAGCTCGCCGAGCAGCTCCAGGGTCTCGCGCAGCTGCGTGATCGACAGGCGCGATACAAACACGCCGACGCGGGGCACGATGCGAACCATGTTCTGCACGGACAATTGCTGCAGCGCCTCGCGCACGGGTGTGCGGGAGACGCCGAAGCGCTCCGCCAGCATGCGCTCGTCCAGCGGCGTGCCGGGCGGCATGTTGCCGTCCTCGATTTCGCGCTGGATCGTGGCCTTGATCTCGCCGGCCATGCTTTTCTTTTCGGACTGTGTCATCAGGTCTGAGTAAGCGGTTCTTACTGCGCAGTATACCGAAAGAGAGTACTGGCATGCCCGTCCAGCGGCAGAAATCGACCGAACCCGCCGACAAAGTGACCGGCTTGGGCAGAACGGGCTTGCAGCACCAGCATCCGCGTGCCAAAATCACCCGAATAAATACCAAAATAAGTATCTGGCATTAATAAAGTGCCCCACATGTGCTCGACAAAGCAGACGACGCCGCACCTGGACAACCCTCTCAAGGAGACGCCCCGCTCATGCAAGACCTGGCCCGCGTGCCGGTCCGGACTACCGCCGGATCACGCGCGCACTACCGCTATTGGTTCCTGTTCCTGCTCATCCTGGTCTATGCCTCCAGCTTCGTCGACCGCATCTTCATTTCGGTGGTCGCCCAGAGGATCAAGGCCGAGATGAACCTGTCCGACGTCCAGTTGGGCGTTCTGGGCGGCCTCGCATTTTCGCTCCTCTACGCAACGCTCAGCATCCCCATGGCACGGCTGGCGGAGCGCCGCAACCGCGTGATGCTGATTTCCGTTTCCATCGCGATATGGTCGGCCATGACCGCGCTGTGCGGTACCGCCGGGCACTTCTGGCATCTGCTGCTGTATCGCCTGGGTGTGGGAATCGGCGAAGCCGGTAGCACGCCTACAGCCCACTCG
>NZ_QKWJ01000064.1 GCF_003353055.1 Cupriavidus lacunae
TCGTATTCTGCCCCTGAAGGGCTGTGTCAGGCATGTTCATTTGCGTGCTCCTTTCGAGAAACGAGACTGCGAATCTTCGTTTTACTCCAGGGGCTTACCTTCGCGGCCCTTCATAGTATCTATTGCTTTAGCTTGTAGCGATTGCCGGCGTCGGCGCTCTTGCGTCCGATCGGCGTGGCCTGCCAGGGTCACAATGCTGCAATCGTTATCCACTCGATTTCCGTCCCGTCGGAGCTCTCATCGGATAGCTCAGGTGGCGGGTCGCATTTAGGAGACGCAAGATGACGCAGTGGTCCCCCGAGCAATTCATTAAGGTCCAAATGGCAGGCATTGAAACCTTGACCGGGCTGACCGGCAAGGCCTTTGAGGGCTTCGAGAAACTGCTGGAGTTGAATCTGCAAACGGTGAAGACGGCGCTGGCGGAGACACGAGAAGGCGCAAAGAAAGCGCTCTTCGTCAAGGACCCGCATGAATTGGTCGAATTGCAAATCGAATTACTTCAACCCGCAGCCGACAATGTATTGGCGTATCGCCGTCAACTATACGAAATCTTCGCTGCCACTCGGGCGGAGTTCGAGAAGGGCGCCGAGGTCCAATACGCGGCAGGCAAGCAGGGTCTGCAAGACTTCCTTGGAAGCGTGGTGAACATAACCCCAGCCGGCCCGGCGGCACCGTTGGCTGCTTGGCAGGAGGCCGTGAATGCGACCGCCACGCTCTATGAGTCGATGCAAACGACGGCAAAACAGGCCGTGAAATTGGCCGAGAGCAGCTTCAGTACTGCTGCAGAGGCGGCCTCGAAAGGCATGCAACGTCGTGCAACACAGGCCTCAAAGGCAGCTGTGTAAGTCGGCGTTGGCTCTCGGCATGCGGCTTCACGGTGCCGAGGGCCAACCAGATTCCTGGAGATATGGGGGACTCGGTGAGCAGGGCAGGGCGCCGCTTCTTCCAGGCGGTTGTACCAATGCTTAGGCTTAGAGACCATTTCAAAAAGACCCCGAGGGGGGCTGTTAACCCTTTCGGCAAGCTGTTAACCTTGGCCATCTGAACAACTGGAACCAAGGGGATGGGTGCGCCGATCATTGATGACGAGCTGTGGGCTTTGATCGAACCTTTGCTGCCGCCTCCGAAGCCGCGACGCAAGAAATATCCAGGCCGCCGCCCGGTTTCGGACCGGGCTGCACTGAACGGCATCCTGTTCGTGTTCAAGACCGGGATACGCTGGTGCGACCTGTCGACCAAGTTGGGATTTGGTTCGGGCCCGACCTGCTGGCGGCGCTTGCGCGACTGGCAGAAAGCCGGCGTGTGGGACCGACTGCACAAGCTGCTGCTCGCGAAGTTACGCGAGACCGGCCAACTCGATTTTTCACGAGCAGCCGTCGATTCGTCGTCGGTGCGAGCCGTTGGGGCGGGCGAAAAACTGGCCCGAACCCCACGGATCGCTCGCGACCCGGTTCGAAGCATCACATCCTCGTCGATGCGAATGGCGTCCCCATCAGCGCAATCCTGACCGGCGCAAACCGCAACGACGTCACCCAATTGCTGCCGCTCGTCGATGCCATTCCGCCGATTCGCGGCGTACGTGGCCGACCGCTTCAGAAGCCCAAAGTCATCTACGCCGACCGCGGCTACGACTCCGAACCGCATCGCCAGAAACTTCGCAAACGCGGCATCTAGCCGGTGATTGCAAAGCGCCGCACCGAGCACGGCAGTGGTCTCGGCAAATTTCGCTGGGTGGTCGAGCGCACTCATGCATGGCTCCACAACTTTCGTCGCCTTCGCATTCGCTTTGAGCGTCGGGCCGACATTCACGAAGCATTCCTCAAATTCGGTTGCTCCCTCGTCTGCTGGAACATTTTCAAGCGTACGGAGCAGTCTTTAGCGAATGGTCTCTTAAAGGATAGAGACATGACCAAGAAAGTTGCCGTAGTCACGGGTGGAATGGGCGGTCTGGGCGAGGCTATTAGCATTCGCCTTCATGATGCTGGTTATGAAGTGGCTGTCACGCATTCTCCTGGCAATACCAACGTCGCGAACTGGCTGGGGAAGATGGAGGAAAGCGGGCGCAGGTTCGAAGCGTATCCCGTTGACGTCGCCGAATACGAGTCATGTCAGCTGTGTGTGGCAGCAATTCGGGAGGAACTGGGCTCAGTCGACATTCTGATTAACTACGCCGGGATTACGCGCGACGCCAGCTTTAAAAAGATGGACAAGGTGAATTGGGATGCGGTCATGCGAACCAATCTCGACTCGGTGTTCAATATGACGAAGCCAGCGTGCGAGGACATGGTCAAGCGCGCCTGGGGGCGCATCATCAACGTGTCCTCCATCATTGGTTCCAAAGGCGGTTTCGGGCAAACCAACTACGCTGCGGCCAAAGCCGGCATGCACGGCTTCACGAAATCGCTGGCGCTCGAGGTGGCCAAGAGCGGCGTGACGGTCAACACTGTCTCGCCTGGCTTCCTTGCCACCAGGATGGTGACGGCTGTGCCACAGGAGATACTCGATACCAAAATCATTCCGCAAATCCCGGTAGGCCGTCTTGGGAAGCCAGAAGAGGTGGCGGCATTGATTGCGTATCTATGCTCGGATGAAGCGGCCTTCGTGACAGGGGCGAACATGGCCATCAACGGCGGGCAGCATATGCAGTGAGGTCCGATGCTCGGTCGAGTGCGTAGTTGGGCGGAGCATTGGATTTCGTCCGCTTGGAGTTGAGGGCGGGCGTGACCTCGCCTGGCCGCTGGCCTATGCCGGCCGGCCCCGGAAGCGCGCTGAGCATTCGTGATGCTCCGAGCCGCGGGGTAAGCACACCAATGGGCCGCGGTGATCAGTGAACAGCCCACAATATCAACGCATGGATAATTTTGTTTCTCCGTCGATCTCTTCACGCAAGGTCGAGAAACGGTCTTGTACATTTTCTCCAAATAAGGGATCGGAACTAGCCGGGACAGTGGTTGCGACCTCTGCCCAATCCTCTTCGGTCAGTCGTTGCGCGGCACGCGGCATGACGTGTTTTTCCTCAGTGGAGAGATGATTGCGATAGTAAGCAAGATACATGGCGGCGGCTGCTTCCAGGGCTGCTCGCGACGTTATGACATCTCTCTCTGCTTCACGTAGTCGGTTGACCAGTTCCTCGCCCACCGCGGCAATCACACGATGCTCCTGTAGAAGCCGGCTGACCACAATGTGCATGTCTGGATCTCGCTCAACGAGCAGGGCGTATGCAACATCCTCGCGCGGATGGTGAACACAGTCGCCATAGCTCCGCATATAATCGATGATCATTCGCATCAAGCCGTAGTTCGGCTGCTCTTCCCCGTAAAACGCGCTCACCTGCTTTTCCAGCAGGTCGAGCAGTCTGGCGAAATTGATATGGTCGGAATGCCAGACAGCAAGTTGGTTGGCCATGGCGCCCTCCAGGGGAAACTGGTCAAGTAGACCATTGAGTCCGATTCCACATCGAACTTCCGAGATCCTAGTGACACAATAGTCTTCCTTCACCAAGTGGGGCTGATATAGATCAATAAGACCTCTGATGCAATGACGGTTCACAGCCGAATCGCTTAGCATGTCGATGGAATCTTCAAGCCCGGGATGCGCGCTTCCTGCACCCTGCTACCCAATGTCAACACGGGAAGGGACGGCATGTTCTGGCGGACAACCTCAAGCGCCCTGAAGTGCTGTTCACTGCCACTTTCCGGAGCGGCAGTAGGCAACCGCATCATTGCCGACCTGCCGGTAATCGACGTGACTAGGGCGCCGGTCCCATCGCCCGGGAGAATAGCGCCGGGCGTTTCTAGGGATGTGCTGCCCAGGGCCGAGTCAACGTTGAGTTTCGATTGCCAGCCTTAGCGTGCGTCAGGTGTACCGTCTACCATGTGAGGCGCTAGGGGGCTCGAAGAGTGCGCCCATGCTGGGCGCACATGTAAAACGACCCGGCCGCTCATGCGACCGGATCGTCAAGTCCCGCCCTTCAAGCTATGCCGTTCGCTTCCGGAGCCTTAACTGAACAGCATTACTCCAGGGAGACCTCCCTGGATGCATGGGACACATCGCTTGCGCGCCGGCTGGTCGCCCGCACGCAATGTCATTGGGCCGTTCCGGCGAAATTGGACCCGTCAGGTGGGGAGTGGTTCGACAAGTTCGATCGCGTGTACAAGTTCGCCGTTCACCAAAGGTGGCGGGCGGCGTGCAATGCGGTGAGCATTTACTCGCTCATAAAGCGAGTAATGTGGCAATCTGTAGAAATACTAATGATTAGTTCTTGATGGATGTTTTAATGGAAAAATCAAGAAACTCCTGCTTCGAAAGTTTTGATAGCTTAAACTGTATAAATCCATAGCCCATTGCTGTATGGCAAGCATTGCAACCGTTTGTCGCTGCCGAGAAACGGTGATTAAATTGTTTGATGTCTTGTTTTTCGATAGCTTGCGCCAGTGGTGCGAGGTAAGTTTGCTCATTGGCCTTTAGCATTGCCGCGTGCTGTGGCCTAGTTATTTCCCCCACTTCCTGCGTCTCAAGCAACTCCTTGAGCTGATACTGCGCCAGTCCCCAATTGCCACCGTTTGCTGCCCAATAAATATTGGTGAAACGGTAAGCCATCTCATGCATCACGGCTCCAAGCCCCGGCTGAATGGATGCAAGGGCCTTAACTCGATTCTCAAGCGGCCCCTGCTCGATGCTTTTTTCTGGTTCTCCTCTGGTCTGTGCTGTAGACCAAGTTCCAAGGCCGAGTAAAAGGAGAGCGAATAGTCCGCGCAGCATGATGTTCCCTCACACGGGTGCCCAATCGGGGGTGTTTTTGGCTATGCCAGCCTCGTTGAGTTGGCGACGTGAACGCCAATTCACAATAGATCATGATGACGAAAAGACAAGACCGCGCCAGCAGATGTCCGCCGCCACGCAGAGAGGTCGGGCTTTTGCGAGATGCGGCAGAGCGTCGAGTCCGATCAACGACTCCCAGGTTAAAGCGGAACACCGAAGGGCTAACCTTGCCACTTATGCCAAGGTTAGCCTTGTCACGAGCAGTTCAGCATCATCGAGGCGTGTCGTCGCCGCAAGGCTGCTCGCGTCACACTGAGGCGGTCGCACCGGCGGTGCCGGTCTGATGCAGGGGGAGCACTCCCGTCGGATCTACCCTAAGCAGGTTCTCATGCCTGGCCCAGTGACCGGACGCACTCGTCCACGCTCAGTTCATGCAGCGACTCGCGCGGCAGGGTCTCGCTGGCCGCGCGTGTCAAGACAGCCAGCACGGGTGGCTTAAGCCGCACCAGCAGCAGGCGCTGGCCCTTGGCGGCCACCTCGGACGCGAAAGTATGCAGCGCCTCGATCGTCGAGCCATCGATGTCCGGCGTCTCCTCCAGGCTGAAAACAAGCGTATGGAGCCCCGGCCCGGCCGCCTCGCGCAGGTGTCGCGCCGTGGCCAGCATGCGTTCTGCATTGGCAAAGAACATCGGTGCTTCCGGTCGTACGATCAGCACGCCCGGCAGAGTCCGGGCCTCAGGGTGAGCCGCGATGTCAACGTAATCGTGGCTGGAGCCAAGGCGCCCCAATTCGCTGACTCTTGGCTCGGAGAAACTACGCAGTGTCAGCATCAGGCTGATCCCGATTGCCACCAGCAGTCCGTCGAGCACGCCGAGCAGGAGCACAGCGACACATGCTGCGACCACCAGCAACCGGTCGCGGCGCCATGTCCAGTAGGGCCTGAATGCATCGATACGCAACGTATGGCTCACGGCATGTATCACGATGGCCGCGAGCACGGGCTCGGGCGTTCGTGCAAGCTGTGGCAGCAGCGCGGCAACAATCAGCGCGATGACTGCTGCGGCGCACCAACCCGCCAGGCGAGACTGGGCCCCGGCAGCTTCATTAGCAGACGTAGCGGAATAGCCCGCCCCGACTGCCATGCCATGCAGCAAACCTGAGCCAATATTGGCCAGCCCCAGTGCGACCAGGTCGCGGTTGGGTGAGGTCACATCTCCGTACTTGAGCGCAAAGCTGCGGATCGAGCCGTACGACTCCGCATACAGGATCAGCACCAGCGCGAAGGCGAGTTCGCCAACGCGCAACCACTGTACGCGCTGCAGGTCGGGCAGGCCGATGGTGACGTCTGCCAGGTCGATCGTGCCGACTTCGGCAATGCCGTAGTGCGTCAGATCGGTGGCATAGGCTGCGGCGATGCCCAGCACGATCACCACCAGCGGTCCCGGCACCCGCCGCAAGCGCGCCAACGCGAACAACAAAGCCAGCGCCGCCAGGCCCGCGGCGAGCGCGTTGAGGTTCCATGCCGCCGATTCGTGCAGGAACTGGTAAGCGAAACGTGGCAGGTCGCTATGCGTCGGGTGGATGCCGGCTACGCCCGCAATCTGCTTGAGAATGATGGTGGCGGCCAGGCCGAACGTGAAGCCGCGCAGCACCGGCTTGGCGATGAAGTCGGTAATGCCGCCCAAACGCGCTATGCCCGCAAGCACCATGAAAACACCGGCAAGCGTCACGATCCCGGCGGCGAACGCCAGGCGCAGCGCAGCATTGGCACCGCTCGTTGACAGCGTGGCCGCGGCCAGCACCGCGGCGGAAGACGAGGTGGCCGACACCACCGCGAAGCGGCTCGCGCCCGCAATACCGTATATCACCAGCCCGACCAACAGGCCGACCAGGCCGGCTTGTGCAGGCAGATTGGCGATGCCAGCGTATGCAACGGCTTCCGGCAGAAGCAGGCCGGCAATAGAGCAGCCGGCGACCGCATCTCGCCCGAGCCGTTGGCTTCGCGTCAGCGCCGCGTCATTGGCCCTGGCGGAATCCGGCGGGGTGGACGAACCGGGGGCATCAGACGCAGGACACATAGTCAGTGTAGTTCGGGCGGTCGGCGGTCCGCCTATTCTGCCACTGATGGATGCCATCAGAATGACGCCGGCGTCGTTGTGCACGGGTCTCCCTTATGACAAAGCCCCGGTGGTGTCCGGGTGACTGGCGTCCTTCTGTGGCATCCATGATCGGTCTGACCAATGCCGACGCGTCAGCCAGAATCTGCTGTCTTGGGACAAGCCCAAATACAACAACGGGGTCATCCCTCTTTCAAGATCACATCATGCAATGCCCCGACTGTGGACAGGCCGAACTGGTTCCTGTCTCACTCCCGCTGCCCATCACTGTAAGGGCCGGATGCGATACGACGAATCATGTTGCCCATGTGTGGCGATGTCCCGTGTGTGAGACGGGGATCATCAGCGATGAGGAACTGCAACTAGCGATCTCCGCCGTTCCCGAGCATTGGCGGATGACCGGCACCGCGTAAGTCGTCACTTGACAAGAGCAAGACGGACGCGTTTCGCCACGCCGGGCTGACAGAAACATAAGCGGTTGCCGTCCGGTCGCCGATCTTCTTCGCCAAGTCGGCGGCGGACTGATGGACTGGCTTAGTGCTATTCGGCAAACAGGTCTGGGCCGAACACTTCATAGTGGATACGTGCCTCGCGAATACCCAAATGCTTCAGCGCGTCATGTTGCATCCGCATGAACGGGATCGGTCCGCAGATATAGTAATCGGCGTCAGGCAGCAGGATCGAATCCTTGATCGACTTGACATCAACAAGCCCTGCGTAATCGTAGTCCCGGCCTGCGACATCCTGCGGCAACGGCTCGTCATAGAACACAATCAAATCGAAGTTAGCATACGTCTTGGCGGCCTCACGCAGTCGGTCACGCATGGCGTGAACCCCACTGTTTCGTGCGCCATGAACGAACACCACTTGCCGTTGCGGGTCCTGTATTGCCCGCTTCAGCATGCTAATCATCGGGGTCAGACCCACGCCGCCGCTGATCAGAACAATGGGCGTCTTGGCGTTAACGTCGATATGGAAGCTGCCATATGGCGCGGCCAGCTTCACCTCGTCCCCCAAATTGACGTGATCGTGCAGCAGACAGGAGACATAGCCCGCTGGCTGTGTTCCGCCGCCTTCGCGCTTCACCGAGATGCGATAGCTGCGCCCGTTTGGCATGTCGGACAGGCTGTACTGGCGAATCTGTTGCAGCCCGAGTGTGGGCACATTGACCGCGACGCTGATGTACTGACCGGGTTCGAAGTTCACCACCGGCCCACCATCAGCAGGTTCTAGGATGAACGACGTGATCACGCTGCTCTCAGGCCGTTTCTCTCGAACGACAAAGGTACGCCAGCCCGTCCAGCCACCGGGTTGTTCTGCCGAACGCTCGTACAACTCGCTTTCCATGCCCATCAGGACATCGGCCAGATTCCCATAGGCTTGTGCCCATGCGGAAATGATGTCGTCGGTTGCAGCGTCGCCCAAGACTTCCTTGATGGCCGCCAGCAGGTGTTCCCCAACAATGGGGTACTGTTCCGGTTTGACGCCGAGACTGGCATGCTTATTGGCAATGTTCTTCAGCACGGCCATCAGGCTGCTCGGGTCCTCGATATTTTCCGCATACGCATAGACTGCACGTGCCAGCGCCTGCTGCTGCTGGCCCTGTTCCTGGTGGGCCATGTTGAACACATTCTTCAACTCGGGATGCGCTTCGAACATGCGTTTATAGAAGCACTTGATGATGTCAAAGCCGTGTTCGGCCAGAACCGGTGCCGTTGCTTTTACGATGTCCTTCGTCTTCTGGGTCAGCATTGCTTCTCTCCGTTGCGCGGGCATGGGGGTCGCCAAATCGGGAAGGCTAGACGATGGCCTACCTCGTCGCCTTGACCAACGTCAAGTCTAGGTGAGGCGGCCTTGATGGGGCAACGCGCAGCCGTTGTTGAAGGCTTGAACGCAGGCACTTCCATGGCGGAGATCAAAGTCGTCTACGCTGCGTCACTTCGTCGTTTCGCCATCACGGCTTTTTCCCAATAGGCGAACGTAAGCCGCTGCTCGTAGACTGGCCCCAAGTCGGAACGAATGTACCCAAAGGCGGCCACCCATACCGGGCCGCAACCCCACTTCTACTTCGTTCCGACGCCCTACCCACCAACCCGCTTCGGAGGGTTGCTTGTTTGTACTTCCGAATCGATCGATCAGGAGGGGCATCGGCGTTAAGACGTACATCAGTCGAGGCGGCCCTGTTCGGTCAACCAATCTTCTTTGCCAGTTCGGCGGCGGACGAGTGGTAGTACCTTTTGAGCACGGTCAGGCTGCGGTGCCCAAAGACTGCCGCCAGTTCGATCCGGTTCGGTAGTTTTGCCGCCAGTCGAGTGATCGCTGTATGACTAAGATCGTGCCAGGGAAGATCGGTCAGTCCCGCCTGTTTGCATGCTTTCTTAAAGGCGGTATGGTGGGCCGCTGCTTCAATCGGAAACACCCGTCCATCAATGCAACGCAGTAGGAACGGGTGCAGTCAGTGAGTAAGCCGGACAAGTGGCAGCGTCAAACTAAGTCTAATAAAACAATCACTTAGTGTCGCGCGCCACCCAGTCCCCCGACTTGCCCCATGCTTTTACAGCAACTTCACATTGCCGATGACCATCCCCCGATCCACCGCCTTGCACAGGTAAGTGAGAGCGGGTTCAGTGCTTTCCATCCGGTCCGGCAGGTCCACGGGGGCGTCTGACGACGGCGGCACTTCGACCCACTCGAACACCTCCGACGCTTCGCCAAGCGCGCGATCCAAGGTTTCGATAATGTCACCGGTGCAGCGGCGCTGTTGACCCGTACGCGGCAGGCGACGCGGATTGCCAAGCGTAAGGCGGGCCGCCGCTTGATCTTGCGCAAGCGCGCGCCCCTTATTCCTTGCTTTGAGCGGTGGGACAAATAGAGTCCTGAAGGAAGCGCTAGATAGTCGTTTGTCCAGGAGACATCTGCCATGACCTTCGCAAGCATTATGGTCCACATGGACACTGGCCGCCGCAGCCACCTGCGATTGTCGCTCGCGGTGAAGCTGGTGCACGAATACCAGGCTTCGCTGACCGGCTTGCTGGCGGTGTACGCGGCGGACCCGGCCTGGGTGCATCGGGTACCCGATGGAGGGCGCTACCTTGAAGCCTACAGGCAACGGATGGAGGAAGCATGCCACGTCGCCCAGTGTGCCTTTGACCGGGCGACCGAGGAACTGCTGGTACCGGTGGAGTGGCGGATTGCCGAAGGCCCGCCGCTGGTAGCTGTCCAGCGTGAGGCGCGGCTGGGCGACCTGCTTATCATGGGGCAGGACGATCCCGACGACCCGACGGCGTTTGTCGCCAGCCACTTCGTCGAGACGATCATCTTGGAAGCCGGCCGACCGGTGCTGGTCATCCCAAGCGCAGGCTGGTTCCGCCAGATCGGCAGGCGCGTCATGGTCGCCTGGAACGGCAGCCGCGAATCCACCAGGGCGATTCATGACGCCTTGCCGTTCCTGCGGCGTGCCGATTCAGTCGATGTGGTGTCATGCGCTGTCGTGGGCAAGCGCCGGGATGACTGGCTTGCGCCGGCGCAGTATCCCGTTGCCTGGCTAGCAAGGCATGGTATCGCCGCCCGGGTGCATGAAGTACCGGTGGGCGTGGATCTGAGCACCGGGGAGGCGTTGCTGTCCCAGGCCGCTGACCTTTCGGCCGACCTCATGGTCCTTGGTGCCTACGGGCACTCCCGGATGAGCGAGCTGGTGCTTGGCGGTGTGACGCAGACGCTGCTCACGTCGATGACCGTGCCGACGCTTTTCTCGCACTAGCCGTCGGCTCCCGCGGGACGACAGTACGCAAATCGTGCTGCCGAAGCGCCAGCCCGTTGACCTGTATCAAGTGCCCGTCGGCCTTGCTGTCTAGACTGGGCTTGTGGCTTGAGCAAGGGGCGAACATCGGGGCCGGAGGCGATCTGATGGATTACCGAACGATTCTTGTCGAGCTTGGGTCCGACGCCGGTTGCGCCGCCCGTATCCACATGGCTGCCGACCTGGCTTCGTGCTTTGGCGCGCATGTCATTGGCGCCAGCGCGACTGGACTTCGCATCGATCCCGTGCGTGGTGCCGGCGACGACGCGGCGCGGTATGCGGAGCTTGCACGCCGCCGCTTGCTGGGCCAGGTTGCATCGCACGGGGAGTTGCTGGGCAATACGCTGGCTGATACAGCCCCCGGGATCACGTTCTCGCATCACGTGGTGGAGGAAGAGACCGGCTGGGTCCTGGCGCAGGAGGCGCGTGTAGCCGATATCGTCCTGCTCGCACAGCCAGGCGCTACGGGGAGCGGCGTTCCATCGCTTGCGCCCGAGGTGGCCGAGTATGTAATGCTGAACGCAGGGCGGCCGGTGATTGTCCTGCCAGCCGAGGTTCGCCGCCTGCATGGCGGCCATGTCGTGATTGCGTGGGATGGCCAGCGCGAAGCTGCGAGGGCGGTAGCCGATGCGATGCCACTGCTTCTCCGCGCCAGGCAGGTGACAATACTCGCCGTTTGGGGCCGGCCCGGCACGCCCGATGGGAATTCGGAGCCGGTCGCAGGGCTGCGTCACTATCTGCAGCGGCACGGTATCGTCGCTGCCGTGCGGACCGAGCAGACTTCCCTGCCGGTTGGTCCTGTCATTTGCGATGTACTCGAAGAGCTTGGCGCAGACTTCCTGGTGGCGGGGGGCTATGGCCACTCCCGCATGCGCGAGCTTGTGATGGGCGGGACAACGCGGACGTTGATGCGTCAGACCAAAGTTCCTGTCCTGTTCTCGCACTGACAAGAGGACACTCGCATACCATTGCAATGCCTCGGAGGGACCGATGAAGGAACGGGCTGGCGCACGCCACATCTGGTTCCGAGGCCCATTCTTCAACCTGGCAGGATGACTCGATGACCTTCAGGACGATCCTCGTCGACCTTCGGGAAGACAGCGCGAGAGCGGCTCGCATTGAAGCAGCGGCAAGACTTGCCATGCTGTTCGATGGTAGCGTCGTCGGACTGACAGCGACGGGCACGCAACTGGAGCCTTTTCGTGGCGCGGGCGAGGACGCGGGGAAATATGCAGCGCTAGCGGCCGGGACGATCCGCAGGCTGGCAGCCGAGCACCACGCCGTCTTGCAAAAATTGGTGAAACAGGTGGGGCCATCTATACCAGCCAGGCAGGTTTTGATGGAAGCCGAAGCGGGCTGGGCACTTGCCACGGAAGGCCGCTTTGCCGACCTCATCCTTCCGGCGCTGCCATTGGCCGATGAGAGCGTGCCGGCCCCCATGGCCAAGGCCGCCGAGTATGCGCTGCTGAATTCAGGGCGGCCTGTAATGCTGGTGCCGGGCAAGGTTGGGTTGCATGTTCCGGGCCGCATTGTGATTGGCTGGAATGGCAGTCGGGAGGCGGCGCGGGCGGTTGCCGATGCGCTTCCAATGCTTCGGCTCGCGTCCAGGGTTTCGATAGTTGTCATCGCGACAGGCGAGGGCGAGTCGGACGACGACGGCGTGCGCCTGACAACCTGGCTGGCCAGCCATGACGTGGAGGCTGCGCTGCACGTGGAAGACGGGGGCGATCCAGATCATGCGCTGCTTCGGGTCGCCAGGGACTTACAGGCGGATCTGCTCGTCGCGGGTGGCTATGGCCGTCCTCGCCTGAGCGAGCTTGTCCTGGGCGGCACGACACGCGCACTGACGCGGCAATCAGAGATGCCCGTGTTCATGTCGCATTGAAGATCCGGTCGGGCGCACGAAAGCGTCGCAAAGGCGGGAACAAAAGGACATAGGTATGCGTTTGCAATGCCTCGGTGCGACTGATACGGTCACCGGCTCCAAGTACGTACTCGATACCGGTCACCACCGTGTCATGGTCGATTGTGGCCTGTTCCAGGGGTACAAGACCTTGCGGCTGCGCAACTGGGATCCGCTTCCGCTTGAGCCTGCCAGTATTGATGCGGTGGTGCTGACCCATGCTCACATCGATCACAGTGGCTACCTGCCGTTGCTGGTGCGAAACGGGTTCCGAGGTAGGGTCTCCTGCACCACGGGCACTGCGCAGTTGTGCGGCATCCTGTTGCACGACAGCGCCCATCTCGCGGAGGAAGACGCCGCTTATGTGAACCACAAGGGCTTCTCACGCCACCGACCAGCAATGCCGCTCTACACCAGTGCTGATGCCGAGCGCGCCCTACGGCGGCTGCAGCCGATCCAGTACGGTAAGCGCTTCACGGTAGTCCCGGGCGTGGAGGCCGAATTCTGCCGGGCTGGGCATATCATTGGCTCGGCCATTGTTACGCTGTTTGTCCAGGGCAAGCGCATCGTGTTCTCGGGCGACCTCGGGCGCCAGCAGGATCTTGTCATGCGCGCGCCAGAGACGGTCCGGCAGGCGGATTACCTGCTGGTGGAGTCGACCTATGGCAACAGGCGGCATCCGGACACCAATCCGCTTAACTTGCTAGGGGAAATCGTCAGTCGGACTATTGGTCGCGGCGGCAGCCTGATCATTCCCGCCTTCGCGGTGGGCCGCACGCAGAGCCTGCTGCATTGCCTGCACCGCCTGCGCGAACTGCAACGGATCCCGGACGTGCCGATCTACGTCAACAGCCCCATGGCGATCGACGCGACCACGATCATCTCGCTGCATCCTGAAGAGTTGCGCATTGACCGCACCGAGTGCGCCGCAGCCTGCAGCCTCGCAACACCGGTGCAGAGCATGGAGCATTCGATCCGGCTGAACCAGGATCACAGCCCGAAGATCATTCTGGCTGGCAGCGGTATGGCAACCGGCGGCCGGGTGGTGCATCACCTCGCGGCGTACGGACCGGATCCGCGCAGCACTATCCTGCTGTCTGGCTTCCAGGCGGCGGGCACGCGTGGCGCTACCCTGGCGTCGGGCCGGCGCGACATCCGCGTACATGGCAAGGACATTGTCGTGCGGGCGTCGGTCGAGCAGATCGAGAACCTGTCCGCGCATGCGGACGCGGCGGAACTCATGACGTGGCTCGGTGGCTTTTGCGAGGCGCCCCGACGTACATTCGTCGTGCATGGCGAGCCCCAGGCCAGCGATGCGCTGCGCCAGCGCATCGAGCGCGATCTCCACTGGGCGGTCACCATGCCGGAGTACCGGCAGACATATCAGCTCGACTGACACGCGAGGCCTGCAATCTTCGGTGACGTCAATCGACTTCGCCATCGACTGCAGGGCAATCCTTCTCGACCTTTGCAAAGAGGCCGTGAGGGCTGCCCCGTAGAAGCGGCGGCACGGCAGGCCATGGAATGTCAGGCGTGAGGCCGCGCGGGCGGTCGCCGATGCATTGGTGTGGAGTTCGCGCGCACTACCCCCAAAGGCAGTGCGTCTCGACTGAACGTTGGCTTGCCGACAGACGCCAGGCGTTTCCTCGACCACTATCAAATGTGCGGTCTAACGCGCGTCAGATTGTGCCGCCACGCGATTTGACACAAACAATTGTGCAGCGACCGTGGAATGGCGTCTAGATGTCTTGTATAGCATATTTGACGGCGGACACCATTGCCTTCTCAGGCACAAACTCTATAGTCCATTCGCAGGCCAACCGAAACGTGAACATGTCTCAGCAAGCGCCTTCCCTCGATACACATCCGAGGCGCCTGGCCAGTCCACACGCTAGGTGGCGGGCGGCGGACGTCGCCGTCGGCCTGAGTGCCGTGCTGCTTTGCGTTGGGCTGGCGTACTTGCTGCAAGCCGTCGTGGAGCGCTACCGCAATCTGGTACTCGGCCCGATGGTGCCCGTCCTGGGCGCAGGCAGCGGGCTGCTGCTGGGACTCTACCTGATCCGTATGCGCAGGCTCAGGCAGACAGCCGCGGACAACCTTCAGCGGGTTGCCGAGAGCGAGGCGCGGCTGGCCGGCATTATCCGGTCCTCGATGGAGGCAATCATCACGGTGGACAGCGAACAGCGGGTCCTGTTGTTCAATCCCATGGCGGAGAGCTTGTTCGCCTGGACGGCCGCTGAGGCGATCGGGCGCAAGCTCGGTGACTTCATCCCACAGCGCTTTCGCGCCGTCCATGAGGAGCACGTGCGGCGCTTCGGCATAACGGGCGTGTCGGAACGCCAGATGGGCACGCAGCGCACGCTGCGTGCCTTGCGCAGGGACGGTAGTGAATTTCCAATCGAAGCGTCGATCTCTCAAACGTCTGACCGGGGCGGCAAGCTTTACACCGTGATGTTGCGCGACACGACTGAGCGGGTCCGCGCCGAAGAAGCGCTACATCGCTCTCGGGAAGAGTTGGAACAGCTTTCTGACGGCATCCTGACGGCACGTGAAGAGGAAAAGCGCCGCATCGCCCGCGAATTGCACGACGACCTCGGCCAGCGCCTCAGTGCCCTGAAAATGGATCTCGCCATGCTGGAGGCCGATGTGGCAGAAGGAAGAAATGCTGCCGGCCTGTCGAAGGAAATTGCTGCAATGCATTCCGTCATCGACGACACGGTGGCGTCGGTCAGGCGTATCGCCACGGACCTGAGGCCAGCACTACTGGACGAGCTCGGGATGGTCCCGGCGATTGAATGGCTGGCCAACGATTTTTCGAACCGGTACGGCTTGGCCGTATCCGTGGTCGCCGAGGACGACGAGGTACCGGAAAAGGTCGCTGTCGCCGCGTTCCGTATCGTCCAGGAGGCGCTCAGCAACGTTATCCGACACGCCGATGCCAGTAGGGCAACGGTTTCCATCGGCAGCGAAGGACCAATGCTGCGGCTCGAGATTCATGACGACGGTACTGGGTGGAAGGAGCGGCCAGCGGGCGATGGACAGCGCAAATCGCTGGGGCTGCTGGGAATCCGCGAGCGGGCACGGCTTCTCGGCGGCGACGTACTCGTCCAGAGCGCGCCGGGTGAGGGGTTCCGCCTGATTGTTCGCTTTCCACGCGAACAGGGAGACCGTGCATGACACGCGTGATGATTGCGGACGACCATGCCGTGGTGCGGGACGGCCTGAGGCACATCCTGGAACGGGCGGGGGTGTTCCAGGTGGTCGGCGAAGCGGCTGACGGCGCGCAAGTGCCAAGAATGGTGAAGGAATGCAGCCCGCAGGTCTTGCTCCTAGACCTGTCTATGCCTGGCAGGAGCGGCCTGGAGTTGATCCGCCTGTTGCGCAGCGAAGCCCCCGCCGTGCGTATCCTCGTGCTGACCATGCATGCGGAGGAGCAATATATCGTCCGTGCGTTTCAGGCCGGAGCGGCGGGCTACCTGACCAAGGAAAGCGCGGCCACGGAATTGGTGTCTGCCATCGGGCAGGTAGCTCGGGGCGGTACCTATGTGAGCCAGGCGATTGCAGCCAAGCTGGCAAGCGGTCTGAAGGACCGGAGCGACGACTTGCCGCACCTACGGCTATCCGATCGCGAGCTGGAAGTGTACCGGCGGCTGGTGCTGGGCGAGCCGATCACGGCAATTGCCACGGCACTGTGTGTCAGCGCCAAGACCGTGAGCACCTACAAAATGCGCCTCATGGAAAAGATGCAGATGCCCAATGAGGCCATGTTGCTGCGCTACGCGATGCGCAATCATCTGTTCGACGACGACGCCGACGTGTAGCGAGTGTCGAGACCGAGCGAGGGCGCGCTTATCGTGGCGCGGCGAGCGCTGACAGGGCGAGTCGCAATGCCTGCAGCCCCAGTGTCTTGTCAAAGCAGTAGTTCGCCCCCGCCGTCAGGCAAGCGCGCCTGAGGGGTAGACCGACTCGGATCTGGCATGCCCGACCGCCGCAGTTGCCGCCGCGGCGTGGCCGGCGACGGATCGGGCTGGGCCTGCGTCGGCACCGTGCAGGCGCAAAGCAAGCCGCCAGCAGCAGGGTCCGGCAGCCAAATTCACGTTGAAGCTTCATGGTAGGACAGGTCCGCGCGGGTTCATGAAAGAGAGAGCCGCCTCCTCGCCTGCTACCAGCGTAGGCCAGGGCAGGGCACGCCAATTGCGATGGCGCAACCCTAAGCGGGAACGCCGGCATCCCCATCGCCCAGCGCAAGGTGCAGACTGACGCCATCATCGCCCGGTGCCGCGCTGGTCTTGAAACCGCAGGCGCGCGCCAGCGTCAGCATGGGCCGGTTGTTATGCATGGTGCAGCCCACCAGTACGCCGATGCCTTTTGCGCGCGCGTAGCGGATCATCTTCTCAAGCAGCAGCTTTCCCAGTCCTTGTCCCTGGCAGTCCGAGCGCACGGCGATGCCGAACTCTGCCTGCATATCGTCCGGATCGGCGACTGCCCGCACCTCTCCCAGGATGGAAGTCTGACCGCACGCATCGGTCGCCGTCGCGATGAACGCCATCTCACGCGCATAGTCAATCTGCGTGAGCCTTGCCAACTGGCCGTGTTCCGGCTCGCGGAACGTGCAGAAGTAGCGTGCATGGATATCTTCCGGCGTCAGCTGGCGGAAGTAGGCCTGGTAGGCCGCTTCGTCGGTCGGCTGCACCGCCCGCAGCACGATGATGCGGCCGTTCCGCTCGACGCGTTCCTCCAGCGACTCCGGATAGGGCTGGATGGCTAGCCGCAGGCGCGTGCCAGACACCGGCACCTTGATGGCGATGCGAGCATCGAGTGCGATGACGCCTGCCGCGCTCGCCAGCAGCGGATTGATATCGAGTTCCGCGATCTCGGGAACATCGCAGACCAGGCGGGATACCTGTACCAGGACCTGGAGCAAACCGTCCCCGTCGACGCCCGGGTGTCCGTGCCAGCCATCCAGCAGGCGCCCGATGCGGGTGCGCGACACCAGGTCTTGCGCGAGCAGCGTGTCGAGCGGCGGCAGCGCGACCGCATGGTCGCGAATGCGCTCGGTATTGACGCCGCCATGGCCGAACAGCAGGACCGGCCCGAACACGGGATCGGTGGTGGCGCCGACGATCAGCTCAAAGCCATCGCCGCGCCTGACCATCGGCTGGACGGTAAATCCTTCCACCCGTGCCTCCGGGGCTTGCTGCCAGATCCGACCCAGCATGGCGCTGCCGGCGCTGCGCACCGCGGCGGCGTCGGCGAGGTCCAAGGCCACGCCGCCCGCAGCGGACTTGTGTGTGATATCCGGCGACAGGATCTTGAGCGCTACCGGATAGCCGATCCGCGTGGCCTGGTCGACAGCGTCATCGACACTGGCGGCGGTTCTGGTCGCAACAACGGGGACGTCATAGGCGGCCAGCGCGGCCTTGGCCTCCGGCTCGGTCAGCAGCTCCCTGCCGGCGCGCAGGGCATTGCCGATGATCGTGCGTACCCGGTCTTTGTCTGCCGGCGCGTGCATGTCGGCGGCGGGCGGCGTGCGCATCAGCAACTGCTGGTTCCTGTGGTATTCGCAGGCCTGCAGGAAGCCGCGCACCGCTTGCTCCGGAGTGTCAAAGGTCGGCAGGCCGGCATGCTGGCACAAGCGCCGTGCCTGCTGCACGGCATCGGCCCCGAGCCAGGCGGTCAGCAGCGGCTTGCCGCCCGCCGGCGCGCTGACGAGCGCGGCAGCGATCTCCGCCGACGGCACGATGGCGGTGGGCGCGTGGATCATCAGCACGGCGTCGGTCTCCGGCGCCTCGCACAGGATGGCGTATGCCTGCAGGTAGCGCTCGACGGGCGCGTCGCCGATGATGTCGACCGGGTTCGCGCGCGGCCAGGTGGCGGGCAGCACGGCGTCCAACCGGGACAAGGTCTGATCTGATAGTCGGGCCACGGTCCCGCCGGCGCCCGCCAGCGCGTCCGTCGCCATCACGCCGGCGCCGCCGCCATTGGTCAGGATGGCCAGGCGCTCGCCACGCAGGCCACGCATGCGGGCAAGCATCTCGACGGCGTCGAACAGGCCCTCGGTGCTGTCCACGCGCAGCATGCCGGCACGGCGGATGGCGGCGTCATAGACGTCGTCAGCGCCGGCCATGGCGCCGGTGTGGGACGCGGCGGCACATGCTGCCTGCGCAGTGCGTCCGGCCTTGACGATCAGCACCGGTTTGTTGCAGGCGGCGGCACGCGCTGCGGACATGAACCTGGCGCCATTGCGGATCGCTTCCACATAGAGCAGGATGGCCTGAGTGTCGGCGTCGCCGGCCAGGTAGTCGAGTACGTCAGCGACGTCCACATCGGCGCTGTCGCCCAGCGAGATGAAATGGGAAAAGCCGATCTGCCGGGAACGCGACCAGTCCAGCACGGCGGTGGCGAGCGCGCCGGATTGCGTGGCGAACGCAAGCTTGCCTTGCCGGGCTGCGCCGGGCGCGAAACTGGCATTTAGGCCGATCCCCGAAGCGATCAGCCCGACGCAGTTAGGCCCGAGTATCCTCAGCAGCGAGGGCCGTGCCGCGTCCAGCATGGCTTGCCGCAAGGCGCCTTCGGCACTGTCCGGAGGGCCCTCGAAGCCGGCGGTGAGTACGATGGCCGCGCGCGTGCCTGCGGCGCCGAGCTCGGCGATGAGTCCCAGGATGGTAGTGGCGGGCGTGCACAGCACCGCCAGGTCCGGAGGTGCCGGCAGCACGCCCACGCGCGCGTAGCAGGGCTTGCCCGCCAGCGTCGCATACTTAGGGTTGACCAGATACAGCTGGCCGGAAAAGGCGCCCGCGCACAGGTTCGCCAGCACGGTCGCCCCCACGCTATGCGGCCGCAGTGTCGCGCCGATGAGCGCAACCGACCGCGGACGGAACAGGGCATCGAGGTTACGAACAGTCATGGCTGGCTCTCATGGCAACTGCCGGCAGCCCCAGCGTTCCGGGCCCGGTCGGGAGGGTCAGAGTTCACCTGGATGATGTTCGTCACCTCGGTGACCCCCCGGCGCCGCCCAAGAGGCCTCGAACGTGGCCTGAACCAACATCACGGTCTCCTTGTCGGGGCCGGGCTCAGCGCACCGTCACGCGCTGTTGGGGCGAGGCTTCCTTCTTGGGCAGCACCACCCGAAGCACACCATCCTGGAAGCTTGCATCGATCTTTTCCGTATCGATGTTGCTGTCCAACGTGAACGCGCGCTGCATTGAGCCGCTGTAGCGTTCCTGACGGATCACACGGTCGCCTTCCTTCACCTCGGTAGCCTTCTCGAGCTTGGCCGAGATCATCACCGTTCCACGGTCCACGCTGACGTTGATGTCTTCCTTCTTCACGCCGGGCAGGTCGGCGGCAATAGTGTAGCTGCTCTCGGACTCGCTGACGTCGACCTTGAACGGCAGTTCGGCGTATGGTGCAATCCGCCAGTTGCGCAGCATGCTCTGCAGCATGTCGCCCATCGGTTCGATAGAGAAAGGGTCGTAGCGCTTGATATTGCTCATCTTGGTCTCCTGGGATGCCGGCACGCAGCGCGTGCTGGATGCTTCTTACTTTGGCAAGTCGGGGCCATCGCGATTTGCTTTGCATCAAGAAGGCGGCTGATTGCCTCGTGCGTGGGCGACGGACACCGGCGTTGCGTCATATGCGATATATCCGGGACGCCGGATGTTCTGCATGGTTTGTCAGTCGATCCTGACAAACCATGCTGCATTCCTGACAGGCAACTCAGCACAGTCCTCTAGGCGCGGAGCCCGTGCCGGCCAATACTTCTGTCAAACACACAGCGGAGCGCATGCAGATGCGGACCGCCATACGAAGGGCGAATGAGGGTCGGAACCAGGGAGAGGGCCTGCGGGCCGGAGGCAAACCATGTTTGACATGCATACTGGGGTAGATGCCGCTTGGGACTCAACCGACATGTCCGGCACGTTCGCCAGGCGCGAAGATGCGATGCCTGCGGAGCAGGCGCCTAGCCATGCCCGGACCCGTTGCGCGACTTGCATGATGCGGAGCATCTGCATGGCCGCCAGCCTGGAGGCGAGCGAAGTCGCTCGCCTGGACAATGTCGTGCAGAGCTGGCGTTCGGTCAGGCAGGGCGAGCGGCTGTACCGGGCGGGCGATCCGTTTCGCAGCATCTACGCAGTCCGGGTCGGCTCGTTCAAGACCGTGGTGGCGCCCGCACGGGGCAAAGAGACCATCTCTGGCTTTTTCATGGCTGGCGATTCCCTCGGCATGGATGGCATCTGCCTGGAGACCCATAACTGCGATGCCATCGCCCTGGAAGACAGCGTGGTCTGCGTGATCCCGTTCCACTTGCTCGAGGCGCTTTGCCGCGAGATCAAGCCGCTGCAACGTCAGTTGCACAAGATGCTCAGCGCCGAGATCGTCAGGGAATCGCGCCAGATGATGCTGTTGGGCAGCACGTCCGCCGAACAGCGCGTGGCGGCATTCCTCCTGAGCGTCTCGGCGCGCTACCGGGAACGTGGCTATTCGGCAACGTCCTTTGTGCTGCGTATGACGCGTGAGGACATCGGCAGCTTCCTCGGGGTGACACTGGAAACCGTGAGTCGGACCCTGTCAAAGTTTCAGCAGGAAGGGCTGCTCACCGTGCAGGGCAAGTCCATCGAGCTGTTGAACCTGGACGCCCTGGATGCGCGGTAACACCGTCATACCCGACAAGGCATGATGTGAGCGATCCCAGCCCTGCGCCCGGATATTCTGGCCTGCCTGTCAACGCCGCGGTCGCCGCCACCCGCGAAGTCGGCGTACTGGTGTTTCGGCCGCTCGAAATAGATACCTGGCAGGAGCATGTTATCTACATGCATCCGGATTGCACGGTCTGCCGCGCCGAAGGATTTTCCGCCCAGGCGCGCGTACGCGTGCAGATTGGCGACAGGTCGCTGATCGCCACGCTGACGCTACTGGGGGCGCCGCTCCTGAGCATGTGCGAAGCGAGCCTGTCGGCGAGCGCGGCACGAACGCTGGCGGCACGTGCGGGCGATGTCGTGCATGTCACGCATGCGCCCGCGCTGGAGTCGGTGCGGGCACTACGCGCCAAGATCTATGGCTGCCACCTGGACAGCGCCCAGCTGGATGGAATCATCGGTGACATCAGTGCCGGACGGTATGCCGACGTACATATTGCAGCATTCCTCACCGCTTGCGTAAATGGTCGCATGAGCCTGCGCGAGACCGTCGACCTGACCCGGGCCATGGTCCGGTCCGGGGAACGCCTCAGCTGGAGCCGCGAGGTGGTTGCCGACAAGCATTGCGTCGGCGGGCTCCCGGGAAACCGCACCACACCGATCGTGGTGGCCATTGGCGCGGCGGCAGGACTGCTGCTGCCTAAGACCTCGTCTCGCGCGATCACGTCGCCCGCCGGCACCGCGGATACGATGGAAGCCCTGACCCGCGTGACGCTGGATGCAGCGGAATTGCGGCGCGTGGTGGAGCAGGTGGGGGCAGCGCTGGTCTGGGGCGGTGCACTGAGCCTGAGTCCCGCAGACGACGTGCTGATCCGCGTGGAACGCGCCCTGGATATCGACAGCGATGCGCAGTTGGTTGCATCGATCCTGTCGAAGAAAATCGCCGCCGGCTCCACCCACGTACTGATCGACGTGCCGGTGGGCCCCACGGCAAAAATCCGCGAAGATAGCGAACTGGAGCGCCTGCATATCGCCATGGTCAAGGTCGCGCACGCTTTCGGGCTGAAGATCCGGATTCTGCGCACCGACGGCTCGCAGCCGGTGGGCCGGGGCGTCGGGCCAGCGCTTGAGGCACTCGACGTGCTGGCGGTGCTGCAATGCCGGCCAACGGCGCCCGTCGATCTGCGCGAGCGCTCGCTGCTGCTGGCGGGCGAACTGCTGGAGTTCTGCGGCGTGGCGCCGGCAGGGCAGGGGCAGTTGCAGGCCGGCCGCCTGCTCGACAGCGGCGCAGCCTGGGCCAGGTTCCAGGCAATCTGTGAAGCGCAAGGGGGGCTGCGCACCCCGGGGCAGGCCGTGTTCCGCCGCGACCTGGCCGCGGCCCGCGGCGGCATCGTGACGTCCATCGACAACCGGCATATCGCGCGAGCTGCAAAGCTGGCCGGCGCGCCGCGCCGGCAGGAGGCTGGGCTGGAACTGCACGTCCGCACCGGCGACGAGGTCGCGGCCGGCTCGCTGCTCTGCACGTTGCACGCCCAAGCGTCTGGCGAACTTGAATATGCGTTCAGCTACGCGCTGGCGCATGACCCCTTCCGCATCCAGTAACCCGGCGGCCCATTCCCCTCCGTCCGCCTTAGCCCACCGGCACCCACCTTGCCAGCAGGCGGCGCGCGGCAAACGCAGCGCCAGCGTAGCCCAGCAGGATGGCCGCGAGCAGGGGCCAGTAAGCCGCCGGCAGTGGCTGCATGCCCAGGAACGCAGCTATCAGCGAACACGGCAGCCAAACGCCGACGAGGCAGAGCCCGATCGTGGTGGCCAGCAAGGCCTGGCTAGGCCGGCCCTCAATGAAGGGCAGCCTGCGCGTGCGGATGATTGGCCAGGGTTGCGAGCCAGTGCCGCCCCTGATTGGCGCCAATGCGGTTGGGGCCGCAGTTGCCCAGCCGCGCGGTAGCTTCGCGTTCGGTCAGCCCCGCCTCGGTCGCGGCCAGCCTGTCCAGGACTTCTATGGCTTCATGCGTGGCCGCCCATGATAGGGCAGGCGGCACGGACGCGGCGTGGGCGGTTCCTGGTCGGCGGCGGCCTGGCGGTGGTGCGCCGGTGGTCCGCCGCCGTCTCCGGGCCGGCGGCTTCATCCACATCGGCGAGTACTGCCATGCCTTACGCGGCCTGAGGTGTCCGCACCAGCAGCACCGGCACCTTCGATTCCCGCACCAGGCCCTCAGCTACGCTGCCCATCACCAGGCGCCGAACACCGCGTCTGCCATGGGTGCCCACCACGACCAGGCCGGCGTGGGTGCGCTGCGCCTCGCCGTTAATGGATGTGGCGATGTCGCCGAGCGTAAGGACCTCGTCAACCAGTTGCGTGTGACATGCGACGTGGCCGGCACGGGCCCTGGCCTCGGCCTCGGCCAGCAGCTTGCGTCCGCCCTCAATCAGCGCCGGTCGCAGGTCGGCCAGGTTGCCATACCCCATGTCGTACATGAGATAGCTGTTGTCGACGACGTGGACGATTTCCAGGGTTGCCTTGCACAGCGCCGCGAGGCGGATAGCCTCGTCAAGGGCGCGATTGCCACAGTCGCTGCCATCGATGGCGACGAGGATGGTCTGGTACATAGTATTGCCTCCCCTGGATGCATGCCCGCAGGCATCGGTTAAGCGGTTCAAGCGGTTCCCGTGTGCAGGAGCGCAGACACTACTTCCAGCTTAGGCGCGCGATGCGCTGGTCAGTTGATGCATGTCATGGGGAAGGCAATCGGCCGCCCATGGGAACGTCGGCCTTCGTTGACTGGCATCAAACCGCATGCCCTTGCGGCCGCTACCTTGGAAGAACCATAGCCGAAGCCGAGGTTGTCATGTACCGCCGCATTCTTCTAGCCATCGATGGCAGCCGCTCATCCTTGCACGCGCTGGAACAGGCCGTGTCGATGGCGCTGGCCACGCATGCCGAGGTCAGCGCCATGTTCGTCGCGGACGACAGCGACCTGTTCTTCGAGATCAGGCCAGCAGACCGGCCCTGGCTGATGGCCGAAGTCATCGCCTACGGCGAGCGGGTGCTGACACGCGCCAGCGAGCGCCTGAGCGCCGCCGGCGTTCGCTCGAGCAGCCAGCTGGCAGAGGCGCCAGGCCCCCCCGCGAAGATTGCCGAGGCCATCGTTGCGGAAGCGGACCACTGGGGCGCGGACCTGATCGTGATGGGCACGCACGGCCGCCGCGGCGCGCGGCGCATGGTGCTGGGCTCGGTCTCGGAGCATGTCGTCAGCAAGACGGTTCGCCCCGTGCTGCTCGTTCGTGATCGTTGGGAAGGGGACGCGCTCTGACTGTCCCAGTCCCGAGACCTCCCAACAGTTTTTCGGAGTGACGCAGATGCCAGTTTTTTCAAGAAGCCTTCGCATCGCGCTGTCGTCGCTGGTCGCTGCCGTGTCGGCGGCTGGTTGCGCGACCGGTGCCGCGACCTCGGGTGGCGACGCCCCTGTGCAGATCATGGAGCAGCACGGCATCACCTATGTATCGGGTGGTGACGACGACGCGGGCAGGCAAGCGATGCAAACCGTCGCCGCGCGTTTCAATGTCCGGCTGTTGATGGTGGATGCCGGGCGCGGCAGGCCACTTGGCGGCGCCACGGTGGTCGTGGCCAGGTCGGACGGCCGAGCCGTGCTGAACACAACTGCCAGCGGGCCACTCTTCTACATGCAACTCAAGCCGGGTTTCTATCGGCTCGCAGTGGGCTACCAGGGACGGGACCAGATGCGCGACATTGTCGTCAATGGCCAGCCGCTCGACATAACGTTCCCGCTGCCGGTGAATACGCTTGAGGACGACTGGCTCTTCTGCGCAACGGCCACATGCCCGCGTCGCTGAGCCACCGCCGGACTTGCCGCACGCAGGGGCACAGTAGTGCGCAGTGCGCCGGCGGCCCAAGGGGCACTGAAAGCGTGAAGAAGCAGGGCTCAGGTCTCGTTAGGAAGACAACCAGACCGGGCGCTCGGCGTGCGCTGGCCCGGAATCCCCAAACCGGAGGGCTCGCACGAAGTCATCGATCTCGGCGGCGGCTTCGCCGCTCATCACATCGCGCTCCAGCAGCACGAGCGCTGGTGCGGGCTTCTTGCCCGTCAGCCGGGCGATCTCTGCCTCGGCCTGGAACCCCCCGCGCGCCGCCATGACGCAGATCGCCGACACGCGCGCGGCCAGCGGCGGCGTGCCCACACTGGCGGCGAGGAAGCTGCGCATCGGGGCCGCCAGCCGGCCCATCCACACCGGTGCCAGGACCACGACGTGTTCGTAGCGATCGAGCGCAGGACCGTTGTAGCGGTACTCGACCTGACGTTGAAATAGGTTATCGATGACGCACCGGAGGTCGCCCAGGATCCCGGCCCGGGATTTCGTGTCGGCGACCTCGGCCAGTGGCCATCCCGAACGCGCGGCAATGGCCTCGGCTACCTGGCGGACAGTGCCAGTGCGGGAGTAGTAAACAATCGCGGCTTGGGTCATCACAGGCTCCGGTCAGCTTGGCTGCGCATGTTTGCGCTGTTTCTGCAGCGTAGGCCTTGCGTGGCAGCCGCCATTGATATGCATCAACCGGGAAATGCGCGCGCCTGCCGCGGCAGGTGGGGACATTCGCAGCGGCTTTGATACATATCAACAGCAGCTGGACCGGCTGACCTACGCTGGATTCAACCAGTTCAGACCCGAGCCGCCACAGGCTCCCATTGCCGGAGAGACTGCCATGTACCAGCGCATCCTTGTCGCCATGGACGGTGGCGCCGCTTCGGAACTGGCTCTGGAACAGGCAATAGTTATTGCGCTGGCCGCCGACGCGGAAGTGGAGGTGGTCCATGTGGTCGATGACCGAAGCCCGTTCCTGGATGTCACCGGTCTGGATCCGGTGAGGTTGATAGAGGATCTCTCGACTGCGGGTGAAAGCGTACTCGCCTCCGCCGCCAGCCGGCTTGCCGCCGCGCGCGTTCGCCATGAAACGCGGCTGCTGGGCAAGCCGATGGTCGAGGGCGACATCGCCGCCACGATCGCGGCGGAAGCCAATGGCTGGGGGGCCGACCTGGTCGTGATGGGTACGCATGGTCGCCGGGGAGTACGGCGGCTCATTATGGGCAGTGTCGCGCGGGGCGTGATCACGCAGGCCGTCGGGCCCGTTCTGCTTGTGCGCGCCGAAGAGGCGTAGGCAGGCGATCAGACTTTTGGGGGGCGTCACGCCAGTTAGCTATGCACAAGATCGATTTTGCCAGCGAGACGCCGGATTACTGCCCGACCGGCCCCAGCCTGCAGTGCGCCGCAAAGGTGGATGGCGCGCCGGCAACCTATGAAATCACTGCTGAGGCGCTTGAGGATCATTTCGGCGCGAGATCCTACCGCAACGAGGACTTGCTGCCGGCGTTCCTGAGCAATCGCCAGGATATCGAACGTGTGGCCGGCGCATTGTTCGAAATGACCGGGGCGCATCACATCGTCCTCCACAGCGGCCACTTTCGCTTCGCGGTGTGACATGGAGCCCGTTGCCACGACATGCGGTCGCCAGGTCGCCAACGTATGCGGCGTGACCATGACCTGCAGCGGAGGAGATGAGGCCATGAATCAGACTATGCAGCGCAGCCACCCGACCAAGCGGTGGGGGCGGTGGCAGATAGTGATCTGCCTTCTCCTTCCGCTTTGCGCCGGATGTACCTCCGCGCCAGACCTGCTACGCCCACCGAAGCCGCGCACGATCGCGTGGGTGCCGGCTGATTCGGAATCGCGGGTGCCTGGCATGGCTGGCGACGAGGTCACGCGCCCGGCTGGCCGCGGCGCTCAGTCGTAACGCAAGTCGAGGCGAAAGCCACTAGCAAGCTCGCAGTCGACAATTCCCGCACGATATGGAACCCCTTGTAAGACCGTTTCACTTCATGCATGCCAGTCTCCGGCTGGTTGGGCCACGGGACTTCGGGGGCGCTGCTGCTGCCCCGTCCCTACGGCAATCATAGTCGCGCAAACATTGAGGGAAGCGTTGCTTGCTGCTGCTCGCAGCGGTTTGATGCACAACAAGTTGGGTTCGCGCCAGCGACATAGTCTTCCGCCCCCGCTGCTTATCGGAGATGCCCCATGGACTACGCCACAATTCTGGTTCACCTCGATGCGAGCCGGCACATGTACCAGCGGCTGCACCTTGCCGCGCAGCTGGCACTGGAGTTTCAGGCCACGCTGGTCGGCTTGCTGGCGGTGGGCAAACCTGACCCGACCGCTATGCGCTACTTGGTGGACGGTGACCGTTATCTCGCCTCTTACACGGAATGGCAGCGTGAGGTTGGCGAGCGGGCGCGCCAAGCCTTGATGGGGGCAACCGACGAGTTGTCCATCAACGCAAAATTTCGGGCGCCGGACTGGGCTACCGCCGCGACCCTCGAGGCCGAGGCGCACCGGGCAGATCTGGTCATACTCGGACAGCACGACCCGGCTGACGATGCAGCCTATGCCGAGCGGCACTTTATCGAGTCTGTCGTGCTGCAATGCGGGCGACCCGTGCTGGTTGTGCCTTATGCGGGCTGGTTTCCGAATATTGGCAAGACCGTGATGGTTGCGTGGAATGGGACCGGCGAATCCGCACGAGCCATTCGCGATGCGCTGCCGCTGCTGCGGCGCGCCAACACCGTTGACGTAGTTTCGTGCCCGCAACCGGACGCCTTGGGCGAACCGTCTGGATCGCCACCGCAGTATGCCCATGACTGGTTGGCCAGTCATGGGGTGACTGCGCATCTGCACACCTGTGCCGCAGGCAATCCCGACGACACTGGGGAGATGCTGCTTTCGGAAGCTGCCAACCGGAACGCCGATCTGATTGTCATGGGTGCCTACGGGCACAGCCGCATGCGGGAACTGGTGCTGGGTGGCGTTACCCGTACGCTGCTCAGGTCAATGACCTTGCCGGTGCTCATGTCCCATTGAGGATTGCCAGGCCGTCCCGGCGTTGCCAGGAAGGGCAGATGCCCGACCTGTGCAAGGCTGAGTGTTCGCTACGCATTGGTTGCATGGAGGAATTGAGGGAGATCAAGATTCAGAAGTCTGGCAGTTGGCGAGGGGATTTTGGCTTGAGTTCCTGCTGCGTCGGCCTGCATTTTCGAAATCCGACGGCATGTTTCCTTTCGATCCGGCCACACGGGTGCGCTACATCGAGATCCAGGGGAGAACTTGCGCTGCCTGGCAAGCGCGCGCGATGGCGGCCGGTCTTGCTCGCGACGATTTCTTCCGCGCCTGTACTCGTGTACGGGCCGCGATGTACTGATGCTCTTGGGTAATCGCGCGGCATGTTCCGTCACCACGTGGTGTCCAGGTGAAACCGTGTTCACAGTTCGCTGTGCACTTGCGACACACATCACTGGCACGACGTGAAGTCCGTTACGTCAACCGGGAGCGCCGAACTCACTCCCTCCCGGCGTTGCGTTGCGGCGAGCCATTGGGCCACGTGGTCATTGTGTTCGGAGTGCGCGACAGCAACACGCACGTCATCGGCCAGCAGCCGCACGGCAATGGCTTCGCGGACCCCGCCCACACCTCCCGTCACCAGCTATGCGTGGACCGATCATTGCCTCAGATCTGCGCGGCGGGGCGGCGCTCGGAGGCCGTAGCGCCAGGGGAGGGAACAGCCATCATGCGGCCGACATTGTCGAAGATTACGCGGGCGGATTCCGAAAGCGGCGCATAACAGGCGCCTTCCACCATGACCTTCTTCTGGTAGTCCTGCCAGGCTTCGGCCGACTCGCGCAGGTGCTCCATGAAGGTCGAGGCCATTTCGACGTACAGGGAGCCAAACTCGCGGGCATGCGCGGCGTTGCGCTCAATCTGGGCGGCTGCAATCTGGGCAGGCAGCCCGTGGAAGGAATTCCAGTCGGGCGCATCGGTGATGCGGGAGAGTGCCTGGCGGGCACCCTTGATGTTCTCATCAAGCCCTTTGAGGCGCAGTCGGAGCAGCATCTGGCGTGATTCTTCCCACCGCAGCCACGCGCGCAAGGTGAACTGCTGGGCGCAGCGCGCAAGCTCGAAGGCGGGATCGGTCTCGTCTGGCATGGTCGAACTCCTGTAGACAATCGGGGCGGCCTGCCATAGGGGGCAGGCCACGACAAGTCTAGGGGGAGGCAGCCTGGCGGGGATTGACGTATCGCAAGCAGGGCGCAACGCGTCGGGCGGCACGGCATGGTCAAGTCGCACCTGCGCTCGTGAGTGCACATTGATCATCGGCGAAGACCGGCGTGCGGCCATCGGCCTATAGGACTATGTTGCCGAGGCACCATTGAAGCTCGTCTACGTCAGCCGGCTCTCCAGGCTCGACGAGACCCACAAACCGCTGTGCGAGCTCTGTACCGCACTGTATATCAGTCAGAACGTCTCCCTCTTCTGCGCCGCGTCCGCCCTGGCCACGGTGGCGCGGAGCCTGGTGGACCGCCGCGCAGGGGCCACCGACATGCGGCTGAAGCCCGCCCATTGCCGGCATTGAGCAGCCGACTGCGACGGACCATGTAGGCAGTATCGGTCCCAGGTGTCTGGCCATTGTTTGATCCAGCCCAAGTCGACAGCCGTGCAGGCGCCTAGCTTTAACAGTGTGAGCGCGCCGGACCGGGACCGGCGTGCGGAATGGTGCAGGGACGCCGCTCGCGCTGCAGCGGGCCAGCGCCCCCGCGTGCATGTCCATGATCAACGAGGCATCAAGATGAAAGTCCGTGCACAGTCAATCAAGGTACGGCCGGTCCGCTGGCACCCGTTCCCTGTCGAGCACATGCCCGACCGCTACAAGCAACCGGCGGCAGCCCCGGCGGTGGCGAGCTGTACGGTCTGCCATGCCGTATTCATGCGAGGACACTGGCAATGGCGCGCCGTACCGCCGGGCGCCGCCACCTTGGTCTGCTCCGCCTGCCAGCGCATCGCCGACAAGATCCCGGCCGGTCGGGTGGCCCTGAACGGCGTCTTCGCGGCGGCGCATCGGGCCGAGATCTTGGCGCTGGTGCGGCACCGCGAAGGCCAGTTTCGGGCACAGCATCCGATGGAGCGCGTGATGGCAACCGAGTCAGACGAACAGGGCACGGTGGTCACCACGACCGGGCTGCACCTGGCACGGGACATTGGCAACGCCATCCACCATGCCTACCGGGGAACCCTGACGATCGACTACAGCAATGCCGAGACCCAGCTGAACGTGCACTGGCACAGGGCCTGACGGTGGCGAGGCTGGCGAGGCCACTGGCAAGGACGAGAAGAGGGGAAGGGGAAGGGGAAGGGGAAGTCTCATGGAGCACATCACAACCGAACAGGTGCGGATCCATATCGGCCACATCGCGCTGCTGGGCGACCTTGCCCTGCCGGAGGCGGCATCCGGCCTGATCCTGTTTGCTCATGGCAGCGCCAGCTCGCGCCACAGCATGCGCAACCGCGAGGCCGCATCAATACTGAATCGGATGGGCCTGGGCACGCTGCTGTTTGACCTGCTGGCGCCCGAGGAGGACGTCGGGATGTCGAGGCGGTTCGATATCCCCCTTCTTGGTGCGAGGCTCAGGGCTGCCACCGGCTCGGTGGCGCACCTGGCGCGCGAGCGCCACTTGCGGCTCGGATATTTCAGCGCCAGCACGGGGGCCGCTGCGGCCATCCGTGCCGCTGCGGAGCCGCCACCGCACATGCGGATCGACGCGGTGGTGTCGCGCGGCGGCCGTGTCGACCTGGCCGGCCACGAAGCGCTGTGCCAGCTGCAAGCGCCGACGCTGATGATTGTGGGGGAAGCGGATCCTTTGGTGGTGAAGCTCAACGCGCACGCCACCGCATGGATGCAATGCGAGAAGCGGCTGGAGGTGGTCCCTGGCGCCAGCCACCTGTTCGAGGAGCCGGGCGCACTGGAACAGGTCGGAAAACTCGCCGGCAAATGGTTTTGCCAGCATTTTGCGACGCAGTTCGCGCCGCGTGGTCACGCCCGCTAACCGCCGGGCTGCCGCCACAGCAGCGGTCAGCAGGGACATGCAGTTCGACAGAATTTCCATGGTGCCGTGTGACGCACGGCGATGACGCAGTGAAAAAGGAGAATGACATGAACGATATCCGTGCCGACCGCTTGATACACAAGGATGCGCTGATCCGTGATGCCAACACGCTGCTGGCCGATGTTCAGGCGTTGTTGCGGGATGTCGCCGACGAAGCCGGCCTGGAGACAACCCAGGCACGCGCGCAGCTGGGCGCACGCCTGCACGCGCTCCAGGATCGCCTGAATGCGCAACGCCAGGCGGCGCAGATGCGGGTGTCGCAATGGGTGGACACCACGGATCGCTACGTCCATGCGCATCCCTGGGAGAGCATCGGCTCCGTCGCCGCGGTCGCGGCCGTGGCCGGCGCTCTGGTCGCACTGGCTGTCGGCCGCCGGTAGCGCAAGCCCGGCACGCCAGGACGCCAGCCGGCAAGAAACCTCTGCACGGACCCGATCGTGCTTGCCATACCCGGCAATGAGCATCAGGCCGTAGCAATTGCTGCATGCCTACCGGGCTGGCCGGGCGAAGCCGAGGTCCGCCGCTTTCCCGACGGCGAATCCTATGTCCGGCTGCTCACAGCGCGGGAAACCGTCTCGCTGGCGGCGCAGTTGGACGCGGAAGAAGCGCGTATCCACGCCGCTGTCGGCTCCGCAGACACGCCAATGACCCCGCTGGCGCAACGCGAGCCGCAGGATAAGAGCGACCTGGCCGACGAAGAAATCACGCAGCAGCAGGACGACGCGATGCTGGACCACTACCGCATGCAACTGGCCGACATCGCCGCCGCGCGGGCGCGGATGCAGCACGGCCAGTACGGCATCTGCATCGATTGCCAGCAGCCGATCCCGTTCACGCGCCTGCAGGCCCGCCCGACCGCCATGCGTTGTACCGCATGCCAGTGCCGGCGCGAGCATCTCTATGGGTGACAGCCGAGGATACGGAGCGAGGCCGTAGGCTGCCGATACAACTGACCGCGTGGCGGGCTGCCAACGGGGAAACGACGCCTCCCGGGACCGCGGCCGGGAGGCTGGCGCTGACCGGCTAGCGTAGGTCGTATTCGCGCATCATTTCCGTGGCCAGGCATGCTGGCGGGACAGCGGGGAAGGCCTCGATGGCCCAGTTGCATCAGCGGTTGGCAGCCGCTTCGACACGCTGCGGCAATGGGATGTAGCAGTCGCGGCAGGCGTTGCCGAGGTCGGCGTATTCCTGCAAGTGCCGCAGAATTTCATTGCGAACCTGTTCCGCACTACCGAGGTTCTTGATCATGTCGGTGTCTCCTGTTGTCTGTTAGTGGTGATACAGTCAGGAGGTTTAGACTGGCGCGCGGTGGTGCGGGGCCGGACGCCCAATGGTCTGGGACAGAATCGGCTCCTCGTCCTCGCTCAGCGACATATGCTCGGCCAGTTGGCGCCGGTTGAGCCAGCCGCGGACCACCGCGCCCAGCCCGGCCGAGGCGCCGTAGAGATAGACGTTCTGGACCATGGCGCCCGCCGCGGCGGCAGCGAACGTCTCGCGCAGCTTGGGTGGGACGTCCTGCATCCGGCCGTGGTTGGCGACGTAAACAAGGTCCAGCGGCGCCATGCCGACGAAGTCCTGGAAGCCGGTCATGCTGCGCACGTCCGCAGCGCGCTTCAGCGCCAGGCAATGGTGGATCGGGTCGTAGCGGTAAAGGCCTGCCGGCAGCGCCGCGTAAACGTCGATCACTGCCTCGCCATGCGGCGAAGGGACGGTGCGGCCGCCACAATAGGAGCGGTTGACGCCCGCCGCGGCCCACAGCAGTTCACTCAGTTGCTGCAGCGGCAATTGCTGCTCGTCGAAGTCGCGGGTGCTCATGCGCTGCCACAGCTCCCATCAGCGGCAGGCCATTGGTGAGGTCCGGCTGAGGGAGAGCGATGATCCGCTCACTCGTGCCGCTCGCGGGGCGTGGCAGCAAGTCCTTGACGGGTTGGTAGGGAATGCGCTTCAGATCGTCCATGGGGTGCTCGCAGTCGTTGCAAGGATCGGTGCCCGCGCTCCGCGCACAGCACCGGAATGGACGAATGTAGGCGCTGCCCGGAGCCATGGGTTGCGCTTCGTCAAGCGAAGTCCAGCGGAGGCGCGCAAAGCAAAATGCTATCGATCCCGGGTACAGCGCGCGGTGATCCAGCCTCCTCAAGGCGTCAGGGATGGTCGGCTGCGACACCTTCCATGAATCTCCCTGGCACGGTGATGCAGGCACGCTCGGCCTCGTTCAGTGGCTCTTGGATGCGTATCTGCCACGCCAGCACGTCGACATCGGCATCGGACAAGTCCCCGCCGGTCCGGGCGCGGGCGGCGATGCGGGCGCGCAGTGTCTCCGGGCTGGCTTCGCAGGTCACGATGGCGAAGGACGTGCCCAGGCGGCGGGCCTGGGCCGCAAAGCGCTCGCGATCTGCGCGGACCAAGAAGGTGGCGTCGGCAATCATCGGGAAGCCCGCGCGGCAACCGAGCCGGCAGATGGCGAGCAGGCGGTGGTAGGTCCGTGCCGTCTCACTAGCGGCATACCAGCCACTCGCCGGTGCCACACCGCGGTGCAGGCCCTTGCGTACTGCGTCGGAGCGCACGCGTACCATCGACCCGGCCTCGCTCATCTGTGCGGCCACCGTGGACTTGCCGCTGCCGGACAGGCCATGCATCAGCACCATCGGCCCGCGACCGCGGCTGAGGCAACGCCATGCCAGGGCCAGCAGCCTGCCTGCCTCGGCCTGCGCCGGTGCCATGGACGCGCCTGCGGCATGCTGCTGGTGCGCGCGCTCCAGCATTACGCGCGCGCGCACCAGCGCCCGTATGGCGACATAGAAGGGCAATACGGCCAGCGCGCCGTAGTCGCCCGATTGCTCCAAATAGCCGTTGAGCAGTCGGTAGGCCAGCGCCTGCCGGCCGTGGTGCAGCAGGTCCATGACCGGGAAGGCCAGGTCGCTGATGGTGTCGGTCCAGCGCAGGGCGGGATCGAACTCCAGGCAATCGAACGGTGTCGGCACGCCATCCAGCAGCACGATGTTGCCAAGATGGAGGTCGCCATGGCACTCGCGCACATGACCGTTGCGCAAACGTGCCTGGAACGCGCCCGTTAGGCGGGTAGCCGCGCTGCGCGCCCGCATGGCAACGCGGCTGGCCAGATGCGAGGCCTGCGCTAGCCGGCCGATGCCGCCCAAGCACTCCGCCAGGGTCGCGTCGATGCGGGCCGGCGTGCCAAAGCCATCGGTCGGCGCTGCAGGCGGCTGCGCGCGGTGAAAGGCCACAAGGCTGCGCGCCAGTGCATCGATATGGCCCGGCTCCAGCCGGCCCGCAGCGATCCTTGCGCTGAGCAGGTCCTGCTGGTCGAAGCGCCGCATCCTGACCGCATGCTCGATCGGCGTGCCGCTGCCGCCGATGCGCACCGAGTCGGATGTGGGGCCTGCCACGACCGGCACCACATCCAAGTACAGCGCAGGCGCAAAACGGCAGTTCAGGCGCAACTCGGTTTCACAATCGTCGCGGCGTGCCTGCGCGGTGGAGAAGTCAACAAAGTCAAACCGCACTGGCTTGCGCACTTTATAGGCGAAGCCCCCGGCCAGGAAGACACGGGAGATGTGTGTCTCGATGACCTGTACTGCCGGCGCCGGGTGGGGGTAGGCGTCCGGCTGCTGCAAGGCAGCCGTCAACGCCGCGTCATCCCATTGACTCTCCATGTCCCTTGCCTCTGTATGCCTCGAGTGGCGCCGCCATCGCAGCTTCCCGCTTGCCGGAAGACAATGGGGAATCGCCGTTCCGCGCGATTGCATTATCTTCGCTTACTTGGCCTTGGTATCGGGGGAAGGGTATGTCTTCACCCTCAGAACGCTATAGGCAGGGCAGACGCGCACGATGCCGGTTATGAGTGGCAAGATGCCAATCCAGCCCCACGGTCCAATACGCCCTGCCGCGGCTAGACCAATCAAAGCCAGTCCAATCACAATCCGAAGGAACCGGTCAACGGTTCCAACATTTGCTCGCATGGCGGACTCCTTTGCTAGATTTTGAGGGAAATATTACGCGCCAACAGGGCATAACTGGCTGATCTGGCGCAATAAGTTGTGAATTGGCGTCGAGACAGGTGTTCCCGCGTTTATCGAGTTGAATCATATTGCCAGTCGGGATGCGCTGCACTATGCAGATGGAAGGACGGCCCTAGCGTCGGGTGGCACGTGCGCGGTCGACGTGTGACATTACCGTACACATCGCAGGGCGTTGATGGCTTATATCGTTTTGAAATAACGAGGGCGAGTAACCGAGGAAAGAAATATTACGGATTTCTGGGGCTTGGGGCGGCATGGTGCCAATACGCATCTGAGCTGTGCCCTTCATCGGCCAGCGTCGACACACAACATTGGGCGTGTTCATGCGGCGCTTGAGGTCAAGCGCCATTTCGGGCTGGACGCTGCGCTGGCAAAGGACAACTTTGACCGTGAGGTCCCCCGATGAGCTCGACTGACTGAGAGAGGCCATCAATCGGCACTCCACAGCCGTGGGGTATATTCGAGCCTTCGACAATACACGGAGGACGGACGGCATGGCCCAGAAATCGATTCGGGTATCTCATGTTGGGGTACCCGGCGACCTCAGCGTCCTCAAATTGAAGGGCTATCTGAGATCTGCACTCGCTGGTGTGGCGGAAAGTACTGGCGACGATGAAATCCTGCTGGTTAAGGTGCTGGTGCCACGGCCACTGGGCCTGCGTGCCGGTGAAAAACTGTTCGACAAGATCTTGCAAGGGATCCTCGACAAGGATCCACGCGTGAACCGGGTGTCGGTTGAGTTCATCGACGGCGAAGTCACACCCGAGAAAATCGCGGCAAGCGAGGCCCGAACGCAGGAGGAAATTGACGCGTACGGGCACCTGCTCCGGCAATCGACAGATAACGAACAACCCGGCTGAATATCTAGGGTGGCACGGCCATTCGTGGGGGGCGACGAGTACTCGATAGGCGCCATCAAGCCGAGAGGGGCGCAGTTCAACGAGCGTCCAAAGGTCCTGGAGCGCCTGCCTAACGTGGCGTGGGCTGACATTGGGGAAGAATGCGTGCAGGCAATGAGAGCTTGGTTCGGTCGGGCTCACCAGGCACGAGGATTTCGGAACGAGTATGTCCGCGGTCTCGATGTCTCTGAACTCTCGAGGAGTTGGCGGACTAGGTGAATGAAGCCGAACTCCTAGCTGCTGAGTATTGGGCGCTAACCAATAAGTACGGAGCGCAAGCTTACAGCGCACACAGATTGGGCTAGGTTTGAGGCTTCTGCAACCCTCCTTGCAAGGATCGATGACATGGCAACCTACAAGCAACTGATGGTATTGTTCAGCAGATTCAAACGTTGATGGCCGAGTATGGCCGGTCGACGACATTGCACTGAAGCGCCGCCGCAGACGCCCTGCAGATAGCAAGGCGGCTAGTAGCGACAAGCAATCGCTCCCGCCGAAGTACCGAGACCCCACGACTGGCAAAACGTGGTCGGGGCGTGGGCGGGCACCGGCGTGGATCGGAAAGAATTGGAATCGATTCCTCATCGCCGAGGAGTGAGGAAGGCGTAGGGAGAATTGCAAGCCTTGGCCGGAGCGCGGTAAGGAAGGGCGCTCGCTGTTAAAGCTCCTGCCCTGGCTGCCCACCCGCGGAGCGGTACGAAAACGTGAAGCAGCAGAGACCCATCATCAGGTTATTCCTGCACCAATCTTTAAGCAAAGATGGATGCTCTGGAATAACTCAGTACATATGCTCACGCAAGGAGATGCACATTGTTTTGTGAGCATATCCTACTTGAGGGATGAGAGGGACAGCCGAGGGCCCCCGGCACGGTTAGCGCAGGTGCCTTCCACCATCGCAGCTTGGGTGATTCCGACAGTCATTCGAGTCACGCGCTATCTTCGCCCGCGTGCCGGTCGTCTCAACTCTTCCCCCACAGAGACCAGTCTCCCCCTGTCGCTGCCGTTTCTAGCCGACCGACAGGGCGGTCACTCACCGAAGCCTTTCAATGGAAAGGGCGGCCCCGCAGTCGGGCGGCAATGTGCTCGGCCGACGTGTAACATTAGCGTATATCTCCAAGAGGGATTCATGGCTTAGATCGATTTGCTATGTCACGCGCCCAAGTTCGCCAACAAAAGCATAAGGAGTTCGGTCTGCTTGCGGCGGGACGGATCCAATGCGTTTAAGAGCTTACGTTTATTCAGTTACCGCGGGAGCGTTGGGGTAGCGTCATCGGCTTTTCGCTGGCCTGTTGAGCTTCCGCCCTCAGCCGGGTATGCCACCGTGACCATCGCCCTCAGCGGCGCCGCGATCCCTTTCGCAGTCTTGAATCTGCGCGCCCCCGAACGGTCTCTTACCGACTGCGGATTCAACCAGTTGCATCGGCCAGTTGAATCCGCAGACCCATCTCGGTCATTCGCGCTACTTCTGGAGAACGGCCGAAGATCGGCGCATAGCGGACTCGAGCAACCGCAAAGGTGAATTGTCGCTTGGTGGCGCTATCCAAAGAAGTCCCCCTGTTACGTGCGTGGACGTACATACGCGGCTTCATGGCGGCATCATAGATTGGCCTGGCTGCTCGTGAGGTACCTGCGTCACCCTCGACGGAGTAGTCCAGGAAAGCTGCCTTCTCTTCATGCCGGAGTCCAACGGAGCATTCTCATGAGATTAACCAATCTCGTTGTGTCGGCATCCTTCTCGGCCTTGATGCTGGCTGCACCTCCGGCGTTAGCACAAGACGGTAACGTGGAGCAGCAAATCTCTGCGTTGTCAGACGAGATGATCCAGGCAAACCTGAAAGGCGATGCCAGCTTCTATCGGAAGTACTACGCCGACGACGCCACAATCGTTCACGGCAACGGCAAGCTGTTCACGAAGGATCAGGACATCGCGGATCTCAAGTCCGGTGCTCTAAAGTACGAGGCAATCGACGTGCGAGAAAAGACGATTCGTGTGTACGGCGATACGGCGGTCGTTCACCTTCTGCTCACCTTCAAAGGCTCGCTCAGCGGACAACCGTTTGATCCGATCAACCTTCGCAGAACGGTGGTTTGGGTCAAGCATCAGGGAAACTGGAAGGTTGTCGCGTGGCAGGTAACGCGAGCAGAGAACAAGTAAGCATTTGCCTGACATTTGCCGGGTGCGGGAGTCCACCGGGTCCTGTCAGCCATCGATGTCACCCGGCTTCCGGGGATGGTCAACGAAAGGTTGCGGCAACGCGTGCGCGCCCCAAGTACTGCCGATCTAAACGTCCGCCACTCGGTGCGGATTCAACCGGCCGGTGGCTCGTCGTATGTGGACCGTCTAAAACTGGCCGAACTCCGCAGTCGGCTCATCCTTGTTGGCACGCCGGAGGCCGACTACCCGCTCCGACTTGCCAGGACGTAACGGTCACTAACCATGCCGAGCTGTCTTCGGCTCGGGACCGTGGTGGCCATGGCCACCAGTTCATGTGGCGCCCCATACATCACCTTGTATGTGCCTGACAACTAACAACTTACGCTCTAGCCACCATGGCAATCCTCTCATCTTGGCACGTTGAGGCCGATAGTTGACCTGGATCTGGTCGTCACTGCCTTTGATGCAGATATTAGGGTTACGCGACGTGCCCTCTATACTTACATTGGGCTCAAGAGATGCGCCGTCCAGAAGTAAGGGGGATGATATGCAAACGCCGGCAGCGAGAAAAGCCGAACTGGTCATCCATAGGGAACATCAGCAGCTATCGATGGTCGTCACTGGCATGCAACGCCTGGTCAAACTGTTCGGTGCCGGCGTAGATGTGCCTAGGCCGGTGATGTTTCGGTCCATGCTGTTTTACATTAGCGAATATCCGGAGCGGCTACATCATCCCAAGGAAGAGCGCTATCTGTTCGCGCGCTTGCGGCACCGTGCTAACGACCTCGAAAAAACCATCGACGAGCTAGAGGAACAGCACGTTCAGGGCAAAGCGCGGATGCGAGACATCGAACATGCGTTCACCCGATACGAGCTGGTTGGCGAGTCCGCGCTCCCGGTGTTGCGCGAGATGGTCGAAGGATACGCTGCGTTCTCCGCAAATCACAGGCGTCTGGAAGAAGAGGTGATTCTGCCTGCCGCGCGTCAATGGCTGACGGAGGAGGACTGGAAGGAACTGGATGAGGCGTTTGGCTCAAACCGCGATCCGTTCGGCGGCGTCAAGGTAGAGGCAGATTTCGGCCGCCTCTTTGCAACGATCGTCAGGGCCATAAGGGAACCTTAGGTCAGAGCGCCGAACGGCCGCTTCAGGGGGCGCAGGTGCTATGTCCATAAAGCGGCGAGAGCCCCCGTTTATTTTTGGGCCGTTCTATCGTGATGGACGCGTATGGTCATGAGCGCATGCGAGAACTTGTGCTGGGCGGGGTCACGGGGACCTTGCTCGCATCGATGACCATACCGGTGCTGCTCTCGCACTGAGGCGTTGCCGGGTGAGGGCAGAGGGCGGGTTCCGCGTCCAGCAGTCGAACCTGCGATTGGATCGCCGCGACCTTAGCAGGCGACCCGGCAGCTCGTGAAGCGCCCCGGCCGCCCGGCTTCGGGCGGCGCTTGGTGCAGCGCGAACTCAGTCGACGGACTTCTTGGTCTTGGCGCCATCGGTGTAGGGGTTAGTGGTCAAGTTTTTTCGGACAGGCGGATAGGTTGCTTTGCTGTCAGCTTGGCCTCGTAGGCTTGAGGCGACAGATGGCCCAGGGTTGAGTGCAAGCGGACTGGGTTGTAGAAGCCGACGATGTACTGAGTGATGTCGCGCCGCGCCTCATCATGATTGGCGTACTGGCGCTGCCACATCCGTTCCATCCTCAGGTTCAGGAAGAAGCGCTCCATCACCGAATTGTCCCAGCAATTTCCCTTGCGGCGCATGCTGCAAACCACGTGATGCTGCTTGAGCAACGCCTGGTATTCATCGCTCGCGTACTGGCTGCCGCGGTCTGAATGCAGGACCAGTTCCGGTGCTGGCTGGCGCTGCTGTAGCGCCAAGGCCAGTGCCGCCATGACCAGCCCGGCCGGCATGGTTGGCGCCATGGACCAGCCAACGACCTTGCACGAGTGCAGGTCCAGCACGACCGCCGATGCAGCCAGCCCTGGGCCGTGCGGAGTAGAGTAAGAGACAGGGCGTAGTCGGACTATTTCCCTGCCTCTCCTCTCCGAACCGGACTTGCGCCTCTCAACGCATCCGGCTCTCCGTTCAAGTGTTGCTCATAGCAAAGGCGACATCGGGGTAGCGCGACTCGATGGTACGGCGTGTCTCACCGCGCAGGATGTACGGATTTTCCATCAGGGTGCGCCAGGTAAAACGACCTTTGCGACTGGTAACCAGACGCCGAAGCGCCACCGCTCCATACCATCCCCGACTATTCAGGCCCTCCAACACCCATGTTTTCGCCTGTCCCGGCGCTGGCGCCAGAACATGGTCGCGCATCAGCGAGCGGAACCCCCGCCTATATTTGCGCGCAAGCCAGTACCCGAACTTCCAGAAGACAGATCGGTCCAGCTTTTTGAACATGGTGGCTGTGTAGTCGGTGTATTGATAGAAGGCAGCCCAGCCAACGATCTGCCGATTCAGGCTTTCCATCAGGTCCATCCGGTTCATGCCGTAGTTGCCCGACAGTTGCTTGACGAGCCTCCCGGCAAAGCCGCGATACTTCTCCCACGGTATGGTCGTCACAGGCCTCATGCTGCCGCGTGGCCCACGCTTGCGAATGATCCGGTGGCCGAGGAAGACAAAGCCGTCGTTCACATGCGTGATATGGGTTTTCTCCATATTCAGCGTGAGTTTCAACTCGCCTTCAAGGAACCCACGACATGCTTCGCGTACTGCCTCGGCATGTTCGCGTGTGCCCTTTACCACAATCACAAAGTCGTCCGCGTATCGACAGTAGGCCACTGCTGGCTTCCACTGCCGGCTTTCTCGAACAGCAATGGGTCGCTGTTTA
>NZ_QKWJ01000065.1 GCF_003353055.1 Cupriavidus lacunae
CGTATCAGGCAAAATTGCCACCACTGATTGTCAACTTCACCCGAAGTTAACACCGTCCAATCCGGTTTACAACCTTTCCTATCGAGATGTGGGTAAAGGCAAGCGCAAGCGGGAGAGGGGAGCAAACAAGCGCGGCCTCCTACCCTCCCTGCGACAACAAGCCTGTCGTGAACACCGTCGAACGGATCAGCCACGCACCATCGATCCGCACATACTCATCCGCATAACGTCCCGTTAGAAAGGTACGCGAACCACTGGCATCATCCAGCGCCAGGTACGCCAGATCCCAGCTACCCTGCGCGGTATTGTCATCCAACACGCGGATATCCGCCTGCCCGGCGAAGTGCATCTCCCGCAGCGTGGGCCGGCACGCCAGTTCCGCAAAGCACTGCACCAGCGCATCACGCCCGGCAAAGCTGCCGATCCGATCGTAGTGGATATGCGCGTTGTCCGGCACAAAACACCCGCGCATCGCGTCGGGGTCCTTGTCATCGCAGGCGCGCAGGTAGCGCAGCTTGAGCGCGCGGATCGCCTCCGCGGCTTCCAGCCGTGCCACGCGGCCGGCAATGTTGGCGATATCGGTCATGATGGATTCCCCCTTGATCAGGCTTCACGCAACTGGTACTTCAGCACCTTGCCTGCGGCGCTGACCGGCAGCGACGTCACGAACAGTACCTCGCGCGGCACCTTGTAGTTGGCCATGTGCCGGCGCGCCCAGGCGATCAGGGTGTCGGCGTCCACGCGCGCGCCGTGGCGCAGCACCACGTAAGCGCGCCCCACTTCGCCCAGCCGCTCGTGCGGCATGCCCACCACGGCCACCTGGGCCACGGCCGGGTGGGCCACCAGCAGCTTTTCCACCTCGGCCGGGTAGCAGTTGAAGCCGCCCACGATAAACATGTCCTTGATGCGGTCGGTGATGCACAGGTAGCCGCGCGTATCGAGCGTGCCGACATCGCCGGTATGCAGCCAGCCGTCGCCGTCGATGGCTTCGACGGTGGCTTCGGGCAAGCCGAAGTAGCCCTGCATCACGTTGTAGCCGCGCACCAGCACCTCGCCCGGCTGCCCGGTGTCGACCGGCTGCCCCTGCGCATCGATGCAGCGGATCTCGATGCCTGGCATGGCGCGGCCGGATGTGGCGGCAACCGTTTCAGCGTCATCGCCGGCGCGGGTCAACGTGGCAAAGCCGCACGATTCGGTCAGGCCGTAGCCGGTGATGATGGTGTCGAAGCCCAGTTCGTCGCGCATGCGCTGGATCAGAACGGGCGCAATCGCCGAGGCGCCCGTCACCGCGACGCGCAGCGAGGACAGGTCGAACTCGCGCAGGCGCGGCGCGTTGAGCAGCGTCTGGTAGAGCGTGGGCGGCCCTGGCAGCACCGTGATGCGTTCGTTCTCCACGCGTGTCATCACCGCCTCGGCGTCGAACACCAGGTGGGGCAGCACCGTGGCCCCGCACGACAGCGCGGCGAGCCATCCGGCCTTGTAGCCGAAGGTATGGAAGAACGGATTGACGATCAGGTAGCGGTCGCCCGGCCGCACCCCCGTGATGGCGGCCCAGCCGTCGATAGCGCGCAGGTTCTGCGCGTGGGCGGTCATCACGCCCTTGGGACGCCCGGTGGTGCCCGAGGTGAACATGATGTCCATCAGCGTGTCGCCGCGCACGCCGGCCTCGCGCTTCGCGAATGCCGCCATATCCGCCTGTGGCGCCAGCGCGAGGAAGGCTTCCCAGGTCAGCTCGTCCGGTCCGGGCGCCCGGCCCTGCCCGGGACGCAGGATCACCAGCCGCTCCAGCGTGGCGGGGCGGTGCGGGGCCAGCATCTGCGGATAGCTTTCGCCCAGGAAGCCGTCGACGCAGAACAGCAGGCGCGCGCCGCTGTCGGCCAGCACCGCACCGGCTTCGCCCCCCTTCATGCGCGTGTTGAGCGGCACCAGCGCCGCGCCCACGCTGTGCGTGGCCAGCGCCGCAATGATCCATTCGGAGTAGTTCGGCGCCCAGACGGCAACCCGGTCGCCCGGCTGAACGCCCAGCGCCATCAGCGCCCGGGCCGCCTGTATCCGGCTGGCGTCGAGCGCCGCATAGGTCAGGCGCAGCCCGTCTTCCTGGATGGCGATGCGCTCGCCGTGGCGCCTGGCGGCGCGCCGCACCAGGTCGGGAATGGTCTCGGCAACGTTGTCATTTGCCGCGGCTTCGATGCCGGCCGGTGCCACAATGGCGTCGATGGTGTCAGATGGAGTCATGTCAATCCGGGAACTTCAGGTGGATTTCACCGCTGGCCGGGCGGGCCTGGCAAGCCAGGGTCCAGCCCGCCTCCAGGTCGGCGCGGTCGAGCACATGGTTCTCGCCGAGCGTTACGTCGCCCTGCGTCACCTGGCACATGCAGGCGCCGCACAGCCCGGCGCGGCAGGAATTGGGCGCGGCCACGCCGGCGCGCTGCAGGGCATCGAGCACGGTTTCGTCCGGCGCCACGCCGACGTGGTGGGTCTCGCCGTCCAGTTGCACGGTCAGGGCGGCACCGTGCATCGCGGGCACGGAAGGCGCCTGGGCGGCGTCCCCGGCACTAGCGACCCCGCTCGCCGGCACCTTCGCCGCCGGCGCATCGGGCAAGGACACGAAGCGCTCCACATGCAGCTGCCCGCGCGGCACCCCCAGGGCCTGCAGCGCGGCCTGGGCGCCGTCCATGAACGGGCCGGGCCCGCAGACAAAGCATTGCGCCACGCTCCACGGCCGCACCAGTTCCTCGATCTGGCGCTGCGTGGGCGGTCCCTGCACGCTGTCCAGCCAATGGATCACGCGCAACCGTCCGGGGTGGCTGCGCGCCAGTTCCGCAAGCGCCTCGCGAAAGATGATGGAGCGCTCGTCGCGGTTGGCATAGACCAGCGTGACCGCGCCGCGCCCGTGGCGCAGCGCCGCCTTGGCGATCGACAGCACCGGCGTGATGCCGCTGCCGCCGGCCAGCAGCAGGAAATCGCCATGCAGCGCGGGCGGGGTGAATACACCGGCGGGCGGCATCACCTCGACCGTGTCGCCCGCGCCCAGGTTGTCGCAGATCCAGTTGGATACGCGCCCGCTCTGCACGCGCTTGACCGTCACGCGCAAGGCACCGTCGACGCCCGGCGTGCTCGACAGCGAATAGCAGCGCTGCAGCGGCACGCCGTCCACGGGCACACGCAAGGTCAGGAACTGGCCCGGACGGTAGGAAAACGTCTCGCGCAGGCCGTCCGGCAGCGCGAATACCAGCGAATGCGCCTGGTCCGTTTCCGTGACGACTTCGGCGATCTGCAGCCGGTGGAATTGCACTGGCGCCATGATGTCCTTCTTCTGCTTGGGGCGCGCTCAGGCCACGCCCATGATGGTCTGCGCGTTGTCGATGCGCAGTTCCGCGCCGTTGATAAAGCGCGATTCGTCGGAGGCCAGGAACAGCACCAGGTTGGCCACGTCGCGCGGATGGCACATGCGCTGCATCGGCTCGGCGCCGCCCACTTCCTCTGGCAGGGCCGTGGCGCCGCCCGGCAGGAAGGCCGCGGTCATCGGCGTGAGGATGCCATCCGGGTGGATCGAGTTGCAGCGGACGCGGTAGCCGCTCTGCTTGCAGTGCCCGGCCACGGCGCGCGTGAGCGCGGCCACCGCGCCCTTGCTGGCGCTGTAGGCGCAGAACGCGCCCATGCCGCCCAGCGCCGCCACCGACGACATATTGACGATGCTGCCGCCGCCCGCCTTCATCGCGGCCACGCCGTACTTGCAGCCGAGGAAGTAGCCGTCGGCGTTGATGCGCATCACGCGCTGCCATTGCTCCAGCGTGGCGTCCTCGACCGAACCCAGCATCAGGATGGCGGCATTGTTGACCAGCACGCTGGGCGCGCCGAATTGCTTTTCGGTGCGCGCCATCACCTGCTGCCAGCCGGCTTCGCTGGCAATGTCGTGCGGCACGAACAGCGCGGTCTCGCCGATCTCGCGCGCCAGCGCATGGCCGGCTTCCTCGTTGAGGTCGGTCAGCACCACGCGTGCGCCTTCGCGCGCCAGCAGCAGTGCGTCTTCCTTGCCGACGCCGCTGGCGGCCCCGGTGACAATGGCGATCTTTCCTTCAGTACGTCGGCTCATGAGTCGTCTCCTCGTTGGTGTGTGCCCGCCGGTCGACGGCAGGCTGTCGTGTCAGATGGCGGCCCGCGTTGCGTCCCGACCAGATGCAGTCGGCAAGCGACAGGCCGCTTACGTAATGATTGGATGCGATGCCGACGGCAGTGCGGCCCACGGCGTAGAGCCCTTCAATGGGTGCCCCGCCGGCGGCAGCCAGCACACGGCCACTGGACTCTTCCACCGACAGGCCGCCCAGCGTGATGGCCGGACAGGGAAAAACGCGGCTGTTGGCCGAGATGTCGATGGCAAGCCAGGGTCCGGTTTCGAGCGACGCGCACATGGCCGCCGACTTGCCGGCCGGATCGGGATTCTCGCCGCGAGCCGCGGCGTTATAGGCGCCGACGGTAGCCCGCAGCGCTGCGCCGGGCATGCCCAGCTTGCCGGCAAGCGCTTCGAGGCTGGAGGCGCGCCGCGCCCCCGCAAGCATCAGCAGTGCCGCCGGCAAGGCCTGGAAGGCCCACAGCCGGCCGGCGAGGCATTCGCGCAGCGCGGCTCGCGCCAGTTCGCGGTTCAGGATCAGCCAGGCCCGCCCGCCGTGCCGTTCGCAGATGGCGTGGCCAAGGGTGGCGCCATAGGTTTCCTCATTGCCGATGCGCGCGCCCTGCGCATCGACCACGCAACCGCGCGCCCAGTCGAACGGCGGATTGATGAAGCGCCAGGCCGACACGCGCTCCAGGTGCCGCGTGGCCGCGCCCGCCGACTCGCCGAGGCGGATACCGCTGCCGTCGCAGCCGGTCGCGCCAAGGCGCCAGGTCTGCAGGTACTTGCCCGCGTGGCGCGCCACCATGGCGCGGTTGAAGATAAAGCCCCCGGTGGCCAGCACCACCGCGCCGGTGCGCACCGCGACCGGGCGCGCATGCCGCAGTTCCAGCTGCAGCACGCGCTCGCGCAGCAGATCGGCCAACGCCGGCATGGCGTTGTGCAGGCGCTCGGCCAGGCGCGCGAGGCGGCTGTGGCGCTTCTGGTGGCGGCCCGGCGGCACCTGCCACAACTCGATACCGACGACCGCGCCGGACTTGTCCAGGATCAGCCGTCGCGCCGCGGTCTGGCGCATCACCGTCACTTCCGGCCGGGCCTGCACGGCGGTGCGCAGCACGCCGTACAGGGTGCGGCCGGACATGCCGGGGCCTTTCACGCGGTGACCGCGCGGCGCGGGCGCGGCGTGCTGCGCATAGGCGGCCACCGCTTCGTTGCCGGAGTAGTAGAGGTAATAGGGCTGCGCCGGATACGAGGTCTTGCGCGGCGGCACGGTGGCGGCAAAGCGCGTGCCCAGGGCCTCCAGCCATCCGATCATCTCGCGGCTGCGCTGGCAGAAGTCCTGCAGCGTGGCATCGCTGACGACCCCGCCGGTTTCCTGGCGCAGGTAGTCCGCCATCGCCTGCGGTGTATCGGCATAGCCCGCGGCACGTTGGTAGGGCGTGCCGCCGCCGGCATAGACCACCCCGCCGCTCTTCGCGCTGGCGCCCCCGCCTTCAAAGCGTTCCGCAACGATCACGCGTGCGCCGCCATGCGCGGCTTCCAGCGCGGCGCAGGCTCCGGCAGCGCCGAAGCCCACCACCACGGCATCGCACTCCGCCTGCCAGGGGTGCGCGTCCGGATCGTCCAGCCGCAGTGGTGTGTGGACTGGCGTGACGGAATCGGGCAAAGGATGCATGCTGGCGGCGCTCCAGGGTTTATGCCGAACACAGCGCGCCCAGCGGCGCGGACGTGGTATAGGCGCCGTCGACATAGACCAGCGGCGACACCTCGCCGGCCAGGCGCACCTCGCGCAGCCGCCCGATGAAGACCGCGTGCGTGCCATAGTCGAAGCGGCCATCCTGCTGGCAGAACAGGTTGGCCTGGGCGTTGCGCAGGCTCGGCACGCCGAGCAGGTCGTCTTCCCACTCGCCACTCGTGAAGCGCTCTTCGCCCTTGAGCCGGCCGCTGCAATCGACCGCGATATCGCGGTGGTCCGCGGCCAGCAGGTTGATGCAGAAGTCAGCGCCGGCATCCAGCGGCGGGTAGATCGACGAATTCCGGTTGATGCAGATCAGCAGCGAGGGCGGGTCCGCGGACAGCGAATCGACCGCGGTCACGGACATCGAATAGCGGCGCTCGCCATGGCGGCAGCTGATCACCGCCACCGAGCGCGCCATGCGGCGCATCGCCATCAGCATGTCTTCGCGCAGCGCGGTGCTGGTTTCTGCGCTGGTGTCGGGACTGGCGCTCATAGGGCCTCCTGTACGGTTTGAGCGTGGGGCGCGGCGGCAGGCTGGCGCGCGTGCTGCGAGAGCACGTCGGCAGCGATAAAGCCGAAGGTCATGGCCGGGCCCAGGGTGGAGCCCGCGCCGGGATAGCTGGTGCCCATCATCGAGGCACTGGTATTGCCGATGGCGAAGAGCCCGGCGATGGCGGAGCCGTCGTCGCGCAGCACGCGCGCGCTGGCGTCGGTGGCCAGGCCGCCCTTGGTGCCGATGTCGCCGGCATCGATGCGCACGGCGTAGAACGGCGCCTTGCCGATCGGCGCAAGGCAGGGATTGGGCCGCACCGCCGGGTCGCTGTAGTAGGTATCGAACAGGTTGTCGCCCTTGCCGAACTCCTCATCCACGCCGGTGGCGGCATAGCCATTCATGCGGGCAACGCTCTCGGCCAGGCCGTCGGCATCGACACCGATCTGCTGCGCCAGCTGCGCCAGCGAGTCGGCGCGCACCAGAATGCCGGCCAGGCTTGCGGGAATGCTGCGGTCCGGCATGACCGAGCCCGGCAGGATCGGCCCGCACGGATACTTGTGGCGGAAAGTGGCATCGAACACCATCCACGCCGGCACGCTGCTGCCGGTCTTCTCGTGGTCGCGGTACATGGCAGGCACGAACTCGGAGTACGGCGCGGCCTCGTTGACGAAGCGCCGGCCCTGCCCGTTCACCACCAGGCAGCCCGGCATGGCGCGCTCGATAAAGAGCGCGCGTTGCTTTTCCTCGCCCTGCACATGCACGGTGGGCGCGCCCCAGACGTGGGACATCAGCGCCACACCGGCACCCGCGGCCTGGGCGGCGCGGATGGCGTCGCCGGTGTTGTTGGGCGGCGTCGCACTCCAGGCGGCCCGGGTCGGTTGCGGCAGGTATTGTTCGCGCATCGCCTGGTTGCGCTCGAAGCCGCCGGCGGCCAGGATCACGCCGCGCAGCGCGCGGATCTCGACCGCGCGCCCGTCCTGCACGGCGCGCACGCCGCGGACAGTGCCGTCCTCGACAATCAGGTCCTGCAGCGCGGTATCGAGCCACAGCGGAATCGCGCGGTCCATCATGGCGCGCCGCAGGCCGCCGACCAGGCTGTTTCCGAGCGTGAGCCGGCGGTCACGCCGGGTCTTGCGGCGCCAGCCGAGGTCGAGCCAGTAGCGGGCGAACTGGCGCACCGCCAGGCCCAGCCAGCCGGGCCCGCGGCACAGCAGCGCATGCGCCTCGGCCGAGGTCACGGCCACGCGCCCGGCCACCAGCGTGCCCGGCGATGGCGGCCGCAGCCGCGCGAACTCCTCGCGCAGCCGCGCGCCGTCGAACGGCATCGGGTCGAGCGCGCGGTAGCCGGGCATCGCGCCGGGAAGTTTCTGGAAGTAGTCCGCGTAGCGCGGCAGCGTGTAGTACCGCACGCCGGCCTGTTGCTCCAGGTACTGGAGCATACGCGGCGCCTGCTCCAGGTAGGCGCGCACGCGCTGCGGATCGCCGTGCTCACCGGTGCAGGCCAGCACGTATTCCAGCGCCGTGGCGTAGTCGTCCTGCCCGCCTGCCGGCGCGATATGGTGGTTCAGCGGAATCCAGATGCCGCCGCCGGACACCGCCGAGGTGCCGCCGTACTGGCTGCTCTTCTCCAGCACCACCACCGACAAACCGCGGTCGGCGGCGCGGCAGGCGGCCAGCATGCCGCCGGCGCCCGAGCCAACCACCACCACGTCAAACTCGCTGGGCTGCATGCGCGCTCTGCTCTGGCTCATGTTGGGTTCCCGTGCCGATGCGGCTCAGATGAAAAAGTCAGTGTTGGCGCGCCCCATCATCACGCCGCCCAGGTTCTGGCCGAAGCGGTCCAGGTTGTTGGCGTAGTGGGCGCGGGCCGCGTGCAGGTCGAGGAAACGGCGCACCATCGGGTTGCTGCGGTAGATGCCGTTGCCGCCGGCATAGCGCAGCAGGCCGTTGGCCAGCTGCGCGCAGCGCTCGGCCACTTGCGCGGACTGGTAGCGGAAATGCAGGCGGCGCGGTGTCTGCACCTGGCCGCCCTCACGCGCAACGGCCAGCAGCTCGTCGAAGTTGCGCTCGAGGATGGTCCGCATCTCGTCGATGGCCACCTGTGCATTGGCGCAAGCCATCTGCGCGCCGCCGTCTTCCGCGGTCTTGCTGCCGCCATTGCTGCTGACGCGGCCGTCGGCGTACGCAACAAAGTCGTCGAGCGTGCCTTCGAGCGCGCCGATGCAGGCGGTGCACACCGCGCGCACGAAGATCTGCGCGAACGGCAGCTGGTACAGCGGCGCGTCATTGACGGCCAGCCCGGGGCTGGTGCCCATCGCGCCATCGACGGCACGGTGGGTGCGGTAGTCGGGCACGAACACGTCATCGACCACGATATCGTGGCTGCCGGTCGCACGTAGGCCCAGCACATCCCAGTTGCGCACGATCCTGTAGTCGGAGCGCGGCAGCAGGAAGGTGCGGTAGTCATAGGCGCCGCCCGGCTCGGCCGGCGGCACCAGCCCGCCCAGGAAGATCCAGTCGCACAGCTCGCTGCCGCTGGAGAACTTCCAGTGGCCGGAGAAGCGATAGCCGCCTTCCACCGGCGTGACCTTGCCCACCGGCATATAGGTCGACGCGATCAGCGTGGCGGGGTTGCTGCCCCACACTTCCTGCTGCGCGCGCTCGTCGAACAGGGCCAGCTGCCAGTTGTGCACGCCGACCACGCCATAGACCCAGGCCGTCGACATGCAGCCTTTGGCCAGCGCCATCTGGATGCGGAAGAAGGTCTGCGGATCGAGCTCGTAGCCGCCGTGGCGGCGGGGCTGCAGCACCTTGAAGAAGCCCGCGGCCTGCATCTCGGCGATGGTCTCGGCGGGAATGCGCCCGTCGGCCTCGGCTTGTTCTGCGCGCTGGGCCAGTACCGGAATCATCTGCTCGGCGCGCGCGATCAGCCGTGCCGCCAGTTCCTTGGGATTGTTGTCGTGATGCACCGCGGTCTCCTTGTTGCTATGTCGCTTTGTCTTGGACTGGCATCGATGTTTGCACCGGTGGAGCGGCGTGCCATCGTCTGTTGGGACTAGCTATGACGCGATTTGGGGGGCGGGACTTGGATGCGCCGGCCCTCTCCCGCGGTCTCTCTCCCGCAAGCGGGAGAGGGAGAAAACCCGAGAGAAAGCAAACCCTCAGGCCAGCGCGCGCAGCTTGCGGCCCTGCTTGCGGAAATGCGGGATCACGTACTCACCGATATTGCGAATGGTCTCGAGCTGCGCCCACTGCGGCACCGTGCCCATCTGGCAGATGAACAGGATCTCGTCGGCGCCGGCATCGATCAGGCGCTGCACGTAGCCGATGCAATCCTCCACCGTGCCGTAGGCATGGTTGGGGTTGAGCATCATCATCGACGGGTCGCTGAAGTCCACCGAGACCTTCTCCGAGGCGAACTTCGTGTTGATCACGGCCTTGCCCTGCGCATCCGTGGCAGTGACGTGCTCGTCGTCCCAGGCAGACGGGTCGGGGCGCTCGCCGCCGGCATACCAGTACGACAGCGACTCCATGAAATAGCGCTGGCCCTTGATGCCGATCTTGCGCGCGGCCAGGCCGTCTTCCAGCACGATGGTCGGGCACAGCGCGGCCAGGTGCTGGTGCGGGCGGAAGCCCACCTGGTCCTCGGGCTTGCGCGTTTCCCACGCAGCACGGTAGACCTCGTTCTTCTTGGCCACATCCTCGGGGCCGCCGAAGCCCAGCACCAGCGCACCCATGCCGCGCGCGCCGGCGCGCTGCAGCGTGTCGGCATTGGTGCAGGCCAGGTACATCAGCGGGTGCGGGTCCTGGCGCGGCTTGGGGTGGATCGGGCGGCGCGGGATCTTGATGAACTCGCCGTCGTGCTCGATCTCATCTTGCGTGAGGATCTTCGGGATCAGATACATCGACTCGTCGATCATCGGGTGCAGGCTGTTCAGGTCATAGCCGAAGGTGCCGGCCTCCTGCTGGGTGCCGCCCTTGCCCACGCCGAAGTGCACGCGGCCGCCGGACAGGATGTCCAGCGTGGCGATGCGCTCGGCCACCTTGACCGGATGGTTCATCGCCGGCGGCAGGCACACCACGCCGTGGCCGATGCCGATGCGCTGCGTGCGCCCGGCGACGAAGGCCAAAAAGGTTTCCGGCGCGCTCATGTGCGCGTAGTTGGTCAGCGCGGTGTGCTCGACCGCCCAGACCACGTCAAAGCCCATGTCCTCGGCCAGCACCACCTGTTCCATGATTTCATCGAACACCTTGTGGTCGCCGGCGCGCGAGGCATCGACGGTCTGGGCTTCATAGATCAGCGAAAAACGCATTGCAGTCCCCTTCCCTAGCATTGATGGTTCAGGACCGCCGCCGGGGCGCCGCCCGTTGCCGCGCCACCAGCCCAAAGCGGCCTGTGTGATCGCAGTGTGGTCGGCGCAAGGCGTTGCAACATCGTCTGATTGGATTATGAGCAGGACATGGTGCGTCCCTATCATTGGCCACGGGCATCACGCCCGCTTTTACTCAGAGGACCAGGACACCATGCAAGCCAGGCTGCTGCTTTACCCCGTCGCGGACATCGACACCGCGCTGCCGTTCTTTACGGAAGGACTCGGACTACCCATGAAGTTTCGCGATGGAGACCGCTATTGCGCGCTCGACGCGGGCGCGCTGACGCTGGCGCTGGTGGCCGGCGAGGAACGCCTGGTGGACCAGCCGGCGCTGGCCTTCAAGGTGGACGAGGGTGAAGATATCGCCGCGGCGATTGCGCGGCTGGTGGATGCCGGTGCCAGCGTGACGCTGCCCGCGGCGCAGGGGCCGCATGAGACACGCGCGGTGCTGGAAACGCCGGAAGGCTTTGCGCTGGTGCTCAGCGCAAAGCCCTGACGTGCGTTACGTGGCCTAGCCCAGCGAAATCACGCTGCTCAGCAGCATGCGGACCAGCGTGGCCTGCCGGGTCACGCCGGTCTTGGAGAAGATGGCCCGCAGGTGCGCGCGCGCCGTGTTCTTGCTGATGCCGAGTTCATCCGCGGCTTCATCGAGCGTGAGACCGTTGGCCAGCTGCAGCGCCAGCTGCGTCTCCGCCGGGGTCAGGTCGAACAGTTGGCGCACCACCTCGTGCGAGGCCTGCGAGCGCCGCTCCGGGTCGCGGATGAACACCACGCAGGCCGGGCGCTTGCGGTTGTCCTCGGACCACTCGCTGAGCGGGATCGTGCGGATCAGCACGCCCAGCCTGGCGCTGCCTGACGGGCGCGTGATCGACATCGCTTCCATCAGTGCCGGCGTGGTGCCGAGGTGGCCCATCATCGCCTGGCGCAGCAGACGCTGGAACTTGCGGTTTTCCTGACCGTATTCCACGTCCAGCCCGCCCTTGGCGACGCGGATGCCATCCTTGGCGCCAAGGATTTCATCGGCGGCGGCATTGGTTTTGATGATGGTACCGGACTCATCCAGGATCACCATGCCGACCAGCATGCGGTCGATGGCGCTGGCATACACGGTGCGCTCCGACTCGACCACGTCGATGCGCGAGTGCAGGTCCACCGCGCGCTTCAGGTGCGGCAGCAGCGCGGTGCACAGCGCCTTGTCCGCGGCCGAGAAGTCGCGGCCGTCATGCTCGCGGCACACGCGGAAGCGGCATTCGACACCGTCATCGGTACGCAGGTCCGCGCCCAGGATATAGCGGATGCCGATGTCCTTCAGAAACTGCTGGTAGAGCTCGCTCTGGCACCAGACACCGGGCCCCAGGTGCTCGTCGATGGTCACCACCCGGTCCGACGGCAGGCCGACAAAGGGGTCGAGCGCATAGTAGTAGTTGTTGTAGGAGGTCTCGCCCGGCAGAGTCGAGCCATGCTCGGACGCATTGATCATCAGCCCGGGGCGGTCCGTCGCCGGCGAGCGCAGGATCAGCGTGCAATAGTTGGCATTGAGCTGCCGGCGGATCTGCTCCAGCGCCTTGCCCCAGGGCACCTGCTCCATCGGGCCCTGGTAGATATTGCCCAGCAATGTGCTGAACTCCGACAGCGACACCGTCGTCTGCGCGAACAGGTGTGCGGTCGCCTGGTTCTGGCTAACCTCCATCAGCATTTCCTCTGTCTCCATTGTGGCGTGCGCAGCGCTTCGGACATGCCGGGGCGGCTGGCTTGCTACGGGCTCTATGGCCCTTTTTTGTGCCCCGATTATAGGGACGGCAAAGGGATCGTGGCTTGCCCCCCCGCCTTCATGGTTTGCCCTAGGCAAGACCGGCTGCACATGCTGGCCGGACTAGTCCCGCGGGACAGGCCAATCCTCACGCGCCGGCAGCACGAACACATACTCCAAACAGACTAAGGACAGACCCATAGCCGGCCTGTCGAGGGCAAACCCCTAGGCACCATGTGACGCCGCCCGCCCTACCCAAACAGACGATGCCGTGCCGCCGCGCCGCCGCTACAAGACACCATGCGCGGCGATTCCCGCCGCCTTCATTTCACGGAGAACCACAACCATGGCGGCAAACCCGCGGCAGCAGGCCGCAGTGATCACCGGAGCGGCCAGCGGCATCGGCCGCGCGCTCGCCCAGGCACTGGCCGCGCAGGGCTATGCGCTGGCGCTGGCGGACATTGACGCCGATGCGCTCGAAGCGGCGCGCACGGCGCTTGCCGGCCAGGGGGCTGATGTCATCGCAGTGCCCACCGATGTCTGCGACGTGCGGCAGATCGAGCACCTGTGCGAGGAAAGCTTCCAGCGGTTGGGCCGGGTCGACCTGCTGGTCAACAACGCCGGCGTGCTCGCCACCGGCCGCTGCTGGGAGCTGCCGCCGGAGGTGTTCGACCACGTCATGCGCGTCAACCTGTGGAGCGTGCTGCACGCGCTGCGCTGCTTCGTGCCTCGCATGGCGGCGCAAGGCGCCGGCCATATCGTCAACGTGGCCTCGATGGCCGGGCTGGCCGTGGGGCCGTGGCTGGCCCCCTACACGCTGTCCAAGCAAGCCGTGGTGGCGCTGAGCGAAGGGCTCGCGCTGGAGTTGCAGGCGGCGGGCCTGCCGCTGGGCGTGTCCGTGGTCTGCCCCGGCCCGGTTGCCACCGGTATCGCAGCGGGCCTGGATGGCGGCGGGCCGCAGGAGGTGCACCAGATGAACGGCGCGCTGCGCAGCGGCATTGCCGCCGGCATGACGCCGGACGCGGTCGCGCGCTACATCCTGGATGGCGTCTCGGCTGGCCAGTTCTGGATCCTGCCGCACGAGCAGGCCGCGCACGCGGCGCTGGCGCGCGCGCAAGGCATCGTCGCCGGCAGCCCGCCGGCGTTCGCGCTCTGACACTGATTTCCCCACTGCCATCCAGGAGACCCCATGCCGCTCGATCCCCAGGCCCGCGCCGTGCTTGAAGCCATGGCCGCCATGCCCAGCCCCGATTTCTCCACCCTGCGCGCCGCCGACTACCGCGCCGCGCTGGCGGCCATGCCCGCGTTCGCCCCAGGCGACACCATCGCCGCGCAGCAAGACCTCACCATCGACGGTGCAGCAGGCCCCTTGAAAGCCCGCCTGTACCGGCCCGACGCCGGCACAGACCTGCCGCTTGTGGTCTATTTCCACGGCGGCGGCTTTGTGCTCTGCGGCCTCGATTCGCACGACAACATCTGCCGCGGCCTGGCGCGCCGCAGCGGTGCGCTGGTGCTGTCAGTCGATTACCGGCTGGCGCCCGAAGCGCGCTTCCCGGCCGCCGCCGACGACGCCGTCGCGGCGGTGCGCTGGGCGGCCGCGCATGCGGCGCAACTGGGCGCCGACCCGGCCCGGCTGGCCGTGGCCGGCGACAGTGCCGGCGGCAACCTCGCCGCCGTGGCCTGCCAGCAGTTGCGCGGCAGCGGCATCGCCCTGCGGCACCAGCTGCTGCTCTACCCCTACCTGGACTGCAGCGACGCCGCGGCCGCCAGCGCCAGCTACCGCGAATGCGCGCAGGGCTACTTCCTCAGCGCCGCGGAGCTCGACTGGTATCGCGCTCAATACCTGCCCAACGCCGCCGACGCTACCGATGTGCGCGCCAGCCCGCTGCGCCAGCGAAACCTGCATGGCCTGCCGCCCGCCACCATCATCACCGCCGAATTCGACCCGTTGCGCGACCAGGGCGAGGCCTATGGCGAGGCCCTGCAGCGCGCGGGCGGCAGCGCCACCGTGCGCCGCTGGCCCGGCCAGTTCCATGGCTTCATCAGCATGCAAGGGATGATCGATGCCGCCAGCCAGGCGCTGGATGCGGCCGCGGCGTCGCTGCGGCAGGCCTTTGGTGGCAATGGCCGGCAGGAGGCAGCATGAGCCCGGCCACCATCCTGCCGCCGATGGCCGACGTGCTGGCCGCGCTGGCCGCGGGCCAGCGCGTAGTGGTGATCGAGGACGAGACCGACGAGGCCACCGGCTGCGTGCTGGTTGCCGCCGAGCGTGCCGGCGAGGCCGATGTCAATTTCATGGCCGCCGAGGCGCGCGGCCTGGTCTGCATGGCGATCACCGAGGCGCGCCGCGAGCTGCTGCAGCTGCCGCCGATGGCCGCGAACCACCGCCAGCGCGAGCGCTACACGGTGTCGATCGAGGCGGCTACCGGCGTCAGCACCGGCATCTCCGCCGCCGACCGCGCGCTCACGCTGCGCGTGGCGGCGGCCCCGCGCGCGCAGCCGCATGACCTGGTCCAGCCCGGCCACATCTTCCCGGTAGTGGCGCAGCCCGACGGCGTGCTGCGCCGCGCGGGCTTTGCCGAAGCCTGCGCCGACCTGCCGGCGCTGGCCGGGCGCGTCGCCGCAGGCGCCTATGCGATGCTGCTCGATGACGACGGCGACCTGTTGCGCGGCCCCGCGCTGCTGGCGTTCGCACAGCACCACGGCCTGCCGGCGGTTTCAATCAGCGGGCTGATCCATCACCGCCTGCTGACCGAAGGCACGCTGCGCCGCACGCACTCGACCGAACTGGCCACGCCCTTCGGACGCTTCACCGTGCACGCCTACCATGACGCGCCAGTCGATGCACTCCATCTCGCGCTGGTGCTGGGCCAGCCCGACCCGCAACTGCCGGTGCTGACGCGTGTCCAGGCGGTGGAAATGCAGCGCGACGTGCTGGGCTTCGGCACGCCGGCCCTGCCCGCCTGGAACCTGGAGCGCTCGCTCGCCCGTATCGGCGCCGAAGGTTGCGGGGTGCTGGTGCTGCTGGATGAACGCGAGTCGCCGCAACAGCGGCTGGACCGGCTGGCAGCGCCGGCTGCCGCGACGCCGGCGCCGGCCTTCGCGCAACGCGCGCTGGGGGTGGGGGCTCAGATCCTGCGCGATGTGGGGGCGCACAAGCTGCGCCTGCTCAGCCATCCGGTGCCGTATCGCGCCGTCACCGGTTTCGACCTGGAGGTCACCGAGTTCGTGCCGCCGTGCTGAACTGTCAGGAGTGACAGCCGAAGCAATCGGCAAAGCTGCGCGTGAAGCGCTCCGCGTCGGCGTCTGACAGGTGGTTGATGCCGCCTGCCAGGCGCCGGCCGCCGCCGGTCTCGAAGCCGCGGCAGAAATCAGCCGCCCCGGTGGCGCTGTGGGCAGGCACCCGCACGCTGACGGCAAAGCCGCCGCCGGACTTCGGCGACAGCAGGCCGATGGCGTCGCCGGGCCGGCCGCGCACCAGTTCATTGGCCAGCACGCCGATTGCCCGCCGCGCCCACGGCGCGTCAGGCAGCACCAGCAGCGCGGCGCCGGGCACTTCATGCGCGGGCGCCAGGCAGCGGGCGCGGGCCATGTCGTCCTCATAGCCGTCGCACAGCACCGCATAGGCCCCGCATTGCGCCGCGAAGTCCAGCGGGTCGGCAAACGGCAATATGTGCCGCGCCAGCTCGGCGGGATCGAAATGCAGGTCCGCCACGCACTCGCCATAGGCGTTGTAGTTCAGGCACGTGCCCAACCGTTCCAGCACCGCGGTATCGCGCTCGCCCAGCCCCGCCTGCACGGAAAGCGCACGCGCCACGCCGCCCAGGTTGTCGCCGAACGCGGCGGTGATTGCCCAGCGCCGGTGGCAGCCATCCAGGTGACGGTCGACCAGGATGCTGGTGCAGACCTCAGGCCCTTCGTCGATATGCGCACGCAAACCGGCATGCCCGGGCAGTTCGCCGGCATGGTGGTGGTCGAAGTAGTCCACCCGCGCACCGGCGCCGAGCAGCCGCAACAGGCCGTCGCGGTTCTGCTCTAGCGAGATGTCCAGCGCGGTCACGGTGTCGCCGGGCCCGGCGTCGATGCGCTCGAGCAGCCGGATATCGCGCTTGACGCCGGTGACCAGCGTGGCGTCGCCGGGATGCGCCAGGCGCAGTTGCTGCAGGGCGCACAGGCCGTCGGCGTCGCCGTTGAAGGCAAAGTAACGTGTCATGGCAGGCTTGCGGTGGTCAGGACTCAGGGCATGAAATCGCCGCCGTTGGCGTCCAGCGATGCACCGCTGATCGCCCTGGCATAGTCTGACACGAGAAACAGCGCCGCGCGCGCGCAATCGTCGTCGGTCGGCATGCGGCCCAGCGCAATCTGCGCGGCCACCGGCGCGATCACCGCTTCCTCGCTCACGCCATGTTCGGCCGCGGCGTGGCGCACATAGCCCTGCACCGGCTCGCCCCACATCCAGCCCATGAAGATGCTGTTGGCGCGGATGCCATGCGGGCCCAGTTCGCGCGCCAGGTACTTGACCGCCACCGCCAGCGCGCCCTTGGACGCCGCGTAGCCCGATTCGCCGGGCATCGGCTTGCGCGTGGCCTGGGTGTTGATCATGACGATGGCGCCGCCGCCCTGCGGCTTCATCAGCGCCACCACTTCCTGCGTCAGCGTCATGGTGCCGAAGACATTGGTGTCGAACACCTGGCGCCAGACATCCAGGTCGGCCGCTTCCACCGGCTCAGGGAAATTGCCGTGCTGGAAGGCGCTGTTGACCAGCGCGTCGATGCGGCCGAAGCGGCGCATGGTCTCGCTGGCCAGGTGCCGGGACTGGGCCCGGTCGGTGATGTCGGTCACGACTTTCAGCACCTCGCAATCGGCGCCCAGTGCGTCGATGCGGGACTGGGCGTCGTCCAGCTTCGCCGCGGTGCGCGCGGCGATGGCAACGGCACGGGCGCCTTCGCGCGCGGCCTCCACGGCAAGCTTGACGCCCAGCCCGGGGCCGATGCCGGATACGATAACGATCTTGTCCTTCAACAGCATGGTGTGGTCTCCTCGTTGCGCGGTGCGCTGTCTTAGTTGTGATGCAGGATGTGCCGCGCGCGATAGCCGGCGAAATCGCGTTCCAGCTGTGCCTGGCTCAGGCCGAACTGCTCCAGGGTATAGGCGTGCGCCGCGCGCTGGTTGCGCGGGTTGCCCTCCATCCAGGCCCACATGCCGGCGCGGGCGGACTCGGTCAGCGGCATGCCGGCAAAGCGGTAGACCGCCTGCGCCACGCCGAAGGGATCGCGCACCGTATCCTCGAAGCGTACGTCGAGGAAGCGATCGGCAGGCAGGCCGTCGCGCACCGTCATGGCATGCGCGGTGGCGCGCTGCATCTGCCCGCTCCACTGCCGCCCCACCGTGGCGGCATCGGGCGCGTCGGCGTACAGCTTCCACAGCGTATGCGCCATGCTGGCCATGGACGGAATGGTCTGGGCCGGGTCGCGGTGGGTCAGCACGACCTGCGCGCCGGGGAAGACCCGGAACAGGATTTCCAGTGTATGCAGGTGCTGCGGCGTCTTCAGCACCCAGCGCTGCGCCGGCGCCTCGCCGCGCTGCCGCTTCTGCCACTGCAGGAACTGCAGCATGACCTTCAGGTAGGCATAGACCTGCGTGCGGTCCTGACGCGCCAGCCAGTCGGTATAGGACGGCACGTTGGCATAGGAATCCATCGCACACAGGAAGGAGTGCTCCATCAGCATGAACTCCTCGTCCGCCGCCATGGCGTCGAGCGGATGGATGGCGAGGATGTCCGGGATAAAACGGATCATCTGCGCGACCTCTTCGCGCGCCAGCGCGATGCGGCGGCCGGGGTCGCGCACGTCCTCGCCGGGCAGCGGCGCCGGGTAGCGCGTTTCCCACCACGCCGCCGAGTGAAACCTCGCGTCCGTGGCCAGCATGCGCTGCAGCAGCGTGGTGCCGGTGCGCGGCAGGCCGACGATCACCAGCGGGTCGTCGACGCGCTCTTCCAGGATCTCGGGATGGCGCCGGCAGTAGTCCTGGATCACCAGCCGGTTCACCAGCTGAGCCTGCAGCTTGCCTTGCAGCATCTGTGCGCCCTGCGGCGACAGCCCGGCTTCGCGTGCGAGCGAGTCGGACAGCACCTCCAGTGCCTCGCGGTAGTCGCCCGGGCCGAAGTCGGTCAGTCCGCCGGCCTGTTCGCTGGCCTGGGCCAGCAGTCGTTCCACGTCAAGCACTGCGGCGTTGTCGGATGCGACGGTGTTCATGCGTTGTTCTCCCTGATGTCTTTCTTGAGCGATTCAAGCTTGACCACGCGCGTGCGCGGATGCACAGGTTGCGCCGCCCCTACCCAGCGCCAGCACATGGTGCCGTTGCGGTGGCCGGCGGTCTCCAGCCAGTTGGGCAGGCCCGGATCGCGCGCGCTGAGGATGACGGTGACGCCGCCTTCGGCATCCAGCCAGGCGCCGTGCTTGTTCAGACAGATATCGTGGTAGCGGTAATCGAGCGACTCCATCCAGTAGTTGTTGATCTGGAAGTTCCAGAATTCGCACTGCGGCACCTGATCCACCTCAACTATCAGTGCTTCGTCGTCCGCCAGCGCCCAGCATGAGTGGTAATAGAAGATATTGGGATCGCCGCCGGTCGCCTGGCAGACGGCCTGGTCGGCGGGCGGCAGTGCATTGACATGGCCGCCATAGCCCTGGGCCCAGTCGGCAAAGATGCGCGCGGTGCTCTCGACAAAGCCTGCGGCGCGCAGCAGGCCGCCATGCAGGCGCTCGACGTCGAGCACGGGCGGCTTGTCGCTGCCATTGAGACGCTCGATGTGCAGTTCGGCCGGAGTCTCCGCCTTGCGGTCCATAAAGGTCTGCCGCACCACCAACGCATTGGTGCCCGGCTCCATGCGCACCCAGTTGCCTGGGTGCTGGCGCCCGCTGAGGATGATTTCGAAACTGCCATCCGCTTCCACTGCCAGCCCGTTGCTGTCGAGAAAGCCAGTCTGGACCATGCGCCCGTCGGTTTCATAGCCGCCCTTCTGCGTGCCGAAGCTCAGGTAGGCCACGGTGCCGCGCCGCCCGCGGATGCGGTACTCGGCACTGCCGTCGAGGCGTGCATAGCGATACAGGTTGTCCGGATTGTCCGCGCCGATCTTGGCGGTTTCATGCGACGGCGAGAAGAAGCCGGGAAACGCCGGATCGGCGAATTCCACATGCATCTCCAGCGCAATGCGCAGCAAACGGCTCAGGTAGCGGAAGCCCTCGGCGCGCGTCAGCGCGTCCGACGGGGCTTCCGGGCGCAGGATCTGCTGCCCGCTGCGCTTGAGCACCTCGCAAAACTCGGCCCAGGTCTGGCCGTCCAGCAATTGTTCTTCGGCGGAGTTCGCCATCTGCCTGCTCCCGTGGTTCGTCGGCAAAGCAACGATACCCAGTGCAGGGCAACCGCCTCCTCGTCCGGGTGGACTAGGAAACGCGCGCCGCGGTCCGCGATTTCTTAGTCCGCCCGGACGAAGTGGCGCAGGGCCCCGGCTCGTTACCTTGTGCCCATGCCAGACCGCCGCGACATCCCTGCACGGCGCCGGCAAACCAAGAGAGGAGATCCCGATGTTGACCCACCTGGAGCAACTGGAGGCGGAGAGCATCCACATCATGCGGGAGGTGGTGGCGGAATGCGAAAACCCCGTCATGCTCTATTCCATCGGCAAGGACAGCGCCGTGATGCTGCACCTTGCGATGAAGGCCTTCCATCCCGCGCGGCCGCCGTTTCCGCTGCTGCACGTCGATACCACCTGGAAGTTCCGCGAGATGATCGCGTTCCGCGACCAGACCGTCGCGCGGCTTGGGCTGGACCTGCGCGTGCACATCAACCCCGAGGGGCTGGCGCGCGACATCAGCCCGCACGAGCACGGATCCGCCGTCCATACCGACGTGTGGAAGACCCAGGGCCTGAAGCAGGCGCTGGACCACTATGGCTTTGACGCCGCCTTCGGCGGCGCGCGCCGCGACGAGGAAAAGTCGCGCGCCAAGGAGCGCGTGTTCTCGGTGCGCACCGCGCAGCACCGCTGGGACCCGAAAATGCAGCGCCCGGAACTCTGGCGCCAGTACAACACCCGCAAGCGCAAAGGCGAAAGCCTGCGCGTGTTCCCGCTGTCCAACTGGACCGAGCTGGACATCTGGCAATACATCTATCTCAACGACATCCCCATCGTGCCGCTCTACTACGCCAGGGAACGCCCGGTGGTCGAGCGCGACGGCACGCTGATCATGGTCGACGACGAGCGCCTGCCGCTGCGCCCCGGAGAAACGCCGCAACTGCGCAAGGTGCGCTTCCGCACGCTGGGCTGCTATCCGCTCACCGGCGCGATCGAGAGCGAGGCCGACACCCTCGGCGACATCATCCAGGAAATGCTGCTGGCCACCACGTCGGAGCGCCAGGGACGGCTGATCGACAGCGACTCGGCCGGTTCGATGGAAAAGAAAAAGCAGGAGGGATACTTCTGATGGAAACCCTGATCGAAAACGCGCCTGCCATGGCGCAATCCGCTGGCGCGCCAGGCGAGATCGCCCACTATCTGCGCGCCCAGCAAAGCAAGAGCCTGCTGCGCTTTATCACCTGCGGCAGCGTCGACGACGGCAAGAGCACGCTGATCGGCCGGCTGCTGTATGAATCCAAGATGCTGTTCGAAGACCAGCTCGCCCAGCTCGAGGTCGACTCGAAGAAGATGGGCACGCAGGGCGATAACCTGGACTTTGCGCTGCTGGTGGACGGCCTGGCCGCCGAGCGCGAACAGGGCATCACGATCGACGTGGCTTATCGCTTCTTCGCCACCGACAAGCGCAAGTTCATCGTGGCCGACACGCCGGGACACGAACAGTACACGCGCAACATGGTCACCGGCGCCTCCACCGCCGACCTGGCCATCCTGCTGGTGGATGCGCGCCGCGGCGTGCAGACCCAGACGCGCCGCCACAGCTACCTGGTGGCGACGCTTGGCATCCGCCGCGTGGTGCTGGCCGTCAACAAGCTGGACATGGTGGACTACTCACGCGAGGTCCATACGCGCATCGAGAACGAGTACCGCGAGTTTGCCCGACAGATCGGCCTGACCGATATCACCTGCATCCCGATGTCGGCGCTGCGCGGCGACAACATCACCGAGCCCAGCCCAAGAACACCGTGGTACCACGGCCCGACGCTGATGGCCCACCTGGAGAATGTGCCAATCGAGAACGCGCCCGTGCAAGGCGAACCGTTCCGGCTGCCGGTGCAGTGGGTCAACCGGCCCAACCTGGACTTCCGCGGCTTTGCCGGCACCGTCAGCGCCGGCGAAATCCGCTGCGGCGACCGCGTGCGCGCGCTGCCTTCGGGCCGCGAGAGCCGCGTCGCCGGCATCGTCGGCGCCAACGGCGAATGCGCGCACGCCATCCGCGGCCAGGCCGTGACGCTGACGTTGGAGGACGAGATCGACATCAGCCGCGGCGACGTGCTGGCGTGCCCGGAAGACCCGCCGGCGGTGGCCGACCAGTTCGAGGCCACGCTGGTGTGGATGAGCGAGGACGCCATGCTGCCCGGGCGCCCCTACCTGCTCAAGCTCGGCACGCGCACCGTGGGCGTGACCGTGGCGCAGCCCAAGTACAAGGTCAACGTCAACACCCTGGAACACCTGGCGGCGCGCACGCTGGAGCTGAACGAGATCGGCGTGTGCAACCTGCACCTGGACCAGCCGGTGGCCTTCGATCCCTACGCGCGCAATCGCGAACTGGGTGGCTTCATCATCATCGACCGCCTCAGCAACAACACGGTCGGCGCCGGCATGCTGCACTTTGCGCTGCGCCGCGCGCAGAACGTGCACTGGCAGGCCATCGACGTGGACCGCCGCGCCCATGCCGCACTCAAGCACCAATCGCCGCGCATCGTCTGGTTTACCGGGCTCTCAGGCGCGGGCAAGTCCACCATCGCCAACCTGGTGGAAAAGCGCCTGCATGCGCTGGGCCACCACACCTACCTGCTCGACGGCGACAACGTGCGCCACGGCCTGAACAAGGACCTGGGCTTCGCCGAGGCCGACCGCGTCGAGAACATCCGGCGCGTGGCCGAAGTGGCAAGGCTGATGCTCGATGCAGGGCTGATCGTGCTGGTGTCGTTTATCTCGCCCTTCCGCTCGGAACGCGAGATGGCCCGCGCGCTGGCCGGCGACGGGGATTTTGTAGAAGTCTTCATCGACACGCCGCTGGCCGTGGCCGAGCAACGCGACCCCAAGGGCTTGTACCGCAAGGCGCGCCGCGGCGAACTGAAGAACTTCACCGGCATCGATTCGCCGTACGAGCCGCCCGAGCGGCCTGAGATCCGCATCGACACCACCGCCGACGCAGCGGAGCAGGCGGCAGAGCGGATCGTGGCCTGGCTACGGGACAGACCCTAGGCCAAACGGACGATGAGGCGGTAGCGCCGGTCGGTACGATGGGAAAGGCGGGATACCCGCCTTTCCTGTTGCCCTGCATCGACGGACCGCCATCATGCTGCCAGACCCCCTGCCGGCCGCCGAGCTGAGCGCCCTGCTCGCCCAGCTTTACCAGGGCCCGACCGAACCCGTGCCCTGGGCCGGCTTCCTCGAAAGCATGCGCCAGCGCCTGCGCGCCGCCTTCGCCACCCTGGTGCTGCGCCACCCGGCCACCGACCGGCCAGGCCTGATCGTCAATGCCTCCGACTATGGCCCGCACCTGCCCGGCGAGCCGTCGTACAGCGAGCAGTACTACGCGCTGTGTCCCTTCCTGGACCTGCATCCGGACCGGCTCTTCAGCGCCGACGAACTGTTCGGCGAAGCCGGCTGGCTGGCACATCCCTTCTACACGCAATACCTGGCGCCGCTGGGCCTGCGCTATATCCTGGCGGCCAACCTGGTCACGCCCGACGGCGTGGAATGCGCACTGTTCATCAGCCGCACCCACGCGGGAGAGGACTTCGGCGACGCCGACAAGTCTCTGCTGCATGGCCTGCTGCCACACCTGAAGCGCGCGATCGACCTGCATGCCGCGCTCGACGTACTGGCCTCTGAACGGTCCCTTTACGCGGATGCCGTGGACCGGCTGCAAGTCGGCACCGTCATCCTGGACGAGCACGGCAAGACCATCAGGACCAACGACGTGGCCGCCCGCCTGCTACAGGCACGCGACGGCCTCTACCTGGCAGACGGCGCGCTGCACGCGCACTGTCCGGTGGAGAACCGCAGGTTCCGCAAGATCCTGGAAAGCGCCGCTCAGGCCCACGCGCTGGCCGCGCCGCACAGCGAAGTCACCACGCTGAACCGGCCCGCCGCGCCCACGCCGCTGAGCGTGCTGGTGCGGCCGATCCCGCTCAGCTACCGCACCGAGGACAAGGCCCGCCGGCCCGCCGTGGCGGTTTTCATCCGCGATCCGGCGGGCTCGCCGCGCAACACGCACGCCAACTTGCGCAAGCTGTTCCAGCTGACGCCGACTGAGATCGAACTGGCCCTGCTGATGGTCGACGGGCTGACGCTGGATGAAGCGGCGGCGCGCCTTGGCGTCAAGAAGAACACGGCACGCGCCCACCTGCGCGGGATCTTTGCCAAGACCGGCGCGACACGGCAGGCGGTGCTGGTGAAGATGCTGCTGTCCAGTGTGGTTGGGATGGGCTGAGCCCCGGCCCGCCACCTACTCCAAACGGACGAGTCCGGCCAGACGAGGCCCCCGCTGCCGGGTTAGTGCAAATTGAGGCCACGCTGCGGGCGTGGTGAACGACGGCAGCGTGCATCACAACTATCCAGGAGACAGACGTGCAAGCCCGACCACTTAAAATCCTGCAGCATGCCGGCGTGCTGGCAGCCGGCATGCTGGCCGTGACCATCGCCACGGCCAAGATCAGCCCCGAAGACATCAAGCAACTGGACAGCAATCTCACGCCGCTGGGCGCCGAACGCGCCGCAAACAAGGACGGCACCATCCCGGCATGGAGCGGCAAGTGGCTCGGCGCGCCGGCGGGCGTCTCCTACAAGGCGGGCGAACGCTACCCCGACCCGTACGCCGACGAGAAGCCGCTCTTTGTCATCACCGCGCAGAACATGGCGCAGTATGACAAGCACCTGACCGAAGGCCTGAAGGCGCTGTTCCGCAAGTACCCGGACACCTTCAAGCTGCCGGTCTACCCGACCCATCGCGACTTCCGCTACGACGACGGCACCTACAAGGCCATCCGCACTTACGCCCCGCAGATCGAGATGCTTGGCGAAGGCAACGGTGTCAGGAACAGCCCGCCCACGCTGCCTTACCCCATCCCCAAGACCGGCCTGGAGCTGCTGTGGAACCTGCGCTTCGCGTCGGCGATCGAGAGCGAGCGAGCGGTCTATGACCAGGCCGTGGTCTATGCCGATGGCAAGATCGCATGGGGCAAGGTCAAGTACGAGATCTGGTCGCCCAAGGACAGCCAGAATTTCGATGCCAAGGCGGCGCTCAATTCCCGCACCTTCTACCGGATGTACACGGAACTGCCGCTGCGCGACCGCGGCTCGATCTTCACCGGGTTCTCGCTGTACGACAGCGCTGAGCCCGATACCAACCGGACCTGGTCCTACAATCCCGGCACGCGCCGCGTGCGCCAGGCGCCGGAGTTCGGCTACGACCAGCCGTTCGGCCCGGGCGGCTTCCGCACCGTGGACGATGATCACTTCTTCAACGGCTCGCCCGAGCGCTACGACTGGAAAATCGTCGGCAAGCGCGAACTCTATGTGCCCTACAACAACTATCACGCGAGTTCGCCGTCGATCAAGTACAAGGACCTGCTGACCAAGGGCCATGCCGATCCGGCCCAGATGCGCTACGAACTGCATCGCGTCTGGGTGCTGGAAGCCACGCTCAAGCAAGGGTTCCGCCACCAGTACGCCAAGCGCGTGATCTTTATCGACGAGGATTCCTGGTACGGCGTGCTGGCCGACAACTACGACAGCCGCGGCCAGCTGTGGCGCACCAACATCCAGGCCAATGTCTATGCCTACGATGCGCGCCGCTTCTACCCGACGGCGGTGTTCTTCCACGACCTGAACTCCGGCGCCTACCTGGCCGACCGGCTGACCAACGAAGGCCAGCCGCCACGGCTGAACAGCGATCCCAAGTTCGTGGAAGCGTACTTCGCGCCTGACGCGCTGCGCGGCGCGGGGAACTGAAGTACGACGAAGGACGGGCCTTGGCGGTTGACCGCCAGGGCCGCCTGCGGTTGGTTGTTGTGCTTGGGGGGGCGCGGGCTGTTTCGCCGGCGTAGCCGGCGGGGCTTCCTGCTCGGTGGGTTGGTTATGTAGGTCGGGTTCGATGTTGTCGTAGGTTTGACGGCCTGGTTCCGCCCTGCTGGGCGGGTCACTTTTTGTCCGAGCGACAAAAAGTAACCAAAAAACGCGTCGCCTCAGGCGGCTGGCCACCAATTTGGTGGTGGGGGTGGTTCGGGCGGCGGTGCTTGCCGTTTGGCGTGATTGGCCGTTCGAGCCTGCTACGCACCCTGTCTGTGCCCACATCAACGGACTATTGGACGAACCCGACTTTAGGCTGTTGGCAGCCTGCTAAGTACCGCGTCGGTGGGACGCCTTCGGCTGCGCTTCGCGCCGGCCCTAACGTGGCAGGCGGACGGCCACGTCCTAATTTGCGCTCTTTTTTTTGGGCCCTGCATGACGACCGCGCCATGCGAGCGCAGCGACGCACTCCGTGCCAGTGCCTTCGACCTACGATACTGAGTGCGCGCAGCGCAGCCGTAGGCGTCCCACCGATAACGTGTTTAGCAGGCTGCCAATAGCCTAAAGTCGGGTTCGTCCAATAGTCCGTCGACGTAGGCACCGGACAGGGTGCGTAGCAGGCTCGAACCACCCACCACATCGAACGGAAATCACCACCGCCCGAATCACCAACACCGTGGAATGGATGGCCAGCCGCCTGAGGCGACGCGCTTTTTGGTTACTTTTTGTCGCTCCGGACAAAAAGTGACCCGCCCAGCAGGGCGGAACCAGGCGCTTAATCCTACGACAACATCGAACCCGACCTACATACCCAAGCAAGCCAACGACCAGGAGCCCCGCCGGCTACGCCGGCGAAGCACGATAACCAACCTCACCGCGCCAACCCCAACCCCACCTTCATCCACCCGGACTCGTCCATTCAGGGTATGCGAACCCCAGGCACATGGCTTTAGTGTGTCCCTTCCCAATGACTTTCATAAAGGAGGGGCCAATGGCCAAAGCCGAGAATCTCGTGACGTCGATCCAGGTGGAAATCGACGCGCCGGTATCGCTGGTGTGGGAAGTGCTGACCGACTTTGCTCGCTACGCGGAATGGAATACGTTCTGCCCGGGTCTGGAGACCACCGGTCGCCTCGGCGACATGGTGTACATGCAGGTGCGCATCCCGGGCACCGACCAGGTCATCCCGGTCAACGAGTACCTGGTGGCGTGGGAGCCGGAGCGCCTGCTTTCATGGGAGCAGCGCCCGACTGACGAGAACAAGGACGCCGCCCGGCGCGACCAGTACCTGGAAGCCATCGGCGCCGGGCGCACCCGCTACTTCACCACTGACCTGTTCCTGGGGCTGAATGCGGAGACCATCATGCGCGAGCACGGTGCCTGGGTGAAGCAGGGATTCGACCAGGTGGCACGCGACATCAAGGCGCGCGCGGAAGCGCTGAATGCGCAACGGCAGCCTGGCCGGGTCTGACGGTAAGTCGTAGTTCGTCGATTGGCCTGGACATGCAGGCCAATCGGCCCGTCATTGCGGGGGACGCTGGCTCAGCACCACCAGCGCGGCGACGCCGCGGCTGCGCACGCAGGCGTCGTCGCAGCGCTGCTGCGCCGAATCGGCAGAGAGCATGCTGACAACGGACCTGTCGTCCTGGCTGACATACGTCGTGGCGGGGCCGTCGTCCACGGCCAACGCCCAGGCCACGCCCATTGCGGCGCCAGCCCCGGCCAGGCCCGCTGCCCAACGAAATCCGAGTTGCTTCATCGCTGTCTCCTCCGCACCCTGTGCTGGGTGTTGATGCTTCTGAAAGCATCGTAGTCAGCGCCGGTCCGAAACTCTTCGTCCGAGCAGACTAAGGGGTATCCCGCACCAGCGTCGGGTCGAAAGTGGCGTTAGGTCGACAGGAAAGGGAGGCGGGCAGCGCCGGATGCGACCGCACATCATGCCCTTGATATAGCCGGGCCAGCGATGCGGCGCAGCCGGACAGACCAGACGGCGCCAGGTGCATGGCATGCGCACTCAGCAAGCCCCACAGGTGCGCCATCAGCACGTTGGACAGGCCGGGCGCCGGCAGCAGCGCCGCCAGGGTTCCGCGCAGCGCCTCGACGCCCGCCAGCACGCGCGCGCGCAGCGGGCAAAGCTCGCAGGCATCGCCACACTTGTGCTGCAGCAGCGCCGCCAGCAGGCTCACATGGCGCGCGAGGTCATCGCCGTGGAGCAAGGTCGCAAGCGCCTGCTCCAGCGCTCCGGGGCCAGTGCCGGCGCGGCCCTGCGCCAGCGGCGCCAGCCGCGTGGCGAAGTCGTTCTCGGCGCATGACAGCAGCGCGCCCAGCAGCTCGGTTCGGGAACGGAAATGCCCGTAGACGGCCCCGCGCGTCATGCCGATGGCACGGGCCACGTCGTCCACCGTGACGCAATGCAGGCCGCGGTGCCGGATCAGCTGCTGCGCGCTGGCCAGGATGCGCGCGCGCGTGACGGCGGCATCCTCGCGGGTGTGGCGGGCCATCGGCGCAGCGGGCTCAGAGGAAATGCACGTCGTCCGGTGCCCAGTGAGCGCGCATGCTGCGGATGCGGCCGTCTGCGCCGAACGTCATGATGTCGGTCACGTCGATGCGGGCCGGCCGCCCTTCCAGGCTGACATGCACCGCGAAGGTCAGCGCGGCGGCGTCGCCGTGCGAGCCGCGCGGCGGCGCCACCACCTCCAGGCGCGCGCCCAGCGCCGTGGTGTGCTGGTAGAAGGCCAGGATGGCGGGCTTGCCGGCGATCGGCTGCGCGCCGACCGGGTCTTCCACGGTGGCATCGTCAGCGTAAAGCGCGGCAACGCCCTGCGCGTCACCGGCGTTGAAGCGCTCGACATAGGCGAGCAGCGTGGCTTTCATCGCGGTGCTATCAGTGCCATGGGTCATCGGGTTCTCCTTGTCCTGTGATTCAGCGCGCGGTGTAGCCGCCGTCGATCACCAGCTCGGCACCGGTGACGTAACGCCCCGCGTCGGACACGAGGTACAGGATGCCCGCCGCGATGTCGCGCGGCTGGCCCACCTTGCCCGCGGGCGTCTGTCCGCCCAGGTAGTCGAACAGCGCCTCGCCCTGGCCCGAAGCCTGGGCCACGTGTTCGAGCATTGGCGTGCGGATATAGCCGGGATGGATCGAGTTGGCGCGAATGCCCTTGCCGGCGTAGAGCATGGCATCGGTCTTGGCCATCATCCGCACCGCGGCCTTGGACGCGTGATAAGGCGGCACGTCCGGCCCGCCCGCGATGCCGTACATCGACGACACATTGACAATGGCGCCGCCGCCGGCGCGTTCCATGTGCGCAATGGCATGCTTGGTGCACAGGAAGGTGCCGGTCACGTTGACCGCCATCACCTGCTGCCATTGCTCCAGCGCCAGCTCATGGGTCGGCGCATTGGGCCCCTCGATGCCGGCGTTGTTCACCAGGATGCCAAGGCCGCCGAAGCGCGCCGCGATCTCCGCGAACACGCGCGTCACCTCGCCTTCGCTGGTGACGTCGAGCTTCCAGAACGCGGCCTCGCCGCCTTCGGCGCAGATGGCTTCGGCGGTGGCCTTGCCGTCGGCTTCCAGCACGTCGAGCACGGCGACCTTCGCGCCGGCCGCTGCCAGCATGCGCGCGGTTTCCGCACCGATGCCGCGCGCGGCGCCGGTGATGGCGGCCACCTTGCCGCGCAGATCGAACAGGTTATACGGGTATTCCATGATGTCTCCTGGGTCTTGTTGTGTGGGCGTGGGCGCCAATTATGCCGCGCCGTTCTGGGCAGTATCCGCCAGGAAGCCGAGACATTCGCGATTGAAATAGGCTGCGTGCTCAACCATCACCCAGTGGCCGCAGCGGTTGATCATGACAAAGCGCGCGTCGGCGCAGCCGCTCAGGAACTTCGCGGCGCCGGACGCGGGATTGAACTGGTCCTCGGTGCCCCAGAAGCCCAGCACCGGGCACCGGATCTCGCCCAGCCGCGCGGTCAGGTTCGGCACCTTCATGGTGGCCAGCACCTCGCGCGGCTGCTCGCGGCACACCGCCATGCGCTCGTCGACCAGCGCGTCGGTGACCAGGCTGGCGTCGTGCACCAGCAGCTGCAGCAGCTGCCGCATGGTGTCCGGGTTCATGTGCCCGCCGGTAAACAGCGACACCATGTGCTGGATGCCCGCCATCTGGAAGTAGGTTTCGCGCTCTTCCACGCCGCCGGGCGCCATCATCACCAGGCGGCTGACATGCTTCGGGAAATCCAGCGCGTACTGCAGAGCGATGGCGCCGCCAAGCGAGTTGCCCACCAGCACGCAGCGCGGCAGCTCCAGTGCCAACAACTGCTCGCGCAGCGCGGCGACGAAGAAGTCCAGGGTGTACTCGACATCGTCCGGCTTGGACGACAGGCCATACCCGGGCAGGTCCACCACCACGGTGCGGAAACCCGCCACGGCGAAGGCCGGCACGTTATGGCGGAAGTTGCTGTGCCCGCTCGCGCCCGGACCGCTGCCGTGGATGAAGACCACCGGCTCGCCGCTGCCGGAGTCCAGGCAGTGCAGGCGCAGGCCCGTGGAAGTGGTGGTGAAGCGCCCGACCGGCAGGTTCGGGTGTGGGGATGCAGGCGTGGAGGGCGTGAGCTGCGAGGTAGCGGACATGAGGGCGTCTCCCGTGGTTTGCCCAGCATATTGCGCAGCGCCGGCACCCCGGGCATCGTTCATTCGGACTACGAGCCGGACGGCCACTTCTCCTACGATGGGCGCTCCATGCATCCAGGGGGAGCCCATGACAGGATTTGACTACACCGGCCAGACCGTGCTGGTGACCGGCGGCATGCGCGGCATCGGCCGCGCCATCAGCGAGGCCTTCCTGCGCGCGGGCGCACAGGTCTTCGTGTGCGGACGCACCGCGCCCGCCGACGACAGCGAACTGCCTGCCGCGGCAGGCCGCAGCGCCCGCTTCATCCCGGCGGACATCCGCGACATCGAGCAGGTCGATGCCATGCTTGCCCAGATTGCGCAGGCCAGCCCCACGCTTGACGTGGTCATCCACAACGCCGGCGGCTCGCCGTTCGCGCTGGTCGCGGAGGCCTCGCCGCGGCTGCTGGAATCGGTGATCCGGCTCAACCTGGTCGCGCCGCTGCAGCTCGCGCAGCGCGCCAATGCACGCATGCAGCAGCAGGCCGGCGGCGGCACGCAGCTGTTCGTGGGCAGCGTCAGCGCGCTGCGTCCTTCGCCCGGCACGGCGGCCTACGGCGCCGCGAAGGCCGGCATCCTCAATGCGGTGCGCACGCTCGCGGTGGAATGGGCACCCAAGGTGCGCGTTGCCGCGGTCAGCCCGGGCATAGTGCAGACCGATACCTCGCAGCAGCAGCACTACGGCGACCCGGAGGCGTTGCGCAGCATGGCCGCTACGGTGCCGCTGGGCCGGCTCGCACACCCGGACGACATCGCCGGCGCATGCCTGTTCCTGGCGTCGCCGCAGGCGTCTTACGTGTCGGGCGCCAATCTCGTGATCGATGGTGGCGGCGAGCGCCCGGCCTTCCTCGACGCGGCCTCGGTCAATCGCGGCTGAGCGGCCGCCGGGTGAACGACCGCAGTAGGGAAACAGCCTAGTCCGTTCTGCCGATTTGTGCATGGCCTCCCCTCTCTACGCTTGCGGCCAGGCGAGCGCCAATCGAAGTGCCAGGCAATGAACCAAGACCGACACCACGGGGAGACCACCATGCAAAAACCAACACCAGGCTCACTGAAACGCCGCAACCGGCTGCGGCCAATTGCTGCCGCGGCAGCGCTGGCCGCGCTGCTCGCGCCGCCCGCCCGGGCCGGCGACACCATCGATCTCGGCCACGACACCACGCTCGACTACAGCGTTACCGCCAGCTACGGCGCGGCGGTGCGCACTGGCCAACAGAGCAACACGCTGCTGAGCCCGGTGAACATCAACGGCGATGACGGCAACCGCAACTTCAAGCGCGGCGACATGATCGCCAACCGCGTCTCGCTGCTGGGCGAAGCCCATGTCAAGCACGATGTATTTGGCGCACTGGTGCGCGGCAGCGTGTTCCAGGACTGGGCCTACAGCGGCAGTAACGCGAACAATGCGCCGTTCACGGTCAACCACAGCGGCCAGTTCAACGAGTTCACCGGTTCCGCGCGGGACTATCACGAGCACCGCGCGCAGCTGCTCGATGCCTATGTCTATGGCGCAACGCCGATCGGCGACTCGCAACTGAGCTTCAAGCTGGGCAACCAGGTGGTCGCCTGGGGCGAGAGCCTGTTCTTCGCCAACATCGCCGGCGCGCAAGGGCCCGCCGATGCGACCAAGGCCTTCGTGCCGGGCGCCGAGGTCAAGGACATCCTGCTGCCGGTGCCGCAGGCGTCACTGCAGCTGCAGGTCACGCCGGCATTCAGTGTGATGGGCTATTACCAGTTCACCTACAAGCCGAACCAGATTTTCGCGCCGGGCAGCTATTTCAGCACCACCGACGTGGTCGGTCCGGGCGCGGAGTTCATCATCGGACCCGGCTTCAACATCCCGCGCGGCCCGGATATCCGCCCGTCCGACTGGGGGCAATGGGGCATCGGCACCCGCTTCCGCGTGTTCGAAGGCACCGAGGTCGGGCTCTACCAGCTGCGCTACCACGACAAGAACCCGAGCGTGGTCACCTCGCTCTTCCCCACGCTGCAATATCAGCAGAAGTACTTCGGCGGCATCAACCTGACCGGCGCCAGCTTCTCGACACAGGTGCTGGGTGCCAACGTCGCCGGTGAAGTCAGCTACAAGGACGGCGTGCCGATGCTGGTGGACGTGGCCGGCTCGCCCACCGCGACGCGCGGCAAGGCGCTGCAGGGCCAGCTCTCCGCGATCTACTCGGTGGGCCCGACCTTCCTGGCCAACTCGCAGACGCTGCTGGGCGAAGTCGCCTACCTGCACGTGCTGAGCGTGGATCCGGTGATGGGCTTCAGCAACTTGTCGAACACCCGCAACTCGGCGGCATTCCAGGTGGGCTGGTCGCTGACCTACAACAATGTATTCGATGGCTGGGACATGACGGTGCCGCTCACCTATGCGCAGCAGTTCAGCGGCCAGTCGGCGGTGGCCGGCGCCTTCGGCACGCTGATGGGCTATGGCGACAAGCGCGCCAGCGTGGGGCTGACCTTCAAGTACCTGAACAACCTGGAACTCAACCTGACCTACGCCGCGTTTATCGGCGGGGCGAGCATCGCCAACCGTCCGCTGGCTGACCGCGACTACGTGGCCTTTAACGCCAAGTACTCGTTCTGACCTTCGTTCCGACCCGGACTGCCGCGGCGCGATGCCGCCGCGGCAGTGCCGCCCAAGCCCCCCTGCCATGAATGCCGACCTGATCACCACGCTCAGCAACGAACTCCACCACGCGCTCGTCGCGCGCTCGCCGGTGCCGCCGCTCAGCGGCCGCGGACTGGGGCTGGATGTGCGCGATGCCTACCGCATCCAGCAGGGCTTCATAGCCCACCGGCTTGCCGCCGGCGACCGCGTCACCGGCAAGAAGATCGGCGTGACCAGCGAAGCCGTGCAGCAGATGCTGGACGTGCACCAGCCGGACTTCGGCATCCTGCTGCAGAGCATGCACTACGCCGCCGGCCAGCCCATTCCCGCGGCGTCGCTGATCCAGCCGCGCGCCGAGGGCGAGATTGCTTTCTTCCTGCGGCGCGACCTGCGCGGACCGGGTGTCACGCGCGACGATGTGCTCGACGCCACCGAGGCAGTGGCGGCCTGCTTCGAGATCGTGGATTCGCGCATCCGGGACTGGCGCATTCGCATCGAGGACACCATAGCCGACAACGCCTCCTGCGGCGTCTATGTGCTCGGCGAACGCGTCAGCCCGCACGCACTGGACCTGGGCACGTGCGCGATGACGCTTGAAAAGAACGGTGAATGCGTGGCCACGGGCCTGGGCAGCGCCGCGCTGGGGCATCCCGCCGATGCGGTGGCATGGCTGGCCAACACGCTCGGCAGCTTCGGCATTCCCCTGTTGGCCGGCGAGACCATCCTGTCGGGCTCGCTGGCGGCGCTGATTCCCGTGCAGGCCGGCGACCGGCTGTCCATGCGCATCACCGGCATCGGCGGCTGCACCGCCGTGTTCTGCTGACTTCACGACTTTCCCGACTTTCTGACCTTGCGACGCGAGACACCATGAACAAGATCCGATGTGCCCTGATCGGGCCCGGCAATATCGGCACCGACCTGCTCTACAAGCTGCGCCGCAGCGACATCCTGGAACCGGTCTGGATGGTCGGCGTGGAGCCGTCCTCCGAAGGCCTGGCCCGTGCGCGCGAGCTGGGGCTGAAAACCACCAGCGACGGCATCGACGGCCTGCTGCCGCACCTGGAGGCCGACGATATCCGCATCGCCTTCGATGCCACCTCCGCCTACGTCCACGCTGAACATTCGGCCAAGCTGACCGCGCGCGGCGTGCGCGTGATCGACCTCACGCCGGCGGCAATCGGGCCGTTCTGCGTGCCGCCGGTCAACCTGGAAGCCCATATCGGCAGCAACGAGATGAACGTCAACATGGTGACTTGCGGCGGGCAGGCCACCATCCCCATGGTCTATGCCGTGTCGCGCGTGCAGCCGGTGGCCTATGGCGAGATCGTGGCGACGGTGTCGTCGCGCTCGGTCGGGCCCGGCACGCGCCGCAATATCGACGAGTTCACGCGCACCACGGCGGGTGCGATCGAGGCCGTGGGCGGCGCGCGCCAGGGCAAGGCCATCATCGTGATCAACCCGGCCGAGCCGCCGCTGATCATGCGCGACACCATCCACTGCCTGACCGAGGATGCGCCCGACGTTGCCGCGATTACCGCGTCGGTGCACGACATGATTGCCGAGGTGCGCAAGTACGTGCCGGGCTACACGCTGAAGAACGGCCCGGTGTTCGACGGCAAGCGCGTCTCGATCTTCCTGGAGGTGGAAGGCCTGGGCGACTACCTGCCTAAGTACGCTGGCAACCTGGACATCATGACCGCCTCCGCCGCCCGCACCGCCGAGTGCATCGCCGCCGCCATGCGCGCCGACAGCGCGCAGGCTACCGCCAACGCCACCGCCTGAGGAGCCAGCCATGGTCCAACGCATCACCCTGCACGACATGACCCTGCGCGACGGCATGCACCCGAAGCGCCACCAGATCTCGCTGGAACAGATGAAGGGCATCGCCCGCGGGCTTGACGCCGCCGGCGTGCCGCTGATCGAAGTCACCCACGGCGATGGCCTGGGCGGCGCCTCAGTCAACTACGGGTTTCCCGCGCACAGTGACGAGGAATACCTGCGCGCGGTGCTGGGCGAACTGAAGCAGGCGCGCGTCTCCGCCCTGCTGCTGCCCGGCATCGGCACCGTCGATCACCTGCGCATGGCGCATGAGATCGGCGTGCATACCATCCGCGTTGCCACGCACTGCACCGAGGCCGATGTCTCGGAACAGCATATCGGCATGGCACGCAAGCTCGGCATGGATACTGTGGGCTTTCTGATGATGGCGCACATGGCACCGGTGCAGACGCTGGTGCAGCAGGCGCTGCTGATGGAAAGCTACGGTGCCAACTGCCTGTACATCACCGACTCGGCGGGGCACATGCTGCCGCACCATGTCACCGAGAAGCTGGGCGCCGTGCGGCAGGCGCTGCGCCCGGAGACCGAGCTGGGCTTCCACGGCCACCACAACCTTGCCATGGGCGTGGCCAATTCGCTCGCCGCGATTGCCTGCGGCGCCAGCCGCATCGACGCTGCCGCCGCGGGACTGGGCGCCGGTGCCGGCAACACGCCGATGGAAGTGCTGGTGGCCGTGTGCGAGCGCATGGGCATCGAGACCGGTGTCGACGTGTTCCGCATTGCCGACGTCGCCGAGGACCTGGTGGTGCCGATCATGGACCACCCCATCCGCCTCGACCGCGACGCGCTCACGCTGGGCTATGCCGGCGTGTATTCGTCCTTCCTGCTGTTCGCCAAGCGCGCGGAGGCCAAGTACCGCATCCCCGCGCGCGAAATCCTGGTGGAGCTCGGCCGGCAGCGGCTGGTGGGCGGGCAGGAGGACATGATCGAGGATACGGCGATCACGCTGGCGCGTGAGCGGGGACTGCTGGCGTCGTAGGCGCTCACCCCGGATTCGATCAGGCCCGGTGGCATCTGTGCAGCCGGGCACCGCTTTCATCACGCATAAGAAAAAGGAGACAGGTCCCATGCATCGACTTCGCGCCCACCTGCGGCTCGCCGCCTTTGGTATCGCCGCCACGGCACTGGCCGCGGCGGCCAGCCCCGCCCAGGCACTCAATATCCTGCTGACCAATGACGACGGCTGCGCCGCGCCAGGCATCTCCGCGGTCCGCAAGGCCCTGCAGGACGCCGGGCACCGCGTGATCACGGTCGGCCCGGCCAGCAACCAGAGCGGCTCGGGCGCTGCCTATGCCGTGCCCGACGGCCGCACCCGCCTGTTCGTGGAGCCGCTAGCCGGCAGCAACGACACCTACTGCGTGCACCGGATCAAGACCACGTTTGTCGCGGGCAGCGCGCTCAACGCCACCAACGCGGACTACCTGGGCAGCGGCTCGCCGGTGGACGCCACCGCAATGGGCCTGAAGATCGTCGGGCCGGAAAGCAGCTTCACGCCGGACCTGGTCGTCTCCGGCGCCAATTTCGGCGAGAACCTGTCGGATTCGATCCCGCACTCGGGCACGGTGATGAACGTGCTGTTCGCCGCGCGCCGCGGTGTACCGGGCATTGCGCTGAGCGTGGGCGTGGATTTTGCCGAAGCACGCACGGGCTTTGCCAGCACCCTGGCGGCGTTCCCCAGGGCCGGGGCCTTCCTGGCCCGCGTGATCGCCAGCCTGGAGGCCACACGCCCCGCCGGCCAGCCATTGCTGCCGGTGGCCCATCCGCTGAGCATCAACTACCCCATCGTTGCAGGAGGAGCGCCTGCCGGCGTGCGACTGACCACGCCCGGCACCGTGGATTCCTTTACGACGGCCTACAAGCGCAATGCCGACAACACGGTATCGATCGACGTGGGGGCGCCAGAGACCGAGCTGGCAGCGCTGGCGCGGATTGCCGAGACACCTGCCTTCCTGGCCAAGTTCATCACGATCTCGCCGCTTGATGTCGATTTCCGCCCGACGCCGCTGGCGCGCGGCCTGTTCAACCGCTCGCACCGCGAGCTGGCCACGCTGGCCCCTTGAGCGCCGACACCATGGGCAAGCACCTTCAAACCTGGCGCCACCTCGTGCTCGCATGCGGGGTCGCAGCGGTTGCAGCATGCGGGGATGACCATGCGCAGGAAGTGACCGGCACGGCCGCCGTTGGCGCCGCGCTGGCAGGCGCCACCGTGCAGTTACGCGATGCGCAAGGACAAGTGCGCAACGCAACTACCGATGCAAAAGGCGCATTCCGCCTGGCCGACGTGCCCGGCGGGGCGCTGATGGTGCGCTGCGAGGGCGGGCTCGCGCAGGGCGAGCCGAACCGCCAGCGGCTGCACGGACTGGTACTGGGCGGGCGCATCGTGAACTGCTCGCCGCTGACCGAACTGGCGTTGTGGAAGGTCCTGGGCGGGCCGCCGAGTCAGGCGTTCGACAGTTTCGGACAGGCGCGCGCCAGTGACCTGACCGCCGACGCCATGGCCGCGGCGGAGTCCGCCGTGCTGGACGCGCTGGCAACCGGTGCCGGGGTCGATATCGACCCCGCTGCCGTACCGCGGCGCTGGCATGACACACCGCTGGAGGCCGGCAATGCCAACGACCCCCACGACGCCGCACTGGAAGCGCTGCGCGAAGCGATCGCGGACCAGGCCGCGATGGACTTCATGGGAGAGATGGTAGTGCGCGGCGTTTGCGTGGTGGCGGACGCAAGCTGCAACTAGGGTTACAGCGGCTGGGGCGCCTGGCCAGAGGAATCTTCCTGGCCAGGCGCCCCAATGTCTGCCCTGGCCGCGCTGACCGGGAACAGGAACGCTACGCCGATCTGGTACACCGAGGCGTTCCGCTTTAGTGCAAACACAGGCTGCAGCACCGCATCCGGATATTGCGCGGCAAGGCTCTGCGGAATGCCGGCTCCCTCTTGCCGGGCATCCCAGATCAGCACGGCGCCCGACGCGCTCAGCTTTTCGTGAGTGATCCAGGGGCTGAAGCGATAGCCGCCGTGCGAGAAAAGGGCTGAGGGGCGGTCGTCGGAGTAGAACGCAGCATTGCCGGCATGCCAGGTATCGCCGATCACATATTTCAGGGGCTGCCCGGTCTCAGCCTGCCATCTGCTGGTCACTTCGGCGGCAAGCTGCTCCCCCGGGAAATGTGCCCGGCTTTCGTTACCGGTAATCATCGGCTTACCTACTTGTTCCAGCACGAAAATCAAGGCGGGTAGCAGCAGGACCACCAACCAGGCGCGGCCGAACGCGCGCAATCTTGCGGCGGTCCAGACGGGCCGGATCCTGGTGGCGATGAAAAGGCCTGCGAAACACATCAGCGGGGCCGCCCACATGACCCGCGGCGGCCGGTGCGTGATGACCGACAAAGCCACGGAAAAGGCAATGGGCCCGAGCGCCAGGGCAGCCACGTAGGCCTGATCGAATCTGCCTGCATCCGACGGCGCCGGGGCTTCGGCGCTGCGCCAGCGCCAGAGCATGGCAGCCAGGGCCAGCATTGGAATCAAGGCTGCAATCTGCGCGCCGATGAACGAAAGCAGCCTGGCAAAGTAGCTCGCACTCTCTGCTGCCGCGGGCGCACGCCTGCCCACATAGTCGATGGAAATAAAGCCGCTCTCGACAATCCAGTGCAGGTGCGGCAAAAAGACGAACAATGCGGTAAGTACCAGCAGCCAGGGGCCCGGCCCGGAAAGGCGCCGGCGTGCCTGCGGGTGCAACAGCACAAAGATGGCCATGGAAGCGATATACGCGCCCATCGAGTAACGCGCCCATAGCCCCAGTCCGGCAATCAACCCGCTCAACCCCCAGTCGACAAGCCGGTTCCCAGTGAGCGCGCGATGCAGCAGCCAGCCAAAGGCGGCGGCAAACGGCATCTGCAGGACGATATCGTTGAACTCCGGGGTGGGATAGTTGAAGTAGTAGATGCCCTCCAGCAGGAGGACACCGATCAGTGCCTCGCGCCTGCCTGCAATGCGACACCCAAGCCGCCATACCGCCAGGAATACGATCCCGATGCAAAGCTGGGAGGCCAGATAGCAAGTCCACAGGCTTTTGCCGGACCATGCCGTGACGGCCTCCGTGATCCAGGGCCATAGCGGGGGATCCTTCTCGTACCCGAGCTGCCACTCATGGCCCCACGCCAGCGCCTCAACAATGTCGAGTGACGCGTTTTTCAGGAGCAGGCTTGGCAGGATCGTCCAAAGAAGCACATGACAAAGCACGGCCAGGGCGAAGACCCGGCCGGGAGAAAGTGCCTGAGAAGAGGTTGATTGCGTCCATAGGATGGCTGACTTCTGCCAGGCTGACTGGCGAACTGCGGTAAGGCCCGAAACTTTTTCCACACTTTTCCTGAATCTTGCGGCGCGAACGCGGGGCGTACCTGATGCGCCGGCTAGCACTGGGATAAACGACGTGCACTTTTTACCATAATGATCTCAAAATATTACAAACAATTACAAGCAGAACCCGATAGGGGTATGTGTCGGTTGGCACATAACGGCATGAGTAGTGGGTGGAGTTAAAGTTAATGTGCTGCAAGGGTTGCCCGGGGAAGCACCGAGCCTGCGGATTTTCGGCAATCCAGAATAGATTGCGCTGCCGCCATCACCGGGTTGCAGATTGCAAGGAATCCGGGCGGCTGAGATGCTGACGCCGGCGCGCAGTTGGCCGCCCTCTGGCAAGGAGGCGACGTTTCAGCAATGTCTTCATCCCCACCTACAACGAGCCGCTGCGCGTGCTGCAGCCCACCGTCTACGCCGCGCTGGGGCTGGACTGGCCGCAGGCCGGCCAATGCACGCGGGCTGCCGCTGGCGCGCAGCGACATCGACGTCCTCGGCAACGAGGTCGATGGCTTCGAACCGCAGCACTATTTCGACCAGCAGGAACTGCAGGCGGCCCGCGCGGCGGCGCGGCGCTGGCCGCTGCTGGCGAGCCTGCTGGGGTATGGCGCCACCGGCAGCGAAACGGGTGGGCCGGGTGGACCGGTTGCTTAAGCGCCGGCGTGCCTGTCAGGCCGGATCCGGCAGGCTGTAGCGCATGGCGTACAGGTGCTTGCCTTCGACGATATCGATGCTCAGTTCGCCGGACAGGCCAAGCAGCTCGCCCGTGCCGGAATCCGGCACCACCGATACCCGCAGCGATGGCGCGCCGCGCGTCATGGTACCGCTGTGCTGCAGCACAAAGGTGCCGCTGCGCCCGTTCAGCACGCCGCTGACCAGTTCCATCGCCACATAGCCAGCCGACCCCGCCACAGCCGTGCCGGCCGCCAGCATCTCGCCATGGCTGTTGCCTTGCAGGTCGCCGGAGAATACCTTGTCGATAGAGCGGCGCCCGAGTGCGGCACCAGTCACGTCGTCATGCAGCGGCAGTGCTTGCAGATTGACCTCGAACGATCCCCTGGCTTGCAGTTCCATGGCAGTTCCCGTTGCGCGAGCAGTGTTGGAACAACGACTGTAAGCGATCGGCGCGCGGTGCTGCAAGCTGCCCCCGCCTTCCCCGATTCGCGGGGATTCGACCTGTCATGAAACGTTCCGGAGGCTAAGGCTTCCGGCTCGATGAAGGGGTGGCTATCAAGATAACCTGCACAGCGCCGTAATCGCTAGAATGCGCGTTAGTGCGCAGCGGTGCGCCTTGGTCTGATCCCGGAGCCGGCATGGAACCCCTCTCTTTTGAATTTGTCACCGTCGAGGAAGCAAAAAAGGTACTGGACGGCGGACCGCCGGTGCAAGCCGAGCCTGACTGGAGCGGCGTGCGGCGACCGCCGGCGCAGGAAGATACGATGCTTTCAGACGTCGCCATGCGCTGGCTGGCGTCGCTGCCGGCCGAGGCGCGGCCCGTGGAACTGTGCCGCCGCTATGCCCGCATCGGCAACCAGCTGGCCGCGCTCTCGGTCCACCCCGCGGCGCTGCATGCTTTCCTGGTCGAGTTGCTGATCGACAGGCGCGGTGGGCGGCAGGGGTTTCCGGATGGCATTGCGCTGGAACTGTCGCGGCTGCATGAATATATGGTGGGGCGGTTGCAGGGGGGAGATGGGGAGCAGGGGTGGCCGGAGTTGGCGGATTGAGGGGACTGGGGTGTCGCTGTGCGGTCGGTTTGTGGCTCTTGGCTAGGGTGGCTGTTTCGCCGGCGTGGCCGGTGGGGCTTCTTGCTCGTTAGCTTGGGGATTTAGATACTATGAAGGGCCGCGGAGGCAACTCCTGGAGTAAAACGAAGATTCGCACACTCTCGTTTTTCCAAAGGAGCACGCAAATGGACGCGCCTGACACAGCCCTTCATGGGCAGAATA
>NZ_QKWJ01000066.1 GCF_003353055.1 Cupriavidus lacunae
CCGGAAACAGCTTCGGTGCGCTCGATTTCTTGCTCTTCTTCGTCATGCTTGTTGTTTCGGTCATAAGGGCGTTTCTTTCGATATCGTCTCATGACCTCAACACACAAGAAATCTGACAGGCTCGGCCGCTTGAACTACGCGGTCCTTCACAGCGGGTATACCGAGCGGGCGACGTCCTTTACCTTTCGGTATGTAGACGCGCCGCACCGGCTGCGGGCGATAGCTACCGTCCTGCAATGCATGCGCCAGTTCAGCAAGATAGCGGTCCCGCGCTTGCGCGAATCGCTTCACGCTCATGCGGTCCACTCCCGCCGCCCCGGCGTTCTTCTCGACCTGAGCCCATCCCAGCGCGAGCGTGTCCAGGCGAAACACCTTGTCAATTACCTCCCTTAACTCCGTTTTGTAGAGCAGCCAACATAGCGTCCGTCCAGATTGAAGCTGACGCGAATTTCCGCTGCACGCAGCTTCCCAGCGCGTTTGCATCTCGTCTAGTCGTTTCCGACACTGGCGATGCTTCGATCTTCATCTCTGCTTCCTTCCGGTCTTTTGCTATCAACTTTCCTGCCCCGCTTCCCTAGTGCGCCTTTTGCTCTGACGCAGGTCTCCACGGCTTTACCCTTCCGTGTGCAGTACTATCGGGACTCTGACTCCTGCCAGCGTTCACCTCGCCGGCAGGTCTCCCCGCTTGCTTCGTGCTACCGTCCTATCGTTCCGTCCTCAACCACGTGGTACGCCACCGCACCGCTTTATCCGCCACGACAGCGTGCTGTGTTGCTTCCAGGCTTCGCCACTTTAGTGCAGGCTCGCCGCCATACCCCGCCGAAACAGGTTCGTTAGCCTACGGACCGACAGTTCGCTTCCGGTTACTCCCCACCTCGCCTCGCGACGACGCAGTTACCTTCAGCTACGGAGCTGTGGCCAACTCCGGCGGGGACTTTCACCCCGCAGATCGCACGCTCTCACGGGCGTACACTAAACCGCTCGCGCGGTAGGGGCTACGGCCATACGGTGGCGGTCAGGGAGAGACCGGTCACACGGTTCTATGTTGGCGAATGAGGCAATCCGCCTCGTTCTCCAACAGGAGCCGCATCATGACCTCCTTACCGGCAAACGCCAGTCCACTGCGCCAGCGCATGATCGACGACATGCGCATGCGTCAGCTTTCGCCGAAGACGCAGGACACCTATCTGCACATCGTGCACGAATTTGCCCGGTTTCTCGGGCGCTCACCTGACACCGCCACCGTCGAGGACCTGCGGCGCTACCAACTGCATCTCGTCGATCACGGCACATCGCCGGTGTCACTGAACCACGCGATCACCGGCCTGAAGTTCTTCTTCGAGGTCACGCTCGACCGGCCTGAGCTGATGGTCAGGATGCACCCGGTGCGCGTGCCCCGCACATTGCCCGTCGTGCTCAGCCCCGATGAAGTGCGGCGGCTAATCGAGGCGGCCGGCAACCTCAAGCACCAGACCGCGCTGTCGGTCGCCTACGGCGCCGGCCTGCGCGCCAGCGAAGTGGTGGCCCTGAAGGTGACCGACATCGACAGCCAGCGCATGACGCTGCGCATCGAGCAGGGCAAGGGCCGCCGCGACCGCTACGCCATGCTTTCGCCGGTGCTGCTCGAGCGCCTGCGCGCCTGGTGGCACGTGGCCCGGGCCCAAGGCAAGATGCTGGATGGCGGGTGGCTGTTTCCCGGGCTCGATCCCGTCGACGCGCTCAGCACTCGGCAACTGAACCGCGCCATCCACGCCGCCGCCGAAGCTGCGCACATCGACAAGCGCGTGTCCATGCACACCCTGCGACACAGTTTTGCCACGCACCTGCTCGAACAGAAGGTGGACATCCGCGTGATTCAGGTGCTACTCGGCCATGCGAAGCTCGAGAACACCGCGCTCTACGTGCAGGTGGCCACCGACCTGCTGCACGAGGTCACCAGCCCGCTGGACCGCCTGCCTCCGGAGTAAGCCCGCGCGCTGCAGCACCTCATGCTGGAGGTTGCGGACATCTTCCGCAGCCACGGGCCAGCGTGGCGAGCCACGACACACCTGAGCCTGGGGCAGTTGAAGGTCATGTCGGCCATCGAACAGTGCCGCACGGCGGCGCTGGGCGGGCATGTGCTGCGCTGTTCAGGTTGCGAGCGCATCGAGGTCGCCTTCAACTCCTGCCGCAACCGCCATTGCACGAAGTGCCAGGCCAGTGCCGCCCACCGTTGGCTCGAGGCGCGCCAGGCCGACCTGCTGCCCGTCGAGTACTACCACGTCGTGTTCACGCTGCCTGCACCGGTCGGCGCGATCGCCTGGTACAACAAGACGGTGATCTACGGGCTGCTGTTCGACATCGCCGCCGAAACACTGCGTACCATCGCCGCGGATCCAAGGCACTTGGGTGCCCAGATTGGCGCCACGCTCGTGCTGCACACCTGGGGCTCGGCGCTGACGCATCATCCGCACGTGCATGGCATCATCCCAGGCGGGGGCCTGTCGCCCGATGGTGAGCGGTGGATCGCATGTCGGCCCGGCTTCTTCCTGCCCGTGCGCGTCCTGTCGCGTCTGTTCCGGCGCCGCTTCCTCGAAGCGCTCGAATCCGCTCACCAGCGTGGCCAGTTGCAGTTCTTCGGCGAATACACGGAGCTTGCCAATGCGGCTACCTTTGCACGGTGGCTTGCCCCGCTGCGCACCTGCGAGTGGGTCGTCTACGCCAAACGTCCCTTTGCCGGACCGGACGCCGTCCTCGAATACCTCTCACGCTACACGCACCGCGTGGCGATCTCCAACCAGCGCCTGGTCGCCTTCGATGAACGCGGTGTCACCTTCCGCTGGAAGGACTACCGGGCAAAGGGACGCACCCGCTACAAGATCATGACGCTCGAAACCGGCGAGTTCATGCGCCGCTTCCTGCTCCATGTGCTGCCCGCCGGCTTCCATCGCATCCGTCACTACGGACTGCTCGCCAACCCGGTGCGCCGCGCCAGTCTCGCGAAGGCCCGTGAACTGCTGGGTGTCGTGCCTGAGATCGACACCCAGCCCGACGACCCCGGGGTTGCTACCCCTGCGGTCTTCGTCTGCCGGCACTGCGGTGCCCCGATGATCGTCATCGAGATCCTCGAACGCACTGCGCCCATTCGCGCACCACCCAAGCGGCGAGGCCAGACATGAGCACCACGCTTTCTGGACGTGCAACCCGACCGTCGGCTTTGCGGCAACGCGGCCCACGAGCGGACGCTTGCGCTTGCCGCTTCGCGCTGCCCCTCGCACGTCCGCTTCATCCTCACGATTGCCCGACTGGACCGCACCGTCACCGCACCAGGCCCTATCCAGCATCCCGTTTGACTACGCATCCTCCCGCACCGTGGGGCATCCCGGCCTATCAATCGCCATAGCCTCCAATACTCCGACCACCTCGGAGCACTCCGCGGTTTCCTCCATCGAGGCTTGTTCGCCGCCTGCCAGCAACGCGCGGTGGCACACTCACATTCCTGCGGACAACGGCAGGCATCGAACAACCCTAAACGGGAACGGAAATCCAGACTCTACATGTGGCCGGCCATTCCCAGGCCAATGGGGACATTCAAGACCTCCTTGGGACACAATCGACAACTCCAGACGTAAACCGCATTGTCAATACTGTGCGTCGCCAGCTAAACGGCTTACTGCCCAGGTAGGCTGGCTGTTCTATCCCAAGAGAGACACCTTTAAGCGGGCGGCGCACGCATCTGACCAATTTTGTGGCCAATATGCATTCGAAGGTGGCAGCGGACAGTGGTCAGCCAAGGCCCACGCTCGCACCAAGTTCGGCAAGCAGGTGAGCGAGCCGTGCCTGTGTGCCGGCCTCCGTCTTATGGAAGATCGCCTTGAGCTGGCTGCGTGCAGCTCGTGGCGTATTGCCAGCCGCGCGCTGGCTTCGGGCAGCCCGATGCCCGTGGTCACGCGCTATCAAGCGGTAATTCAGCGTCTTGCAAGGGATGTGGCGGGAAGCCTTCTGAGATCGAATTCTCGAAGGCTATGCAAGCGCTCGTGACGCGCTTTGTGTGACCAGTTGTCCTCCGTGAGATTCCAGCCGTCCTCGGGGACCTCGCCCTCAAACTGGCCGGAATCCGTCAACTGAGGGGAGGGTGCCTGACGGCGCTTCCCAAGCCATGAGTCGTGTGCGTCGGCTTGTTCGCGACTCGCCGCTCGATGAGGGAGAAGACAGATTGCCCGCTCCGCTTTTCGGGATAGTATGGACGTGGGTCCGTTGAATGCATATCAGGCAGCACAAGAGCCAGAAGAGCCGCATTGTGACGAGCCCGGAGGATCTGCAAAAGGCAGGTCTGGCCGAACCCGGCAAGATGTGGGCGTGAGGAGTGGACGGTGAGGCCGGTTGCATAGGTCCCAATCCGCCCGCTGAACTCACGCTCTGCCAGTCGCAAGGCAAAGTTACTTCAGGTGAATGAGGACTGATCCCTCCGATATCTCCGGCGCGCCCACGCCCGTGCTTCCGGCGTTTTTCGCGATCCAGTCCTTTGCCTTCTGCACGCTTTCGTCAGTGCCGGTCTTGTCCTGGCAAACAGTCACCGAGAATCCGCCATCGCCGCTGCGTGCGAGGGTGTAGCCGACAAAGCCTTTGACCGAACGCATCAGTTCTTCGACCTCAGCCGTGCGCGTCTCCAGCAGATCGAACAACTCCTTTGCACCCTTTCCGGAAAATCTCCTTATAACAGTTTGCATGATTGCATCCTCCTGTTTGACCGGCGAGACGAGCATGCCGCACGAACAGAATGCGTGCAGCGTGTAGTTGTGGAAGTAATTGAACGGGTCGCGCACCTGACGTCCGCGACCCATACCAAGTGTAGTAACTGTACCGTCGTAGTAAACCTAAGAAACGGTGCAAAATCCTGGCGCCTTCAGCCATCCCTGGCCGGCAACGGTCTGCCGCTGCGTGTGGGCCAGGAAGAACATGAGGCCGGCGTTGCCGGGAGGAGGCGATAAGGCTCGAACGGGTGTCGTATCGCGTCGCAATGGCTTCAGTCCTCCACCGTTAGCATCCGTTTCGGTATTGCAGATCGCGGACGCTGCGATGTTGCTGCTTCAAATTATCAAGCCATTGCGGGCCGTTCTGTTGTCGCATGGCTGATTCGAGTGGTCGCACGTGGCTCGCAAGCGATGAACATAGACTTGCGTTGCGTGCTTGCTGCTGTGCTTCTGCAAGCCGGGCATGAGCGATCTGCGCCTGATACTTGTTCTCGTCCACGCGACGCTGAAGGAACTCATTCTACTGTTGCATGACCTGGGCGACTTCTCCGATGACCGAAACTGTTCAGCTCGGTGCCGTCGTATTGTCGGTGTACCCCGAAGGGCAGTATTGATCTTGCGAGTACAGGATGTTTCGTTCCGGCATTTGGTCGCATAGGCGGATATCGCCAGCGCAATATTTGGGAAAGGGTGAGGACTCATAGCATTCTGGGATTCGTTGTTTTTTTTGGCGAACGTACTACATACCAATGTAGCAAGGGCTGCGGAGGAGGGGCTGCATCTCCGCTGCTTCGGATCGCGCCGGTTGGACGCGACACAAAGAAGAAGCTGACATCTATTATGTAAGCCACGCGTGCGGTTGTACTCCGCGCGTTCACAATGACGCCTATCATAGGACCACTCACTCGCAATGATGCTGCTTCAATCGGGAGTGGCTCTTCTGACGATCCAAGCGTGGCTCGGGCACACACAGGTGCTACGATCCATCGCTACGCCGCGGCGGATGTGGACGCGGTCAGGACAAGGCAGCTATCCGAGGAACCGCGGCCCATCGGTTTCAACCGAAGGATGCCGTCCTACGTCTGTTTGAGACAGTAGCTCTTATGTGTCGCCGGCCACAAGGACGAAGGCCATGGAAACGTGCTCGCGGTTGGCCGCTACATACTTGGCCTCGCCACATAACAGCGGATTCTGCGCCAGTAGCGGCTGCACCAGATATGACAGGCCGTCAATGGACTTGCGCATGTCGACCGCATCTCGGCAGAGAGCCCGCACATCGCCGGTGATCAGCACCGGCCACCTCCCAGTTGCCCCAGCACGAAGTGCACGATGCGCGCAGCATGCGCGCCGGTCAGCTCGATGCGGGCGCTGGCCAGCGCGATCACTACTTGGTCATGCCCCTTCGATAGCGCCGTGTCGGTCATCGCTTGCGCGGCGGGTGCTGTACCCGTGGCCGCCGCAATGAAGGCGGTGTCGGCGGTCACCGTTAGAGGCACCACAGGCGGCTGGTCATGGTCTACGCGCTTGCGCCACAAGCCGAAAGTGCTGATCGCCAGGCCATGCTGCCGGCAGAAAGCGCGAATGCTCAGGCCGCTATTGTTCCACTGCGCCACCATCTCCCGCCGGAAGGCTTCGTCATGCCGGAAATACCTCGCTCCTTCGCGTCCGCTACCGCCTTCTCGTTGTTCGGCCACCGCTTCACCCCCATATGCCGTGAAGCATTAACCAGCAGTTGGACAAGGCGACAGTAGAAGCTAGTTGACAAAGCCATTTGTGAAATATTGCGTTACAACTCCAATCGCGCTGGGCGTCAGCGCGGCCAGTTTCCATGGCGTTAGTCGAACATGTTCGGCATGTACCGCAGGACAGACCAACCAAGGGGAGTGTGCAATGTTTGCGAAGAAGATTCTCGGTAGCGTGGCAGTAGCCGCTTTTGCAGCAAGCCTCGCCGGAGGTGCAATGGCTGGCGACAAGGACTCTCGTTGGGAAAGAAACCATCCCCGTCGCGAACAGGTCAACGACCGCCTCACCAACCAGAACAGGCGCATCCATCAGGAGGTCAAGGAAGGTGAGTTGACCCACGGCCAAGCTGCCGCCCTGCACAACAAAGATCGTCAGATCCGCCAGGAAGAGCGCATGATGGCAAGCCAGAATGGCGGGCATATCACGCGCCAGGAACAGCGTACACTCAACCAGCAGGAGAATGCCGTCAGCCGGCAAATCGGCCATTGATCAGTGCGTTGATGCATTAGGAAAAATGGGCTTCGGCCCCTTTTTCGATCAATGTGGGCACTTTACATCCGACCATGATAACCACGCTCCGCGTCGGATGAAAACGGGCCGCATATTTGAATCTTCTGAATCTGAATGTTGGGCTTCGTCAAGTAGCTCGAGGTAGAGGTCGAGATCGCAATGGATCACGCAAATACGCGCTAATGGCGAGCCGGCGGAGCGTCGCACGGCAGATGCGCTTGTAGTCACCCGCCGTTGCGGGCACGATGTGGCCGACTATTCGACCTTGAGCACACCCTTCATATTCGGGTGCAGCGTGCAGACATAGGGAAACTCGCCTGTCTTGTGCGCAATATATCGCCACGACCCACCCGCAACGATGCTGTGCGAGTCGAACACCCCTGGCGCGGTGACGGTGTGAGGATATGGATCTTTGTTGACCCACACAATCGTATCGCCGCGCTTGACGCCAATGGTCTTGGGCTCAAACTTCGCACCCTGGATCACCACCGTGTGTCTTGCCGTCTTCTCGGCCGCGATTGCGCTGGGACCAACGCAGAGCAAGCCCCACGCAAAGCCCAGTACAACCGCGAGCAGGTGTCTTCGCTGCCGCCCAGCAGGTTGTGGCGGTAGTTGGTGCATGGACGTCATGCGCGTGCAGAGAATTACTTGCCTAGCGAGGATTGGATCTTCTTCGCATGCTCCAGGTGCCCCACAAACGCTGGGCGCACAGCAACCAGCAGCGCCTTTAGCTCACCGTTCTGAGCGTTGGGAATGAGCGTCTTGTCGATTGCATCAATCACTTGTTCGTGATACGTGACTTCGTGGTCGATATACGCCTTGTCGAAACTCGCACCCTTAAGTCCCTTCAGAGCCTTTACGTTCTCGTCGCCACCAGACTGCAAGCTCTCACTCGTTGGATTTTTTTCCGGAGTGACCTTCAGCTTATTGACCAGTGCCACCGCCTGCTTATTCACACCAGTATGGTCAGTGACCATCTGCTTTCCGAAAGCCTTTACATCGCGGGAGTGACCATTCTTTTCTGCAATTTTTCCCGCATCAATGTCGACTTGGTTTGCAGTTACGACGATCGCAGCGATCTGCGCATCGTTGGGTGTTTGGGCCGCGGCTCCGATTGCGGCGAGGGCCAAGATGACTCCCAGAGTTACCGAGATGTTCTTCATTGTTTTGCTCCTCAGCGATGAGTTGGCCATGCATTCCCAGCTCGCATGGCGGTGGGGTTTTGGTGTCGCTCGGTTCCTGGATTTTGGGACGCCCGCAGAAGCCTATCCCAACGGGCGGCCACGGCAACACATTGAATATAGGTTAGAAGAAGACAATTTACATTGTGGTGCAAAGCAGGTCATGTCAGGAAAGCCTCGGTGACCAAGTTAAATAAAGCTGCGTCGCGACAGACACACTATGGCATGTCACCGAAGAGGTCTGTTTCACCGCACTTGTCCCGCCGGCGCCGAGGCCAGCGAGCGGCGCGCGCCAGAAGAGCGAGCGCGCGCTGAAGACTTGCGCACGGAACTGGCACCGGTGCGCAGCGAAGCCCGCGACGCGGCGGTGACGCAAGCCGAAAACAGGACCCGGCTCGAGGCCCAGGCCACGGCGCTGGCCGATCGGCTCGCGGCCGCCGACAGGCGCAGCGCCAGTCCGAGGGCGACCTGGAGTCCGCGCAGGGCTAGATCGCGGCGGCCCAGCGCAGGGCCGAGCGGGCCGAGGCCGAAGCGGCGCTCACACGCCAGCTGCTGGCAGAAGTGCGTGTGGCACCGCCCGAGCGGCAGGGTGGTAGTGGGCGGCGGCGCAAGGCCGGCGGCCCGGTGCCGTTCGCCAACGATGAGCAGGGTGTGCCGGCGCCGGCCCGCGACCCGGAAGACCCTAACGACGGCAACGATGGCAACGAAAACTGAGAGGGCGGACGCGATCCGCTGGATCCAGGCGCAGATGGCCGAGTACGTATTGACGATGGAAGAACTGGCGGCGGCGGGGTGCTTCGATCCGCCGCCACCCCGCCCCCTCCGCCGCCGGTCTGCTACCGCAACGCCGAGGGAATGAGCTGGGATGGGCAGGGCGAGATGCCCGATTGGCTGAGGCGGGCGGTCAATGCGGGGCAGAGTGTGGAATTTTTCCGGATCGGATAGCTTCGACAGCGGATTAGCTGGGGGCGGTCGTCTTGTGAAAGTGGCCTCACACCGTTCCGCAAGGCCGCGCGGGGCGGTGGCCAGCAGGCCGGAGCAGCCAGTATCCCCGTAGTACTGCGCTCTGTGGCATGGCTGCTCCGGGTGCCCCGGTAGTGAAACGGTCAGTTCGGGTGGTGCTCAGAGCGTGCACATTCCATACTAGAAGTGGTCGTCTCCTTCGGAATGCAGCGATAGCTCGTGGGGACGTCTCCGCCTTCCGAAAGGAGGTGTCCCATGTGCTTCCGGATTCATTATCTGGATCGCCTTCGTGAGAATGCGGCCCAGCAGCGGCATGACTCGACGACTTTGTTGCTTCGCTCTCGCTTCGACGAGCGCCGGGCGGCGTTGATGGCTTGGCTGCGTATGTTTCCAAAACCAACCAGCCCGGGGACGGCCACATCCTTGGAGCAGGCCGAGCCGGCTGAGGCTGCGGCGAGACCGGTCCCTCTGCCCATTGACCAAGCTTGCACCGTCGCCAGCACCGCCAGCGAGCGGGAGGCCGAGGCGGCGTAGCCGCCGTGACTTCTACATGAGCCCTCCTTAAGACCACCGGCGAGCCAGCACAAGACCGCTGGGCTTAGGGGACGCGAAGCCCGCCAATAGGGCTTGACGGGCGGAGGGCAACACGCACGGACTGGCGATCAATATAGAGAAGGGGGCGAAGCTAAGTATGAAAGCGCTAGGCTTGCTTCTCGCCATATCAATGGCGGTAGGGGTTGCGCCGCACGCCGGTGCAGTGGGATGCCAATATGACATGCAGTGCAAAGGGGAGCGAATTTGCGAGAAAGGCCAGTGCGTCTCTCCGGTAGCGGAGGACCAGAACGCAGAGCCAGCCACCAAGGCTTTCCCAGCCACGAAGAACGTCCCGACACCTGCGCAACCCGCCATGGCTTCCCCAGCAATGACGAATGTCCCAGCAATTTCGACTGAGTTCCGTTATTGCTGCACTAAGGTCGGAAAATTCCCCCTCGACAGAGAACCGATCGGGCGTAATTGGGCGTCAGCAGGGCCTAGTCATGCGCGCGCCGGACTGGAAGGGGCAAGCTCAATCTGCGCTGGTGCGGGAGTTGGAATCCGAAGAAATCCTCCGCGATTTATCGAAGACAACGAACCGGCCTTTGCCGGCGTGTTTAGCCGCGTAAAGTGCGGTGTCCGCCTTCAGGAAAAGCTCATTGCGAGTGTTGCCGTTGCCGGGCTTGTGAAGTGCACCACCAACGCTCGTACGGCATGTAATCTGCTGGTCATCAATGATGCAGGGCACGGAGGTCGCCGCGATTATCGCATCGGCGACACGTTCCACTGCATGCAAGCCAGAAACCTCCTCCAAAATTACGGCAAACTCGTCGCCGCCTATCCGGGCGACGGCGTCGGATTCGCGAACACAGCACCTAAGGCGCGTCGCGAGGACGTTCAGAAGCTTATCGCCTATCGGATGACCGTAAGTGTCATTCACAAGTTTGAAGTTGTCGAGGTCGACAAGGAGCAAGGTCATTATCCGCCCGCTTGTCTCGCTCAGTGCCATGGCGGATTCCAGGCGTCGGTCAAAGCCTTTCCGATTGAGCAGGCCAGTCAGGTAGTCTGACACCGTCTTTTGCTCGAGTTCCCGCATCTTCTGGCGCTCTACTGTTATGTCTCTGGCGAACACATGCACTCCAACGACAGTGTCGACCGTCCCACTCCAGGCAGGCTGATAAGTGACCTTAAAATAAAGAGGTGGGTTCTCGTAAGGATGCTCAGCGTCAAACGTGACCAGCTCGCCTGAAAGCGCGAGTTTGAGGTGAGGCCTTATCGCGTTCGCATAATGGTCTTCGCCCCAAAGGTCCCTGGGCGTCAGACCGATGATTTCACCCGCAGACATCCCGAATCGCTGTTCGTACGCTTGGTTGACGAACACGTAGCGTTCGTCCATATCGAGATAGGCAACGAGGTCCGGTATGTGATTAGCAATGGCATGGATGCGTGCTTCCCGTTCCTCCGCCAGCTTCCTTGCTTTCAACAGGGCACTCGTGCGTTCGGCAAGTTGGCACATAACGCTAGAGAACGTCCTGGCTAGGGCGCCGATTTCGTCTGCTCTGGAGGTAGGAAGCGCAGCGCGCGCTGGCAAGTCCGTCGCGCTTTCCCGCACGGCCCGCTCCAGATTCTCCAACGGAGCCAGCAGGCGTCTGGCTACCTGCCACATCAGCAATCCAGCAATAGCCAAGGCTGCTCCTACCATTGTTAGAATTTTTAGCCTGGCACGGATGATTGGCGAGAAGGCTTCTCTGGCCGGCAGTGTGGCAACCAGCTGCCACCCTGCTGTTTCAAGTCGATGTCGAGCAACAATGGGCCGCGTTGGCCAAGCGAATTCCCATATGGAGATGGCCTTGTCAGTGCCGCATGACTCATGTCCGGAAGCTGCAGGTTGAAGTACCTTTGCCGGGTCAGCATGGATGACGTAGCGAGGGGACTGCCCGGACGAGACAAGGCAATAGGCTCCGGTTATGCCGATGCGACTCCGGGACAGCGCCTTGAGGAAGTTTTCGCGCTGCAGGTACAAGCCTCCCACAAGAACCGCCCGAACTCGTCCATCAGCCCAGCGCACAGGTACGGCCATGGCGACGCCTGGTGCACCGGTTACCTTAGTTATCACCGGTTCGGAAATGACAACAGATGCGCCGCGCAGAATGTCCTGAAAGTACCGGCGGTCCGAAACATCAGGATTCTGGTCTATCGGCCTGGTATCGAATGCCCGCTTACCGTCCGCCCAGGCGAGAAATACCCAATCGAACAATTCAGGAATGGGAGCGGCCTGCTCAGTGACGCGCTTTAGCGCCGCCGGGTCACGGTCCAGCAGCGGGGCAAGCTGCTCGGCAAGCCGGTGCAGGATGAGGACACGTACTTCGAATTTGTCGTCAAGTTGCTCAGCAACCAGTTTGACCTGTGCATCCTGCTGTGCCTGCAGGGAATCCTTCAGGTTGGCGAAGACGTAGTGGCGTGCAACCAGAATCAGCAGGACCGCGAGGAGAAGAACCACAACGACTGTTGAAGCGACCACCCTGGACTTTAACGACCAGCGCACCATTCCTTCAGCCTTGCTCTTCTTCACTGGCTAAACGCTCATGGTCTAATTCGCTGCCTTAGTTGGAGGCGAGCGGTATTGTTCGGAACTTGACGTAGGAGCGACCATTGGCAGCTCACCCGAATGGGGCATCGAATGTTCAATGTTAGCGGAATTCCGATGGGGCATGCGCGTTTTCACACTTGGGGTGAGAGCCACCAGACGCGGCCTCGGGGAGAACTTGCTTCCGCTGCGAGTAATGGCGCAAATGAGCCGTCAGGCGCGCAGCTGCGCCACAACTGACGCACAAGTTGGCCGATGGAAGAACCGTTGACAAGTCAAGCGTGGCAGCATAGTGGCGGGCTTCAATCGCCAACCGTCGGGAAGATGGCTGCATAATCGGCCGTCACGGTATGGCAGAGCGTGGCCGAAATCAAGGAACATGCATCGAGGTTACTCGGCCCAAACGGTATTGGCGCCCCGTAGCAGGTGCCCGGCCAGGATGTAATCGCCAAGCTTCATGGCCTTCGCTTCCAAGGCTGCCAATTCGCTGGCAGTCAAGTCGGTCAGCGCAAACTGGCAATAAAGATTGCGCTGACGAAACGTTAGCTTTGGGCGCTTCAATCCGGCGGCAAGTGCCGCTGGCGACTTGACGACAATACTCTCATGGCCGCGATACTCAACGCGGACTCCAGCCTTCTCACCCAGGTGACTAAGTTCAGAAGCGTCTTGCCAGCCAGACTCGTAGTCCAGTTCGACGAGTCCAACCCCCTTTTGCCTCAAGTAGCCTGATGGCTTCCCCCCTGGTCCCAGCTCGAGCTGTCGTCATTCCTGCCTCCGTTCAAGTCCACGGCGCGGCTGCCAGTTGGCGTCTGCGTCCCATTGAGTTCAACCCAATGCTGTTCTTTGCACCTTGGTCTATGGCGAGCCCAGCTTCACCAGCGTTGGCCTCGCTAACGCCCTCGTTTGTAACTACAGGGAGTCGTATAGTCTCCCTCAGATTTAAGGTCAAAGTGTCTCTTAATTCTGACGTAAGAAAATTTTAAGTCAAGATAGACTGGCCCTGTAGTCCTGCTACCACCCGCGTAACCACTCAGGAAGCGCGGGTTCTTTTTTTGGTTGGGAGGGGGCAGTCCCATGCAGGGGAAGAATCGATACTTGTAGTGGTCAAGTTATTTCGGACAGGCAGATAGGTTGTTTTTCTATCGATTTCGCCTCGTAGGCAGCGGGCGACAGATACCCCAGGGTTGAGTGCAAGCGCACCGGGTTATAAAAGCCGACGATGTACTGGGTGATGTCGCGCCGCGCCTCGGCGTGGTTGGCATACTGACGCTGCCACACGCGCTCCATCTTCAGGTTCAGGAAGAACCGCTCCATCACCGCGTTATCCCAGCAATTGCCTTTTCGACTCATGCTGCAAACAATCTGATGGCGTGCCAGCAAGGCCTGATACTCCGCGCTCGCGTACTGACTGCCCCTATCCGAGTGCAGCACCAGTCCCGGCGCTGGCCTTCGTTGCTGCAGCGCCATGCTCAGTGCCGACATGACCAAGTCGGCCGGCATGGTCGGCGCCATCGACCAGCCCACGACCTTGCGCGAGTGCAAGTCCAGCACGACAGCCAGATACAGCCAGCCTTGAGCCGTGCGGATATAGGTTATGTCCGAAGTCCAGGCCCGATTCGGCTCGGCCACGTCGAACTGCCGGTCCAGCACGTTCTCTGCCACAGGTAACGTATGCCTGCTGTCGGTCGTCGAGACGAACTTGCGCTTCCATCTCGCGCGCAATCCCGTTTCGCGCATCAGCGTGCGGACCCGATAGCGGCCAATACGTAGTCCTTGTGCCCTCAGCGCATGCATCACGCGCCGGCTGCCGTAGTTCGCACCACTGGCAGCAAACGCTGCCTTGACGTGGGTCTGTTCCTGCAGGCTCTTTGCGCTCGGCTTGGCACGCCGGTGCGCATAGTAGCCAGAGCGGCTCACCTGCAAAACCCGGCAGGCATTACTGACCGATACGGCCTCCTGTTGCAAGTGAGTTACCACGCGATAACTCACTTCAGTTCTCGTGCAAAGAAGGCCGACGCTTTTTTTAACAGCGCATTGTCCTCGCGCAGTTGTCGGTTCTCCGCTTCGAGCTGCCGAATGCGCTGCTGTTCGGCCGTCAGCGGTTTGCCCACGCCAGGCCCGCCGGCGCACTCTGCATCGTACTGCGCCATCCAGCGCCGAACGGCCGTCTCACCAAGCTCCATCGACCGGCAAACCTCGCTGACCGATAATCCTTGGTCTCGCACCATCCGTACCACTTCCAGCTTGAAGCTGGCGTCAAATTGTCGGCGCCTTCTTGTCATCTATCTTTTTTCCTCGTCGATTCCGGATTGTCCTCCTATCGACCTGTCCGAGGAAATTAGACCACCACAACTAGGGATTACCACAGACATGCGTTCGAGTCGTTGAACAGTATGCTGCGAGCAGCTAAGATGTTCCCTCCGGGCGTGATGACACAAGCGCCCACCAGCCAGACCTTTGCGTCCGAGAGCAAAGAAGCGGCCTGTACTAGCTAGGCCGCTGTCACGGACGGTAGTGAAGTCCCGTAGCACTATTAGACCAATAGCTTAGGAGACGACTGTGCTGAGTCATCATGAGTTCGCCACCCTGGTACTGGTAAACGACAGCCCTGACCCTGCGGAGTTGGACAGCGCGGATGTGGAGGCACTGTGCGCGCGGCAACTGGTTACGCTGGAGCGGCTCGGGCCAAACCGAAGCCGACCTCAGGTCACAATCCAAGGATACGTTGTTCTCAAGGCCCTAGACCGTGTTCGAGCAAAGGCTTGCCGAGCACAGCCGGCCTGTCGATAAGCGCATCGCTCTGTCCCATAGAGAGTCGCCGGCATCGACGCTTCTTTTGGCCTTCACGTCGGCGTCCGCCGCAAGGGGGCGCGACATTGCAATTGTCATTCACTTGATTCCCACCATAACGCCCAGCCACCGGTTAGCTCAGGGGACGGGCCGCACTTAGGAGATGCAAGATGACTCAGTGGACCGCAGAACAATACACGAAAGCGCAGTTGGCGGGCCTTGAAGCCCTGGTCGGACTAACCAACAAGGCCGTTGAGGGCTTCGAAAGAGTGATGGAGTTGAACCTCCAGACAATGAAGACGACCCTGGCGCATACCCGGGAGGGTGTAATGAAAGCCCTTTCAGTCCAGAACCCGCAACAACTCATTGAATTGCAAATCGAATTATTTCAACCTGCAGCCGACAATGTTTTGGAGTATCGGCGTCAACTGCAGGACATCCTTGCGGCTACGCGGGCGGAGTTCGAGAAGGTCGTCGAAGTCCAATACACAACAAGCAAGGGCCAGTTGCAGGGTCTCATTGATAGCGCGGTGAGCAACGCCCCATCAGGCTCGACGGCGCCTCTGGCCGCCTGGCAGGAGGCCGTGAAGGCGACCACTACGCTCTATGAGTCGATGCAGTCGACGGCAAAGCAGGTCGTGGAAGTAGCCGAGAACAGTTTCAATACGGCTGCGGCGGCAGCCTCGAAAAGCGCGCGACATCGTGCAGCGCAGGTGTCTCCGGCAGCTGCAAAGTAGTTCGGCTTTGGCTCCCGGTTGGCGCATTCACGGTTCCGATGGGGCCAATTTCTCGGAGGATGCTGGGTCTCGGTGAACAGCGCTGGGCACTTGGCCGTGGATTCGCGATCCGCCCCAAAACTATTGGTAGCACTCGAGTTCCTCGGCCGGGGGCTCCTTTTTGGACAAGTCAGGCCAACTTGACGGCCCGCGGAAACCCGATAGGGGATCGACAGGCTCACCCCTAAGTCATCCTTATGGCTCATTCCACGCCGTAGACCCATTGTGCAAGCATGCCGATACAGCCCGTCGATGGGGACTGGGATTGTGAATAACGAGATCAGAGCTCTGACTGAGCTGCGAGGAATTTTGGCCTCGTGATAGAGAGTCTCCACATTCACAGCCAAGCAACGGCGGCGGGCTGTCCCCATTCTTTCACCGCGGGCACATCGCCGGTCAGTCTCTTGTACGCCGGACCCGCCACGCCGCCTGCCAAAATTGCGCCCAGCAACCACGGGATTTCGCGAGAAGGGATGGTGATATTGCCCGCGGGGCACAGGCCGCCCGCACGGGCATGGCGTGCCATTCATTTGCGCCCGGGCGCCATATGACTGGGCCGAGCCTGGCTGAAATCTGGGGGTGCAAAGCCGGCACTGCGGAGGGATTTACGCGTTACTCCGATGCCCTCAGACGATCAGACCTGGCTTGGAACAAGCAGAACTATGCCGATTTTGCAGGCGACCGTGCATCGCCTTACACCGCATCATCATCGTAGCTGTGGGTTCCTGATCAGCACCGGTAAAGCCATCATCTGCGGCGACCTGCAGATAGACTTGCCGCGTGGCAACGGCGATGATCACAATGATGGCGCCGACGCCGAACGCTCGAACGGCAATGGAGAGGTACTGCGCCATGGCGAAATTACTGTACAAGCATGAGGTGATTGGCAGTGAGCCTACACGAGGCCGTCTCGCAACGGTGTAAAGCCTTTGCAGGATTGACACACTCCGTTTCGCCGGGGCGGCGAGGTCGTGCGTTACGTGACACCGCATGGCGGTTCTGAAAAGAATGTCCCGGAAATCGATCGAAGCCTTACCGAGCGGCCACTACTGGGCCGTGCCCCACGCGCCCTTCCCGCTGGACGGTGGCAATGGCCATGATGAGGTGTTTCCCGGCGCCCATTGCATCAGCGACTGCAAGTGGGTCACCTTCTACAAGGACGGCGAAGAAGTCTGGGCGTGCAATGCACTGTATGCAGCCGCCCATTTCGACTTTGTTCCCGTTCCCCGCCAACCGCTCGGTGACAGTTGATCGAGGGGGCGCCGGCTGTAGCGCCGCGAATTATGAATTGTGCCCAGCACCACAAAGCCCTCGGCCATTTAAAGCGAATCGTGCGGAAGGGCACCGTGAATAGTGACACACGCCGCCTAGGCTTGTGGCGAGCCGTTGGGCGCGATGGCACCAAACCACCCTGCCCACTCTAACGTCTGGGACGACCCTGCCATGAGGTCCGCTACGACAAGGAAGGACTCCTCGCCGCGGCCAGTCCTGACGGTGGGCTCAGGGCAACAGGCCGGATATCAGCCTGCTGTGATTCATCACCAATAAAATGCGAAACGGGGTCAAATTATGAGCGCAACTGAAGCCGTCCCTTGCGTGCTATGCGCAGCACTCGCGCGGCGCTGGCGGGACCAGCACGACCGCCCGCACGGCAGCCGCATTTACCGCTGCGCCGTCTGCGGCGGGTGCTTTGCTATCACCGGCGACGCCTTGGTTGCGCTTGAGGAGAACAGGTGGGACGCGACCGGGCTACTGGCCGCGGTCAGGCAGTGCATTGAGGTCGGCAAGCTGCCGCGAATCGAGGAGGTCGACGGTAGACCGCGCGTGGTAGCGGTGGCCCGCCAAGCGTACTAAACTCTCAACTGCCAATTGATGGGAACGCCCAGGCAGCTCTTCCTGGGCTCGGCCCGTCAACATTGCGCCGCTGTGGCTACAGACTGGCTAGATGCCGCGCCGGCGGTTGGCCGACCCGCCTTCGATGTCGATGATTGCCGCTCCCCGGTCCTCATTGATCTCAGCGGCAGTCCTAGTCCACTGAATCATTGAAATGGGAGGTGAAGGGACATGGCAGGCACCGACCAATTTCAGTGATTCAGTGGACTAGTTGCCCACCTCACGGATCGGGATCGTGGTGCGGCCGCCGCAGTTGCGCAGCAGGTCGCGCAATTCGTTAATGACCGGAAACACCTCGTGGTTCCAGTCGGCGCCTTGCCTGTCGTGGGCCTCTTGCTCGCGCTCGACGACCCAGCGGTCCTCCTTGAAGATGCGTTCCGTGAACCAGACCAGCAGCGGCCATGCGAGGTCCAGCGCAAACGGAATCCCGGGCTTCCGGATGGAAAGCACGCCAAAGGTCCGGTTGGTGCGCTGCGCCGCATCCAGTGGCACGTAGACGATCCACAGGTCCATCACTAATGTACCGTCGCCCGAGCGGATCTGGAGGGTCTGGTACGGATAGCCGGTGCGCACCGTCATCACGTCCTTGTCGTCCCGGTCGCCGTTCTTCTTGCTGGCGCCAAACACCAGCGCCTCGCCCACAGGCTGCTTGCCTTCCATGCGCGCGAACGTGTAGTCAACTTCCACCCAGTCCTCGCCGCGACGGCGGCCCAGCGACCGCGCACGCATCTGCCCCATCTGCCGCCGGTGCAGGAACTGGTGGTTCATGTCCATCAGGTTTTCGTGCATGAAGGAGTAGTGGCACTTGACCTCGCGGCCAAAGCGGCGCGTCTTGTACGCCTTGTCTGCCACCGATGGCAGGGCGGGCAGCGGCCGCCCTTTGGCAAGCGCCACATCGCCAGGAAAGACAAAGATCAGGCCGTGCACCTCGCGGCAGGGATAGGCACGCACGCCGTTGGGCAGGCGCTCACGCCCGAGGTATGGCACATCGACGCAGCGGCCGGTGCAGTCATAAGTCCAGCCGTGATAGCCGCACCGGATGGACTCGCCTTCCACCACGCCCGCGTGCAGCGGAACCTGCCGGTGTGCGCAACGATCTTCCAGCGCGAATATGGTGCCGGACCCGGTACGCACCAGCACGATCGGATCGCCGGCAAAGCGCACGCCGAGGGCTTTGCCCCGCTTGACCTCATGTGACCAGGCCAGTGGATACCAGTGATCGGGGTGGATGGGCACGCGGCGCAGGTCGCGCACGGGCGCGCTGGCGAGTTGATCGATGGCACTGCTATCCAACAATGGCATTGCATCCATGCGTGATGCCTCCATGCAAGACGTGAGCTTCGACCCTCGCCGACAGAGCGGACGAATAAGCGAACGGAGATCAGCGCGCAGTTTACGCGAAATCCGACGAACTTACAGAAATCCCGCATTTCCGATGATGTGCAGGTTGGCGCTTGCCGACCCCTCGCCGTCAATCAAGTCCCCGTGGCTGGAACGGCCGTTCATAGCTTGCAGCGCCGCAGACCGTCGCCGAATTTGTACAGGCCAATCGCGAAGCCTTCGAAGCATAAATTCGCTCGGAACAGCCGCCCACACAATCCATTCATTGTGTGGGCGCTTGGGAGGACCACATCCAATAAAACTCAGTGGCAACACGATCTTCATCACCGGCGGAACGTCTGGCATTGGCCTTGGACTGGCTGAGGAATTTCACCGCCGCGGAAGCCAGGTCATCAGCGGCGGGCGTCGCAAGTCCTTGCTCAACACGATCACCAAGGCGTACTCCGGAATCCACATCGACGTAGCGCCCGCCGGTCAAGCGTTCGGCCAGTGCGGAGGTGACGCCCGGGCTTTGATAATCATAAAGCCGCGATGGTGCTAGCCGATACCGCGTACGGCAACCGGCTCAGCTTGCTCGCCACATATTGGCTCACGGCATTCACATGGTCAGTGCCCAGGACCGCACGCAGCGAATTGCCGAAGCTGTTATTGCGGTGGTCGTTGTGCTTGGTAAAAATAATGCGCGGCCTGCGCATCGATGGGAAAGTCTTTGCTTGCACGCAACTCCTCAAGCCGGACTGCGGCATCGCCGACGCACGCTCACCAACAATCGCTACTTCTCCATGGTCAGCAGGTGGCTGCGCCCGAGCAGAGCGCAGGAACATCGGCCGGTTGCAGCCAGCCAGCGATGAATTGCCCCATCGCATCAAGCAACACGTCAGACGTCAGTCCCGCTGCGCCGGCCAGAGGCGGGCAGATGATCCAGGCGGTGCCGTCGCTCTCCAGCACTCGCAGGGTCTTCGGCAAGTCAGCGGGCTGCAGGATTCGCACATCCTCGAGGGCGAACGCCTGTGCGAAATCGTCGGCGTGCCGCTCGCCCAGGCAAACCACCACTTTTGGCCTCCAGAGTTGGCGGATCTCATCGATGAAGGAGAAGCGCCGGCCGCCGCGGCAAAGGTCGAGGTAACGTTGTTTTGGCACCAGCTCCGGCGGGCCGCGGAATGCCTTCGACCAGGGTGTCTGGTTGATCAGGTGGGCAGGCAGTGGAAATAGACTGAGCTTGAACTCCGCGCCGGTGAGCTGTCACAGAACCAAACTGCCGCGCCCGGATTACCCCCTTCCATCCCTACGTACGACGCGAAATACCGGTCCAATTGCTCACGCGTAAATACCGCATTAAGTTCTTCTTTTTTCATGCCTCTACCGCGTGGTTAAGTGAAGGACGCACAAACGCTGAGCCGCATCAGCATTTGTGCACCGCACAAACTAGGCGGTTACGGTTTCTCCGCGTGAATCCGGATGTTTTCTCCCCCCATACGAGGGATACGTTATCCTCTCATTTCCCTCCTTGAGTTGGGTAACGCAAGATGCAATCTCAAGGCTCTGGCGCGCGGGAGGTGGCGCAGCCAGCAAAGAAAAAATCCTCGGGGACTGTGAACATGCCGGCTGATCGCGGAACCCGCCGGCGAAGTAATGATCACATGCCCTGACGCCAGGGCGCATCCCAAAGGAAACTCGCATGGCATCCTATAAGGAACTCATATCCCAGAAGCAGGCCCTCGAAGCCCAACTGGAAGAGGTACGCGCTAATGAAGTAGCAGGCGTCATCGAGAAGATTCAGACCCTGATGGCGGAGTATGGCTTGACGGTCGAAGACATTTCCAAGCGCCGTCGCGGCCGTCCAGCTGGCAGCGGTGCAAGCAAGCCGAAGTCGGAACTGCCCCCTAAGTACCGCGACCCCAAGACCGGGAAGACTTGGTCCGGCCGTGGTCGCCAACCGGCCTGGCTCGGAAAGAACCCCAAGAGATTCCTGATTGCAGAAGAAGCCTAAACCTCAGCTTCTGCACCCCAGAATAGAATTCGCCCCTGCCCGCAATGCAGGGGTTTCGTTTTTTTAAGCAGCGCTATGTCCATTGAAGCGATTCACGCCGAGATCATGCTTGCCCGGCCATACCTGATTCCTCGCGAACGCACAGAGAAAGGGATAAGGAATGGGTATTCTTATTGGCTGCGGGTTCCGCCCAGCAAGGAACTGCGAGTCATCCGTCTTTCGCAAGAAGGTGGTAGCTACGAGCTCGTGCGTTCGGCCAGCGAGCGCAAAACACGAGAGAAGGTACGACAGCGTTTCTCCGGCTCAGTATCCGAACTCTTGGCCATTATCGATGAGCAGGTTGAAATTATCCAAAAACAGTCGCGCTAGTCACCTTTGCCGGCAGGGACCGACGCAGCGGTTCGGCCAAGGGGCCATCCCTCCGCATGTTCAGCCATTGCCGCATCGAGTTCCAGCGCCCTGGGCGGCACGCTGATCGTGCAATGGCCGCTCCCGGCGGCGCAGCAATGCTGCCCAACTGCTCGGGGACTGGATGCGATGATTCGCATTGGCGTGCTGCGGCTGGCTGTCGAGCCCATCGACGTGCGTGCCGATACCGAGCGGCGGGCCAGCCCTCTTGCCCCCAGGAGAGTCATGCTGACTATTGATACATGACGGCCTCGGCATCTGGTGCGCCGCTCGCCGCCTCAACGACACCATAAACTGGTGCAGATGATCGTCCGTCCAGCCCATGGACGCCTGGATGATCTCGTGAAGCTGAGCCGACGTGATGTGCTCAGGAATGAGCACGCACACGTCGCCAAATTGGCGACTCGAGCCATACAGCGTAAATCGGAGGGACGAGCGGTCCTACATCGACGATGATCGCCGCGACCAAGGAATCAGCTTTTCCACCGATCTTTGGCACTGCAGCAATAGCTGCCCCGCCTATAGTGAAACTCTGGTACAGCCCCTGCACCCGTATAGGTATGGGGCCGCAGACGAGATCCCGCGGTACGTCTGCCTCGACATCGCCCTCATCAAAGCGATCTGGACCGATGAGGTCTGGAGCTTGGATCGTGGCCGCCGGCCAGCCCGGTGTACTTTCTTGGAGGCCTCCATGCTCTACCGGTTCATGGAGTATCAGCGCGCAATGTTCGCGCCATTCGCGGTGTGGGCAGCGAACGCGGCAAGCGCGTTTTCCGATCATGAGAACCCGCTGTCGCAGATACCGGGCGCTCCCGCCTTTGCCACTGGTTACGAAATGCTGTCCCGTCTGGGACAAACCTACGACAAGCCGGGGTTCGGTATCGCAGCTGTTGAGCACAACGGCCGCGTCATCCCTGTGGTCGAGCAAGTCGTCCTGGAAAGGGCATTTTGCCGCCTTTTGCGCTTCGCACCTGAGCCGGTCACACTTGGCGCCGCCGCTTCGCATACAAGACCTGCTGTGCTGGTCTGTGCGCCGCTGGCTGGGCATCACGCCGTCATGCTTCGCGAGGTCGTCGAAACCTTATTGCCCGAGCATATTGTCTATGTGACGGACTGGATTGATGCGCGCTGTGTTCCGCTGGTGGACGGGCCGTTTCACCTGGAGGACTATGTCACCGAACTGCAGGCGTTTATCCGTCAGATTGGCGCGGCGGAACCGCTGCACGTGATCGCCATCTGCCAGGCCACCGTGCCAGCCCTGGCGGCTGTTTCCCTGTTGGCCAGCGCGGACGAGCCGACTCCCAGGAGCCTGATCCTCATGGGCGGGCCGATCGATGCGCGTCGCTGCCCCACCGCGGTTGGGAAAGTGGCCGCAGACCACTCGCTCGCATGGTTTCAACAGAATCTGATCTACACAGTGCCCGATCGCTACGCCGGTGCCGGTCGCAAGGTGTACCCGAATTTCCTGCAGCTTGCCGGCTTGATAGCAGCGCAGCCAGGTCTTTTGGTGGCGTCGCACTGGAACTACTATTTGGAGCTCGCGCTGGGTGACTACGAGCGTGCCGAAGCCCTCCGGCGCATTTGCGATGCGCACCATGCGGTGCTCGACATGGCGGCCGAGTTCTACCTGGATACCATCCAGATCGTGTTCCAGGAATTCCGTCTGGCACGCGGCAATTGGTTCGTGCAAGGGCAGCCCGTGCGTCCGCAAGACATCCGCGCTACGACGCTACTGACCATAGAAGGCGACCACGACGCCATTTCCGGCTGCGGGCAGACCCACGCAGCGCACGGTTTGTGCCGCGGCATTGCGGCACGGGACAAGCGGCACGTGACGGCGCGCCGGTGCGGCCACTATGATCTTTTCTCTGGCCCCCGGTGGCACTCCGAGATCTACCCTGGCATCCGCGCCCTGACTCGACAAGATATCTAGCCGCGGTGCCCGCGCCCATCATGCAAACACCACAGTTGGCATCACCTGCCAGCGGCAGTCACAAGAATTCGATGTCGGCCGTCCACGATGACGTTGCTCACCACTGGGCCTAGCAATACCGCTTTTCCAACGAGGCAATGGTGATCCACGGCATTCGGCGTTAGCAACGCCTTCGCGACAAATAGGTCACAACGTGATAGGGGCCTATCGATTACAACTCATCTCGAGTCACGGAGGTGGACACCGTTCATGGCCAAGAACGAAGATCGCACTGACTGCCGCACGCGCCGTGTTACGAAATGCGGCGCAGGGCTTCAAGCATAGAAGCTCCTTGACTCGTCAAGCGAGGGTGGGCATTACCGCTACCATGGCCATGCTCCATCGTCACCAGTTTGTGGACCAGCAATCCGTCCAGTTGTTCTGGTTCGAGATCGTCGATGTCTTGCGCATCGCCAAGCAGTAACAGCGCGGCGATTTCATGCGGACTGAGCATGTCAGATACTATGAAGGGCCGCGGAGGCAACTCCTGGAGTAAAACGAAGATCTGCACTCTCGTTTCTTCTAAAGGAGCACGCAAATGGACGCGCCTGACACAGCCCTTCGTGGGCAGAATACGCCGGTCTCCGGCTGCCTGTACATGGCTTTCGAACTGGGCGAGAAGAGCTGGAAGCTGTCGCTGGGCGACGGCGGGCATGGACCGAGCCGGCATACGCTAGTGGCTGGCGACCTGAATGCAGTCCTGCAAGTGATTGCCAAGGCCAAAGCACGCTTTGGACTGGCGCCGCAAGCCCCGGTGCGCAGTTGCTACGAAGCTGGCCGCGACGGCTTCTGGCTGCACCGCTGGTTGACGGAACAAGGAATGGGTAACCTCGTCGTGGATTCGGCCAGCATTGAAGTCAACCGCCGTGCGCGGCGGGCCAAGACCGACCGGCTCGACAGCGACAAGCCACTCTCGATGTTGATGCGTTACCACGCTGGCGAGCGGCGCGTGTGGGCAGTCGCGCGGATCCCAACCGAAGAGCAGGAAGACGAGCGCCGTTTGCATCGCGAACTCGGTCGACTCAAGCAGAAACGCACGGCCCACAGCAACCGGATTCGTTCGCTGCTGGTATTGCACAACCTGCGGGTCACCCGCATCGGGGACCGATCCTGGAACCACTGGTGGAACGATCATGGTTCGCAACTACCCGCTGGTTTAGCTGCTGAGATCGAGCGTGAAGTCGCGCGACTGGCGTTGGTCGTCGCGCAGATCAAGAACATCGAAACCCAGCAGCACCAGGCAGTGAAGAGCGGCGCGCAGCCAGCCATCGCGCTGCTCGCGCGACTCAGCGGGATCGGCGTCGGCAGTGCCTGGCTCCTAAACAAGGAATTGTTTGGCTGGCGGCGCTTTCACAACCGGCGCGAAATCGCCGGCTGCCTGGGATTGGCACCGACGCCTTACAGCAGTGGCGAAAGTCAGGTCGAGCAAGGCATCAGCAAGGCGGGCAACAAACGCTCGAGATGGCTCATGATCGAACTGGCATGGAACTGGTTACGCTACCAGCCAACTAGTCAGCTCGCGCAGTGGTTCAATGAGCGCTTTGCGCCAGGCAGCAAGCGCATGCGGCGCGTTGGCATTGTCGCACTTGCCCGTCGATTGGCAATTGCCCTGTGGCGCTATCTCGAGTACGGCGAGATTCCACCCGGCGCAAGCCTCAAACCATAGTGGAGGTCATTCCGATCTAAGCATGGAGAGCGACGCGGTACGAGAGCAGGTCAGCGCGCCCGTAAAGGAGCCGGGCTACCCCGCGGGTAGCCGTCCTTTCAGATGGGGCGCGCAGGTAACAGGGGTAATCCCAGCGCTTTGCGCATGTGGTATGTGGTGCCCGGCTTCCACGCCGGCACGGATAGATGCTATGAAAGGGGACGCGATAACGCGGAGCCCCTAAAATTCCCACATCGCATCGGTCCGTGTTAAAGGAGGGCATCATGCGAAATTCCGCTTACGCAGCCGGCAGAGAGGAACTCGTGCTGGCGGTCTCACTTGAGCTTGCCACGGCCAGCTGGAAGATAGCGTGCCACGACGGTCGCCGCGACAAACCAGCGGTGCACACCCTTACCAATCCGCAGGCCGGGGCGCGCCTCCAGGCCGCCCTGGATCTGATCGAGCGCCAGAAGCAGCAATGGTCGCTGCCAGCCGGCGTACGCACCGTTGTCTGCTACGAAGCCGGCCAGGACGCGTTCTGGATCTGTCGTGCACTGCAGGCACATGGCACTGAATGTTACGTCCTCGATGCCGCGAGCATTCCGGTCGCACGCCACAGGCGGCGGGCGAAGACGGACCGCCTGGATGCCATCAAGCTCGTGCTCAATCTGCGCGCATGGCTGCACGGCGAGCGCGACCGCATGCACGTCGTTCACGTACCCTCCGTACAGGACGAGGCGCTGCGCCACCTGACCCGCGATCGCGCAGAGCTCCAGAAGGAGGTCCTGCAGCACCGCAACCGGATCGGAAAGCTGTTGCGCACGCTCGGCTGCTGGGACGACCTCAAACATGGGTTCGCCAGCCGGGCTTGCCCGGGGGGAGGTCAGGTGCTATGACGGTTCCCCACTGTCCCCCGAAATGCACGACCGGCTCCTGCGCGAATGCGAACGGCTCGCTCTCGCCAGGCAGCAGCTCGCCACCCTGGAAAAGGCGCGTCACCAAGCCCTTCCCGCCACGGTGCGCCAAAGGATCGATCACCTCACACGCCTGAAGGGAGTGGGCCAGATTGGCGCGTCCCGGCTGGTGCTTGAACTGTTCTGGCGGCAGTTCGACAACCGCCGTCAGGTCGGTTCTTGCACCGGTCTCGTCCCGCAGCCGTACGACAGCGGCGACAGTCACACCGATCAGGGCATCAGTAAACAGGGCAACCGGCGCGTACGGTCACTGCTGGTCGAGATGGCCTGGTACTGGCTGCGCTACCAGCCCGGCAGCGCGCTTGCGCAGTGGTTCCGCCATCGCACTGAGGGCACCGGCGCCAACCGGCGCGCGCGACGCATTGCGATCGTCGCGGTGGCGCGGCGGCTGGTGATCCTCCTGTGGCGCTATCTCGAGGACGGCGTGATCCCCCAAGGAGCACAGCTTAAGTCGTCCGCATAGCCAGGCAGACGTCGATACCCGCAACGCTCACTACCAGCCAGACTGGCTCCACCATCAGGGCTATGAAGCGGAAGTACCCGGCGGCTACCGTGGTTGTTCATGCAACCGATGCTGATAGATGGGGTACCTCCCCGGAACACTTTCCGGCGCAATGCGCATACTGCATCAGGCTGGCTCTACGCCAGCGGATAGAAGAAGGTCGGGACGCCAGGTCCCACGCGCGCGACAACCGGCTTCACGTTGGCCCAGGCGGTGCCAGGGGGAGGTGCGCAGAATCGGACGTGCCATTCAAGCACAGTTACATGAATGCCGCCGGTAGGGTGGCAGGCGCAATAACCCGCGCCCGCCACCCCCTGTGCCAGCGTATCGCGCTTCGCAGCGTCAAGGGGTCGCTGACGCCAGGCTTCGCCTGCCCTTGACCCCTGCTACGCGCTTTCCTGACAAGGAGCCCCTCAGGAGGATGTGTACACCGCCTTGACAAATACTTACCCTTCATAGAAGAAGGTAGCCCGGCAATGGCCGGTATTTAGCACCCCGACCTCCTCAGTTTCGCCCGCCGCGTCAGTCGGCGAACGAAAAATAATGGCTTGCAAGGAAAGACGTATCGAGCCGCCTACCTGAAATCCCGATACTGAAGGGGGTTGACATCCTTGCCCTCATAGAAGGCTCCTTTGTCGGAGGGACGGAAAAAGGAACTACGACTGCTTGTCCGTGGATGGAGTTCCACGGAGGATGGTAGGAACGACACTGAGTGAACTCGGTGCGAGGACGCGCTGAGTATGCGCACACCGAGCCTTTACCGTAAACCGTCTTGTCGGTGGAATCAAGCTCCACGTGTGCTGCGATGCAGCGGAACGCAGCTGACACACATCGGATCGTTGGTTGATGTCTCAGGCGTTTCGCGACACCATGGCGAGCCGGATCACTGTTGATCGCGACAAAGGTTATACTCCGCGCTCCAACGAATAACGGATAATCAACATGGTCGCAGCAACCAAAGCAACGACGCCGACGAGCGCGGTTACCAAGAGGATGCCTGTCGCAAAGAAGCTGACGGTACCGACGAAGAAGGCGAGCGTGCTCGCACGTGAAGCCCAGGCAGCGAAGAAGCGCTTGCTGAAACTGCGGGCCGACACGAAGAAGGCCATTGAAGCAGCAAAGCGTGAGGTCGCGAAAGCAGCGGAGGCCGCAAGGTCCGCAGCGCGTTTTGAGAAACAAGCCGCAAAGGACAAGCTCGCGGCGAAAAAGGCGAAGGCTGCTGGCGCCAAGAAGGCTTCAGGCAAAGCTGCCGCCACGAAGGTCGCCCCGAAGAAGGCAGCGGCCGGTCGCAAAGCCGCCGCGACTGTTGCGCCGAAGAAGGCTGCGGTGAATTCCGTGACGAAGAAACGAGCCCCGGCGAAGAAGGTGGCACGGACCGTCGCGACACCCGAAGCTTCGGCGTAATCTTTCGCCTACGGCTGGTATTGGCCCTCGACAACCGGTCGATTGAGGCAGGATGGGCGCAAACCGGCGCCCAATCTTGAGCACCCCGGACAGGCCCCATCGAGCTCGGGCCAATTCTTTGCCTTCTTGCCGTATCGGGCTCTAGCTCATGCTTCGTTAGGGCAGCGGACGCATGATCCGTTGGCGCTGTGTGCGACTCACGAGAGGCCCACCACATCGCCTATCCGGCGCGCCCCCATATCTTGATCCCACGATTTTCCTCTCGCTTAACGCTGACCGTCTGAATACGCCAATACGTGTCCATGGCATCCCCCTGCGGCTGTGCGTACCCGTTTCTGCGAACCGTGAAGAGGAGAGTCTCCGAATGTGGGCATCTTGCGCGCCCGTGACATCCAGACTGCGTGGTCATGTGAAAACGCGTGGCGGCTGCGCAGGCGCTTGAAATTGCCGATCAATGCGGTCCACAGGACACCGGGTGGTCGACGCGGCGCGCGATAGCAGCGGCAAAGAAAGCTCTCCACCTCGCGGAAGAGAGCCGTGGAACGTCCAAGAAGAAATCGGGCACCCGTTGTCAAGTACCCAGGTTCAGTATCCGCCAAGCTCCCCGGGCACGCAATGCCTCGCGATTGAATGCGTGCAGAAGCGAAAAAAATCTATGGTCACCCCCACTTTTGCAACCCTGGGTTTTGATGGAGTGGTTGGCTTGCCTAAATCTATCCGGCGTCGTTGTGGGGATGAATCCCTGCGCCACGATGAGAGTCGCGCCTGACGGACCTCAAAAGAACCGCGGCTTCGGAAGCCGATTTTTTTACCAGGTTCTCCGTCGGGCCGGTGTGCCGTTCACGTCATCAGAATGTCAGCGGTCGCGAAACCAGGTGGGTGGGCTTCGATATAGCAGTGGCGGTATGGGTATGGCGGGCGCTCAGGCTTGCGGAGCCGCCACGTCCGCCTTGAATGCGGTGTGGTGCGCTGCCAGTGCCCATGCCATGCGAGCCAGCTTGTTCGCCAGTGCACAGGCCACGACGTTCGAGTGCCGTCGCATCAGCATGACCCGAACCCAGTCGGCCAATCGACCGGTTTGCCGCTCCAAGCGCTGCATGTAGGTGCGGGCGCATTGGACCAACAGGCGCCGGATGTTCTTGTCGCCTCTCTTGCTGATGCCCAATAGGTTGGCCCGCCCGCCAGTGCTGTACTGACGCGGCACCAATCCGAGCGAGGCGGCAAAGTCGCGGCTGCATCCATATTGCTTGCCATCGCCCATCTCGGCGGCCAGTACGCTCGCGGTGATCGGGCCCACGCCGGGGATCGACAGTAGGCGTTGGCCCAGGTCATCCTCTGCAAGCTGTTGACTCAGCTCCTTGTCGATCTCGCCAATCTGCTCGCTGAGGTACTTGAAGTGGGCATGCAATCGCTCAAGGATGCTAACCAGGCGCGGTGGAAGCGGATGCTCGGTCAGCACGGCCGGCAGGCGCTTGATGACCGCTAGGCCGACCGGCAGGCTGATGCCGAATTCGAGCAGGAAGCCGTGGATCTGGTTGACCGTCTTGGTGCGATCGCGGATGAGCGATTCGCGCACACGGTGCAGCGCCGAGAGTGTTTGCTGCGCCTCCGTCTTGGGGCTCACAATCCGCATGGAGGGGCGCGATGCTGCCTCGCAGATCACCTCGGCGTCGACGAAGTCATTCTTGTTGCCCTTAACGAAGGGTCGCACGAACTGCGGTGAAATGAGTTTAACCTGATGCCCCAGCGTCTCCAGCTTGCGGGCCATGTAGTGGGCACCGGCGCAGGCTTCCATGACCACGGTACAGGCCTGCAACGTGGCGAGGAACTCAATCAACTGCTTGCGGTTGACCTTCTTGCGGAACACGGCCTTGCCTTGCCGGTCCTTGCAGTGAAGATGAAAGCTGTGCTTGCCAAGGTCGATTCCGACCAGCGTGACGTTCTGCATGATGGCCTCCGTAAAGAGAAACACCTTACCAGCGTGACCCGCTCGTAGGGTGCGGGGGTGACCATCTCATTAGAACCCTCGCCACCGGAGGTGGTAACGCGGGTGGTAGCAGGACTTTTCAGACAGCAGCATACGGTCAGATTTAACGCAGGATTTGATGGCGTCTTCGTGCGCAGTTCTGTGTGGCTGGCAACGCTTCAGAGTCGCGCGACGCACCCTGGCCTCTCCAGGGCGGCGGCGATGACGTGCCGCCGTATCGGGCGCAAGTAGGTGGGGAATGGGCTGCCACTGGTGGCACTGGAAGCGGCAGGGTGCTTTGAACCGCCCCCGCCCCCTCCGCCGGTCAGCGACCGCCATGCCGAGGAATTACCTGGGGCGGGCAGGGGAGATGCCGGCAAGTCATGGGCTGGACCAACGATCCTCTGCACCAGTTCGTGATTCGTGGCCACCGCTACGGGGAAGTTCGCTAGGGCGCTCTGATGTTATCGCGTACGGATATAGGCTTCGAAGAGACCCGGGTGCAGGCTGCGTAAGTCCTTTCGCCGCTCTACCAAATCATGCCGGCGGCCTTCGCGCTCAAGGGTCAACAACTCCAGCATGATCCGCATCCCCTGTTCGGGTAATGTGTGCGTCGAGGGCTCAGACCCGCGTAAGAGAGCAGCAAGTCCCGGTCTTTCCGTCATTGCCCAAGCGGGAAACCAGGCAAGATCATCGGTTGTGCCGTCACCGTCGAAATTCGCATCGAACAGCCGGCGCAGCGCCAGCAATGACGAATCACCGAGCGTTTGCATGAGCGCGCCGAGCTTCCTCGGCGACAGCCAAGCAAGCTCGGCCAAAAGAGGCCACGCCGGATCAAGCCCCTGGAGCCGGTAGACCGTCTCGGCCATCCAGGCGAGCGGGATTGGAATTCGTCGCCATGACCCGATTCGCTTGATGCTTTCACATGCCGCAGTCCACTCCGCTGCGCGCATCCATAGCGGCGCCGCATGCCATTCGGGCATCTCCTGGTGAAACGGTAATTGAGAGGCGGCCCGGGCGACGGCACGCCACAGTGGTAAGCACCAAGCCACGCCAGCTGCGTCGCCGAATGCTCGGCGCGCTGCCGGCACGCACGGCGAACACCACGCTTCGCAAGTGTCGCGCAGTGCCGTGTGAGTCGTGAAGTGTTCGTGGACGGGAACCTCAAGCACACATACAAGTGTCTCCAGGGTCGGCACAAGCGCGTCGTCTGGATATTCCGCGGCCAGGCGCTGCAGTGCTTCACGCCCGGCGTCGGCATTGCGTTGCTCAAGCGCCGTGAGCACGTCGTTGCGAAGCATGACATCGCGGCTATCTTCGAAGAGATCGAGCTGATTCGTCACGGCGTTCCCGTTGATTGTCAGATTGCACCCCTGCAGGACCGGCCCGACATCACCGGGCACAACAAGCCTTCGGGGATGGTAGCTCGTGCCGCGACGACGGGCAATCCGCGACCGGCCAGCCATCTCCGTGTGCGAGATAAGACTTACCCCTAAGGTGGTGAAGCAAATCAAGGCGCGACTCCCGGCGCTGATTCTGTTTTGGACGTCTGGAAGGCTGCATGGCAATGCGTTACTCCGTCCACACAGCATCGACATCCCTCGTTAGATGTCCAGCGAGGATGTAATCCCCGAGCTTCGCCGCTTTTACCTCCAGGCGCTCCAAGTCACCCGCTGGCAGCATGCTGAGCTCAAATTGGCAGTAAAGATTGCGCTGACGGAACGTCAACTTTGGACGACTCAGTCCGGCAACGAGCGCCGAGGGCGAGCTAACGGCAATACTCTCATGGCCGCGATATTGGACACTTATACCAAGCTTTTCGCCCAGCCTGCCAAGTTCAATCGCATCCTGCCATCCCGACTCGTAGTCCAAATCCACGACCGTGACGCCCTCTGTTTCCAGGAGCTTTAGTGCTTCGCCTTTGGTCGCAGCCAGAGCTGTCGCCATTGCCGCCTCCCCTGCTAGTAGGACCTGTGGCGATTCGCGCTTCTACGGCCCAGATTCATATTGCATGGCAACATTGTAAGCGGGGAATGGTCTACTTCGTCAGGTCTTGTCGTCCCGCGTGCGGCTTTGACTTAAGAACCTGTACTGGTGGATGAAGTAACCTTGCGCGGGCGCAGTCGCGGTTACGCATTCGACAGACTCCTGATCAGGTAAATTGGTGATCATTCAGAGATAATCAGGTGACAGCGGACTGCCACTTTGCAAACGGAGCGCGGCCGATAGGTCATGCACAGTTGCACGAGGTCGTATGGGGCGTGTTTACCCAGACCGTGGCCGAGACGCATGGCGGGCCTACACTCGCCGGCCGCCCACGGTCACGTCATCGTTCCGCCTATTCCACTCAAACCAAGTCACCTACCCCAACGACCGATGTCTGAAGGCCATGTATTCGTTTGCGGCGACCCCCATGGCGAGTTCGGCCCGCTGATTGAAAGCGTCCACGATCACCGCCCCGAGGCAGTGGTGCTCGCTGGCGACATCCAGGCCAGGCGCCCACTGGATGAAGAGCTCGCCAGCATCCTTCCTCTGACGCAGGTGTGGTGGATTCCTGGCAATCACGACACCGACAGCGATGCCGACTACGACAACCTGTTCCGCTCGGGCCTGGCCGACCGGAACCTGGATGGCAGGGTGGTCACGATTGCAGGCCTTCGGATTGCAGGGTTGGGGGGGATTTTTCGGGGCCAGATCTGGATGCCGCCCGAAGCACCGCGCGTAGAGAGCGGGTCTGACTACCTTGCCAAATGTGGGAAGGGAAACTATTGGCGGGGCGGTCTGCCGCGGCGCCATCGCAGCACGATCTTCCCGCAGACGTACGACGCGCTATTGAGTCAGCGTGCGGATGTCCTGATCAGCCACGAGGCTCCGACTTGCCACCCACACGGGTTCAATGCGATTGACACGCTCATCGAAGCGATGGGCGTGCAACGCGCTTTCCACGGTCATCACCACGAATCCACGGTTTATCCGAACACAGGACCGTGCCGCTTCTTCGGGCTCGGTGCGTGCGCTGTGGCCACGATCGACGGAGAATTCTTGCGCAGCGTCCTGACTTGTCCGGATCAAGGCGAAACAGGCTCGATCAGCGGTTGAGGTTCGCAAGCAACTCTATTGGGCACCAGCGGGCTGGGCAAAAAACGACTGGCGCGTTTCCGGATTGTGCACGAAGGTCAGCTCACGGGAGGCCCACCACTCAACCGCAGATGCGCAGCAGCGTAAGCCTTCGTTGTATGCGGATCGCTTGCACCGAACTCCATTCCATCGCCCAATCGGATTTCAGGCCGCCGAGCGTACCCGTTTCTGCGAGCCACGGCATCGGGGCAAATCTCCGCCATTCCTGGGGAGGACGATATCTTCGTGGCACTTTATTCGCCGCCGACCGCTGTTACAGGCCCATACGAATATTCATTAAGGTGAATGGAATGTTAAGTTCCGTATGAAGGTAGAGAACGAATACCTTGCAGATGGTCTTTGGAATGCGTATAAGTCAATTGTGACTGAACAATTGGAGGCAAAAATGGCAACCTATCAGGATTTGTTGGCGCAGAAGCAAGCGTTGGAAGCCAAAATCGAAGAGGCGCGTTCGACTGAGGTCGCGGGCGTCGTCGAAAAGATTCGCGAGCTAATGGTTCGGTATAGCCTGTCGCCGGAAGACGTGGCACCGCGGCGTCGTCGGGGCCGGCCCGCAAGTACAGCGTCCGCGGCCACCGAGAAAGCGCCGCTGCCGCCGAAGTACATGGATCCCAAAACGGGCAAAACCTGGTCGGGACGTGGCCGGACGCCGGCGTGGCTGGGCAAACGGCCCGAGCGTTTCCTTATCCAGCAGGAATGAGCGATTGCAACGCCAATGTGAGCGGGTCGGGGCAGGCAACTCGTCATGGGAATGGCCAGCCCGCGGCGGACCGCGCAACACACGCGGTCAAATCGGGCGAAGACCGAAGAAAGACGGCTCTCGACTGATATCAGAGAGCCGCAGAACGTCCATGAAGAAATCGGGCAACTGGTGAGTTTCCCGCGCCCAGTATTGCCCAGTCGCGCGCGCCAGGCAATCGGCGCTTGCTTTACCGAAAAAAAGAGCCCGCGTCACCAGGGCGGCGAAGCGGGCGGTAGCAGGACTGCCCACGCATGATATGACGCCGCAAGAATCGCTTAAGTCTGAATTAGGCCGAATTTAACGCGCTTTTTTTCAGCAGAAGGCTCCCGTGTCTTATTAGGATGGAGCGGTCATCACTTTTGCACGTGGAAGTGATCAATTGAGCCTCTTACGATAAGTGCCTTATGCGGCCCTCTTGGGGCGGCACATCAGGTTGGTTGGTCGCCGAATAATGCCGCGACTGGGCTTTACGGACGGTCGAGCTTCCGGAATGCGTTGAAGTATCGCAGCGCCTTCTGGAAGTGGCCCAGTTCCTGATGCAAACGCGCTGCAGTAGTGGGCATCGGCGTCGTCCGGTGCAAGTTCGATGCATCGCTCGTACTCTGCCAGAGCTGACTGCGGGGCGCCGACATCCTCGCGTGCAACCCCCAAGTTGAAATGCAACTGCGGCGCGTTCGGAAGGACGGACAACGCCCCCTCATAGAGCACGATGGCTTCGTCGAAGCGCTCTTTGGAGAGCCGCGCTCGACGCAATCCTGGACGACCGGAACCAGCCCTACTACGAGCACCAGTTGGCAGCGTAGGGAACGAAGGATCCCGATCCCATGTCGTAGAATCGCCCACTTGCATTGAGCAACTCAGGGTAATTGATGCGTGTTGGCCGACCGATACCTGCTCCTCCTCAGCCCCTCTGCGATTACTGCAGCGGGAAGGCGATTCTTGCCCGCGTGGGAGAAGGGGCATACCCCTATTTGGAGGACCACGGGCCTGTGTGGATCTGCTCCCCGTGCCAGGCGTGGATCGGCGTGCGTGCGCGAAGCAAGCAACACACCCCGCTTGGAAGGTTGGCCGACGCGGCATTGCGCGAAAAGAAGAGCCGACTGCACGATGCCCTCGAGCCTTTGGTCACTGCGAAGATGCAGCGCGACGGTGTCAACGCCTTTGAGGCGCGGGGCAAAGCAATGAAGTGGCTGATTGCAGCGCTCCACATCCAAGTCGACAGTCCCAGCATCCATGCCCTTTCGCTTGAGCAATGCGAAGAGGCAATCCACTTCATCGCCGAGTTCCAGGCTTCACATCGGCGTGAACCGTCGGGTTCCTGATGAGGGGTAACGAAGACTCCGCTAACAGAAATTCCTGCTCGCGGTGCTCAGGGATCCAAGCATGGGGGTCATCGTACTTCTGGTGCGAAATCTGGCGCTAGCAAGCCGGAATGCCCTCGTGCAGTGCAGTCACGATATCGGTTGGGGCATGGCACTGTTATGTTCCGGCCCTAATGCGGGACCGAGACTTTGTCGTTGCCACGACGGGCGGTGCAGCCGGGATCGGCTCGAACAGCACCTCGATGTCTGCGGCGGAGAATTTGACGGCGCCGGCGGCATCTTCCGACAGGATCGCCTCGGCAAGCGCTGCCTTCTGCGCTTGCATCGCGACGATTTTCTCCTCGACGCTGCCCCCGGTGATCAGCTTATAGACGAACACAGGCTTGTCCTGACCAAGACGGTGAGCGCGGTCAGTGGCCTGATTTTCAACGGCGGGATTCCACCAGGGATCGTAGTGAATGACGGTGTCAGCCGCCGTCAGGTTTAGGCCAACGCCACCGGCCTTCAGGCTGATCAGGAAAAGCGGTACCTCGCCGTGTTTGAAGCGTTCGATCGGGGTGATGCGATCAGTGGTATCTCCGGTCAGCATGACGTAGGGAGTGTCGGCGTTTCGCAGGGCTGCCGCGATGAGATCCAGCATGCTGGTGAACTGCGAGAAGAGCAGGATACGACGACCTTCCTCGATCAGTTCGGGCAGCATGTGCAGCAGCAGGTCAAGCTTGGCCGATTCCTTGATCCGGGCGGCCTCTTTGATCTTGACGAGCCGCGGATCGCAGCAGACCTGGCGCAGTTTGAGCAACGCCTCCAGCACGATGATGTGGCTGCGCGCGAGGCCCTTTGCAGCGACGGCTGCCCGCACCTTTTCCTGCATGGCAGCGCGCACCGTCTCGTACAGATCGCGCTGCGCGCCTTCGAGTTCCACCGTGCGCACGATCATCGTCTTCGGAGGCAGCTCGGTGGCCACCTCATCCTTGCGCCGGCGCAGCATGAATGGCCGGATGCGCCGCGCGAGCAGGTCGCGTCGAACGGCATCGCCGCCCTTTTCGATGGGGGTGCGCCAGCGTCGGGTGAAGTCCTGGCGGGTACCGAGAAATCCGGGCAGCAGGAAGTCGAACTGGGCCCACAATTCACCGAGATGGTTTTCGAGCGGTGTCCCCGTCAGGCAGAGGCGGTGTCGCGCACGCAGTTCGCGGATGGTCGCGGCGGACTTGGTGGCGGCGTTCTTGACGTATTGCGCCTCGTCCAGGATCAGCAGGTGATAGTCGTACTTGGCAAGGATTGCCTCGTCACGCCACAGCAAGGCGTAGGTGGTCAGGATGAGATCGTGCTCGCGGATCTGGTCAAAGCGCTCGTGCCGCTGGGGGCCGTGCAGATCCAGGACGCGCAGCGTTGGCGTGAAGCGCTGTGCTTCCTCGCGCCAGTTGTGCACGAGGGTCGTCGGCACGACGATCAGCGCAGGCCGGTCTAGTCGGCCATGTTCCTTTTCAGTGAGTATGTGCGCAAGTGCCTGGATCGTCTTGCCGAGGCCCATGTCGTCGGCCAGTACGCCGGACAGCCCGTGCTCGCCCAGGAACTGCATCCAGGCGAGGCCCTGGCGCTGGTAAGCACGCAATTCGGCCTTCAGGCCACGCGGTACTGGCACGTCTGCCACCCCGGGACCCGCCATCAGGCGCTGCGCGAGCTGCCGGATCGATGCAGCGCCGTCAAACTGCCAGCGTCCGGTCTGATCCAGGGCATGGAGCCGGGCCGCATCCCACTCGGAAATGCGCATGCCGGTGGCGAGCGAGTCGAACAGATCTATCAGCACGCGCACGACTGGTTTAAGCCGGTCGGCACACAGGCGAAGCCGCTCGTGGCGGTCGGTCTTCAGATCAATCGTTTCGTCGTCAGGGATGCCATTGAGCTTGCCCGACAACCAGCGCGAATCCCGGCGAAAAAGATCGGCCAGCAGGGGCTCCAGGCGCACCGTGCGGCCATTTACAGTGATGCCCATCTCGACGTCGAACCAGCCATCGCCGGTCTGACGCAGGTTGCCGTCAATGGCATCGATCTCAATCACGTTGTGCCGAAAAGCGTCCGTCATAACGACGCGCCAGCCGTTTGCCCGAAGCACAGGCAGCAGCGCCTTCACGAGGTTTGGCCAGTCACCGACGTCCTCGGGGCCGAGCATGTCGGCCGGAAACGGTTCCGGCCCAAAAACATGGCCGGCCCGAATTTTCCGGAACCCGGCCTTTTGCAACTCAGTCAGACGCTTGCGCTCGAGATCGGCGTCCCGCTTGATCTGGACGACCTCGCCACCGGTGGTTTGAAGGAGGGTGGTGCTGCTGTGTGCCGGGAGGCTGTGTCCTGCGTAATCAAAGCTGACCGTCGCAAAATCCTGCGACGAGGCCCATGTCGACAACGTGTCCAGGGCCAGTACAGGCACCGGCACGCAGTGGATCCTCCGCACGGACGCCGCTTCATGCGCAGGCGGCATGGGCAGGTCGGGGGCCACTTCACGCAGCACATTGCCAACGAGTACTGCCTCGTCCAGCGTAATGGCCGGCATGGACAGGAAATCCGCGATCTGCTCCGATGGCCAAGGCATGGCGAGGATTCCGGCTTCGCCAGAATCCGCGTCTGCGTACCAACACGGCTGGGTGGTCGTCAGCAACAGGGTAGCGGGTGGCTCGGCTTGCAGGAGTGGCCGCACGCGCGTGTCGGGCTGCGTCTGCCAAGTCAGCTGTGCGCTGCGCGCGGGTCCGCAGTGCAGCGCACAGTGCGTTCCGGGATAGTGGGAACCCGCGGGGGAAAAGGAAACAAAAGCACGTCCGGTTGCCATCAGTTGCTCCAAGATGACGGCACCGGTTGCACCCTGCAGGCCAAAACCACCGGTATAGGAGGCCTGCGAGCGGCCCAGCCACAATCCGCGCAGGATCGGCAGATCCTCCTCGGCGATAAATTTCGGGGGCTCAATAAGCGCTTTCTCGACGTTTTGCCATCGATCGTCAAGCGAGCGAATCGTGCCTTCGGCGCTAACGCGTGCCTTGTAAATAGTCACTTCGCAGCCACGATACGATTGGCCGATCACGTAGGCCAAGGCATGCGTGGGCCTGGACGGCTTCTTCTTGGCCACGGGATTGGCGGCCGTACGCCTGGCACGAAAGCCTTCAAGCCAGGTCACCAGTTCCGCACGCACGCCGGTGGACGATGGCTTCGGCTGGTGCGCCATGCCGGCGATCAGCAGCGCTGCCACGTGCTTGCAGTCGACTCCGACTGGACACGTGCATTCCCCTTCCACCCAGATGTCGTCGTCGATGTCGTGGAAATAGACACGCACGTCATACGGGCGCGTGCGGGTGCCTTGCACCAGGCCCGCCAGGGTATCCTCGTCGATCCAGCGCAACTCCGAGACAGCACTCGCATAAGCGCGTGCTTTGGATACCGTGAAGGGATCCAGCCATCGCGCGATTTGCCTGGAATCGTAGAGGACAGACATCGACTGTAGGAGGCCGGTTGATAACGCCGGGAGCATTCTACGCGGCTGGACTCACGGCTGGTAAGGCAACGGATGCCGATTCCGACGTTAGCTGGGTATTCTCGGTAGGCTGGGCATACCGGCGGTCGTCCTCAGCGAGCGATTCGAGTCGCCTTGATCGACGCGGGGCGGAGATTTTTCCGGCGGATGTCGGCGCCGCGTCGTTCTGATGGGAGGCCGGCGTGTGCCGTAGCCAGTGGTCGATGCCCGGCTCTGGTGGTCACCTCGATCGGAATCGCTTGGCTCGACGGCGTCGGCCACCCGGCCGAACCCGACGATCAGGTATATGGCCGACGACGCTAGGTGTCGGTGTGTCCCCGGCAATGCCCATGACGGTCGGTCTACGTTCGCCCCCAACGGCACCTGCGCTTCTGGAAGGCGATTTCCCTAATCGGCTCGGCACGTTAAAGACAACATCAAGGTGGGCGTATTGAAGTGGTTCAATCGTCGCCCCCCTTGGAACGCGCAGCGCAGAGGAGAACGGCCATTGCCTTGAAATTTCTGCTTGCCCCCCAAGGATGTACAATTGAAGTGTACACATCAAGCAAGAGGCACGTTTCCATGCAAACTATCCCGTTTTCTGAGGCAAGAGCACATCTCGCTGATGCGCTCCGGGGTGTAGAAGTGGCACAAGAGCCCCTAATAATCTCCCGGCGCGGGCAGACTGCCGGCGTCTTGATGTCGTGGTCGCAGTATCGGCAGCTGGTTGGGTCTTCATCGGGCTTTTCTGCGCGCTTAGCCGAGTGGCGCGAAAGACATGCAGCAGGGGAGGATGAGGGCGATCCCTTTGAGCAATTGCGTCAACCCGATGGGGGAAGAGAATTCTCATGGTGAGCGCCGTGAGTTGGTTGCTGGACACCAACATTGTTTCAGAGGCCATGCGGCAGAGACCTGAAGCCGTGGTAATGGATAATTTGGCCCGCTACGAGGGGGAGTTAGCAATTCCAGCCCCGGTCTGGCATGAGCTCCGCTTTGGTTGGTTGCGCATGCCAGACGGCCAACGCAAGGACGCTGTTGGCCGATTTGTACAAGATGTTGTGGGCACTTTGCCAGTCTTGCCTTATGACGCTGCCGCGGCGCGGATCCACGCAGAGCTGCTCCAGTCGCGCGAGCGGGCTGGATTCACATTGCCATTCGTGGATGGGCAGATTGCATCGGTTGCGATAGCGCACGGGCTAACCCTGGTGACGCGTAATACAAAGGATTTTGCAGAATTGGCTGGTTTGCGGCTGGCGAACTGGTTCGGCCTCTGAGTGCCGCTACGCGTCGGTTTGCAAAATCTTGTTTCTACATCCCGTCCAGCCGACGGAGCGGCACCGGTCGGCTTGTTTGCTTCAAGCTGCTTAGCAGAACACGGATCGCACCGCCAACACTTGCCAGACCATGTCACCCCATTCGGCAATCGGCACCAACCGAGTCGTACCCAGTCGAAGTCACGGCGATTACACGCAATGGCTTACCGACGCATAGTGCTAGCGCGATGCGGAAGACACCGAAGCTCCCACGGACACCATCCCTTGCGTCCACCATTTAACATAATTATTCTTATGCGCGAATCTGAGTGTATATTATGTTAAATACCGTAGACGCCTGCGGTTGTGGCTACAACAGGCGGTTCGTGGATTTTCATAGGATCAGCCGTCTCGCCTCCGCCATTCGAAGATGGCCTAGATAGCTTCAGCGAGACTGGCCGTACCAACAGAGCGCGCGTTCTGTGCCACCACATCCGGCGCGTCGTTCGCCGCGGAATTGCGCATGCACTTCACCCCTCGGGCGGGGGCGCTCAGCCGGTCAGGTCCTGCACTAGCCGCCTCCCTGAAAGAGACAAAATACCCGTAATCTTGTCGCCCCGTCCGCTTCGGAATGGCTCCACTCGATCCGCGGTATCTCGTCCCTTTCCCGCTCTTCTTTCAACCGCCTCACATGGCGCAGGCAAGGTTGACG
>NZ_QKWJ01000067.1 GCF_003353055.1 Cupriavidus lacunae
CTGATCGGGCTGTGTTCGATAAAGCGTTCCACCACTGCGTCCAGTACCACGCCACTGACTCCGTCTTCGGTTCGAGGACACGGAGCTTGCCCTATTCTTCATCACCTTGAAAGGGGTGGCTCTAAGAGCCCTTCGACGCACACCTCATGACGGACCTTGACGAAGACCAGCTTGCCGGTCCTGCCCTCCTTGGTCGAGACGTCATCGATGATCGAGGTGCGCACAACGCGGTCGCCCACCCGAAGCGGAGCACGAAATTCAAACTGGCCACCAGCCCACATGCGACGTGGCAGTGGCACGGGAGGCAGGAAGCCACCACGCTTGGCATGACCATCCGCACCAATCTCGCTCTGTCGGTGCATGGGAAGAAAGTAAAGCCAATGCCACAGCGGCGGCAATGGCGTACCAGTCGGCTGCGGTGCCACCGGATAGTCCAGCGTGGCCCGCAAAGCAGTCACCGGCACCGCGGTAATCGTATCTTCGTGCTGCGCCCTGCGTCCGATCCATGTCCGCGGGTCCATTGCCTGTTCGTTCACTGCTCTCTCCTTGCTGTCCGTGCCAGAGCGGCACATGCACGCGAATTGATTTTGGTCTCCCCGCTGAAGGGAGGGAAATGCATAGTTCCTATGGATTGATCTGCCTGTTGCATCAATCGAGTGCCCGTGCAGCAGGTCCGGGTTCTTTAGAAGCGGTGTCGCAAGCCGATACCGCCACCGACCTTGCTGCCCTTGACGCCCATAAAGGAAGGGAGCGCGTAACCGCCATTGATTCGGTTGAAGTCAACCTCAGCGTAGACATCGGTGCGCTTCGACAGGTTGTAGTCGGCAACACCCGTGACCATAATTCGGCTGCCATCGGTGTTGCGTTGGCGGTCGTAGTGTGACGTCACCGATAGTGTTAAGGCTTGGGTCGCAGATACCGCGATGCCGCCTGTAAAGACGTCATTGCGGGTCGGGCTCACGTCAAAGCGGTTGTTTAGGTAGCCAAAGGTTAATTTGACGATTCCCCACTGGTAGTTGCCGCCCAGTCCCCATACCTTTCTCGCCTCGGGAGTCGTCAACGCGTTGGCCTGTTGCCAGAAGGCGCCTACGTCGACCGGACCTCTCGTGTAGCCAAGCGAGATCCCGTAACTGGAACTGCGCTTCGTTTGGCCAGGCACTTCGCCGAAGGTATAGTGAGCGCCGGCCGACAGCGCCCCCCATTGCCCAAAGTACTTGGCCATGTTGCCTTGGCGCGGCCCCGTATAGCCGTTGATGATAGTGACGGCGTCCAAATTTGGATGTCCGTTCGGCTGAAAGCGACCTGCTGCATCGTAGGCCGTCGTAAATTGACGCCCGAAAGTCAGTCTGCCTACCCCCTCCTTATTCAGACCCACCCACGCTTGCCGCCCGAACAGGCGCCCTTGTCCGCCCGTGCTCTGCTGACCATAGTTGGCGGTCGCCGTACCTTGTGACGACACGCCTGTCGTTGGGTCGAAGCCGCTTTCCAGATTGAAGATGGCGGACAGCCCGATGCAAACAAGTATTTGGATGAGATTCCACCGGGCGTGATTGGACCGCTCGTGAAGGTGGTTTACAGAAATGCGATGCAGACCAACTTCATTAGTCGGCTCGGAGGGAGCACTTTTACGGGTCTTCCGCAATCTGTGTGACGACGGCGAATTCGCGTCGAGGACCCTTGCCGTCGTCTTTCCCGCCCCACTACCACCATTCTTCTTATTGACTGACGTAAGCGAGCTCGCCAGCCTCGTCCTGGCTCGCACGAGCTCACGCGCCTGCGATGGCGACCGGACTAGCAGGTCCAGTAGGACAAGGCAGGCCAGTTTAGCTTGGCTTCAACACCCGCAGCCGCAGAAGCTCGATATTCGCGCGGCCATACATTTGGCGCTTGAGGAGCTTGAGCCGGTTGACATGACCCTCGGTCTGGCCATTGCTCCATGGCAGCTTGAAGGCCGCCCGCACAGCCGGTAAGTCGGCGCGCAGGCTTTGCGCGAACCTGCGCATTTCCGCAGCGTCGCAGCCCGACAAACGTTTCAACCATCGATCGAAATGTCGCGGACTTCACCGGTGCATGAGCCCGAGAAACTCCCGCGCGAGGCTGCGGACCTCGCCCACCACGGGTTCGATCTTGCACAGCGCCTGCACGAAGCGCTCGTGGTCCGCGCTCCTGGGCTCCTCGACGGCGAGGTTCCTCCATCCGACAAGCCATCCGAACACGCGCCGGGCGGACGGAATCGGAATCGTTCGCACGGGCTCCAGGGCAAGCGGCGCCTTGCCCAGCGGAAAAAGGAGGCGAATCACGCAATTCCGAACGGCGGCGCGACTGCCCGTGTATCCTCGCTGCTTGAGTTCCCGCCAGATCAGTTCAGGAAAGCGACAGCCCTGCGCGATTCGTTCCTCGATATCGCTGAGATAAGGATCTAAAGGCGTCGGACCCCGCGCCCTGGGTGCGCGCTCGGGGAACGCCCCCGCGGTGATGAAGTTGCGCACGGTTCGATGGTCGATTGAGAGCTCTTGCCCGATTCCTTTCATCGTGCCGCCCTGGGCGTGTAGCGCCATAACCCGCTCGTACAGCTCCCACCCGCGAGGCGCGTCGCTGATCGCTCAGACGCTGCCATGACCATAGTGAGTTGCGGCTCCGCTCCCGCTGCCGGTCCAGGGTCACGCCACGGACCTCGACTTGCTGCGCGGCTTGGCGCAGTTGCGATCCGAGTCGGCACAGCAGTCTCTCGACGTTGTCGCGCAAGTTGCACAGTAGATGCCAGCGATCCGAGACCTGCGTGGCTGCCGGCAGCGCAATGTCGACGGCCTCCGAGTAGGCCCCGGCCCGGTCCCTGGCGACGATCTCGATCGATGGGTGCGCACGCATCCACGCGGCCACCGCAGTTCCTTCCCTGCCGGCGAACACTTCGATCGGCTCACGTCGCTCCAGGTCGACGATGATCGTTCCGTACTGGTGACCGCGCGCGATCGCCCAGTCATCGATGCCGACGACCCGCGGTCGTGGTTTGCGCTTGCGCTCAGGAGCTCTGCGCAACTCCCGCAGCACGGTGTCGGCACTGGTACGCAAGCCCAGGGCGTTAGCAAGCCTGGCTGCCGCCTCACCACCGAGGGCATGGCCCAGCGCGTGCAACGCCCGAGCCTGCGATCGCGTACGACGTTGATGCCGACCGGCTAAGGCGTGGATGTTCTCGGCAAACGTACGACGCGGGCAGCCGGCATTTGCACACTTGAAGCGACGCACCTCAACGGCGAGAACGACCCGCTGGTCGAGCATCGGACGTTCTTCCAGCCTGCGCACATAGCTGCCGTGGATTCGGTGACTCCAACGATGGCAGGCAGGACACGGTGCCGCGCGAACCGTACTGCAGGCTTCGACAGTAACGGTCTCCCCTCGCGCGTCACTGGAGACGACGCGCTTACCTACACGGGCGAGAATACGATCGCGTCAATTCGCGTGACAACGACAGAGAGATCGCACGCAATATCAATGAAATCAATGACTTAAGCACAGCGAAGGAAAGTTGTCACCGCGAAAGGATTCGATCAAAGTAAAGCCAGATCGGCCCGAAATCAAGCCCCCAACGCGGCCGTCACACAAAGTGCGGGAGACCCGGAAAGTCGTCACCGATTCCGAAGGAATGTCTAGGTGGCGGCAGCAGTGGCTGGATCAACTGGAGAGCACCCAATTGAACGCGCTAGCCATGCGTCGCCTACTGATTTGCTACGTGCCACTGTAACGCCCCGACCAAGCCAACTGCCTTGCCCGCCAGTTCGCCCGCTTGCGCCGCCAAGTCGAAGCTCGGCTCGAACAGCCAGCTTTCGACAATACCGAACACATAGGCCTCATAGGCGAACGCCGCCGTCAGTATATTGGTGCCCGCCGGTAACAGCCGCGCAGCCACGGCGTGCTCGAGGCAGCCGCCGGCATGGTTGCGCAACCGGACGCTGAGCGCGATGCGTTGGTCGCGGATGATATCGGAACCGCCCTGCCGGCCCCATTTGAAGAGCAGCGCGCTGATATTCAGCGCGTCGCCCTGCCCGACCACGGTGCGGAAGAGGGCCTCGGCAGTAGCCACCATGGCCTGGAGCGGCGAGGATGGTGACTCGGTCGAAAAGGCTTCCTCTAAAGCCTCCACGGCATCGTGGCACACGCTCTCCAGCAACCTTTGCTTGCTCTCGAAGTGCCAGTACACAGCGCCTCGGGTCACGCCTGCAAGGCGGGCGATCTCCTCCAGCGTGGTACGTGCATAACCTGCGGAGCAGAACATTTGCACGGCGGCGCACATAATCGTCAGACGGGTCTGATCCGCCTCCAGAGCTGTCCGCCTCGCCATTAGTCGATCCCCGTGTTATGCCACAAGCGCAGTGAAACCGAGCGGCGCTCCTCGGCAAGCAGCACGGTACTGATGCCGGCCTTGTAGAGGCCTTGGCCGCCCCGCACAGCGTCGAGCACCAAGGCCCGCTTGGCGAACATCTGCAGGTCCACTTCGTCTGCATCGACTTATTTTTGATTCATGCGAGCCAGCTTGTCGGCCAATGTCATCAGCGTCCGATTGCCGGTGGCCCACACAATGGCGTTCTGGACGAGGCTGGATTGCGTGGCGCCCGTATCCTCGCGGCCCATCTCAGGATTCTTATGGCAAGCCACCGGCACGTTAAGGATCAGCCGGCGTAGGCAGGAGTTCGCATTGTCGCACCACACGATTTCCCGCTCGCGCCCCTCGGTAACTTTCACGGCGTAATCCGGGTCAGCCAGCATCTGCCGGGCGAGCATGCTTGCGTCGACATGCCCGGCCTCGATAGCCTCGGCGGCCTGCCTCGGATCGGGCGTGCTGGAAAGGAACAGCCTAACATCGCTGCCCACCGCCTTGCGGAAAGCCTGTGGCTCGCCGTGCGCGAGCATGTTGCCGGAGATGCTCGTGACGTTCTCACCCATGGACTCGTAGTTGCCTTCGCTGAGCGAAATGAAATCCACGCCGGCCTTGACGATGTGCGCGGCCACCTCGGAGAAGCCTTCTGGCCCCTGACCATTTGGCATGTGGTCGTTGACGCTCATGCGGATGCCGACCGGGTAATCGGAGCCTACCTCGGCGCGCACCGCGGCGACCACGTCGTGCAGCGCCCGGGCACGGTTCTCGGCCGAACCACCGTACTTGTCCGTGCGTTGGTTTGCGAGCGGCGAAAGGAACGATGAGTAGAAATAGCACATATGCGCGCCGATCTCCACACCGTCGAAGCCCGCCGCCTTGGCGCGCCGCGCCGCGGAGACGACTGCAGCTTCCAGTTCCTTGATCTCACCGATCGTGGCCTCTTTGGGTACCGGCGTGACGCGTCCGCCCGGAATGTAGAGGTTCTCTGGCAGGCTGCCCGCCCCCAAGTCGACCGGTGTCGGGCTGGCAGACGATAGCCAGTTGCCGTTGCGCGGCACACCCATCCGACCGAAACTCGGGAACAACTGCGCGAAGACTGGCGTGCCGTATGCATGCACAGCGTCCGTCAGCCGCTTGAGGTCGGGAACGAACTCGTCCTTGTCGAAACGCACGTTCGGGGAGAACGGCGACTCGTTCCACGCCCGCTCGCTCGCCACCGAGCCGCCGACGATGATGAGCCCCACTCCGCCCTTGGCGCGCCGCGTCAGGAAAGCGATGGTCTGCTCGCTCGGCCGGCCGTCATCGGTCGGACGCAGCACCGCCATCGGCCCGAGGATGATGCGATTCTTGATTTCGAGCTTGTTGATCTTGAGAGGGCTTGCGAGCACCGCGGTCGTTGTCGTCGTCATCGAAAATCTTGTCTGTGAATGAGGATTGGGAGTTGGCAATCGCTGCACTCCGCCCACGCCCTACATGATTGCGCTCGCGCCGCCGTCCACCAAGATATTGGTTCCGGTAACCCACTGCGCCTCGTCGGAGGCAAGGTAAAGGCCCGCGTAGGCGACGGCGACCGGATCACCGGGCTGCCCCGAGATCGTGCGCTCCACGATCTCGGCCACCGGCGCCTTGTCACCCATCTCACGGAACATCGCCTGGACCGGCGGCGTGTTCATGACGCCGGGACTCACCGAGTTGACGCGCACGCCGACCGCGATCCCCTCTGCCGCGAGTTGGCGCGTCAGCGCAAGCACGGCTCCCTTCGCGGCGGCGTGCGCCGCCTGTGGAAGCGCACGCGCGCCCTGGATACCCGCGCCCGAGCCAATATTGACGATCGCGCCGCGCGACTTCACCAGATGCGGCCATGCGACCTGGCAGGCGCGCCAGACCAGATCCAACTCGTTCTGGATCGTGAAGACATAGTCCTCATCGCTCTGCGCCGCGAACGGCGCGAAACGGGGCATGCTGGCGTTGTTGTAGAGCACATCGATGCGGCCATGCTTAGCGACGGCGGCGTCCACCCAACGCGACACAGCATCGCGGCTGCTGAGATCGACCGGGGCGACAGCGTCAATCGAATGACCATCGGACTCCACCAGCCGCGCTGTTTCAGCGGTCGTTTCTGGGTTGATGTCGCAGCCCACGACGATCGCGCCCTCGCTCGCGAACAGCCGCGCCGTCACGCGACCCATTCCGCTGCCGATGCCGGTGAGAAGCACCACCTTGTCATGCAGGCGGCCCACACGCAAATCACGGCTGATTTTGTCCGCGTATTTCATTTTTTGTAACTCAGATAGGCCGACAGCGCGTCGAGATCGGCGTCGGTGATTTCAGTCTTGCGGAAAGCCGGCATGATCAGCACGCCATTGCGCACGAAATGGCGAATGAAGTCCGGGTTCATGTCCTTGCGCTCTTCCAGCACGGCGGGAATGCTGCCGCCGTACTTGGCCTGTAGCGACGCCGTGCCGGGCATATGTTCGCCCACCGCGTGGCACATCGCGCACCACTTGTCGAAAACAGCCTTGCCCTGGCCAATCACCGCGCCACTGGGAGCGTTGCCGCCAGCCGTGGCGGAGCTGGCCCAGCACACCATCGCCGCCAGCAATATCGTTTTGATGTTCTTCATTTGGCGTTCTTCCGCTGGTTTTTCGGCCAGATGCCATAACGGCCCGGAGACAGGATGCCCTTGGGGTCAACGGCGTCCTTGATGGCTTCGTGCAGGCGCAGCAGGCTATTGTTGTTGTACGAGTACAGGCCCATCGCCTGGTCCTGGAATTCCGTATGGCAGCGGTATTCGCCCCAGCCATGCTTAGCACCGATGTCGAGCAAGGTGCGGTAGGCGCTGATGATCGACTTGTTCAGGGCCAGGTCATCGGTAATCGGAAAGCCGACGATGAACAGGAAGGTGCGTTCGTAGAACGGCGCCGGCAGCGCAAACGGACGCAGGTTCCAGATCGGGACGTTCTGCAGGGCGGGAATGGTGCGCGCGGCCTCGTCGAACACGCGGTTGGCATCGAGGATGCCTTCGGCGCTCTGCGGAATGACAGGCGAGAACCACATGTGCCCGCGCATCGGGTTCGGATTGCCGCCGGCGCGCGTGCCCATGCCGAAGAAATCCATGTTCGGCACGCCTGCGTCCTGCGGGTAGAAAGTCCACTCGGCGGCGGCCTTGCGCGGGTCGGTCTGGATCGGGCCGGACCGGAAGGCGGCGTTCTTGATCGCCTTGCTTGCCAGTTCCTGCACTGCTTCCCACTGCGCGGCGACCACCTTCCGCGGGCCGTAGAATTTCAGGCTCAGGCCCCAGTACGAGATCTTGTTGTCGGCGCCGTACTTGGCCAGTTCTGCCGAATAACCGACCTTGGCCTTGGCGACCAGGTCCGCCTGCCCCTTCGGCAACTGCGGCGGGCCCTTGTAGAAGGCTTCCACCAGATGCTGGGTCTTGTTGCTCACGCCCAGTAGCGGGCTGAGCAGTTCTGGCGTGCCAGGCGCCAGACCGGTGTTCTCGGCGTACTTGAGCAGTTCGACCAGGGGATGCAGGTCTTCGTAGCGCGGAACGTAGATCGTGCCTTCGAGGAAGGCTTCCGGCGCCGGCATCAGCCAGATGCCCATTTTGGTGACGATGCCGAAGTTGGACTGCGAGAAAATGCCATCGACGCTTGGGCCCATGCCGTATTTGTACTGGCCCCAGGTCTTCGCGCCGGGCAGTGCGCCCATGCCGGTGCGCACCACTTCACCATTGGCCAGCACCACTTCCATGCCGCAATGCGAACCGAAGTGATCGCGGAAGCGCGACAGGGTGTGGCCCACGCCGTGGTCGACCGCATTGCCCAGCACGCTGCCCCAGCCCGGATCGGCGGTGTCGATCCACAGCTTCAGGCCCTTCTCCTGGATGTAGTTGTACAGGTCGAAGTAACTGACACCCGGCTCGACGATGGCGTAGGCATTGCTCTCGCTGACCTCGATGATGCGGTTCATCCGCTTCAGGTCGAGTACCACGCTGCCGGATTGATTCGGCGCGGAGCCGCCGTAGCCAAGGTTCTTGCCGGTGGAAATCGTGTACAGCGGAATAGCGTACTTGTTGGCGATGCGCACCACGGCCTGCACTTCCTCGACCGAAGCCGGCGCCACGGCGGCAGCGGCGCTGCGGTCTTCCGGCGTGTCGCGCGTCGGCGCATAGGCGTCCTTGTACGGGAACAGTTCTTCGTCGGTGATGAGTACCCAATCCTTGCCGACGACCTTGGCGAATTCCTGGAGGGCGTTGGCGAAGACTTTGGGAGCTACGTTCGGTGGGGTTCTCATGGTGTCACGCGATGATCCAGGAAGCGAGGTTGTCCGGGTGACCGTCGTTGTCAGCCAACGGCGTCAGCACACGGGTGCGAAATGCGTGACTGCGCGCCTGCTCGGCGAGGCATTGCCACACCGCGAGCGTGGTCAGGCCGGCAACGGCGCCTTCGCCCTGTTGCCATAGCGGATGCAGGTGTTCCTGCCACAGGCGGGTCAGGCCGTCGGTAACTTCAAGCGGCTTGCCGCCCTTCTCTGCCTGCGCCTTGGCATACGCCAGGCTTTGCGGATAACGACGATCCATGACGATGTAGCGGATGTCGGAAGGACTCGGCACTTCCACCGAAGCGGAAATTGCAGCGTGAGCAGCCAACAGTGAAGGATGCGCAACCGCGGCCAACGCCGCGGCGCTGCCGGTGGCGATGAGCAACGAGCGGCGGCTCATCCGGATGTCTTCAAAACCCATCCTCAGTCTCCAAAAAATTCGCGGTATGCAGAAAAGCCCGGGATGTGGATCGACACGCCACCATCGGCAACGAGCGTCTGCCCAGTGATGTTTCGCGCCGCGTCCGAAGCCAGGAACGCCACGGCTTCTGCAATGTCTTCCGGTGCGCCGACGCGATCACGAGGGGTTTCATCCAGCACCAGCTTGAGCATCGCTGAGGGGAAATCCTTGGCCACGGTTTCGGTCAGTACCAGGCCCGGCGCGACTGCATTGCAACGCACACCCTTGCGCCCGTAGGCCGTGGCCACGGCGCGCGTCATCTGCATCATTGCGGCCTTGGTCGCACTGTAGGCATGGAAACGGATGTTGCCCTGCAAAGCCATGCCGGACACGGTGTTGACAATGGCTCCATCACCGCTCCTGACCAAGTGCGGCAGCGCTTCACGGGTCACGATCATGGTGCCGCGGCAATTGGTGGTGAAGAAGGTGTCCCAGGTTTCGGTCGCCATCTCACCGATGCCGTTATCGGCGTCGACCAGTTGCTGGCCGACTGCGGTGGCATTGTTGTGCAGGATGTCGAGGCGGCCGAAATGGTCGACCGCACGCGCGACCATGGCCTTGATTGAGGCCTCGTGGGAGAGATCCATGCCGACGGCAATCGCGGCATCGCCGTACTTCGTAGCGACCGCCTGCGCACGATCCAGCGCGATGTCGGCGACGGCGACGCGCGCACCACGGCCTATCATCAGGTCGACGGTGGCTTGACCGATACCGCCCGCCCCGCCCGTGACGATGGCGACCTTGCCCTCCAGGCTCAGGGCCTTGTACATAGTTCTGTCTCCTCCAGCTTGCTGGTTCTTATTTGTGCATCATATACGACACGTATCGTATTTTAAAGTCCTCCAAGAGCCACGTACTTGATCTCCAGGTAGTCGTCGACGCCATACTTGGAGCCCTCTCGTCCCAGACCGGAAGTCTTGACACCGCCGAACGGCGCAACCTCGGTCGAGATGATGCCCTCGTTAACGCCGACAATGCCGAATTCGAGCTCGTCCACGACGCGGAAGATGCGGCCCACGTCGCGCGCATAGACGTACGCAGCCAAGCCAAACGGCGTGTCGTTGGCCAAGGAGATTGCTTCCGCCTCGGTCTCGAAACGGAACAGCGGCGCTACCGGGCCGAAGGTCTCTTCGTTGAAGATGAGCGCGTCGTGCGGCACGTCGGCCAGCACGGTGGGCTCGAAGAAGAATCCACCCAGCTTGTGCCGCTTGCCGCCGGCGACCACGCGAGCGCCCTTAGACACGGCGTCGGTGATGTGTTCCTCGACTTTGAGCACCGCGTCCTCGTTGATCAGCGGCCCCTGCACCACGCCCTCTTCCATGCCGTTGCCAACCTTCAGTGCGGCTGTGGCTTCGGCGAGCTTCTTCGCAAAAGCGTCGTAGATGCCGGATTGCACCAGCAAGCGGTTCGCCGCGACACAGGCCTGGCCAGTGTTGCGGTATTTGGCCGCCAGCGCGCCTTTCACCGCGGCGTCCACGTCGGCATCGTCGAACACGATAAAGGGAGCATTGCCGCCCAGCTCCATGCTGGTCTTTTTGATGGTCGGCGCACATTGGGCCAACAACTGCGCTCCCACTTCAGTGGAGCCGGTGAACGACAGCTTGCGCACGATGGGATTGGCTGTCAGCTCGCCGCCAATGGCACGGGCCGAGCCGGTGACCACATTGCACACGCCCGGTGGCAGGCCAGCCCTCTCGGCCAGAACGGCCAACGCCAGAGCCGACAGCGGTGTCTGGCTGGCCGGCTTAATGACGCCGGCGCAGCCCACTGCCCATCCCGGGCCGGCCTTGCGTGTGATCATCGCCGAAGGAAAGTTCCACGGCGTGATCGCCGCAAATACGCCGATGGGCGCCTTCTGTGCCAAGATGCGGCGGCCGTCGACGTTCTGCGGAATAATGTCGCCGTAGACGCGGCGTGCCTCTTCAGAGAACCACTCGATGAAGCCGGCGGCATAGAGGATCTCGGCGCGTGATTCCACCAACGGCTTACCCTGCTCAGCGGTCATGATGACGGCCAGATCCTCGATGTTTTCGAGCATCAGGTCGTACAGCTTGCGCAGAACCTTGGCACGTTCCTTGGGCAAAGTCTTGCGCCAGCTGCGCATGGCGCGCTCAGCCGCCTCGATGGCGCGCCTCGTTTCAGCCGCGCCGCCGTTGGGCACACGCGCCACCAGTTCACCGGTAGCGGGATTGACGACATCAATGGTCTGGCCACCGTCGGCTTGCACCCACTTACCCTCGATCAGCATGGCCTCGCGCAGCAGGTCCGGATCCTTTAGCGGTAGTTTTTTCACGTCACTCATGGCTATACCTCAGACTGGGTTGCGGCCGATGAAGAATTCTTCGTCCGGCGAACTGGTCGGGTTCAGGCCGGCCGCTTGAGTAGCGTTTCGCAGCAGTGCCATGTCCTTGCCGTGCACGCGCGCCGTCGGATGGCGGACCGGGCCGCCGTTGTAGCCCTGCAGCCAGCTTTGGTACTTCCACAAAAGGCGATTGGACAGGCCCTGACCACCGAAGCCCAGAGTGGACACCGCGCGGCGCATTGGCTCGAGCTTGTAGTACAGCTCGGTAGCCTCGTCGTATTTGCCTTCGCGAATCAGCTTGTGCGCACGCGGAATCCACGGACCGAAGAAGGCGCTGTAATTGGTGCCGCAGAATGGAATATCGAGAACTTGCGCCAGCGGAATGTATTCGTATTCCAGCGGCGAAGAAATCACCACTTCCTTGTGGAAATGGCGATGCACCTCGATGGCAGACATGAAGTACGGCATGCCACCCTCGGCCTTGATCGCCACCACGTTCGGGCAGTTATCGACCAGCTTGCGCAGCATTGCCACCGGAATGTCGGCCGGATGCAGGCGGCCAAAGCCCCAAGTCGGCACCGGAAAGATGATCACGCCGAGATTGGTGGCATCGCAAACTGCCTTGCTGTACTCATAGACGTCGTCCAGCGATTTGGGATAGAAATGCGGGGGGTAGCCGAGCAGCACCAGGTCGGCGCCATTGGCTTCGGCGCGCTTGACCGCCGCGATGTTGTCTTCCAGCGTGTTGAAGATGGCGTGGTGCACGACGAGAAGCTTGCCCTTGGCTTCGTCGACCATGATTTGTTGGAACTGATCGTGCTCTTCCAGCGTCAGCGGCACTTCGGACACCGCCAGGGAGCCGATGAAGCCGTGCTCGATGGACAGGCGAACGTCGTGGCGGATCGCCTTCTCGTTGATGCGCGTGAAGTCATTGGTCATTGTCGGGATCGTGACGTTGGCGACGCCGACAAGGGCTTGCTTTGCCCACTCACGGGCTTCCTTCTTGGTGTAACTGGCCATGATGCGTGTTCTCCGTGATTGTTGTTCAGATGCTCTTGTTTTCGAATTCGATGGGCAGATGCGTCACCAGGCCCCTCTCCAGAGCGCGGGTCAGGATCAGTTCGGCGACCACGATGTCCTGCAGACCCCCGCCGACCGACTTGAACATGCGCGTCCGCGCACGCCCCAGTTTGTCTTCGAGCTTGCCGCTCATCAGCTCGACCATGCTGAAAGACTTATCGTGAAAGTTGATGCCCGCCTCTTTGGCGGCGAGCATGTCGCCGGTTTCCTCCAGCACTTCCTCCAGCATGTCGCACACGATGATGTCGCTGCGGGCCACGACCGAGGCGTCAATCTCGCGCTGCGAGGGCACGGTTGAACCGATGGAAACAATCGTCGCCTCGGGCTTCAGCCAGTCGCTGTACAAGATGGGAAGCTCTCCGCGCGAACGGGCCGCGCACAGCACGATGTCCGCGCCGTCCACTGCCTCCTGGCCGGAGGCGACGCCGCGCGCCTGCACGCCCAGGTCGTGCGTCACCGCTTCGGCGAACGCGGCGCGTTTCTCGGGCGTCGGGCTGAACACGACCACCTCGGTCAGTTCACGCACGCTGGCGATAGCGCGCACGTGCATCGAGGCCTCAAGCCCGCTGCCCAGCACGGCCAGGCGCGCCGGTCTCGGTGGCGCCAGACGGTCGAGCGCGGCGGCCGAGGTGGCTGCGGTACGAAAGCCGGTCACCAGCGCGCCATCGACCAAACCCGCGATGCGGCTAGTGTCACGGTCAAATAGGACAATCGCGTATTCCACGCCAGGCTTGGCGCTACCCATCGCCGCTCCCATGACCTTGGCACCGTAGTAGCGTCCGCCCACCGGCACGGCCGACAGCGTGCGCAACCACGTCTTGCCGACGGCGGCCACGCTGCGGGCCGGTGTCGACTGGGGCGGAATCGACTGTGAATAGGCGGCCTGCAGGGCCTGGATAGCCTCCTTCCAATCAAATACGGCTCGTGCCGTATCGCTTGAAACGAAAACAGGGGAATGGGATATGCTCATGATGGTCATCGCCGGGGGTAAGTCAGGACAGCTTAATTTGCAACAAATGACGTGTCAATTAGTTTATTGATTCACATCATTTTGTGATGTTAGCTCGATCTCGACCTTCAGGCGCACCTCATCCGACAATGCCCCGGGAAAGGCGCCCATGCCGTATGCCCCACGACTGATGGTGGCGACCGCCTTGAATCCGACCACCGGCGCCTGGGTCCAGGGATTGACCGCGCGCCCCGTCAGCGCGGCGTCGAAAGCGACCGGCAGGGTGACGCCGCGCAGGGTCAAGTCACCTTCAATTACATAGTTCGCGCGCTCGCCTCGTCGTACCGCGCGGGAGACGAATACAGCCCTTGGGTGCACTTGAGTGTTGAACCAGTCCGCGCCGCGCAGGTGCTCGTCGCGCATTTCAAGCGCAGTGTCGATGGAGGCCACATCGATTTCGAACGACACGCTGGATGCCTCGATGCGTTGATCATCGAACTGCAAGTGCGCGGAAAACCGCTTGAACACTCCGGGCGTGCTGGTCAACCCGAGGTGGCGGACCGAAAATCAGAAAATCCGATATGTGCATGTGCGGGATCGACCACCCAGCCGATGGATTTCATCATTTGATTGCTCCTATGGCGGGTAAACTACTGAGGTAAAGCACGTATCATATGCCAGATATGATGCGCCTCAATTACCAAATTGATTTACCAACATGAACTTGATTGATGATGATGTCACCCGCCTCCGTGACTACATCCAAGCCCGCGCAGGCACAGAGGCCGACCTGCGTCTGCCGCCGGAACCCAAGCTGTGCGAAACGCTAGGCATATCCCGCGGACGCCTGCGCACGGTGCTCAAGCGATTGGAAAGCGAAGGCTTGATCTGGCGCCACGTCGGCAAGGGCACATTCATCGGCCCGCGCCAGATTCAAGCCGATGACGCCAGCCTCTCTGCCGCAATCAGCATGGACGACCTACTGGACGCGCGCCTAGTGTTGGAACCACAACTAGCTGCCCAAGCCGCCATCCACGCCACCCCTGCAGACATCGCCGCCCTGGAGCAATGCCTGTCCGAGATGGAAACCTCTGGACCATTCATGCACTGGAAGCGCTTGGACGAGCGCCTGCACCGCACCGTCGCCGAAGCCACGCACAACGCCCTGCTGCTGTTGATGTACGACACCATGCGCACCCATGTACGCGTCAACCTGGACTCGCGCATTGAGGCGGTTTACTCCCCGATGATCGGGCCACGCAAGGACACTGACGAAGAGCATCACCAGTTGGTGGACGCCATCCGTGCGCACAATCCCGACCGGGCCGAGCAGGCCATGCGCGAGCATCTGCGCTCGGTGCGCACCCGGCTATTCGGCCAGCGCTGACACCTACCCGAGAAATCCCCTACAAGCAGTAGCTTGAAATCCGATTGACCAACTCACTTGTTTATGAAACGATACGGCTCGATCCGTTAATAACGAATAGGAGACAACGATGAAGAAAGTCATCATCACGTGCGCAGTCACGGGGGGCGCACATACGCCGTCGATGTCGCCACACCTGCCGGTGACGCCCGAGGAAATCGCCCGGCACTCCGTCGAAGCCGTCGAGGCCGGCGCCGCCATCGTGCACCTGCATGCACGCGACCCCCTCACCGGCAAGCCCACTGGCAGTCCCGATGTCTTCCGCCAGTTCGTCGGCACGATTAAAGATTCCACCGACGCAGTCATCAACATTTCCACGGGCGGCGGCGGCCCAAGCATGCCCATTGCTGAACGCGCCGAGGCTGGCCGCGCGCTCAAACCCGAGATGTGCTCGCTGAACATGGGCTCAATCAACCTGGTCCTTTCCGAAATGGCGCAGAAGGACCGCGCCTGGAAACACGATTGGGAGAAGCCCTTCCTGCAATCCACCAACGGGATGATCTTCCGCAACACCTACGAAGACATCGAATGGATCCTCGAAAACGTGGGTCGTGCCGGCGGCACCCGCTTCGAGTTCGAGTGCTACGACATCAGCCATCTGTACACACTGGCCTATTTCCTGGAGCGCGGTCTGGTGAAACCGCCGCTGTTCGTGCAGAGCGTGTTCGGCCTGCGCGGCGCACAAGGCGCCCACCCCGAAGACCTGATGCACCAGAAGCGCACAGCTGACCGCCTGTTTGGCAACGACTACCACTGGTCCATCCTGGCCGCCGGAAAGAATCAGATGCCGCTTGCCACCATGTCGGCAGTTCTTGGCGGCAATGTGCGCGTCGGCTTGGAGGACAGTCTCTACATCGGCCGCGGCGAGTTGGCGCAATCCAACGCCGAGCAGGTGCGCAAGATCCGCACCATTCTCACGGAGCTGGGGTTGGAGATAGCCAAACCTGACGAAGTACGACAGCTCTTGCAGTTGAAAGGCAAGAACGAAGTCGCCTTCTAAGCCACCTTCCAAACAAAACAAACAACAGGAGACGAAAGTCATGTCAGACGTGAAACGCGTCCTGATCGTGGGCGCCGGCATCGGCGGCGCCATGGCCGCCTATTCCCTAGCCCGGGCCGGGATCAGTACGCACGGCGTGGAAATCGCGCCGAGAAGCTCGGCTGCCGGCACCGGCATCTGCCTTCTCCACAACACCATGCGCGCGATGCACCAAGTTGAACTGGCGGAGCCCTGCTTGGAGTATGGACAGCAGATCGATCATTTCCGCCAGTTCGACGCCATGGGCAACCAGATCAGCGAGAACCCCACCCCGCCCGGCATCGGCATTAAGCGCCCCGACTTAGCGCACGTGCTTGAAAGCGCGGCCGTCGAAGCCGGCGCGAAGATCGAATACAACACCACCGTCACCGAACTGGAAGACCTGGGCGACCGAGTCAAGGTCTCCTTCAGCAACGGCAACGTCGCTGAATACGACGTCGTCGTAGGCGCCGATGGAGTCTATTCCAAGATCCGCCACAAGGTCTTCGGCGTTAAGTACGACGCCGAGTTCGTCGGCCAGAGCTGCTGGCGCTTCTCGGCGCCCCGCCTGCCCGAGCACGACGGGTTCTGGCTGTTCCGCCACAAGGGCGCTGGCGTCGGTGCGATCCCGACCTCAAAGGACGGCTGCTACCTGTTCATCCTGGAAAACAGCGACAAGCCTCTGAACATGCCGCCCGACAAGCTGGACTTGTTGCTGAAGGAGCGCCTGGCCGCCTACACCGCACCGCTCATCCGCCAAGCGGTCGAGCAGCTGACCAGTCCCAAGCAGGTGCTGTTCCGCCCCTTCGACGCCCGCCTGATGCCCGGCCCCTGGTGGCATAAGGGCCGTGTGGTCCTAATGGGCGACGCCGCGCACGCACCGACACCTCAGCTGACCTCTGGCGGCGGCATGGCTATTGAGGATGCCGTGGTGCTGGCTGAGTGCCTGGCCGCCCCCGGCACAGCCGCGCAGGCGCTCGAGGCCTATAGCAACCGCCGCATCCCGCGCGTCAAACGCGTATGGGAGGCGTCGTTCCAAATTTCGCGTTGGGAACGCGAAGACCCGGTGGGCAACGCGCAGAGGACCGCCGCGCTGCTGTTGGATACCTACAGGTTCCTGGGCGAACCAATGTAAGGCGCCAAACAGGCAACACCAACACACAACAAAAGAGGAGACAAACGGTGACGTACTGCAAACAACCAAATCGCGGCTTGCGCGTGCTGGCGTTAGCTGCAGCGATCTGCACAATTCCCCGGGCACATGCATTTAGTATCGACACTGGCAACGAGGACCTTTCCGTCCGCTGGGACAACACACTGAAATACAGCAATGCGTTTCGCGTGCACGGTCAGAGCGACTCAATGCTCACCGGTAACGCCTTCTCTGCTAACACGGACGACGGCAACCGCAACTTCAATCGAGGCCTGATTTCCAACCGCGTGGACTTGCTGAGCGAGCTCGACGTAGTCTATGCAAAGCGCTACGGCGTGCGCGTCAGCGGCGCCGCCTGGTACGACAGCGTCTACAACACGAGCAACGACAACAACTCTCCGGGTACGGCCAATCGCTTCTCTGGCTCCTATAACAGCTTCAACCCCACAACCCGCACCCTGCATGGCCGCGACGCTGAGCTGCTGGACGCCTTCATGTTCGGCGGATTCGATCTCGGCAACACGCGCTTGAACCTGCGTGCTGGTCAGCACTCGGTCCTATGGGGCGAAAGCCTATTCTTCGGCAGCAACGCCATCGCGGGCGCCATGGCCCCCGTCGATGTCATCAAGTTGGCATCGGTGCCCAGCACACAATTCAAGGAAGCGATCCTGCCCGTGCCGCAAGTATCAGCGCAATGGCAACTGACCCCCGCCGTCTCGCTTGGTGCTTTCTACCAGTTCGAATGGAGATCTAATCGCCTGCCTGCAGCCGGCAGCTACTTCTCCGGCCTAGATTTCCAGCCAGCGGGCGGGGAAGCCATGTTCATCCCCGGTTCCCCCCAGCCGCTGTTCCGCGGCCCGGACCAGAACGCGAAGAACAGCGGCCAGGGCGGCCTGCAACTACGCTTCTCGGCGCTTGACACCGACTTCGGCCTGTACGCGGTGCGCTTCAACAGCAAGAACCAGCAGATCGTAAATGACATCGTGCCCCCCGGGTTTCCGAGCAATTACCACCTGGTCTACCACGAGGGCATCACCGCCTTGGGAGCCAGCGCCTCGCACACGTTCGGCGACATGCAATTGGCAATCGAAGGGTCAGTCCGGCACAACCAGGACCTGGCCTCTACCGCCGCCAACGACGTGTCGGCGCTATTGGGCACACCGGCTAACAACAACAGCAATAACCCCGCCTACGCCGTGGGCCGCACCGCCCACATCAACATCAGCACGCTCTCGACGCTGCCTTCGTCGTTCCTCGCCCGCGAAGCCTCGCTGATCGCCGAAGTCATGTGGAACCGCGTGCTGTCGGTGCAGAAGAATCCCCAGGCGCTCGACCCCAACTCCACGCGCGACGCCTGGGCATTCCGCATGGTGCTGGAACCGACCTACCGCCAGGTGCTGCCAGGCGTGGACATCAGCGTGCCAATCGGCTTCAGTTGGAGTCCTGCCGGCTCGCGTTCGCAAGCCTTGGGACCCTCGCTGCCCGCAGAAAACGGGGGCGACATGAGCATCGGCGTGAAGGGCAGCTACCTCGACGTATGGCGCTTCAGCCTGGCCTACACGCACTTCTACGGTGCAGGGCGTCCCATGATGACTGGCTTCCCCCCGACTTTCTCCTATCAACAGTTCATGAAGGACCGCGACTTCGTCTCGCTGTCCATCAGCCGCACGTTGTGACCCGATAAGACAAGAGAGGAGCAATCCATGACATTCCAGAAACTCACCCGCGCAGCCACGGTGCTTTCCGCCCTGGCCGTGATGGCACCTGCCATTGCCGGCGTTCCTGCCAACGAAGCCGCCCGCCTAAAAGGCGACCTAACCCCTTTGGGCGCAGAAAAGGCCGGTAACAAGGAAGGCACTATCCCTGCCTGGACCGGCGGCCTGACCACGCCCACCCCCGGCTTCAAAAACGGCGGCCGCCGCCCCGACCCCTTCGCCAATGAAAAGCCCACGCTGCGCATCACCGCGAAGAACATGGATCAGTATGGCGACAAACTGACCGAGGGCGTCAAAGCGCTGCTGCAAAAATACCCAGACACCTATCGCCTCGACGTCTACCAGACACACCGCTCCGCCGCCGCGCCGCAGTACGTGTACGACAATATCTTCCAGAACGCCACGCACGCCACGCTGGCTGAGTCCAGCGGTGGACCGGTTCCCAAGGGCGCCTACGGCGGCATCCCCTTCCCCATCCCGAAGAGCGGGGCGGAAGCCATGCTCAACCACAAATTGCGCTGGCGCAGTGAGTCATGGGTTAAGGACGCACACAACTGGCAGGTCACGGCCGACGGCAAACCCGTGCTGCTGTCCGACATCACCCAACAGAACAACACGCCCTACTACTTTAAGGACGGGCGCTCCGACAAGCTCGACGATCTCTACTGGTTGGTGCGCCTCGACACCCACGGCCCGGCAATCCGAGCGGGCGAGGCCATCGTGGGCCACCAGACGATAGACGAAACCAATACCAACACCTGGGTCTACCTGGTGGGCCAGCGTCGCGTGCGCAAGCTGCCCAATGCCTGCTGTGACACGCCAACCCCTGCCGCCGCCGGTGTTCTGTCGTTCGACGAGATCGAAACCTTCAACGGCCGCATGGATCGCTTCGATTGGAAACTGATTGGCAAGAAGGAGATGTACATCCCCTACAACTCCAACCGCGTGCTAACGGCCACCAAAGACAGCGACGTCCTTGGCGCACATCACCTAAACCCGGACTACATCCGCTGGGAATTGCACCGTGTCTGGGTGGTGGAAGCTACGCTTAAGCCAGGCCAGCGCCACACATCGAAGAAGTCTGTTTACTACCTCGATGAAGACACTTGGTTGGCTGTACTCGCCGACCGCTATGACGCCAACGACAAGCTTTGGCGCATGGCCTTCTCGACCCCGGTCGCCATGCCGGACGTGCCGGGCCAAATTGCCTTCGGCTTCGGCGCCTACGACCTGCTGGCGGGCAGCTACGTTGCCATGGAGGTCGGCGCCGAGCAGAAGATGCACTACAAGATCAACACGACACCCTATTCGAAATCGTTCTTCGCGCCAGAGAACATGGCAGGCGAGAGTGTCCGTTAATTATTCATGAGTATCACCATGCAAACAAACGAAGAGAAGAAACAAGACCTGCGCCAGCTCGAATACCGCCCAGTGCGCCGAATCGTTACTGGCACCAACGCTGAGGGGCGTTCGTACATCCAGTCCGACGGCGACGCGCCCAACGCGTTCTGGGAGCCAGGCCGCCCCGCGGCGCATGTGCTGTGGGCCACCGGCGAAGCGCGTGCGATCGGCGACGAGCCGGCGCCAAAAGGGCATAAGTTCCCCTTCCACTCGTCGCAAGGCTCGATCCTGCGCGTCGCCGACTTCGCTCCTGACTCGTTCTACAACCAAGAAGAGCTGCTGAAGTTTCTCGACGAATCAGGCGTGCGCGACAACAACAAGCCACGCCACTTCTGGTTTCACAAGACCGAGTCCCTGGACTACGCCATCGTATTGGAAGGTGAGATCTACGCCATGATGGACGAGGGAGAAGTGCTGATGCGCCAAGGCGACATCCTCGTCCAGCGCGCTACCAACCACAGCTGGTCCAACCGCTCCGACAAACCCTGTCGCATGGCCTTCGTACTGCTGGATCTGGTGCCCGGCGAACCGCTGTAAGCCATACATAGAAGGAGAAAAAATGAACATCATCGGACCCGACTACCTTGTGTTTGCGGTCGACGACGTAGCGTTGGGCACCCAGTTCTTGACCGACTACGGGTTGGAAGACCAGGGCAACGGCCTCTTCAAAGCGCTCGATGGCACCGGCGTCATCATCCGTCAGACCAGCGACCCCAGCTTGCCCAGCTGGACCCACCCCACAACCAACCAACTGCGCAAAACGATATACGGCGTGGCCGACAAGGCTACGCTAGACGCTATCGCCGGGGAACTAGCCAAGGACCGCGAGGTGAAAACCTTGGCCGACGGCTCGATAGAGTCCGTCGATGACATGGGCTTCACGCTCGGATTTCAGGTCACGGTGCGGCGCAAGCTGGACCTACCAGGCGAACAGGTTAACGCCCCCGGCGCCTCGCAACGCGGCTTCAATGTCAATGGCGTAAACAGCGGCCCCAACCCGCCGCTGCCGAAGCCTCGGTCCCTTTCGCACGTCGTATATTTCGTACCCGACGTGGACAAGGCCGAGTCGTTCTATGTCAAGCGCTTGGGGTTCCGACTGTCCGACCGCTTCGTTGGCATGGGGCCTTTCTTGCGGCCAGCCGGCTGCATTGAACACCATACCATGTTTCTCATCCAGACGCCGGCGCACCTGCTGGGCTGCGAGCACTTCACCTTTCACATGGGCGGCCCTACCGAGGTACTGCTGGCTGGCCAGAACATGAAGCGCAAGGGATATGAGTCGTACTGGGGACCAGGGCGTCATGTCATGGGCAGCAACTGGTTCTGGTACTTCAATTCCCCGTTTGGCTGCCACATCGAGTACGACGCCGACATGGATCTACACGACGACAACTGGGTGCCGCGCGTGGAGAATGCTCAAGCCGACCGTTCGCAGATCTTCCTTTTCAACTGGCGCGAAACTTGGGCGCCAAACGGCCCGGACAGTCAACCCTGAGCCGTGAATGCAAGCGGTTACGCCCAAGGCTCCCGTCTGGCGCAGACTCTGCGAACTGAGCGAGCTGCCCCAGACGGGGGCGCGTGGTTTTGATCTACTGGGTCGGGGCACCGACGACCTATTCATCGTACAACGCGGCGGTCTGCTGCGCGCCTATCGAAATTCCTGTCCACACTGGCCTGGGGCTTCGATGCCCTGGCGCAAGCATGCTTACCTGGACGGTGCAGCCGAGCACATTATTTGCCATGGCCACGGGGCGCGCTTCAGGCTTGACGACGGCCTCTGCGTGCTAGGCCCCTGTCAGGGACAAGTGCTGGAAGCCGTGCCCTTGCGCATAGATGAAGGTCGCTATATCAGCGCCTTCATTTGAAATCAGCAATCCTCCCGCTACAACTCCTTCCCCCGATTTGTAGAAACAGTGCTACTGGAGAGCTCATGTTGGCAAAAATTCCATTGCCCATTCTCACTTCAAGAATTGCTCGAGCCTTTCACTTCGGATTGCTTGCTACGTTCATCGGGCTAACGACTCCTCACCTGCATGCGCAAGAGAAGCGGTTCATCAAGATGGTTGTCCCATATGCTGCCGGCGGCATCAGCGACCAGGCGGCGCGGATACTCGCGGAACGCATGTCGATGGTGTTGAACGAGACCATCATCATCGACAATAAGCCTGGGGGTGGCAGCCGAATTGGCACGATGGCCGTGGCGAGTGCGCCGGCTGATGGCGATACCGTGCTGTTCACGAACATGAGCTTCAGCACGTTGCCACTTACCGATTCCACCGTCCGATACGATCCAGTCAACTCCTTCGCGCCAGTCGGAGTAGCAGCAACGCTCTCGGGCGCGGCACTTGTCGTACGGACATCGCTGCCGGCGAAGAACCTCGAAGAGTTGGTGAGCTATGCTCGAGCACATCCCGGACAGCTTTCCTATGGCAGTTCTGGAATCGGGAGCGGTGCTCATTTCATTGGCGAGTACCTGAAGATGCTGACTGGGACGAACATCACTCATGTCCCGTATCGCTCGACTGCGAATGCACTGAACGATGTAGCCGCAGGTCAAATCGACATGACCTTCGACGCGTCCGCCAAGCCGCTCATCGACGCCGGGAAGGTAAGAGTGTTGGCTCTGGTAGCGTCGAGACGCGATCCGCGTATGTCTAACGTACCGACAATTGCGGAAGCAGGTGTAAAGGGTCTTGATATCAATGGGTGGGTTGGCATCCTTGCTCCCCAGAAGACGCCACAGGCCACCGTCGAAAAGATCAACCGTGCAATGAATGTCGCGTTGCAGGATCCGGAACTGCGCAAGCGCTATCAAGAACTCGGGCTGGTGCCGGCGGGCGGAAGTCCGGCTCGCATGACGCAACAGCTTCGAGAGGATGCAGCCTTGTATCGCAAGATCATTACCCAAGCAAAACTGAAGTTTGACTGACAGCAGACCACGAATAGAACTTACGGAAGCAGTGTCTCAATCCAAAAAAAAGCTTCTTTACGGTACTGTAGCTGTACTTGCGCCCTTACTTGGCGCGCCAGTAGCCGTACACGCGGTCGAGTTGTACGGAATTATTGACTCCTATATGGGATCCACGAAGGCAAGTGGCGAGGAGCGCGCCAGCATTGGGTTACAGAGCGGAGGATTGTCCACCTCGTTCTGGGGGATGACAGGCACAGAGGATCTGGGGAAGGGTCTGAACGCAACGTTTCGCATCGAAGGCTTCTTTCTCGGTGACACGGGGCAAGGCGGGCGCTATGCGAATGATCCGATGTTCTCGCGAAATGCCTATGTCGGGCTTTCCGGTCGATTTGGAGAGGTCCGCTTAGGAAAACTGTCAAATCCTACGTTTCTGCTGACAGGGCAGTTTGATCCGTTTGGGAGTTCGACAAAGTTGTCGCCCTTGACTACGGTTCTATGGAATCCACAGTACGGGCGATACATAGCCGGGGATACTGGCTGGAGCAAGAGCGTGTCAGATTTTATGTGTGCCAGAGGTCATGAGATGCTTGTAAGCAAAACTGACCATGACCATAGCGATGTCCACCAAGAAGACCAAGAAACCGAAGGCACCCAAGCTTGTTTCCGACGAGCTGATTGACCAGTTGCTGGCCCAGGTCGAGAACAAGGACGCCGAGTCGATTCTCGGCGAATCAGGCCTGGCTGGCCTGCTCAAGAAGCAACTGGCCGAGCGCATGCTGGCCGCCGAACTGACGCACCATCTGGCCACAGAAGCAAAGGAAGGCCGCAGCGGCAATCACCGCAATGGCACCAGCCAAAAGACTGTCCTCACGCCCAACGGCGAGCTGGAACTGGACATTCCACGCGACCGGCAGGCCACCTTCGAGCCGCAGCTGGTGGCCAAGTACCAGCGCCGGCTGCTCGGCTTCGACGACCACGTGATCAGCATGTATGCGCGCGGCATGAGCGTGCGCGAGATCCAGGGCCACCTGCAGGAACTGTACGGCCTGCAGGTCTCGCCCGACCTGATCTCCACCATCACCGACGAGGTGCTGGCCGAGGTCGAGCAATGGCAGCAGCGCCCGCTGGAGGCGATGTACCCAATCGTCTACTTCGACGCGCTGCGCCTGAAGATCCGCGACGAAGGCACCGTCAGGAACAAGGCCGTCTACCTGGCGCTGGGCATTCGCGCCGACGGGCGCAAGGAAGTGCTGGGGCTGTGGATCGAGCAAACCGAGGGTGCCAAGTTCTGGCTCAAGGTCTTCAACGAGCTGAAGAACCGCGGCCTGGAAGACATCCTGGTCGCCGTCGTCGACGGCCTGCGTGGCTTCCCCGAAGCGATCGAGGCCGTCTACCCGGACGCGCAGATCCAGACCTGTATCGTCCACCTGATCCGCAACTCGCTCAACCTGGCGAGCTGGAAGGACCGTAAGGGCCTGGCGGCCGCGCTCAAGCCGATTTACCAGGCTGCCACCGCCGACGCTGCCGACGGCGCGCTGCAGGCGTTCGCCGCCAGCGATTGGGGCCGCAAATTCCCGACGGTGGCCGACATGTGGCGCCGGCAATGGGAGCAGGTCATCCCGTTCTTCGTCTATCCGCCCGAAGTCCGCAGGATCATCTACACGACCAACGCCATCGAGAGCATGCACATGCAGTTGCGCAAGATCGTCAAGAACCGGGGCCACTTCCCCAGTGATGAGGCAGCCAGCAAGCTGCTTTACTTGGCCTTGCGCAATATCGAGAAAGACTGGAAGATGCCGCCTATCACTTGGAAGCAGGCGGCCAACCAGTTCGCCATCCTCTTTGGCGACCGCTTCACCAACGCCCTACGCTGAGATCCGTTTAACCGACCTCAGCACACAAAATTCCTGACACGTCCTGGAGCAACGCAATGGGGTACTACACTCCAGACTTCGGCGGCTTGTCCGGTCGATTTGTCTATGCGTTGGGAGAAGCATCTGATTCCAACGCATCGAACAACGCGGTTGCGATGCTGTATCTCGATAAAGGGCCACTTACTGCTTCTGTCGCCTTTCAGCGGACACGTACGGGCCCTGCGATCACGAAGGCAAGCTGGGCTCAAAGTGTTCTTGCCGCCGGCGTAGCATACGACATTAGCGTTGCAAAGCTGTTCCTGCAGTATGACGGCACAAGAACCAGTGGTGTAAGCCTGAGCACAGATACTGTGCAACTCGGCGCCACGATTCCAATGCTCTCTGGAAAATTCATGCTTTCCGTGGTGCAGACCAGCATACGGGCCGCCAATCAGCCAGACATACGTCGCCGTGACGCTGGCATCGGATATCTATACGCGTTCTCTAGACGAACCGACGCCTATGCTACCTCGCTTTACGACAAGCTGAGCGATAGAGGGAGTGGATTTACTACAGCCATAGGGCTCCGGCACAAGTTTTAGCGTATGGGGGCGCCGCCTCGTCCGGCAGCGTCTCCTAATACTTTCGAGGCGTTTCAGTTGGCTTGAGATTCTGCCTCCGGCACGGCACCAGGTTATGGACCCCCGCGGCAAATAGGCTCGCTGCCGACCCAGCATCTCGCGGCGCAAGCCCAGCGGCAGATCGGCCTCCAGTCGCTTGAGCTCGGCGTTCTCTTCCTAGCTGCTGCCGCCGCTTGACCTCCGACGCTGTTAGCCCACCGTACTTCGTGCGCCAGCTATCGAACGTCGCGTCACTGATGGCCTTCTTGGGCACGTTTCCGCCATCGGCGTCCCCTGTTCCGCCCGCTTCAGCGCATGCGCGATCTCCTCTTCGGTGTACTATCCTTCACGGCATGACCTCCTGCTCTCCATCAGTGAACATCATGCCGTCGTTCTCCAATCTTACTTGGCACGAACTCTTGGGAGAGCCTCAAGCCCTTGGCCTGGATCTCGGCCTCGATCTGGTTGTCGTTCATGGGAGATTCCCCAAAAGAAACGCCTGACCCCGACATCAGAAGGGCCGGGCGCGAAAGCTCCGCAGGCAATGCGGAGGGAGGAGACACGGTGATGCAATCCAATCTGGTGCGCCCCCTATTCCTTCATCTCTCTCGTTGATTTTTCTTTCACGACTCCCCTTGCAACTTCCAGCGGGGAACATGACTACCCAAGGACTGATCAGTGCTATTGAGCGGAACGGGCCGATGACTACGAGGCTTTCTGAAGGCGCGCAAGGCGCCGGCATTACCGAAGAGCAAGTGGTTCAGTACTTAGCGCTCTTGGACAGCGGACTGGCAAAGCCGACTCCGCTTCCTGCTCCCCCAAAGCGCAGATTGCGTGTGGTCTCACCAAAGGAATTTGCCGCCCGTCGCGCTGCTCGTTCCGATTGAAAATCTCCGCCTCCTGCTTGTTGTCCCGCTTGAGCAGCGGGGCCCGACCGCCGGTGCACCCCCTGTACATTCATCGGCCGATGCGACGGGGCTTACGATCATTCCGGTTTTAGTGTCATGCGGCCTTCGCCAGGCCGTGGATTCCGCGGGACTCTCCGCGCACTGCAGCCAGGAAGAAGCTCACGCTGACTGCCGCCAGCGCGACGACCATCCAGCCTAGGCTTGCATAGCCGAAGCTCTGTGCAACCGTGCCCCCAAGGAAGGGGCCGATAGCCGAGCCGGTCATCAGCATCACAGGCGTAGCGGCGACCGCACGCCCCGAGGGGTCCAGGCGAGCCAGGTACGCGAAGATGAAGGTGTGCGTGAAGGTCATTACCACCGGGAAGAGGCAGGAGCCCAGCGTATAAACGGCATAGGTTGTCGTCTGGGTCAACATCAGGCACAACATCGCATGCAGCAACGGCCCAAACACGATGACGACTCTGGGCGAGATTCTTTTCTCGAAATACGCGGCAAGGACGCCGGGGGAAAGGTTAACCAGGCCGATCATCAGCATCGTGTTCATGAGCTGCTCGCGGCTGAAGCCGTGCGCGTCGCCTACGCGCTCAACGAAGCCGAACATCATCGAATGGTTCAACAGCGCGAAGCTAGTGCCAATCATAGCGAGCCAGACCACCCTCGGCAGCTTGCCGGGATGAACCGGCGCATCCGGAATCGAGACGCTAGAGCGGCGAGATGGGAAGCCGATGAGCGCGAACAACGCCGCCACGAGCATGATGCAACCCAACGATAGGAACAGTACCGGGCCGCCGTATGCCACCACCAGTTTGGACACGCCACCCAGGAAGCCGAGTGACACAAGGGTCAAGGCCAGGAAAGCCACGGCGATCAAACGGTGCGGATTGGAACTGGCTCCCATGGCGGCGTGCGCCATCGAAAGCCCTACGCCGACACCCAGACCACCAACGATATGCAGCGCGATCATCGCGTTGTAGTCGCGGGTCGTAGCCATGGCGATGAAGGCCGCGGCTGCCGTGCCGTAGCCTAGTGGTACCGCCACTACCCCGCGTATGCGGTTGACGCGCGGTGAAACGACCGCGCTGGTGAGAACCGCCGCACCCAGGAAGCACGAAACTAGGGCGCCGGCATTTTGCGGGTCCAATCCGTACATGCCAATCAGTACGATACCGATCCACACCGGCATGGCGACGAGGTCGATCAACCCCGAGCAGTGGCACAATACAAGGGAAGTCCAGCCTTTCACGCTGTCCACGGGTCTGTTCATGCTTGTCTCCTTTTTTGGATGGTTTCTTTTTTGGTTCTTCGTTTTTGATACTATACGTTCCGTTTCACAAATAACCAAGCACGTCAGTCCTGCCGGACGGCGCATCCCATCTGGACGTGCATGCCATCGCCGAGCATCTGGCGGGCCGCGTTGTGGCGAGGTACGTACATCCCGTGGAATATCCCCTTGCAGCCTGTAAAATGGCGGGCATCTTCATCAACTAACGAGGACCTGTGACAAAAGCGGCACTACGCTCCCCGGGGCGCACACGTAGCACCGCCTCACGCTTGGCAATTCTGAACGCCACGCTGAAACTGCTGGACGCACAATCACTGCAGCAGATCTCGATTGAGGCCATTGCACGCGAGGCCGGTGTCGGCAAGGCAACCATCTATCGTTGGTGGCCCTCCAAGGCGGCCGTGGTAATCGAAGCCTTCCTGATCAACCATGTCAGCCGCGTCACGGCGCCTAAGGGCATGAAGCCTCGGGAGGCCTTGGCTCATATTTTGCGATTGCTGATTAAGGAGTACTCGGGGCGGGAAGGGCGCATCGTGGCACAGATCATCGCCGAAGGTCAGAGTGACCCTGATGTGTTGCGCGAATTCCGCGAACGCTTTTGGTATGGCCGGCACGCCATGGCCTTGGAACTCGTCAACGAAGCTCGCCGGCTAGGCGAGTTCCGCGACGACATTCCGGCCGAGTCCCAGCTGGATCTGCTCTTCGCGCCCATCTACTTCCATCTGCTTTCGGGGCATTCCCCCTTGAGCCAAGAGTTCGCCGAGGCGCACTGTGACAGCGTCATGCGTCTGATGGAGCCGGACGCTCGTCAAACACCGACAAAGCCGAAGTCCCGCTAGCCAGCAGGCGTTCACCGCTGGCGTCGAACAACGAGGCTCGGGCAAAGCCCGCGGTGCGTCCCACTCGCTCGACCGTAGCGGTGGCCACTAGCGGTCCGGCCTTCGCCGCCGCCATCATGTTGACGGACAGATTGATTGTGGCGCAGGTGCGCCCCGGTGGCAGCACTGACAGCACGGTCATTGCCATAGCCAGATCCAGCATGCTGGCCAGCGTACCGCCGCTGACTACGCCGTTACCCTGTGTGCTCTCGGCGGGCGCAACGAAGCGCAAGCGCAGTTCTCCTGGTGTGCCTTCGCACAACACCGCGCCCAAGCTGGCCGAGGCGGGATTGGTGTCCAGGGGAACGTCGCGGCGGCCGGCGGCCACCGCCGCCGCAACATGCGCCCGTGTCGGGTTGTCGCTCATCACATGAAGGGCTTGCGCCGTTCGGGCCACCACAACCCGTCGATCGGCTGGCCCATGGTGGTGCGTAGCACGCCGACGCCACTGGCCTCCAGCTCGACCACATCGCCCGGCTTCAGCTCGCGACCCAGCTCAAGCGCAGAACCGCCGCCCATCGTGCCCGAACCAATCACGTCGCCCGGCAGGATCTTCTCGCCCAGCGAGACATAGGCGACCAGCTCGGCCACAGTCCAAAGCTTGCCTCCGCTGTTGCCCTTACCCCAGGTTTCGCCATTGACGCGCACTTCCATCGGGATGGAATCCAGATCCTTGAACTCGTCCAACGTCGTGATCCAAGGGCCGATTGCGTGCGCGAAGTCCTTGCTCTTGGTGCTGCCCATGCCGATCGGCAATTCGTTGTGCTGCAAATCGCGGCCGCTGAAGTCGTTGTACAGCGTGATGCCGAAGACGTATTTCATCGCGTCTTCGGGTCTCACACTGCCCCCTTCGCGGCCAATCACATAGCCCAGCTCCAATTCATAATCCATCTTGCTCTTGATATAGCCCGGCCACGGCACCACCGAGTTGTGGCCAATGGCAGTACTCGGCGAGTTCTTGGTAAAGCCGGGAATCAACAGCATGCTTTCCGGCACTTCACGCTGCATGCGCTCGTGCCAGCCCTTAATGTGGCCAACAAAGGTCAGGCCGTCGCGCAGCACCGGGGGATCGGAAGCCGGCAGCCACGTAACGTTATTGATATCAAGCGAGGCATCATCGCCATAGCTGCCTTGAATCGCTTCAGTGGCAGCGTCGACAAGGATGTCGCTCGCACCCAGAGCCTGCGCCATGCTACCTGGGAACTGTGCCTGGGCCAGGCGCATGGCGGCGGCCTGCGTGGCGTGGCGCTTGCCCATCGCATACAACGCGCCAGCACGAGCCAGATCGATGACGCGCCCTTTCTCAGGTTCGACGACGACCAAGCGGGCGATAGCGCCATCAGGACTTTCTCGGGAAATGCGGCCGAACTTCATTCATGTCTCCCTGGTGGTTGAAATAAGTTGAGCAAGGAACCGAGTTGTTACATCACATGAAATCGGAGGCGTGGCCAAGGCTTAGCAAACCATCTACTGGCCGTGCTCCATATTTTCAAAACTGCTCGTATCGTTTTATAAAGACTAACAGACAGAAAGGGGTACGTCAACGGAAGTCGGCACCTAGGCGTCAGCGCCCTTGGCGACCTGTTCAACGCCAACCCAAGTCGGCCCCGCCGCAATCGCCAGCGCGGCGACTATCAATGCTTCCGCATGGAAAACTCCTCACTGCAGAGGAAAAGTCAGCGGATCGCCTGCACTGGCGCGCACAAAACGGCCATCGCACTTTCGGCAAGTTCATCGGCGAACTTCTGGTTCAGCGGCAGGTGCCCCATCATGAGCCGGAAATATACCGGCGAATACACCATGTCCATCAGAAACTCAGACTCCATGTCCGTACGAAATTCGCCGTTGCGACGCCCTTCCTCGATGACTTCGCGGACCATGGCCCGACGACCGTAAAAGAAGCGCTCTCGGAACTCGCGAAGAACCTCCGGCTCCGACTGCCCTTCAGCCAGTATCTGGGCGACCAACCGGCCGCCCCGCCCGCCATACTGCTGCACCATGCGATGGAGATGCACGGTAATGGCTTCGCGACAACTCCCCCCTTTCGGCATGGGAGTCTGCAAGTTGTGGTTCTGCACAAAGGCGTCAATCACCACGGCCGCTTTGGAGGGCCACCAACGATAGATGGTCGCCTTGCCTACCCCGGCCTCCTTCGCGATGGCCTCGATGGTGATCTGTTGCAGGGACTGCGTTTCGAGCAAGCTCAGGGTGGCGTTTAGGATCGCTACACGCGCGGCCTCGCTACGCGTGCGTCCTGGCGAACGCTTGTTCCGGGCTGGGGTTGTCGTGGGAACGGTGGTGCTCGAAGTCAATGCTTTCTCCATAGTGACGGCTGAAATTCGCCAAACCGTCTCACTACTCATCTCCATGCACGCCTAAGGAAAGACCCAAGTGTTTGACGCGTGCATGGTGCATCGATATTATAATACGGCTCGTATCGTTTTGCTCTGCAAGTTCCTAAGAAGCAACATAAAAGGAGACAATCCCATGTTCACTAACCTCGCCTGGTGGCGCACGCGAGCGCTACTAGTCGCATGCATCGGCACATGCGGCGTGGGGGTTGCTTGGTCTGCGCCTGTCAGCCAGGCACTGGATCGCCCCGCCATCATCTCTCAGCGAGCAGCGCAATCGGTACTACTCGGCATCGCTCAGGCGGGCAAGCGTCTGGTCGCGGTGGGCGAGCGCGGCATCGTGGTGGTGTCGGACGACGATGCAGCCAAATGGCACCAAGTGCCGGTGCCGGTCAGCGTGACGCTGACTGCTGTGCGCTTCGCCGACGATAAACATGGCTATGCGGTCGGTCACAGCGGCACCGTGCTTGCCACTGCCGACGGCGGCGAAACCTGGACACGCGTGCTCGATGGCCGCCAAGCCGCGCAGATCTCCCTTGCGGCAGCCCAGGCCAGCGGCAACGCGACGGCCCTGCGCGACGCCGAGCGTTTGGTGGCCGAGGGCCCTGACAAACCCCTGCTCGACCTGCTAGTACTCGACGCGCGGCGCGCGATCGTCATCGGCGCCTATGGCATGGCGTACTCCACCACGGACGGCGGACAGAGATGGACCTCCTGGGCGGATCGCCTGGACAACCCTCGTGGTCTACACCTGTATGCGATACGCCGCCATGGCGAACGCATTCTCGTGTGCGGAGAACAGGGATTAGTGCGGCTTTCACAAGACGGCGGACAGACCTTCGCCGCGGTCAAGCCCCCTTACAACGGTAGCTTCTTCACCGCCGAGCTTCCCTCTGACAACGAGATCGTGGTGGCCGGGCTACGCGGCAATATGCTGCGCTCGCTGGATGCCGGCGTGAACTGGAAGCAAATCACGGCACAAGATACCGCGTCCATCACGGGCTCGGCCTCGCGCACTGACGGCTCACTGGTCCTGGTGAACCAGGCGGGCATGGTGCTCAGTGAAATCAAAGGCGCTCTCGTTCCGCTAAATGGCACCCCGTTGCCATCCTTGACCGGCATTTTCCCGAAACGCAACGGTTCGCTGCTCGCACTCAGCATCCAGGGCATTGTGTCCGTCCCTAATGGAGGCCAGAAATGAACTCTGTTCTCGCGATTGACATGAAAACAGTCGACGCCTTCGATCCGCGCTCTGGCTCGCTCATAGAGCGCGCGCTGTTCAACCACCGTCTGATTGTGGTGCTACTGTGCGCGATCCTCACCGCCCTGCTGGGTTGGCAGGCCACGAAACTTCACCTGAATGCCAGCTTCGAAAAGACCATCCCAACCCACCACGGCTATATCCAGAACTACCTGCGCTACCAAAATCAGCTCTCTGGCCTAGGCAACTCGGTACGCATCGCCGTCGAGAACCCGAAAGGTACCATCTATGACGCGAATTACCTGCGTGCACTGCGTGGCCTTTCTGACGAAATCTTCCTGCTGCCTGGGGTCGACCGGATGAAGATGAAATCGTTATGGACATCTTCGACCCGCTGGGTCGGCGTGACCGAGGACGGCCTGGAAGGCGGCCCGGTGATACCCGACGGCTACAACGAATCGCCACAGAGCCTGGTGACGCTCGCGGCCAATATCGCGCGCTCCGGCGAGATTGGCCAGATCGTGTCGCTGGACGCGCGCTCCACCGTCATCTACGTGCCGCTACTTGCCAATACCCCCGATGGGCGCACGCTGAGTTACGCCGACTTCTCCGACAAGCTCGAAGCGCTGCACGACAAATATGAGCAGAAGGGCCTGAGGGTCCACATCACCGGCTTCGCTAAGCTGGTGGGCGATCTCATCGATGGCGTGCGCGCAGTGCTGATGTTCTTCGCGCTGGCGGTGGCCATCGCGGCCGCGATGGTCTTCTGGTACACGCGCTGCATCCGCTCCACCCTACTTGTGGTCTCGGCATCGCTAGTCGCCGTGGTGTGGCAGCTCGGCCTGCTGCCGACGCTTGGGTACACGCTTGACCCCTATTCCATCCTCGTGCCCTTCCTCGTGTTCGCCATCGGCATGAGCCACGGTGCGCAAAAGATGAACGGCATCATGCAGGACGTGGGGCGCGGCATGGACAAGCTGGTGGCGGCACGCTTCACCTTCCGCCGCCTTTTCCTGGCCGGCCTGACAGCTCTGCTGGCCGACGCGGTGGGCTTCGCCGTGCTGCTGGTCATCGACATCCAAGTCATCCGCGAACTGGCCATTGCTGCCTCGCTTGGCGTGGCCGTGCTGATCTTCACGAACCTGATCCTGCTGCCCATTATGCTGTCCTACACTGGCGTCAGCCCGACGGCCGCCGTACGCAGCCTGCGCGCCGAAGCTGCGGACGCCGCCGGCAAGGACAAGCACCCGCTGTGGGCCTTCCTGGACCGATTCACTCAGCGCAAATGGGCTTCCGTGGCCGTGATCACGGCGATGGCTATGGGCATTGCCGGTTATGCCATCAGCACTCAACTCAAGATCGGCGACCTCGACCCGGGTGCACCAGAGCTACGCGCCGACAGCCGCTACAACCGCGACGTTGGGTTCATGAATTTGAGCTACGGCGCCTCCAGTGATGTGCTCGCGGTCATGGTCAAAACGCCAGAAGGTGCGTGCTCCCAGTACGACACACTCAACAAGATCGACGCGCTGGAATGGCAACTACGCAAGATCGACGGCGTGGAAGACACTAATTCACTCGCACGCCTGAACCGCCGCATGCTAGTCGGCCTAACCGAAGGTAGCCCAAAGTGGTATGAGCTCCTGTCCAACCAGGACATGCTCAACACCGTCACGGCGGGCGCGCCGCGCGGTCTCTACAACGATAGCTGCGGCCTCCTCACGTTGTATGTCTTCCTGCGCGACCACAAGGCGGACACGCTGACTCGCGTGGTTGAACATGTGGAAGCGTTCGCGAGGGAAAACAACACCCAGGACGTCCAGTTTCTGCTGGCAGCCGGTACCGCCGGCATCGAGGCGGCAACCAACATCGCTGTCAAGGAGGCTTGGCGCAAGATGCTGTACCTTGTGTACGGTGCTGTGGTGGTGCTGTCCTTCATCACTTTCCGCTCGTGGCGCGCGGTGGTGGTGGCGGTACTGCCTCTGATGCTAACTTCCGTGCTGGCCGAGGCGCTGATGGTGGCTCTTGGAATGGGCGTGAAGGTGGCCACGTTACCCGTGATTGCGCTGGGTGTTGGCATCGGCATCGACTACGCGCTCTATATCCTGTCGGTAACGCTGGCCGAACTGCGAAAGGGCAAGAGCCTGTCGGAGAGCTATTACCGCGCCCTCCTCTTCACCGGCAAGGTTGTGATGCTCACCGGCGTGACGCTGGCCATCGGCGTCGTCACGTGGGTCGCCAGCCCGATTAAGTTCCAAGCTGACATGGGTCTTCTGCTGGCCTTCATGTTCCTCTGGAACATGCTGGGCGCCCTGATCCTACTGCCCGCGCTGGCGCATTTCCTACTGAAACCGGCACGCGGCGCGTCGCACTAACTGGCTCAAACCATGTCGAGTTCCCTAAACGTGATGTGGTTCGTCCCGCCGCCCTTGGCTGTACTGGCAGCACAAGCTCCGCGGGCAACCCCTATCCAGGCACGCCGCAACCCCTCTTCCGACGCGCAGTTCGAGGCATTGGTCAAGGGCGAAGCCGATGCTGTCGTGACGGCGATGGACAACGTCATCGGCTGGAACCATCGCCTTGGTCCTAAGGATTTTCGCGTGGTCGCGCAGGTCGAGCGGACTACCCCCTTGGCGCTGATCGCCGCGCCCGGTCGCAAGAACATGGCCGACCTGGCCGGTGCCAACCTGCTGGTCGACTCCGTTGACAATGGCTTTGTCATCGCGCTGCGGGCAATGTTGCGCGAAGCGGGCATCAATGAAAGCACCTGCCGTTTTACTCCCGCTGGCGGCGTGACCGAACGATATGAGGCACTGCTGACCGGCCGTGGCGATGCGACGCTGCTGGGCCAGCCCTTCGCGGGGCAAGCAACCCACGCTGGTTTGATGCAGATCGCCAGCGTGCAGCAATCCTACCCGACATTTCCCGGGCAAGGCATTGTCATGCGCCTGGCGAGCCCGGCGCGCGAGCGCATCGGCGAATGGCTGCGCGAGCTTGAGCAGGCGCGGCAGCAGATACAAGAACTGGATTCACTACGGCCGACCCCCGAAGGCATTGTGCTGCTGACCGAGCACCGCCGCCTGCTGGGCCTACCCGGCGGCGAAGCCACTTACGCAAACATCGTCGATGCTTCACTGGTCGACACTTTCTTGGGAAAAAATCAATGAAACCGTATGCATTGGGTACGTTCTCGCATTCGCAGAATGGCCCGAAGTTCGTGGGCTTGGTCATGAACGATCGCGTGGTCGATCTGGCGGAACTGGTCAGGTTGTACGACGCGCCGGAGCTAGCCGGCGCCGGATCGGTACTAGCCTTGCTGGACACCTGGGACGCCAGCCGCGCCGCGCTGGACCGACTGGCCATGGCGGTCGATGGCAAGGCAGAACATTGGCACGCGCTGGACACGCTGCGTGTACACCCCGTCGTCGATCTGCCCCGGCAGATATTCTGCACCGGCGCCAACTACCGCAAGCATGTGGTCGACATGACGGTCGACGCCAAGGTCGGCCCGCCGGGACTGGACGAAGCCGGCCTGCGCCGCTGGGCCGAGAACATGATGGACGAACGCGCCGCCACGGGCGAACCCTATGCTTTCACCAAGCCGGTTTCCACGGTGTCCGGCGCCTATGACCCGCTGGTACTGCCGAACACAACCACCCAACCCGACTGGGAGCTGGAACTAGCCGTCGTCATCGGCCGGAGCGGCTACCAGATTCCGCGCGAACTGGCGCTGGACTACATAGCAGGCTACTGCATCGTCAACGACATCTCGGCGCGCGACCTGATACCACGCACCGACTACAAAATGCTCGGCACCGATTGGCTGCGCTCGAAGGGACAGCCCGGTTTCCTCCCACTCGGGCCTTATCTCGTGCCGAAGGCATTCGTGCCCGACCCGCATCGCTTGAAGATGCGCCTGTCCGTTTCGGGTCAGATCATGCAGGATGAGTCCACGGCTGATATGCTGTTCGACATCGTGCGGCAGATCGAATACATCTCCCGCTATTCACGCCTGCTGCCGGGCGACATCATCTGCACCGGCTCGCCCGCTGGTAACGGCACTCACTACAACCGCTACCTGCAAGCGGGAGACGTTATTGAGGCCGAGATCGAAGGTCTCGGTCGTCAACGACAGATTTGCGTTTAATTCCGACGGAACGATAAACCCACCGAAATGCAAAAGCCCCTCTTATGAATTTCCCCAAGAAGTTGGGTTAAAGGCTAGACAGCCAAGGCCTGAGTCCGGTACTGCAGCGGGCTCAGGCCTTTTAGTTAGAGCGGAAGCTTGTTCACAAGCTTGCCACCTGGCCGAACACTGGCCAGGGCTCGGTTTGGTAAGCAATGATCTTGCCATCGTACAGGTCCATCACAGGCGAGAGGTAGAGCCTCTGGCGTTGACGTCGAACTTTGGTCATTTTCTTGTTGAGCGGTCCTAAGGCAACAATCGAGCAGTAGGAGCTTCCGGCACCTGTTCATTGCGGAGACGGTCTCCAGTAAGACTCGACACTCGGGCACTGCAACTGTTGTCCGGTAATCGGAAACAGCACGCCCAACTCCCGTGCACTTTCCTATATTTGCGGTTCCTATCCTCTTCGTCATTACGAGGATGGCAGGCACGGTTGCTATTGCCTTTGCCGGCTGTTGGACCACCGTACCGAGGCCGGCTCAGCACAAACTACCTGAGGAACAGGCCATGTTGGTCGAGATGAGAACCTATACAACGCACCCCGGCAAGTGGCGAGATTATCTCGCACTATACGAGGCCGATGGACTGCAGATTCAGAAGCGCATCCTAGGACGTATGGTCGGCTATTACCGCACGGAAACCGGCGCACTCAACCAGGTAATTCATATGTGGGGATACCGAGACATGAACGAGCGCGAGGAACGACGCACGGTTCTGATGGACGATCCAGATTGGAAGTCGTATGTCGTGAAGATGCTGCCGCTGCTCCGAAGCCAGGAGTCGAAGATTCTGGTGCCCGCGGCATTCTTTTCGCCTCAATGGCAAGAGTGACGAGACCGTAGTTCGTCGAAAACTGTGTCCGAATATCGAACATTATCGCGGCACGGTTCAGCTATTTATCTACCATTTTTCCTGCTGCGCATTCGCGCATCGGGTTGTTAAATAAAGAAAGTGAGAGACCATGAAGCTGGCTTCATTGCGGTCCGGCAGGGACGGCGAACTAATCGTGGTAAGCAAAGATCTGCGCATTGCGATAAAGGCGGGCCAAACGGCGCCTACGATGCAAGATGCGCTGGACAACTGGGACGCGGCGTATCCGGCACTTGAGCATATGCATCGCATGCTTAATCAAGGTGACGCGCAAGGAGCGTTTGCGCTCGACCTGAACACACTCGCCGCGCCGCTTCCGCGCTCCTACCAGTACCTAGATGGCGCAGCTTACGTTAGCCACATCCAGCGCAACCGTGCCGCTCGTGGAGAAGCATTGCCGAAGGACTTGTTGCAAAAACCGTTGGTCTATCAAGGCATTTCCCACGGCTTTATGAGCTGGAACGAAGATGTTCGGCTTCCAAATGAAGAACTTGGCATCGATTTCGAAGCAGAAATTGCCGCAGTAACCGGCGATGTACCAATGGGAGTGTCTCCAGAGGACGCAACAAAGTATATACGCCTGTTCGTACTGCTAAACGATATATCGTTGCGCAGCCTAATCCCGCCAGAGCTGAAGCGCACTTTCGGCTTTCTGACCGGCAAGCCGGCGTCCAGCATGGGGCCGATTGCCGTCACTCCTGATGAGCTTGGTGATCTGTGGAACGGTCGCTTGGTATCCGGCACAATGCAATGCTGGGTGCGCGGCGAGTCGGTCGGAAAAATCGAGACAGGTATCGATACCCCCTTCCATTACGGCGACCTGATAGCGCATGTTGCCCAAACCCGCAACTTCGAGCCCGGCACTATCGTGGGACTGGGTACCGTCTCGAACGAAGACGAGTCGGTGGGCTGCGCCTGCATCGGCGAAGTCCGCGCCCTAGAGACGTTGAAGGGCGGCAGGCCAACCACGCCGTTCTTCCGGTTCGGTGACCATATTAAGATTGAACACGTTGACCGCAACGGGAATTCTGTCTTTGGCTGCATTGACCAAAAGTTCGTCACGAGCGTCGCCGGCGCGCGTTAGAAGCCAGTGGAAGTTCCACCTGTTTACTCCGCTTCTTTCGTACATACATAAATGGATAACAACATGCTTTGCAAAAGCTTGCATCACGCCGCGTTTCGCTGCAAAGACGCACGTGAAACGGTTGATTTCTACACGAATGTCCTGGGCCTGAAATTCATCCATGCAATTGGCGAAAATCACGTTCCCTCAACCGGGAAATACAGTCCGCATATTCATATCTTCTTCCAAATGGAGGATGGTAGCTGCATAGCCTTCTTCGAATTGCCAAGAGATGAGGGGCAACCTTCCGGGCGCGATCCGGAAACACCAGACTGGGTACAGCACTTCGCGTTCCGTGTCGCCGACAAAGACACGCTAATGAAGGCAAAAGCGGATTTGGAAGTAAAGGGAATTGATGTGATTGGCCCGACTAACCATGACGACTTTTTGCTGTCCATCTACTTCTTTGACCCTTCTGGACACCGTCTCGAACTAAGTGCACATATATCAACGCCGGAACAGGATGCCCAATTTGAAAAGGAAGCAATGGACGTACTGAACCTTTGGGACCAGACTCATGATTGGTCACAGCGAGCAAAGCTGTTCGGCAGTGCCACTGGGTATCACCGCAACAAATAGCGAGCGGTGCAACTGAAGGCGTGCCGTCTGGTGGGGTGCTTCCGTTTCGAGCGCATATTCCGAGCCGAAGCACCCCTGCACACGTCAAATTAAAGTAACCGGATAGAGCGCTAGCGCTCAAAGACGAAAGAATTCAATTCTCGAATTCCCTTCTCGATCTTGAGCACCTGTTCCCTCAATAGGTTGGCGATCTGCCTACGTCGTTGCTCGCGCATGCGTGGGTCGATCGCCCCAACGCTGATGGCGCCGATAGGGCGGCGCATGGAGTCGTGCAACGGCATACCTAGCGCCGTCACGCCTAGTGTAACGCGGTTCTTGACGAGTGAGTAACCCGCTTTACGCGTGCGAGCAATTGCCTCCCTTTGCTGCGCGACGTCGAGGTTGCCGAATTCCGGCAAGCGTGAAGCCGTCACATGCAATATCCGTTCACGTTCGTCATGGTCGCAAGCCGCGAGGATGGCCAGTCCGCCTGCGCCCACCCCAAGTGGCCTGCGGCTTCCAACTTCCAATGTGATCGTGCGGACCGCAAATGTTCCCTCGATCCTATCTATGCACACGGCATCAAGTCCGCTACGCATCACAAAATAGCAGGTGTCCTCGGTCTCGGCGCTCACCGCTTCTAAAGCCGGCCGAGAGACGTGTCGCAGGTCAAAGATCTCAGCCGCGGCCAATCCCAATTCGTAAGCTACCGGCCCCAGCAGATATCGGCGTGTCTCGTCGTTCTGAACTATGAGGCCTTCTCCGTGCAACTGCTTAAGCAAGCGGTGGGCTGTCGGATGCGGGAGGGCACTTCGCGACGATAACTCCGTCAGTGCCAGGCCGCGCCTGCCTGCAGTTGCCAGCAACCTCAGCAACAGGTTCGCGCGACGGATAGTACCGACGCTATCATGATTCAAAGTCATAGAAAACTGTTTGCCTCCTGCCGTAAAGGCATTTCCTTATACGGAAGTCATGACTCTTCCCGCAGTGCTTGAATGGTGAGGGCGGCGTCCATGGTTCTCTGCATGCCGATCCAAATCGTCTTAGCGCCGGGCTCGCCATCGCTCTTTCGCCCAAGGAACCCACCCAGGGAAGCAACCAGCCGAATCATCTGATTGAGTGTGACCGGTGTCTTCGGGCGAGCTTTCTTGGCAAGCACGTATGCTCCCCGAATTTCGTCAGCGTCGAAGAAC
>NZ_QKWJ01000068.1 GCF_003353055.1 Cupriavidus lacunae
AAGGGCGAGAGGCTACGCGAGCGGATCGAGGAGCAACTCGCCGACGTCCAGAATAAGCCGCGTCTTGTCCGTTCATTCTTCGACGCTCCATCTGTCGCCTATATTTCCGACTGCTGAGTAAGACCGTGTTGCAGGCTGCACGAATAGGAAAGCGCTCAATCTCGACTTTCAACAATCTTTTACTTCTCGCCTCAGCGGGCCGCTCCTACCATGGGCTTCGCTGCGGGCCGAGCGGGCCTGCGGCGCCCAAGCTCTGTCCATCCATCGGCGCATTCCGGTGCGCCCGCGCAGGAGCCACTCTCGTGAAGATCGCCGCGTTGCAGGCGGACCCGACCCTCGCCGTCAGCATCGAACAGACCCTGCGCCTGAACGGCCACCAGTGCACGCGCTACCTCAGCGGGCGCACCATGATCGGCGCGCTGCGCGGCAGGTCGTTCGATCTGCTGATGCTGGATTGCGACACGCCGGGGATCCCGGCACTGGAAGTGCTGGCGTGGGTGCGCCGCACGCTGGGCAACGAGATGCCGGTGATGCTCACCGGCACGTCGAACGAAGACGGCTTTGTCGCGGCCTGCTTCGCGCAGGGCGCCGACAGCTACGTGCCCAAGCCGCTGCGCACGGCGGAGCTTGCCGCGCGCGTGCTGGCGCTGCTGCGCCGCGCCCGGCCAGCCGGCACGGACTGCGACCTGGAGCACGGCCCGTTCCGCTTTGCCACCGCCGAGCGGCGGGTGTGGGTCCAGGGCAAGCCGGTGCTGCTGGCCCCCAAGGAATTCGACCTGGCGGTGCTGCTGTTCCGCAACCTGGGTTCGCTGGTGCTGCGCCAGGCCATGGTCGACCAGGTCTGGCGCTATCACATGGACCCGGCCTCGCGCACGGTGGACAGCCATCTGTCGCGCGTGCGCACCAAGCTGGCGCTGTGGCCGCACAACGGGGTGCGGCTGTCGGCGGTATATGGGCTGGGCAGCCGCCTGGATGCGGCATAGCGCTGCCGCCGGTTTCGTCGCCGGCGTCAGTCGACCTTGATGCCGGCTTCCTTGACGATGCGGGCGTTCTCCGCGGACTCTTCGCGGATGGCCTTGACAAACTGCGCCGGCGTGCCGCCGGTCGGCACCTCGCCGCCCTTGAGCAGGCGCTCATGGACTTCCGGCTCGGCCAGCGCCTTGTTCAGCTCGGCGTTCAACCGGTTGATGATGGCCGCAGGCGTCTTGCCCGGCGCGAAGATGCCAAACGTCGAGGTCAGGTTGGCCTTGGGGTAGCCCAGCTCGGCCAGCGTCGGCACCGAGGGCATGTTCTCCAGGCGCCTGGGCGCGCCCACCGCCAGCGCGCGCAGGCGGCCGGACTGCATATGCTGGGTCAGCACCGGGCTCGCGTTGGTGCTCATTACCTCGAACTGGCCGCCGAGCGCGTCGTTCATCTGCTGGCCCGCGCCCTTGTACGGGATCAGCGTGATATCGGCCTTCGACTTCTGCTTGATCTGTTCCAGCACCACATGGCCGACGGTGCCCAGGCCCGAGGTGGCCCAGCGCACCGAACCCGGTTTGGCGCTGGCCTGGCCGATCACATCGGCAAAGCCCTTGCCGGTGAAGCCAGAAGTGGCAACCACCAGCACCGGGGAATACATCACGCTCATCACCGGCGCCACGTCCTTCTGCGGATCGTAGTTGACGCGGCCCACATACGGATTGAGCGTCAGCGGGCTGGTAGCGGCAAAACCCAGCGTATAGCCGTCCGGCGCGGCCTTGGCGACGGCATCGATGCCGATGCTGCCGCCTGCGCCAGCCTTGTTCTCGACCACCACCGAGGTACCCATCTGCGCCGTCAGGCGCTCGCCAAGCGCGCGCGCCACGGTGTCGCTGATGCCGCCGGTCGGGTAAGCGACGATCAGGCGGATCGGGCGGCTGGGATAGGCATCGGCAGCGGCGGCGGGCAGTGCGGCGGCGACGCCACTGGTGACGCAGACTGCGGCCAGCAGGGACGAGCGGAAGGGGAAGGCCATGATGGAAAAGCGGGAGAGATTCGACAGGAGGGCGCCCGGCGCGGCACCAAGATGCCGGACCGGCGCGGAGCAGCCGCTATGTTAGCCGATCGGGGTGCGCGCTCAGCGCTCCAGCGGCCGTTCCGGCACCCACGAGACAAAGAGCTCGTTGGCACGGTCATAGAGCCGCCATGCCGTGCCGCAGTCGCGGCAGGAAAAGGAAAGCATGCTGTACGGCACGCCGGCGGCACTCTGCCTGACCACCGGTGCCGTGCCGCGCAGCGCCAGGCAGGCCGGCGGTTCGCGGCGGCGCGGGTCGTCGGCCAGCGCCAGGCAGCGCTCGCAGGGCGGCATGGCCGGTGTGGCGGAAGGGGCTGGGGCGGGTGGCATCGTCGGCTGTAGCGGGGGCACGTCAGACTTCATGCCCGCCATGATGCCGCAAAACTCCGCGGCGCAGCAGCAGCCTTCGTGGATGAAATCAGGCAGGCTGCGTGCGCGTCACCGCGGGCGGCGCCGCCGCGCGCTGGCCCAGCCACACGCTGCCCAGCACCAGCAGCGCGCCGGCGGCCTGCATCGCCGTCAGTGCCTGATCCAGCACCAGGAAGCCGAGCACCGTGGCGCTGACCGGGCTCAGCAGCCCCAGCGCCGCCACCGCCGACGACGGCATGCGCCCCACCCCGCGGAACCACAGCGCATAGCTGAAGCCGGCGCCGATAATGCTCAGCCAGGCATAGCCAAGCCAGTTGGCCGGCGTGAAATGCCCCGGCAGCGGTTCCAGCGCCAGGGCGAACGACAGCAGGAACAGCCCGCCCGCGCACAATTGCCATGCGGTCAGCACCAGCGGCGAGACTGGCGGGCGCCAGTGCCGCGTCAGCACCGTGCCCGCCGCCATCGATACCGCCCCGGCGGCGGCGGCCGCCACGCCGACGGCGTCGAGCCGCGCGGCCGGACCCAGCACCAGCAGCGCCACCCCCAGCAGCCCGCCCACGCCGGCCAGCCAGGCAGCCGGCCGCGGTCGTGCCCCCAGCCAGGCCCATGCCAGCACCACCACGATCAGCGGCTGGATCGCGCCGACCGTGGCCGCCACACCGCCCGGCAGCCGGTACGCGGCGATAAACAGCATGGCCTGGAAGAAGCCGATATTGAGCACGCCCAGCACCGCCGCACGCCACCACCAGCTGCCGCGCGGCAGTTGCCGGCCGAAGGCGAGCAGCGCCAGCCCGGCCGGCAGCGCCCGGATCACGCCCGACAAGAGCGGCTGCCCCGGCGGCAGCCACTGGCTGGTGACCAGGTAGGTGCTGCCCCAGATGGCCGGGGCAAGTCCCGTCAGCAGGATGTCCCTCAGTGTCACGCCGGCAGGCGCTGGTGCAGAGGTATTCGTCTTCATTTCAAGTTTCTTGATATCAAGATAAATCCACTTTACGAAGCGGATTGTTTGATGTCAAGATACTTCTGTGTTCCGCCATTCGCGTGTCCGCACGCCTGCCCCTGATGACTGCCCGCCGCAAACCCGAAGACACGCCTGACCATGTCGACGGCATTCTCGCGCAATGGGCGCGTGAGCGCCCGGACCTGGATGCCTCGCCGATGGGCGTGATCGGCCGGCTGGGACGGCTCAACCGCCATACCGCCCGGGCCATTGAAGCCGCGCTTGGGGAAACCGGCCTGCAGCCGTGGGAGTTCGATGTGCTGGCGACGCTGCGGCGCACCGGGCCGCCCTATGTGCTGTCGCCGGGCGCGCTGATCGGCTCGCTGATGATCACCTCGGGCACCATGACCAACCGGCTCGACCACCTGGAGCGGGCCGGGCTGGTGCGGCGCCAGCCCAATCCGGAAGACCGGCGCGGGCTGCTGGTGGAGTTGACCGAGGCCGGACGCGAGCGCGTCGACCGCGCGCTGGAACTGCACGTGGCCAACGAACACCGCCTGCTGGCCGACCTGACCGCGACCGAGCGCGCGCAACTGGCCGCGCTGCTGCGCCGCTGGCTGCGCATGTTCGAGCCGCCACCGGGCGGTGGCGGCGAAGACACTGAAAAGGCCTGAGCGTCAGGCCCGTTGCGCGCGCTCGCGCAGGTCCGGCAGGAACACCGTCAGCAGGCCCAGCAGCGGCAGGTAGGCGCAGTACTCGTACACCGCGCGGATGCCGTGCGTATCCGCCATGCCACCCAGCACCGCGGCGCCGATGCCGCCCATGCCGAAGGCAAAGCCGAAGAACAGGCCCGACACCATGCCCACCTTGCCGGGGATCAGCTCCTGCGCGAACACCAGGATCGCCGAGAACGCCGAGGCCAGGATAAAGCCGATGATGAAGGTCAGCACCGTGGTCCAGAACAGGCCCACGTGCGGCAACACCAGCGTGAACGGCGCCACGCCCAGGATCGAGGCCCAGATCACGCGCTTGCGGCCGATGCGGTCGCCGATCGGGCCGCCCAGGATGGTGCCCGCCGCGACCGCGGCCAGGAACATGAACAGGTGCAGTTGCGCGTCCTGGCGCGCCAGCCCGAAGCGCTCCATCAGGTAGAAGGTGTAGTACGAGGTCAGGCTGGCCATGTAGAAGTACTTGGAGAACACCAGCACCATCAGCACCACCATTGCCCGCACCACCACGCGCGTGGGCGCCGGGCTGGCGGCCGCGCCGGCGGCCTTGCGCTTGCGCGCGCCCTGCGCCAGCTGGCGCGAGTACCAGCCGCCGATGCGCCACAGCACCACGATGCCCACCAGTGCCGCCAGCGAGAACCACGCCAGGCTGGCCTGCTGGTGCACGATCAGCGCGGCCAGCAGCGGTCCCATGGCGCTGCCGCCATTGCCGCCCACCTGGAAGATCGATTGCGCCAGCCCGTGCTGCCCGCCCGAGGCCATGCGCGCCACGCGCGACGACTCCGGGTGGAAGATCGACGAGCCCGTGCCGACCAGCGCCGCGGCCACCAGCAGCACGCCGTAGCTGGGCGCCACCGACAGCAAGAGCAAACCCGCCAGCGTGAACGCCATGGCGATGGCCAGCGAATGTGGCTTGGGATGCCTGTCGGTGTACAGGCCCACCACCGGCTGCAGCAGCGACGCCGTGACCTGGTAGGTCATGGTCAGCAGGCCGATCTGGGTGAAGCTCAGGTTGAAGCCCCCCTTGAGCATCGGATAGATCGCCAGGATCAACGACTGGATCATGTCGTTGAGAAAGTGGGCGAAACTGATCGCCGACAGCACGCGGAAACCGGTGCGTTCGGCTTGCGGGGACGGTGAAGCGGAGGCTGCGCCGGTCGGCGCGGAGTCGATGGTTGTGCTCATTGGCGGCTCTCGACAAACGGAAAGCGGCCGGCGGGGGCGCCGGCCTGGAAGGATCTGAGCACCGATGCTAGCTGGCGCCCCGGCGCCTGTCCTGCGAGAATAGGTCCGCAACCTTGGAGAAAAGGACATGCCGCGCGCCACTCGCCCCCTTTCCGCATCCGGCTCGGGCCGCCGCCGGCCCGGCGCACGACATGCGCCCCCCGCCCCCACGCCAGAAACGCTGGCGCTGGGCGACACCTACGCCGATCCTCCGGCCTACGTCCGCTTCGACCGCAGCCCGCTGCCCGTCACCGCGATGGCCGCCGACTACCTGCCCGGCCACGTGACCAATCGGCACCAGCATCCGCACGCGCAACTGATCCACGCGGTGCATGGCGTGATGGTGGTGGCTACCGCCGAAGGCCAGTGGATCGTGCCGCCCACGCGCGGCATGTGGATGCCGGGCGGCACCACGCACTGGATCCGCATGGTTGGCCGGGTGCAGATGCGCACCGCCTATATCCGCCCCGATGCCGCCCCCGACCTGCCGCAGCGCTGCACCGTGCTGGGCATCTCTGCGCTGCTGCGCGAGCTGATCCTGGCTGCAGTGGACATCCCCCTGCCCTACGCCCCCGACACCCGCGACGCGCGGCTGATGCGGCTGTTGCTCGATGAGGTGATGCTGGTGCCGTCGCTGCCGCTGCACCTCCCGCGCCCGGCCGACGACAGCCTGCGGCAGATCTGCGATGCCATCACCGGCGCGCCCGATACGGCGCTGACGCTGGCGGACTGGGGGGAACGTCTCGGCGTGGACCCCAAGACCATCCAGCGCCGCTTTGCGCGCGAAACCGGGATGACCTTCGGGCAATGGCGCCAGCAGGCGCGCCTGCTGGCGGCGCTGGAAAAGCTGGCCGCCGGCAGCAAGGTGGTGGATGTGGCGCTGGACCTGGGCTACGACAGCCCGAGCGCGTTCGCGACCATGTTCAGGCGGCAGTTCGGCGTGCCGCCGAGCGCGTTCTTCCGCTAGACGGCCTGGGCACAGAGGCTCAGGCGCCCAGGTAGCGCTCGACCAGCCGCGTCCAGTAGGCCGCGCCCACGGTCAGGTTCTCGTCGTTGAAGTCGTAGCCGGCGTTATGCAGCAGCGGCTGGTTGGCGCCGTTGCCCAGCCGCACGAAGCAGCCCGGGCGCTGCTGCAGGAAGTAGGCGAAGTCCTCGCTGCCGGCGATGCGCGCGGCCTGGTCCACCACCTTGCCGGCGCCGACCAGTTCCTCGGCCACCTGGCGCGCGAACTCGGTCTCGCGCTCGCTGTTGACCAGCACCGGATAGCCGCGCACGTAGTCGATCTCGGCCACCGCGCCATAGCCTTCGGCGTGCGACGTGGCAAGCTGGCGGATACGGTGCTCCAGCAAGGCGCGCACCTCGGGGCTGAACGAGCGCACGCTGATCTCCATGCGCGCGTTGTCCGGGATCACATTGGGGGCATGGCCGGCGTGCAGCGTGCCGATCGTCACCACCGCGGTCTCGTTCGGGTCGATATAGCGCGACACCACCGACTGCAGCGCCATCACCAGGCTGCCGGCCACCAGGATGGGGTCTACCGACTGGTGCGGGCGCGCGGCGTGGCCGCCCTTGCCGCGGATGGTGATGGTGACCGTGTCGCACGCTGCCATGAACGGGCCCGAGCGGAACAGGAAATGGCCCTGCTCCACGCCCGGATGGTTGTGCAGCCCGAAGATCGCATCGCACGGAAAGCGCTCGAACAGCCCGTCGGCCAGCATGCGCTCGGCGCCGCCGCCGGCGCCGATTTCCTCGGCCGGCTGGAAGATCAGGTGCACGGTGCCGTTGAAGTTGCGCGTGCGCGCCAACTGTTTTGCCGCGCCGAGCAGGATCGCGGTATGGCCGTCGTGGCCGCAGGCGTGCATGCGGCCGGCATTGACGCTGGCGTAAGGCAGTTCGGTGCGTTCGAGGATCGGCAAGGCGTCCATGTCGGCGCGGATGCCCACGCTGTGGCCGCTGTCCCCGCAGCGCAAGGTCCCCACGACCCCTGTGCCACCCACGCCGCGCGTGACCGTATAGCCCCACGCTTCCAGCAGGCTCGCGACCAGGCCCGAGGTACGGACCTCGTCGAAGGCTAGTTCGGGATGCTGGTGGATATTGCGCCGGATGGCTTCGAGTTCAGCGCGGCTGTCCAGCGTGTCAGCCAGCGCGCAATACCGGTGCCTGAGTGGCGACGCGGGGGACGCCGTGAGGGCGGTGCCGAGATAAGACTCGATTTCGGGGGCGTGCTCAGACATGATGTTTTGCTCTCTGGCGAAACCTGTATAACCAGTATTTCACGCAGAAAACGCGAGCGAAACGCCAAGCGTGCGATTTCCTGTAAAACCATGTAATCCGGGCCGTTTCAGCGCCGGAACTGTTGCCCTAATCGTACGCTTTGTATGGAAACCCAACGCTTTGTGTGAAAGCGTATCGGTGGGGAACCATCCGAGGCGACGTTTCTTCCGCCTGCGCATGGACACCGGCCCGCGTCACGGCAAAGACAACGCGTGCCGGCGCCCTGCCCTCAGCGCTCGCCGTATGCCACCACCTGCTGCGTCTGCTCGCCCAGCCCGTCCACGCCCAGGCGCATGGTGTCGCCGGCCTTCAGGAAGCGCGGCGGCTTGAAGCCCATGCCCACGCCCGGCGGCGTGCCGGTCGCGATCAGGTCGCCTGGCAGCAGCGTCATGAAGCGGCTGACATAGCTGACCACGGTGGCCACGTCGAAGACCATGGTGGCGGTGCTGCCCTTCTGCACGCGCTCGCCATTGACCTCCAGCCACAGCCCCAGCGCCTGCGGGTCCGGCACTTCGTCGCGCGTCACCAGCCAGGGGCCGGCCGGGCAGAAGGTGTCGCAGCCCTTGCCCTTGTCCCAGGTGCCGCCGCGCTCGATCTGGAACTCGCGCTCCGACACGTCGTTGACCACGCAGTAGCCGGCCACGTGGTCCAGCGCCGCTTCGCGCGAGACATTGCGCGCGGTGGTGCCGATGACCACGCCCAGTTCCACTTCCCAGTCCGTCTTCTGCGAGCCGAACGGCAGCATCACCGCGTCGTTGGGACCGTTCAGCGAGCTGTTGGCCTTCAGGAACACGATCGGCTCGGCCGGCAGCGGCATGCCGGCCTCGGCGGCGTGATCGGCGTAGTTCAGGCCGATCGCGACGATCTTGCCGATACCCGTCCAGGGCACGCCAAAACGCGCGCCTTCCATGACAGGCAGCGTCGCCGGATCGACCTGCGCCAGCCGCGCAAGCGCCGCAGGCGCTAGCTGCGCCGCGCCGAAATCACTCACCACGCCGGACAGGTCGCGCACGCGGCCTGCCGCATCGATCATGCCCGGGCGCTCGTCGCCGGGGTTGCCTACTCGAACCAGTTTCATCGTCGTCGTTGTGTCGTTGCGTCTTCAGGGGAATGTTCAGGCGGATTGCTTGAAGGCGGCCCCGCGCCCATTGGCTTCAGCCAGCGTCTGCGCCACCACGCTCAGGACTTCCCTGGCCGTGTTCTCGGAGTGGGCACGCAGCACCTGCGCCAGGTGTGGCCGGCCGGGCTCGCGCAGCGCGGCCATGATGGCCTCGTGTTCCTCATGCGACTCCTGCCAGCGGATGGTATCGGCATTGGCCGCGCCGCGCGCGCGGTGCACCTTGCTCATCAGCGTGGCATAGACGCCAGCCAGCACCGGATTGGCGGCGCCGTCGATGATCAGCTGGTGGATTTCCTGGTTGATGCGGAAATAGTCGGTGCGCCGGCCCGCGGCATGCGCGTCGATCATGGCCTGGTGGCGCCGCTCCAGCTTCGTCATGTCCGCCGTGCCCAGGCGCTGCGCGGCCAGTTCACCCGCCAGGGCCTCCAGCCCGTGCAGGGTCTCGAAGGTGGCGCGCAGTTCTTCCAGGTCCAGCGGCGCCACGCGGTAGCCGATGTACTGCCGGTGCAGCACCAGCCCCTCGGACACCAGCACCTTCAGCGCCTCGCGCAGCGGCGTCTTGGAGACATCGAAGGTCTCGCAGAAGGCCCGTTCATCGATCCGCGCGCCGGGCGGCAGTTCGCCCTCTTCGATCATGGTACGCAGCCGCGCGGCGATTTCAGCCGACATGCCGAGCGTGCGCAGGCGCGTGGTTTGGGAAAGCGTTTGTGTCACAGACGTCACCAGAATGGGAAATGCACCAAGACAAGGCTACCACACACTCAAATTGTGCATCCGCGACACAGTAAAATCAATGACTTACAGAAGTTGTAATTACAGATTACGTATCCTATACTCCGGCCTGTTGCGCAACACGCCAACAGAACTGCCTCACCCAAGGACTAAAACAGGAGACGCCGTCATGCAGACGACAAGCCGGGCGACAGTGATGACGGAGGGCAAGTCCTCCGTACGCTGGAAGATTTTTTTGATGATGCTGTTGCTCGTCGCGATCAATTACATTGACCGCGCATCGCTATCGGTGGCCATGCCACTGATCGCCAAGGAGTTCGATCTCAGCCCCGCCATGCAGGGGCTGATCCTCAGTTCCTTCTTCTGGACTTACGCATTCATGCAGATCCCGGGCGGCATGCTGGCTGACAAGTACAAGCCGCGCATCGTGATTGCCTGCGCCACCGTGTTCTGGGGCTTCTTCCAGGCGATCGCGGCGGTCTGCACCAACGCCACCTCGCTGCTGCTCACCCGGCTTGGGCTGGGCGCCTCCGAAGCGCCGATCTACCCGGCCGGCGGCAAGCTCAACGCCATCTGGATGACACCGAACGAACGCGGTCGCGGCGCCACGCTGCTTGACGGCGGCGCGCCGCTGGGCGCGGCCCTCGGTTCTCTCATCATTGCCGGGCTGATCAGTGAACTCGGCTCGTGGCGCATGTCGTTCGTGGTAGCCGGCGTCGGCACCGTGCTCGCCGGCTTCGTGGCCTGGTGGTACATCCGCAATTCGCCGCGCGAACACAGCGGCGTCAATGAACTCGAAGCGCGCCACATCGAGGAAGCGCATGCACGCGAGTACAGCGCCGAGCCGACCAACCTGTCCGGCCGTTCGCTCGACTTCTTCAAGTACCGTTCGGTGTGGTGCATGGCCATCAGCTGGATGTGCTTCAACGCCGTCTTCTACGGCCTGCTCACCTGGATGCCGACCTACCTGAGCAAGGCCCGCGGCTTTGACCTCAAGACGATGGGCGGCGCGAGCTTCATCATCTTCATGAGCGGCTTCGTCGGCGAACTCGTCGGCGGCTGGATCGCCGACAAGTGGAAGGAAGCCGGCGGCCGCCCCAACGTGGTGATGCGCACGCTGTTCGGCATTGCGGCCGTGGTCGCCACCGTGTCGATCTTTTCGGTGGCCTATGTCACCAACGCCGTGGCCGTGGTGGCGCTGCTCTCCTCCACCCTCTTCTTTCTGCGCTGGTGCGGCCTGTTCTGGTCCGTGCCGTCGATGCTGGCCACCCGCAACAAGATTGGCTTCCTGGGCGGCCTGATGAACCTGGGCGGCAATATCGCCGGCATCAGCGTGCCCATCATCGTCGGCCTGATCGTGCAGGCCACGGGTTCCTACTTCCTGGCGCTGATGTTCTTCGCGGCCGCCGGCGTGGGTTTGTTGTTCGCTTCCACCGCGATCGACTACGAGACCAAGATCCCGGTCTGATCCGCTCCCGCCCCGACAGCACTTTCATTGATATTGCCTCATGCAAGGCAAACCACGCACGCTGCGCCGGCTGCTGCCGGCACAGCGGTGGAGGAGACATGTCATGACCCGCTTCCCACGTATGCTCGCTGCCGCCCTGCTTTTGCTGGGCGCAGCGCAGGCGCACGCCGCGCCAGCCGCGCCATCGGCACCCGCCGGTGACGGACTGCCGACGGCACAACCCGAAGCCGTCGGCGTCGATTCGGCCAGGCTCGTCGCGCTGTCCGAATGGATCCGCCGCGACAAGCTCGACGTGCGCAGCCTGCTCGTCATCAAGGACGGCAAGCTGGTGTTCGAGCGCTACGGCGACGGCCTGGCGCGCGACTACAACCACGAGCTGTATTCCGTCACCAAGTTCATCAGCGCCCTGCTGGTCGGCACGCTGGTCGGCGATGGCAAGCTGAGCGCCGAAGACGCGCCCGCGCCGCGCCTGGCTGCCGCACGCCCCGACCTGGCCGGCGCGCTGGCAGACAAGCAGGCGATCCAGCTGCGCCACCTGATGTCGATGTCCAGCGGCCTGTCGTACAAGCTGGTGGAAGGCACCGACACGCTCTACTACGGCGTGCCGGACCGGCTGCGCGTGGCGGCCAGCGCCGCGGTTCGCACCAAGGCCGGCGCCGAGTTCGACTACATCGACGTCAATCCCGTGCTGGTTGGCGCCGCCATCACGCAAGCCGCCGGGCAGCCCGAAGACCAGTATGCGAAGGCGCGCCTGTTCGGCCCGCTCGGCATGAGCCACTACCGCTGGGACGGCGCCGACGGCAAGGGCGCGGTATCGGGCGGCTGGGGCCTGCGCCTGCGCTCCATCGACATGGCCAAGCTCGGCATGCTGATGCTGGACCAGGGCCGCTGGAACGGCCGGCAGATCGTGCCGGCCTCGTGGGTCGCGCGCATGACCACGGCCGCCGGCCCGGCCCGGGACTATGGCTTCTACTGCTGGATCAACAACATCGTGCAGAGCGAGCGCGAGTTCAGCGCCATGGGCTACAAGGGCCAGTTCATCACCGTGCTGCCGAAGCAGAATGCGGTGATCGTGATGAACAGCATCATGTCCACGCAAGGCGGCCTGCGTGATGCGGCGTACCTTGACCTGTACCGGCGCATGGTGAATGAATACGTGCTGCCCGCGCTGCAGGCCGGCAACACCGTCAGGCCCGATGCCGCGCGGCAGGCCGCGTTGCAGAAGGAACTGGCGCTGGCGCGTGCCAGCCAGGGCGTGCCCGGCACCGCCCTCGCCTTCAACGACAAACCCGAACAATGAACCCCAGAGGCGCCGTCTTCGCCCTTACCGCAACAGACGGCGCCCACCCCAACCCCTGAGAACGACTGATATGACCAAGCAAATCCGCCTCGGCATGCTGACCCCGTCTTCCAACACGGCGCTCGAACCCATTACCAGCGCCATGGTCAGCGGCCTGCCCAATGTCAGCGCGCATTTCTCGCGCTTCACCGTGACCGAGATCTCGCTGCGCGACCAGGCGCTGGGCCAGTTCAACCTGAACAAGATCCTGGCCGCCGCCAGCCTGCTGGCCGATGCGCGCGTCGATGTCATTGCCTGGAACGGCACGTCTTCCGGCTGGCTCGGCTTCGACAAGGATGAAGCGCTGTGCAAGCAGATCACCGAAGCCACCGGCATCCCGGCCACCACTTCGGTGCTGGCGCTCAACGAGATCCTGGAAAAGACCGGCGCGCGCAACTTCGGCCTGGCCACGCCCTACCTGGACGACGTGCAGCAGCGCATCATCGCCAACTACGAGCGCAGCGGCTTTCACTGCGTGGCCGAGAGCCACCTGGACCTGCACGTGAACTACAGCTTCGCCGAGGTCGAGGCAGACACCATCCGCGACATGGTGCGCGGCCTGGCCCAGCACAAGCCGCAGGCCATCACCACGTTCTGCACCAACCTGCGCGCCGCGCACCTGGCTGAAGAACTGGAAGCGGAAACCGGCATTCCGTTGTACGACACCATCTCCACGGTGGTGTGGAAGTCGCTGCGCCTGTGTGGCGTGGATACGCGCGAGCTGCGCGGCTGGGGCCGCCTGTTCCGCGAAGTGGAATAAGGGAATAAGCCGGCGCGACGCGCCAGCACCCTATGCAGATCTGCAATGCGCGTCCGCAAGGACGCGCATTGCTGCATAAGGGGGGCGATCCTAGACTGCCTGCACGGCCGCCGCATGGCGTGGCGGCCAGGCAACCACCACAGGATCGCAATGAAGCTCTACTACACTCCGGGCGTCTGCTCGATGGCCGTTCATATCGCCCTGCGCGAAGCCGGCCTGCCGGTCACGCTGGCCAGGGTCGACCTGCACCACCACAAGCTGGCCGTGCCCGAACACGGCACCGACGACTACTACACCATCAATCCGCGCGGCTACGTGCCGCTGCTGCAGCTCGACGACGGCTCGCGCCATACCGAGGTGGCATCGCTGCTGCAATACATCGCCGACCTGGTGCCCGAGCGCGCGCTGCTGCCGGCTGACGGCACCCGCGAACGGCTCGAAGCCACCGGCTGGATCACGCTGGTTTCCACGGAATTGCACAAGGTCTTCAGCCCGTGGCTGTGGCACAAGGAAACCGCACAGAGCACGCAGGACGAATGCAAGGCCAGGCTGCACCGGCGCTTTGCCGAACTCGACCAGCACCTGCAAACCCGCCAGTACCTGACCGGCGACACCTTCACGGTGGCGGATGCGTACTGCTTCACCATCGTCGGCTGGGCCCGCATCCTGAAGCTGCCGCTCAACGACTACCCGGCGCTGCAGCAGTACTTGTCGCGCATTGCCGCGCGCCCGGCGGTGCAGGAAGCGATGCGGGCCGAAGGGCTGGTACGCGACTGAATCCAGCCGCGCGCAGAGAATCGCTCGCTCAGCGCTGCGCGCCCAGAAGCGATTCGATCTTCGCCAGCAGTTCCTTGTCGTCCGGCGTGGTGCGGCTGCCATAGCTGGCCACCACCTTGCCATCGCGGCCGATCAGGTACTTGTAGAAATTCCACTTCGGCGTGGTGCCGGTCTGCCTGGCCAGCAGCGTGTACATGGGGTTGGCATCGCTGCCCCGCACATGCGACTTGCCGAGCATCGGGAACTTGACGCCGTAGGTGTTGTAGCAGAAGTCCGCGATCTCTTTCTGAGACCCGGGTTCCTGCGAGAAGTCATTGGACGGGAAGCCCAGCACCACCAGGCCGCGCGCGCCATACCTGGCGTACAGCGCTTCCAGCCCTTCGTACTGCGGCGTGAAGCCGCAATAGCTGGCGGTGTTGACCACCAGCACCACCTTGCCGGCGTACTGGCACAGGTTCTGCGGCGCATCGTCCTGCAGGCGCGGGAAGGTGAAGTTGAGCGAGGCAGGGCATGCGCCCGCGGTGGCGGCTGGGGCCGCCGCGGGCTTGTCGGCGGCGCGCGCCGGCGCCGGCAGCAGGGCGGTGCTGGCCGCCGCAAAGGTCAGGGCGGCAGCCAGGCTGGAAAGCAGGGAACGACGGATCATGGCGACGGGGCTCCGGTGGTCGGCTCGCTGTATCGGGTACGCGTAGAGTATGCGTAGTTTAGGCCGATAACGGCCCGCCGGATGCGGCGCCACGTCAGTCGGTCAGTCCATGGCCAGCGTGGCGGCGTGTTCGGTGACGCTGCTGCGCAGCTCCAGGTCCGGCATGCAGCGCACGATCAGCAGCGCCAGCACGGCCGCTGCCGCGCCCATGGCAAAGATCAGGTGGAAGCCCGACTCCACGCCGCCCGCCAGCACCGCGCGCACCGATGGCGACAGTTGCGAGAAGGCCTCGCTGCCATGGCGCAGCGCGCCCAGGTCCAGCGTCTGCGTGACGCCCGAGGCCGTCAGCGCGTGGCGGAATTCCAGCGTCAGCAGCGTGCCGGCCACTGCGCCGCCCAGCGCGCTGCCGAGCGAGCGCAGCACTAGCAGCGCACCCGTGCCGGCGCCGGTATCGCGGCGCTCCAGCGCGTTCTGCACGCTCATCAGCGTGGCCACGATGGTGATGCCCAGGCCCACGCCGGCCAGCGCCATCGCCACCAGCACCACGGCCAGCGGCACCATCGGGGTCATCAGTGCCAGGATGATCAGCCCCAGCGCGCCGGCGATATACCCCGCCGTCAGGATGCCGCGCATGCGGCCCACCCGCGGCGCCAGCCACGCCACGATGAAATTGCCAGCCACGTTGGCCAGCAGGAACGGCATCACCAGCAGGCCCGAGGTCGACGCATCGACGCCGCGCACCAGCTGGAAGTACAGGGGCAGGGCGAAGATGCACAGGAAGATATCGAGCGCGGCCAGTGCCGACGCGGCCACGCCCATCACATAGGCGCGGTTGGCGAACAGGCGCGGCGGCAGCATCGGGTCCGCGGCGCGGCGCTCCTGCCAGGCCAGCAGCAGCACCGCGGCCGCGGTGGCCAGCAGCAGGGCGCCCAGCTCCGGCGAGAGCCAGTCGTAGACGTCGCCGCCCCAGCTCATCGCCAGCAGGAAGGCGACGATGGCCACCGCCAGCAGCAGCGCCCCCAGCCAGTCCACGCGCGCACGCCCGCCGCGCGTGGGCAGGATGGCCAGGCCGCGGTAGCACATAAACATTGCCAGCAGGCCCAGCGGCACGTTGACCCAGAACAGCCAGCGCCACGACAGATGGTCGGAGACCCAGCCGCCCACCAGCGGCCCGGCGATCGACGCCACCGCCCACACCGTGGCCAGGTAGCCCTGATAGCGCCCGCGCTGGCGCGGCGCCACCACATCGGCAATAGCCGCCTGCGCCAGCGACATCAGCCCGCCGCCGCCCACGCCCTGCAGCGCGCGGAACAGGATCAGCTGCCCCAGCGTCTGCGCCAGCGCGCACGCCACCGACGCGCCGATAAACAGCGTGATCGCCACCATCAGCAGGCGGCGGCGCCCGAAGCTGTCGGAGAGCTTGCCGTACAGCGGCGTGGTCACGGTCGACACGATCAGGTACGCCGTCACGATCCACGACAGGTGGCCGAAGCCGTTCAGGTCATTGGCGATGGCCGGCACGGCCGGGATCACCACGGTCTGGTCGAGCGCGGCCAGCAGAATGCACAGCACGATGCCGCCAATCACCCGCATGACGGCGCGATGGTCGTGGGCGGGCAGGGCCGGCATGGTGTCCGAGGCGGATGCGGCAGAGGAGGGGGAGGACATGGGCAAGCACGAAACCGCAGCAATGTGCGGTTAAATCAACATCAAATGCAGGGAATATCGGCCGGGAGCCGCGTGATCGGGGCGTGACGCCGTCGCGGTTGGCCTAATTCAGCGAACGCATAATTATATGCGGCCAGCGAATATCGTGCTGGCAACGCTGATGCCTGGCACATCACTTGCGTGATGCCACATGGCGCTGCAGTCTATGAAAGATCACATCACCGCTATCGAAGGTAAGATCCCGTCATGACCGAGACCCCACGACAAGAAACACGTCAGGCCGCCGGCGCGGCCGGGCCCGAACTGGGCCAGTGGCACCCCGTGCTGGCCATCGAACAGGCCCAGGGCGACGGCCCCTTCGCCGCCCGCCTCTTCGGCCGCGCGCTGGTGCTGTGGCGCAACGCCGACGGCTGGCACGCCTGGGACGACCGCTGCCCGCACCGCGGCGCGGCCTTCACGCTGGGCGCCGTGCGCGACGGCCTGCTGCATTGCGGCTACCACGGCTGGCGCTTTGAGTCAGGCGGGCGCTGCACGCGCTACCCCGCCCACCCCGAACTGGTGCCCGCGCCGCGCGCCTGCGCCACCACGCATGCGGTGCGCGAGGGCTACGGACTGCTGTGGGTACGCCTTGGCGGCGACGGCACCGATGCCGTGCCCGGACTGCCGCCTTTCCCCGAATATGCCGACGCCGAATGCCGCCATGTGGTCTGCGGCCCCTACGACGTTGCCACCTCGGCGCCGCGGCTGGTGGAAAACTTTCTCGACATGGCGCACTTCAGCTACGTCCACGACGGCTACCTGGGCGACCCGGAGCACACCGAGGTGCCGCCCTATGAAGTCGAAGCCGTCGGCGACGCGCGCAAGCCCGACGCGCTGCGCACCATCGGCTGCCGCGCCTGGCAGCCGCGCGCGCACGCCAGCGCCGCCGGCGGGGCCATGGTCGAGTATGAATACCGGGTGGTGGCGCCCTATACCGCGATCCTGACCAAGGTGCCCGACCTTGGCGACAACCATCGCGGCGCCATCGCGCTGTTCATCAACCCGAGGGACGACGAATCCAGCCGCGTCTGGTTCGTGATGTCACTGGTGACCGAGGACGACGACGCCAGCCTGCGCGCGTTCCAGGACACCATCTTCCTGCAGGACAAGCCGATCGTGGAATCGCAGCAGCCGCGGCGGCTGCCGTTGCGCACCGGCGTGGAAGTGCCGCAACCGGCCGACAAGCTGGCAGGCGCGTACCGCCGCTACCTGGCGGCGCATGGGGTGAGGTTCGGCACGCTGGACTAGCCGGCGGCCGCGTGCGGGATAGTGGGCGGGGCGGGCGCATCCCATGCGGCCTGGCCCCGGAACACAACAGGGCTAGTGCCTGCCCCCCGTGATGTAGTGCTCAAGCTGCTCGATGATGAACTGCTGCTCGGAGATGATGTCCTTCACCAGGTCACCGATTGACAGCATGCCGATCAGCGCGTCGCCTTCCATCACCGGCAGGTGGCGCAGCCGGTGCCGGGTCATCAAGGCCATGCATTCATCGGTGGTCTGGGTGGCGCTGACGTAGATCACCGCGTTGGTCATGATGTCGCGCACCAGCGTCTCGCGCGAAGTGCGCTGCATCAGGATCACCTTGCGCGCATAGTCGCGCTCGCTCAGGATCCCCTTGATTTCGCCATGCTCGATCACCAGCAGCGCGCCGATGCCCTTTTCGGCCATCAACTGCAGCGCGGCGTAGACGGTCGCCGTGGGCGGGATGCTGTAAATGGACTGACTCGGCTTGGACTCCAGAACCTGGCGTGCGGTTTTCATCACCAACTCCTTTTCCGTCGACAATACAATACGGCTGGCGGTGCCGGCATTCGGCGCCAATGCAATCAGAGTAGCAAAGGATCGCCCGCCCTTACAGGGTGACTTACGCTAATCTTTGTAAGCAATGCTGTGACGCAAGCATGGCAGCCATGGCGTCAGGTCTGCGGACCGGCACCTTTTCCCTCAAGTGCCGCCAGGCATAGCGCCTGCATTTCGGACACCCATGGTGCCGGCTCCAGCGCCGCGCCCTGCAGCAACAGCCGGTAGCGGCGCGCGCCCCAGACCGCCAGCACCAGCGCCTGCACCCTGGCGGCATCCGGAACGGTGGGCAAGTCGGGGCAGGCGCACAAGGCCCGGCGCCACGCCTCGCAGAACTCCTCGAACACGCGCCGGTGGTGCTTGGGCTCGGCGATGCGGGGCTCCAGCCCGATGATGTCGGCATCGAAGACGATGCCCGTGGCCTCATCGTCCGCGCCGCAGGCAATGGCCACCAGCCGCCGCACGCGCGTGCGTGCGCCAGTCGGCATTGGCCTGTTGCGTGACCTCGGCGTCGATGCGCGCCAGCATGGTCTCGACGGTGTGGCGCACATAGCCTGATGCCAGCGCTTCCTTGCTGGGGAAGTACTCATACAGCGTACCCACCGAGAACCCCGCCTCCAGCGCCACGGCGCGCGTGGTCAAGCCGTCCCAGCCGTCGCGGCGCCAGATCCGAACAAAAGCATCGTAGATGGTGTTGACGGTAAAGTGCGCACGCTGCTGCGACGGGCGCTTGAGCGGCTTGCTGCGCGGCGAGGCGGGCGGTTTCAGGCCGCTGGCGGCGGGCGCTTCGTTTCCGAACCCGGCGGCGGCGCCGCGGCGATAGATTCTTGGCATCGGCCTCACGGAAGTCATGGCGGACATTGCACGCCGGGCGGACGGGCCGCGAACCAGGAGAAGACATGGCAGCAACGGAACCGACCCTTGCCATCACGCGGCTGTTCAGCCGCAAGGATGCCCTAAACGAAAGCCGTCTGGAAGCCGCGCACGAGCCCGCCGGCGCCGCGCCCGGCGAGGTCCTGCTGCGCCTGGACCGCTTTGCCCTGACCACCAACAACATCACCTACGCCGCCTTCGGCGACGCCATGCAGTACTGGGACTTCTTTCCCACCGGCCGGCCGCAGTGGGGCCATATGCCGGTGTGGGGCTTTGCCGATGTGGTGGGCTCCGCTGTCGACGGCATCGTGCCAGGCGAGCGCTTCTACGGCTACTTCCCCATCACCAGCCATCTGCGCATGCAGCCCGAGCGCGTCACCGCGCGCGGCTTCTACGATGCGGCAGCGCACCGCGCCAGACTGACCTCGGCCTACAACCAGTACACCCGCGTGCAGAACGACGCCGCCTATGCGCCGGAACTGGAGCACTACCAGATGCTGTACCGGCCGCTGTTCATCACTTCGTTCATGCTGGCCGACTTCCTTGAGGACAACCGCTTCTTCGGCGCAAGCCGGCTAGTGGTGTCCAGCGCCTCCAGCAAGACCGCCTACGGCACCGCCTTCTGCCTGCGCGACATCGACGGCATCACGCTGACCGCGCTGACCTCAGGCCGCAACCGCGACTTTGTCCAAGCGCTGGGCTGCTACGACAGCACCGTCACCTACGACGAACTGGAGTCGATGCCGGTCGGCGAGCCCACGCTCTACGTCGACTTCTCCGGCGATGAATCGCTGCGTGCGCGCATCCATGCGCATTTCGGCGACAGCCTGGTGTATGACTGCTTTGCGGGCTCGGCGCAGAACACCGGCTTCCTGCGCGACCTGCATCTGCCCGGGCCCAGGCCCGAGTTCTATTTCGCCCCGGTGCAGATCCGCAAGCGCAATGCCGACTGGGGGCCGCAGGAAGTGAACCGGCGCTTCAATGCCGCGCAGCGCCGCTTTATCGAGCATGCGCGCGATCCGGCCAATGGCTGGCTGGCGCTGGTGGAGGAACGGGGATTCGAAGCCGCGCAGGCACGGATCGCGCGGCTGGCGGCGGGAAGCGGGGCGCCGCAGGAGGGGTATGTGGTGGTGGTGGGGTAAAAGCAGAACGGGCCCCGCTTGGGGCCCGTGTCTCACTCAGTCAGCATCCGCACCTTCACCTTCTTGCCCTTGACCTTGCCGGCATTGAGCCGCTTCACCGCCTCGCGCCCGATGCTGCGCTCCACCGCGATATAGGTCGACATTTCCAGCACGTTGATCTTGCCGATCTGCTCCTTGGTGAAGCCCGCGTCTCCGGTCAGCGCGCCCAGGATATCGCCGGGGCGGATCTTCTCCTTGCGGCCGCCCAGCATCTGCAGGGTCAACATCGGCGGCAGCAGCCGTTCATTGCTGGCGGGCCTCAGGTCGGCCAGCGCGTGCCATTCGAACTCGCCGCCATGGTGCTGTTCCAGGTTGCCCACGCGGCCCATCTCGTCCATGCTGACCAGGCTGAAGGCCCAGCCTTCCTGGTCGGCGCGGCCGGTGCGGCCGATGCGGTGCACGTGCACCTCGGGGTCGGGCGTGATCTCGACGTTGATCACGGCCTCGAGCTGGGCGATATCCAGCCCGCGCGCGGCCACGTCGGTGGCCACCAGCACCGAGCAGCTGCGGTTGGCAAACTGCACCAGCACCTGGTCACGCTCACGCTGCTCCAGCTCGCCGTGCAGCGCCAGCGCCTGGTAGCCCTGCGCGCGCAGCAGTTCCACCAGCTCGCGGCAGCGCGCCTTGGTATTGCAGAAGGCCAGCGTGCTGACCGGCCGGAAGTGGTCCAGCAGGCGCCCCACCGCGTTCAGGCGCTCGCCTTCCTCGACCTCATAGAAGCGCTGGCGGATGGTGCTGTTGTCGTGCGTAGCCTCCAGCTTGAGCGACTGCGGATTACGCAGGAAGCGATGGCTGAGCTTGTCGATGCCGGGCGGATACGTGGCGGAGAACAGCAGCGTCTGCCGTTCCTTCGGGCAGCGGCTGGCCACATAGGCGATGTCGTCGAAGAAGCCCATGTCGAGCATGCGGTCGGCCTCGTCCAGCACCAGGGTGTTGATGCCGGACAGGTCCAGGCTGCCGCGGTCAATGTGATCCAGGATGCGGCCGGGCGTGCCCACCACGATATGCGCGCCATGGATCAGGCTGTCGACCTGCGGGCGCATCGGCGAGCCGCCGCACAGCGTCAGCACCTTGATGTTTTCTTCCGCGCGCGCCAGGCGGCGGATCTCCTGCGTGACCTGGTCGGCCAGTTCGCGCGTGGGGCACAGCACCATCGACTGCACGTCGAAGCGGCGCGGATCGAGCCGGTGCAGCAGCGCCAGCCCGAAGGCGGCGGTCTTGCCGCTGCCGGTCTTGGCCTGCGCCACCAGGTCCTGGCCCGCCAATGTGATCGGCAGGCTGGCCGCCTGGATCGGCGTCATTTCGTCATAGCCAAGCTGCGCCAGCGTGGCGAGCATGGTGGGCGAGAGCGGCAGGGCGGAAAAAGCGGTGCCGGCTTGCGGCTGGGCGGGGGTCGAGTTCATGCGCGATTATAGCGATCCGTGATTGTCGATCCGTCACTCATCGGCCGGCGTCCAGCCCAGACGGTCCAGCAGCGCCTGCGCCGCGGCGGGCGCGCGTTCCTTGGCGCCGTTGATAAAGAAGACAAAGACCTCGCGCTTGCGCGCGGCGGGCTTGCGGTCTTCCACGGTGGGCAGGTCAGCCGGCCCGTGCCCCTGTGCCCAGGTGCGCGCCCGTTCGGCCCACGCATCGAGCGCCTTGGGCGCATAGCCGGTCTTCAGCTTCTCGCTGCTGGCCATCAGCCGTGCATAGACGAAGTCCGCGGTCAGGTCCGCCATCGACGGAAACTTGGGCGAATCCGTAAAGACCGTGGCGGCCTTGTACTTGCGCGCAAGCTTCAGGTAGTCCGGCGACTGGAAGCTGTCGTGCCGCACCTCCAGCACGTGGCGCAGCTTCACGCCCTCCACCGAATCCGGCAGCAGCTGCAGGAAGGCCTCGAAGTCCTCCGCATCGAACTGCTTGGTCGGCGCGAACTGCCATACCACCGGCCCCAGCTTGCGGCCCAGCTCGGCAATGCCGCTGTCGATAAAGCGTTCGATCGATTCGCCGGACTCCGCCAGCACGCGCCGGTTGGTGGCAAAGCGCGATGCCTTCACCGCGAATACGAAGCCATCCGGCGTCTCGTCGCGCCATTTGGCGAACGAGGTGCGCTTCTGCGTGCCGTGATACGTGCTGTTGATCTCGATCGCGCTGAGGTGGCGGCTGGCGTAGGCCAGCTCGCGCGACTGCGGCAGTTTGGCGGGATAAAAGTTGTCGCGCCACGCGGCAAAATTCCAGCCACCGATGCCAACACGCACCAGATCCGCTGGTGCGGCGGCCGTACGCGACCTGGCCTTGGGCTTGGGCGTGGCCTCGGACGTTGCTGCAGGCGTGGATGCGGCCTTCGCCGCGGTGCGTGCTGCCATGGCGCGATCTCCCGAAACGCGAGACTGGCAGTCTAGCGGGAAACCGGGCCAAGCGGTGGCGGCGTGGCAAAGTCGGCCGCCCATAAAAAAAACCGGAAGAGGGCGAAGCCCCCTTCCGGTCTCCTCTCGGAAACCCCCGGCCTCAGAACGAGAGGTTCACAAGCACATCCGCGGCGCTGACATCGGCCGGCTGCGACACCGTCGCGCCGGCGTTGCTGGCGGCCTGCACCGTGTACTTGCCCGCTGCCGTACCAACCGGCAGCAGCGTCACCGGCACCCCGGCCTGGTAGGTGCCGATCACCGGCGCAGCGGCCGGCAGCGCGCGCTCGGTCGCAAACAGGCTATAGGCGCCGGTATCGCTCGCGGCAGCAGTCGACGCGATCTCGAAAGTACCGCCATTGACCAGTTGCAGCGCACGCACGGTCGCCTCCGCGGACGCCGGCGCAACCGTGCCGGAGACACGCCGGTACGCCGACGCCGGCAGCGTGATCGGCCCCGTCGAGATCGACGTGGGCGTGCCCACCACCACCGGGACGGCGCGCACAATACCCGTCGCCTTGCCATTGGCTTCACCCGGCACTACCACCACGTCGACCGGACCGGCCGTGCTGCTCTGCTCGATCGGCGACAGCTTGAAGTTGCCGTTGGCATCCGCCACCGTTGCCTTCACCACCACGCCGTTGCGCTCGGCATAGACGCGCGCGCCCGGCGATGCAGCGACCACGCCGTTCACTTCGCCGCTGACGGTCACCGGGACTGCCGTCACCACCGGCTTCAGCCCAAAGGTGCCATTGCCGCGCCTGACCACCGACTTGCACGCGTCAAAGTCCAGCACCAGGTCGGTCAGCGTACCGCGCGCCACCGTGAACGGCCGGTTGATCTTGATGCCGGACTGCACCGCGCTTGGCGTATCCAGCGTCTGCTCGGTGCCGCCGGTCGGCACCACCGAGTTGGCCAGCGCATTGGCGCCGCCGCCAGTGTTGGCAGCCAGCACCAGGCGCACCTGCTGGTAGTCGCCGGCAGGCAGCGCGGTCTGGCCCAGCACCGACAACACGCCGTTGGTCAGCGACAGCAGGTCGATCTTGCGTGCCGGCACCACATCGATATTGACCCAGCCGCTGGCATTGACATCGGCACTGGCGCTGGTGTGGACACGCACCTGATTGACGGTCACGAAGACACTGCTGAAACCACAAGCCGGTGCATCGGTCATCGAGACCTGGAGCGTTCCCTGCCCACCGCCACCGCCGCCGCCGTCGCCACCGCCGCCACAGGCAGCCAGCGCAAGGGCACCGCTCAGGGCAAGTACGCGCACCGGCGCAGAAGTCAAAGAAAGGACTGACACGGTAGTCTCTCCGCATTATTTGTGAGTGGGATGACCGGAGGATATGTTGCAGTTCGCATAACGGCTGTAAGTCTTTGTAATACGTTGTGAAAAAGTCGCGACATTGTCTGCATGAGTGGTCAGGCAGCATTGGCTAGATGCTGAAGCTCTTCATCTCCAACGACTGCGCTGCGCAAGCGTTTCTGCTGCAGTTGCCACCAGCGCCAATGGCCCCTGCGCCAGCCCCCGGCATGTCGCGCGCGTTGCACCGCGATTCGATCTGCGTTGCACTGCAAGGAAAGACGCGGGTCACCTTATCGCCAGCATTGCAGTCCCCTCTCATGGCCATCGCCGCCGCGAATGAGAAAGCGCACGCTTGTGCACTAATTTGGCGCGTTGTGTCGTCAACCTGAGGCCATTCAACAGGATTCCGCCGGACAGTCTCAAGTCGGGCGCACCCGCTCCGTATACAGCGAGGTGGCAATCCCACACACAAACGCCCCCAACGATTCCTTACGAAGGATCTCCCTGATGTTCACTACCATCCGTGCGCGGATCGTGGCCCTGTGCGTGGCCATCGTCGTCGCCGCGCTCGCCATCAATACGGCACTGAACCAGTTCGTTGCCAACCGCTATAACGAAGACGCCATCGACAGCAGCCTCGCCGCCGTGCAAAGCGGCCACACCAGCGCCATCGTCGACTGGGCGGCCTCGCACAGCCAGATGATCCAGTCGCTGCAGGACGCCGTGCTGCAGCCCGAACCCGACGCCGCGCTCAAACAGATTGCCGACGCCGGCGGCTTCACCAATGTCTACGTCGGCTACGCCGACAAGACCGCGAAGTTCTCCAATCCGCAAGGTATCCCGCCCGGCTACGACCCCACCGGCCGCCCCTGGTACCAGCAGGCCGCCACGGCCGGCAAACCCGTGGTCACGCCGCCCTATGTCGATGCCGGCACCGGCAAGCTGGTGGTGGCCTTTGCCGCGCCGGTGGTGCGCGACGGCGGCGTCAAGGCCGTGGTGTCCGGCGATGTGGCCATGGACACCGTGATCGCCAACGTCAAGGCGATCCGCCCGTCGCCGGCGAGCTTCGGCATGCTGGTGGCAAAGAACGGCGACATCGTCGCGCACACCGATGACAAGCTCACGCTCAAGCCGGTGGCGGACCTTGTGCCTGCGCTGAACGCCGACAAGCTCGCCGCACTGGCCAGTGCGAAGACGCCGCTGGAATTCAAAATCGGCGGCAGCGCCAAGCTGCTCGGGGCACGCGCCATCCCGGGCACCGACTGGATGGTCATCGTCGCCCTGGACAAGGCCGAGGCCACCGCCGGCATGCGCTCCGTGCTGATCGCATCGGTCATCGCACTGGTGCTGATTGCGGGCGTGGCCGCCGCGGTGGTCTGGGGCGTGGCGACGATGTCGCTGCGTGGCCTGTCCACCGTGTGCGACGCCATGGACGCCATCGGCTCCGGCGACGGCGACCTGACCCAGCGCCTGCCCGCCGGCGGCAACGACGAAGTCGCACAGATCGCGCGCGCCTTCAACGCCTTCGCCGACAAGCTCTGCGCCATCATGCGCCAGATCCGCGACGCCAGCGAGTCCGTGCGCGCCGCCTCCGACGAGATCGCCGCCGGCAACATGGACCTGTCGCGCCGCACCGAATCCGCCGCCGCCAGCCTGCAGCAGACCGCGGCCTCGATGGAAGAAATCACCGCGACCGTCGGCCAGTCGGCCAACTCCGCACAGTATGCCAACCAGTCCGTCACCACCGCCTCGCGCGTGGCCGCCGACGGCGGCGTGGTGATCGGCGAAGTGATCAGCACCATGGGCCAGATCGAAACCGCCTCGGTCAAGGTCTCCGACATCATTGGCGTGATCGAAGGCATTGCCTTCCAGACCAACATCCTGGCGCTGAACGCCGCCGTGGAAGCCGCCCGCGCCGGCGACCAGGGCCGCGGCTTCGCCGTGGTGGCCGGCGAAGTGCGCGCCCTGGCCCAGCGCAGCGCCCAGGCCGCCAAGGAGATCAAGACCCTGATCGAATCCACCGTGGGCAGCGTCACCTCCGGCTCCGACCAGGTCCGCCGCGCCGGCGACACCATGCGCGAGATCGTCAGCAACGTGTCAAAGGTGACTGGGATTATTTCCGAGATCACTCACGCGGCCATGGAACAGACCCGCGGTATTCAAGAGGTGAATATGGCGGTAAGCCAACTGGACCAGATGGTGCAGCAGAATGCGGCGCTGGTTGAGCAGTCCACGGCTGCGGCGGCGGCGCTGCAGACGCAGGCTGGGAGTCTGGCTGGGGCGGTGGGGCAGTTCAGGTTGGGGTGAAACTGGCTTGCAAGAATTTCTTCATCGACATCGGCCGTGACGATCAATCGATTTCAATCTGCCAGTCTATATGACGTGCTGCGCCCACCCGCACCTGACTTCTGCAAAACCCCCAACGCCACCAACTCATTGATATCCCGCAACGCCGTGTCCGCCGAGCACTTGGCAATTGCAGCCCACTTGCTGGACGTCAGCTTGCCATCGAAGCCGTCGAGCAGCCGGTTCAGCAGCTTCGTCTGTCGCTCGTTCATCGGCGTCGCGCCCCAGCGTTGCCAGAAGCGCGCTTTCGCCAGGACGGCATCCAGCGTGTGCTGTGCATTCTGCACGGCCCGCAGCAGTGCATCGAGAAACCACGCGAGCCATTCGGTGATGTCCAGCGAGCCCTTCTGCGTGCGCTCCAGGATGTCGTAGTAATCCTTGCGCTCACGCTGGATCTGCGCAGACAGGCTATAGAATCGCTGAGGGCTGCCGTCTGCCCGGGACAAAAGCAAGTCACCGATCGCCCGCGCGATACGGCCATTGCCATCATCGAACGGATGCAACGTGACGAACCACAGATGCGCCAGGCCGGCCTTCAGTACTGGCGCATCTGTCTGGTCCGTGTTGGCCCAATCGATGAATCGCGCGACCTCCGGCTCAAGTCTGTCCGCCGGCGGCGCTTCAAAATGGACGCGCTGGCGCCCATAGGGACCAGACACGACCTGCATTGCGCCCTTGGCATCGTCACGCCATGCAGCAGTTCGTATCTGTGACATGCCGCTATACCCGGTCGGGAAAAGCGCCGCGTGCCAGCCGAACAGCCTTTCCTTGCTGAGCGGCTCATCACAGCGGCCGGTTGCATCCAGCACCATCTCCACGACACCTTCCACATGCCGGTCCACCGGGGCCAGTGCGCCGATGTCTACGCCCAGCCGGCGCGCGAGGGAAGACCGCACTGAATCGGCATTGAGCCGTTCACCCTCGATCTCACTGGTCTTGACCACGTCTTCGGTGAGCGCGGTGAGACTGGCCTCATCCCGCAAGGCCATGCCTACGTCGGCAAGGCGGCCCAGAAGCATGCCTTGGGCGCGTGTCACATCAGCCAGCGGCCGAGCCAACGCTGCCAGGTCGTAGTGGAATAGTGGCCAGTCGGGCGACTGCCAGATGTAGAGCCATTCTCCGCGTTTCATGCGGAGATTATGGCAGCTATCTCCGCAAACGCAAATTGTTCACCGCAAACATTGCGGTGAATGTCACTCCAATCTCCGCACGCACGCCTCAAGAGAATCTTTCGGCATCTACCGGTGGCCACCAGGAGGCCCCGCGTGCTCCCGGCGCCCACCTATCGCCCCCGACGCCGCCGCCAGCAAGATCCGCCTGAACTTCGGGCACTCCATATGGCTTGGCGCCGGGCAAACCGCCGCATGCCGCAGCCCGTCGCGCATTGCCGTCAGCTTGCGGATGGTCCGGTCCAGCTCATCGGCCTTGGCCGCCAGCATCTCCCGATCGATCTGCGGCTGCCCCTGCGGCGAGAACATCTGCGCGATGTCGTCCAGCGAGAAGCCGGCGGCACGCCCCAGCGCGATCAGCGCCAGCCGCTCCAGCACACCCGCATCGAACACGCGCCGCATCCCGCGCCGGCCGATGGATGCAATCAGCCCCTTTTCCTCGTAGTACCGCAGCGTCGATGCCGGCACGCCAGCCTGCTGGGCCACTTCCGCAATATCCAGGCTCTTCACCGCTTGACCTCAAGTCGACTTGAACTGGCAAAGTGTAGCTTCCACGCTAGGGTGGCGTGCAAGGGGATACGGCCATGGGTGAGAAACAACGGATCAGCATCAACGGCGGCGACCAGGCCGCACTGTGGAACGGCCCGTCCGGCCATGCCTGGGTCGAGGAGCAGGCCGTGCTCGACGACATGTTCCGGCCGCTGGAAGACCTGTTTGTCGAAGCGGTTGGCAAGACCTCAGCGCGGCATGTGCTCGACGTCGGCTGCGGCACCGGCAGCACCACGCTTGCGCTGGCGCGCCGGCTCGGTGCACAGGGCCAATGCACTGGCATCGATATTTCCGAGCCGATGCTCGCCACCGCACGGGCCCGTGCGCAACGGGACGGCTCCACTGCGAGCTTTATCCGTGCCGATGCGCAAGACTACGCGTTCGCACCGGCAAGCTTCGACATGATCGTGTCGCGCCTGGGCGTGATGTTCTTCAGCGACCCGGTCGGTGCTTTTGCCAACCTGCGGCAGGCGGCCATGCCGGACGCGACGCTGCATTGCATTGCCTGGCGCAGCGCTGCCGAGAATCCGTTCATGACCACCGCCGAACGCGCGGCGGCACCGCTGCTGTCCAACCTGCCGCCCCGCCAGCCGGGTGCGCCCGGACAGTTCGCCTTCGGCGACAGGGAACGCGTGCTTTCGATCCTGCAGGCCAGCGGATGGCACGAGATCGAAATACAGCCGATCGACATCGCCTGCACGCTGCCGGCGCCCGCGCTGGTGGGCTACCTGTCCCGCCTGGGCCCCGTCGGCCTGGCGCTGCGCGATGCCGATGCCGACACGCGCGCCCGAGTCGTCGACACAGTGCGCGCCGCTTTCGAGCCTTACGTGCATGGCGCAACCGTGCGCTACACCGCGGCTTGCTGGATCATCACTGCGCGGGCAACCGCCGTATCGCAGCGGGCTGGGGAGACTACCCATGCCTGATGCCGCGACGGTGCTTTTGTTCAACGCCATCGCAATTGGCACAGGCGCCACGCTGGCGATGGATGTGTGGGCCATCCTGCGCAAGCAATTGCTCGGCGTGCCCGTGCTGAACTATGGACTGGTGGGCCGCTGGCTCGCCTGGTTGCCGCGCGGACGCTTGTGTCACCGCCCCATCGCCGCCACGCCACCGGTGCGTGGGGAGAACGTGATCGGCTGGATCGCGCACTACGTGATCGGCATCCTGTTCGCAGCCATCCTGCTGGCGCTATGGGGACTTGACTGGGCGCGCCACCCAACGCTGGCACCCGCATTGATCGTCGGCCTCGGCAGCGTGGCCGCACCGTTCCTGGTGATGCAGCCGGCGATGGGCGCGGGCATCGCGGCGAGCCGCACGCCGCGGCCGAATGTGGCGCGGACGCATAGCCTGGTGACGCATGCGGTGTTCGGGCTTGGGCTTTATGTGGCTGGTTGGGTGGTGAGTCTGGTAGCGAGACCGATTTGATCGGCAGGCACAGTGGCAGGCTGCCGTTCCCCGAGCTCGGCAGCGTCAGAGACCACGCACGCCGCGGCATTTGGGGAACGTGGCACAGCCCCAGAACGGCTTGCCAGCGTTCGCGCCCTGTTTGGCGATGCGTTGGATCATTGCTCCGCCGCAGCGAGGGCAGCCGGGTGCAGCCCCCGGCGCCGTTTCAGCTTGCCGCTGCGGCTCCGCGGCGCGCGTCGACGCGTTCGCAGCCGCGGACGGCATTGCAGTCGATTCCCTCGACGCTGCAGCACGGGTACGTTTGATCAGCGCAGTGAGTGCCTCGCCATCGATCAGCGCAATGTTCCGCCCGGACGCGAAGGCCCGCGCATCGGCGGTGAACTGTCCCGATGTGACAACGAATCCTTGCGCCGCACCCTGCGCAGTCATCACGCCATACAGTTCCCGTACCACCGCGACCGGCACCTTGTAGGCGCGCCATTGCTTGCACTGCACAAGCGCCAGCTCGTTGCCCTTTCTGAGCCGCAGGTCGATCCCCCCATCCGCACCGCCGCCACCGGTCTCGGCCACGGCGTAACCGCGCATGCGGAACACCTCTCCCACCAGTTGCTCGAAATCGCGCCAGGTCATCTGACGCAGGGCGTCGCCGGACTGGCCCGCCGCCACGCTGCGCACCAGCACTTGCCGCTTGCGGCGACCCACCCACGAGGCCAGCGCGCCGGCCAACAGCACCAGCGGCACGATGTACTGCCCGTACGTCGACAGCGCCTTGACCATCTGCGACACGACCATTTGACCCATTTGCCTGGGTACAGCGGTGACCTGCGCTTCGGCAATTGCATAGCGGTGCAACACCACGTAGGCAAAAATGGCCGACGCCACGCCCACCCACCATGGCAGTGCCGCGGCAATACCATACAGATCGTCGAAGACGCTCGAGTGCTTCCTGCGACCCATGGCGACCCCCTTTTCCTCTTGTGCTTGTCAGAGAGAAGGATGCCGTGCGGAAGCAGCCATGTCGTCCCCGCGCTCGCGGGGGACGACGGGGAAGGAAGGGAAGAATCAGCCGAAGAGTGAGCGCAGCCGTCGCGCCGGACATCACTCCGGCAACGGATACTTCCTCGCATTCATCTCCATCTTGGCCCGGATCGCCGCATCCAGATCCACGCCCAGCGCCGTCACCAGCTGCGCCAGGTAGATGGTGATATCGGCAAGTTCCTGCTCCACATGCTCGCGCTCGCCAGTGGACATGATGGCGCGCGATTCCGCATCGGTCTGCCACTGGAAGATCTCGACCAGCTCGGACACCTCCACGCTCAGCGCCATCGCGAGATTCTTGGGGCTGTGGTACTTGCCCCAGTTACGGGCCTTGCCGAAGTCTTGGGCGGCTTGCTGGAGGTTCTTGATGTCGATCAGGGGCATGGCGGTGTGGCGATAGCGTTTCACTGCGCCCCGGCATGGGCCGGCGCAAAACGCTGATTTAAGCACGACCCGGCCGCCCTCGACACCCGGGCCGCCTGAGGCTTACCCTTCGCTTGTGCATCCACCGTCGCAACGGAGGTTCCCCATGCGCCCGACTCCCGGCCTGGCGATTGCCACCCTGGCCGGCATGCTCGCCTACCTGGCCATCGCCATCGCAGGGTGGGGCGGCATCAGCCCGTTCTTCGCGCACCCCGCGCGCGTGGCCCTGACCCTGGTCCTGTTCGCCTTGTCCATCGCCGCACTCTTCTCCGGTGGCAATATCAGCAGCGGCATGCGCGAGGACCGTGGCAACCGTTGGGTGCTGGCCGTGTTTGGCGTGCTTGGCCTGCTGGCCGCATACCTGCCGCCCTTCACCGACCGCATCGGCTACTGGACCCTCGATGGCAACACCATGCGCTGGATCGGCGTGGCGCTGTTCGCCGGCGGCGGCGTGCTGCGGCTTTGGCCGGTGTTTGTGCTGGGGCGGCGCTTCAGCGGGCTGGTGGCGATCCAGCCGGGGCATACGCTGGTGACCACAGGGATCTATGGCGTGATACGGCACCCCAGCTACCTCGGCTTCCTGGTCAGTTCGCTGGGATGGGTACTCGCCTTCCGCTCCGGTGTAGGCGTGGTGCTGACGCTGCTGATGGTACCGGTGCTGCTGGCGCGCATCCGGGCGGAAGAAGCGCTGCTGCGCGACCAGTTTGGTGAGGAGTACGCCTCGTACTGCGCCAGGACCTGGCGGATGCTGCCGGGCATCTACTGATCGCGGCGCAGCGGCGCGCCGCGCACTTGGCTGATCAATCTGCCAGGCACCAAGGGTTATCCCTAGTCGATCATTCCCATTTTCCGGGACTCGTGGTTTTGATTTCCGGGAATCAGGTCCTATTCTTGGACCCTATGCTGAATGCCGTCGACAACCCCACCGCCGTGAAACCCGCGACCTCCGCGCCTGCCGAACCCGGCCAGCCCGCGGGCGGTGCCGATCGCGTGTTGTTCGTGCTGGCGGCGCTGGCGCAACACGGCGCGCCGATCACGGTGCGTGAGCTGGTTGCCAAGACCAGCCTGCCCAAGAGCACGCTCTACCGGCAACTGATGATGCTCAAGCGCTGGGGCTTTGTGCTGGAGTCCGACGGCGAATACGCGCCGGGCCCGATCAGCCTGCAACTGGCGCTCGGCTTTGACATGGCCTCGCACCTGGCGCGCGAAGCCTTGCCCGACATGCAACTGCTGGCGCAGCAGTCCGATGAAAGCGTGGGTCTGGTCGTCGCCGTCAAGGATCACGCGGTGTGCCTGGAGATGGTGGAGAGCCGCCAGTCGCTGCGCTGCTCGTTCGAGAAGGGCCGCGGCGTGCCGCTGCGCGCCGGTGCGTCGGCCAAGTCGCTGCTGGCGTTCATGCGCGACGAAGCACGCGAGCGCCTGGTCCGTGCCCAGTGCGAGCCAGGCGAAGCCGAACGGCTGCTGGCCGAGCTTGCCGCCATTCGCGAGACCGGCTACGCCGTCAGCGAGGGCGAGGTGGATCCGGGCGTGTGGGGCGTGAGCGCGCCGCTCTTCTCGCGGCGCAGCAAGGCCGATGCGCTCGGCTCCATCACGCTGATGGTGCCGGCCACACGGCGGCAAGGGCGCGAGACCGCACTGATCGACATGACCGTGGCCGCGGCGATGCGGATTTCCGCCCGGCTGCAATCTTACTGAACATAAAGCAAACCATTACCACCGCCGTCGGCAGACCCATGCGACGGCAGACCCCTCGTTCCCGAGAATAGGAGACCTCCATGAACCTTCGCCGCAAATGCCTGATGGCCGGACTGGCAACCCTGACCGCCCTGACCCTCGGCACCGCCGCGCACGCGCAGGACAATGCCGTGCTGCGCGTGGCCACCGACGCCACCTTCCCGCCGATGGAATTTGTCGAGAACGGCAAGCGCACCGGCTTTGACGTAGAGCTGGTGGAAGCCATGGCCAAGACGATGGGCAAGCGGGTCGAATGGACCGACATCGACTTCAAGGGCCTGATCCCCGGGCTGATCTCGCGCCGCTTCGACATGGCCGTGTCCGGCATCTACATCACCCCCGAGCGCCGCAAGGTGGTGGACTTCACCGAGCCGTACTACATCGGCGGCCTGGTGGCGCTGGTCAAGAGCGGCAACACCACCATCCACGCCCCGGCCGACCTGAACGGCAAGAAGGTCAGCGTGCAGGTGGGGACCAAGTCCGTCAACTTCCTGCGCGACACGTATCCGCAGGTGCAGCGTGTGGAAGTGGAGAAGAACCAGGAAATGTTCAACCTCGTCGAGATCGGCCGCGCCGATGCCGCCGTAACCGGCAAGCCGGCCGCGATGCAGTACGCCAAGACCCGCGGCGGCCTGCGCATGGTGGAGCAGCCGCTGACCACCGAGGAATACGGCATGGCCGTGCGCAAGGACACGCCCGAGCTGACCCGCGCCCTGAATGCCGCACTCGCCAAAGTGAAGGCCGATGGCACCTACGCCAAGCTGACCCAGAAATGGTTCGGCGCGGCCGCCAAGTAAGCCGCGCGGATCATCATCATGGAATTGGATTTTTCTCCTGTTTTTGCCGGCTGGCCTGACATCCTCCACGGCGCCATCGTCACCGTGGAGGTGACGGCCTGCGCGCTGGTGCTGGGCTGCGTCATGGGCCTCCTGGTCGGTATCGGCCGGCTGGACCCGAGGCGCCGCTTCATCTACGGCATCTGCACCGCCTACGTGACCTTTATCCGCGGCACGCCGTTGCTGGTGCAGCTGTTCCTGCTGTTCTTCGGGCTGCCGCAGTTCAACATCCTGCTGCCGGCCTTTGTGTGCGGCGTGATCGGGCTGGGCATCTATTCCGGCGCGTACGTGTCGGAAATCGTGCGCGGCGCCATCCAGTCCGTCGACAAGGGCCAGATGGAAGCCGCCCGCTCGATCGGCATGTCTTCGGGCCAGGCCATGCGCGCAGTGATCCTGCCGCAGGCCATCGTGCGCATGATTCCGCCGCTGGGCAACGAGTTCATTGCCCTCATCAAGAACTCGGCGCTGGTGTCGCTGCTGACCATTGCCGACCTGATGCACGAGGGCCAGAAGATCATCAGCGTGTCGTACCGGTCGCTGGAAGTCTATCTGGCGATCGCGCTGGTTTATCTGATCCTGACAAGCGCGGCCGGGCTGATCCTGCAGCGCGCTGAACAAAGGCTGCGCATGGGAGGCATGGTGCAATGAGCGATTCCGCAATCATCCGGATCCGGAACCTGGGCAAATCGTTCGGCGGCCATTCCGTCTTGCGCGGTATCGACTTCGATGTGGAGCCGTCGCAGGTCGTAGTCGTGATCGGCCCCAGCGGCTCGGGCAAGAGCACCTTCCTGCGCTGCTGCAACGGCTTGGAACAACCGGAGGCCGGCACCATCGATATCGTCGGCAAGCGGCTGGTGACCGACGGCCAGCCGATCGGCGAGCACGAGCTGAACCAGCTGCGCACGGAAGTGGGCATGGTGTTCCAGTCGTTCAACCTGTTCCCGCACCTGTCGGTGCTGCACAACGTCACGGTGGGCCCGCGCATGCTGCGCGGCGCCTCGCGCGAGGAAGCCGAGCGCAAGGCGATGAGCCTGCTTGAGAAGGTTGGCCTTGCGCACAAGGCCCACGCCATGCCCGCCAGCCTGTCGGGCGGCCAGAAGCAGCGCGTGGCCATTGCCCGCGCACTGGCCATGGAGCCGCGCGTGATGCTGTTCGACGAGCCGACCTCCGCGCTTGACCCCGAACTGGTGGGCGAGGTGCTGCAGGTGATGAAGGTGCTGGCCGCCGAAGGCATGACCATGGTCGTGGTCACCCATGAAATGGGCTTTGCCCGCGAAGTGGCCGATGTGGTGGTCGTCATGGATGGCGGCGGCATCATCGAGGCCGGGCCGCCGTCGGTCATTTTCTCGGCGCCGACGCAGGAACGCACGCGTGGCTTCCTGCAGGCCGTACTGACGCGAGCGTGAGGATGGCTGTGACCCAGAATCCCTGGCAGGGTCGTGTCGACAACGGCGAGCGTGGCGACACCACGCGCCTGTTCCGCATCGTGCAAGCGCTGGAAACGGCAGACGTGACGCCCCTCGGCGGCGCACCGGTATTGCTCGGCTTCCGTTGCGACGCCGGCGTGCTGCGCAACCAGGGCCGCCCCGGTGCCGCGCACGGCCCGGACGCCATCCGCCAGGCGCTGGCCAACGTGCCGGCGCACGGGCTGCCCGCGCTATACGACGCCGGCAATATCAGCTGCGAGGACGGCGACCTGGAGTCGGCCCAGCTGGCGCTGGCGGGCACCGTGCGCGACGTGCTGGCGCGCGGCGGCCTCCCGCTGGTGCTGGGCGGCGGCCACGAAGTGGCCTGGGGCACATGGCAAGGCCTGCGCGCGCATCTGGATGCGCAGGACGATGGCGGGCGCGTTCTCATCATCAATATCGACGCCCACTTCGACCTGCGCACCAGCCGGCCCGCAAGCTCCGGCACGCCGTTCGACCAGATCGCCAATGCCTGCGCCGAGCGCGGGCAGCCGTTCGACTATGTCTGCCTGGGCGTCAGCCGCCTCAGCAACACGCCGGCGCTCTTCAGCCGCGCCGACGAATTGGGCGTCTGCTACGTGGAAGACGTGGAAATGCAGGAGCGCCACCTGGCATCGCGCCTCGCCGAACTGGCGGCGCGCATCGATGCCACGGATCACCTGTACCTGACCATCGACCTCGACGCCCTGCCGGCGGCCGTCATGCCGGGCGTGTCGGCACCTGCCGCCTATGGCGTGCCATTGCCGGTGGTGGAGGAAGTGGCCATGCTTGCCCGCCGCAGCGGCAAGCTGCGCGCGGCCGACCTGGCCGAGTACAACCCGCAGTACGACCGCGACCACCTGGGCGCGCGCGTGGCTGCGCGGTTGGCCTGGCGCCTGTTCGGCTGACAGGCAGGTCACGCCCCCGGCCGCCCGGCCGCCCCGCAGTTGGCAGCCGCAGCGCCCGGCTATAGTATTGCCCTTCGCTGTATTTAGCGATTCTGATCAGAATTGATAAAGCAAGGCGAGGGCAGTCCTGCGCCGGCGCGGCCGTCTTGCCGTGCCCCCGGGCCGCCCGTCGCCGCTTACGGGCGGAAGGGTCTGCGTGATCGAACAAATCGTCATCGTCGGCTTTGGCTGCATCGGCCAGGCCGTGCTGCCGCTGCTGGAGCGAGCCTGGCCGCGGGCAGCGATAACCGTGGTGGACCGCATGCTGGACGGCGCCCGCCGGCAACTGGCCGCCAGGCACGGGCTGGACGCAATTGAGTCCACCATCACGGTCGACAACTTTGAAACCATGCTGGGCCCGCTGCTGCAGCCCGGCGCCTTCCTGCTGAACCTAGCACCCTCTGTCTGCAGCCGCGACCTGATCGCACTGGCGCAGGCGCGCGGTGCGTTCTATGTCGATGCCGGCATCGAGCCCTGGGACTACGAGGCCGACCCGCAAGCCTCGCACCTGAGCAACTACGCACTGCGCCACGAGATGCTGGCCTTCGCCCGCGGCCGTGAGGCGCAGCCGACCGCGCTGGTGGCGCATGGCGCCAATCCCGGGTTGGTATCGGTACTGGTCAAGGCCGCACTGATGGCATTGGCCAGCAATGTCGGCCTGAATCGGCCCGAGCCCGAGGACCGCGCCGGCTGGGCCGCACTGGCACGCGCGCTGGACGTGCGCGTGATCCAGATCGCCGAGTACGACAGTCAGCAGGCCCCCGGCTACCCGCGCGACGGCGAGTTTGCCAACACCTGGTCGGCCGAAGGCTTTATCACCGAATGCCTGCAGGACGCCGAACTCGGCTGGGGCAGCCATGAGCCCGCGCTGCCGCCCGATGGCTATCGCCACGGCTACGGCAGCGGCGCGGCGATCGCGCTGGACCGGCCCGGCCATCGTACACGCGTTCGGTCGTGGTCGCCGGTGCATGGCCCCTTCGATGCGTACCTGATCACGCACAACGAATCGATCTCGATCGCCGAATACCTGACCGACCAGCCTGCCGGCCAGCCGCTGTATCGCCCCACCGTCTACTACGCCTACCGCCCGACATCCGCCACGCAGACCTCGATGCAATGGCTGGACGCCCGCGCCGCCCCGCGCGTGCGCGGCGAACGCATCCTGCGCGACGAGATCCAGTGCGGCGAGGATGAACTCGGCGTGCTGCTGATGAGCGGCCGTCACGGCGCGGTCTGGTACGGATCACGCCTGCCCACGCAGCGCGCGCGTTCGCTGGCGCCGTACAACACCGCCACCAGCCTGCAGGTGGCATCGAGCCTGGTCGCCGGCATGCAGTGGATGCTGGCCAACCCGGCACGTGGCGTGGTGGAATCCGATGTGCTCGACTTCCGCCCTGTTCTGGCCGATGCCGCGCACTGGTGGGCCCCGCTCAGCGTGCAGTTCACCGACTGGCTGCCGCGGCCGGGAGCCGGCGCGCTGGCCTTCACCGACTTCCTGCTGGACGATGCCATGGCCCAGCCCGATCCAACGCCACTATCGCTCGCCTGCTGATGCAACGCATCCCCCAGACCCCGCGCCCCAACTGGCCGCGCGAACTTGAGAAGGTCGGCTTCCACTTCCATTCGCTGGACGAGTTCAACGTCCCGCGCGAAGTCGATGACAACACCTTCTTCTACTGGCGCGAAGACGCCGCCTACGCCTTCAGCAAGCAAGAGGTGGAAACGCTCTACGCTGCCGCGTACGACCTGAACCAGCGCTGCCTGGAAGCCGTGCAGCACGTGATCGACCACGACCTGTTCGCGCGCCTGGCGATCGACAAGGACTTCGCGCAACTGATCCGCACCTCCTGGGACCGCGACGAGCCCACGCTGTTCGGCCGTTTCGACATGACGCTGGACGAACACGGCGTACCCAGGATGTACGAGTTCAACGCCGACACCCCGACCTCGCTGATCGAATCCGCCGTGGCGCAGTGGTACTGGAAAGACACCGTGCAGCCCCAGGCCGACCAGTTCAACAGCCTGCACGACGCGCTGGTGGCACGCTGGCGATGGCTGCGCAACCACTACCGCAACGCCAGCCTGCTGCACCTGGCGTGCATGTTCGACAGCCAGGAAGACATCTGCAACACCGAGTATCTGATGGACACCGCGCTGCAGGCCGGCTGGTCCGTCAAGCTGGTCGACCTGCAAGACATCGGCACCGACGGCCGCGGCAACTTCTACGACGCCGACAACGTGCCGATGGAGGTTGTCTTCAAGCTCTACCCGTGGGAATGGATGGCCACCTCCGACTACCGCGACCAGCTGGCGCACAGCCCCGTGCGCTGGGTCGAGCCGCCGTGGAAGGCCGTGCTGTCCAACAAGGCCATCCTGCCGATCCTGTGGGAGCTCTTTCCCGGCCACCCGAACCTGCTGGAAGCCAGCTTCGACCCCAGCCGCTTCGTCGGCGAGCCGCACGCCAAAAAGCCCTTCCTGTCACGCGAGGGCGAGAGCGTGACCCTGGCCACCCCGGAAGGCGGCCACGTCCACAACCCCGGCGAATACGGCGCCGAAGGCTTCATCTACCAGGCCTACGCCCCGGCGCGGCGCTTTGACGAGCGCTACACCACGCTGGGCGTATGGATCGTGGACGACGTGCCCAGCGGCCTGTGCGTGCGCGAAGAATCCGGGCCCATCGCCAAGAACACCAGCTTCTTCGTTCCACACTACTTCCTGAACGAGTAAGGACCGATGGCAAAGCAGAACAACAACGGCCGCAAGCCGTCGAAGTACGACAGCCCGTACCAGCCCAGGTCAAAGGGATCGCCCCGGTCCGCGTGGCAGCCGCAGCCGGGCGAACAGAAACGCAGCTCGCCCACGCTATGGATCGTCGGCGCCTGCGCCGTAGTGGCCGGCGTGGCGGCACTCGGCTCCTGCAGCGACGACGCCGACGACGATCCCGGCGTGACCGTACGCCGCGCCAGCTACGCCACGCTGGAAGACTGCGAAGCCGACTGGAACGCCCCCGACGATTGCGAAAGCGTGCCGGCCGACGACACCAGCACCATCTACAGTTCCAGCCTGGCCGCATCCGCCAGCGACGCCGCCGCCAGCAGCCATGGCAGCAGCGGCACGCACTACTACGCACACTGGTACGGCCCGTACTACACCTCCAGCGGCACCGTCTATCACCCCAACGGCACCCAGACCCAGCGCGACATGTCCGCCGGCCCGCTGCGCCCCATGAACGTCTACGACAGCACCGGCACGCGCACGCAATCCTTCACCAGCGCCACCCCGCACGCCACGATGGTCGAAGAAGCCACCGTCCGCCGCAGCTCCCTTAGCGGCGGTCGCTCCATGGGCCTGTCCATGCGCGCCGCAGCCGTGTCGCGCGCACCGGTGGTATCGCGCGGCGGCTTCGCCAGCCGCTTCGGCAGCTCCGGACGCTCAGGCGGCGGCTGAGTGCCGCTTGCTGAATGCCATGTCGTACTCACATCCCTGACAACTGACAACGAATCCAACCGATGGTCAATATCATGCACCCGGCGCTTGCCTACCTGATCTACATCGCCACCAGCTTTGCCATGCTGGGGCTGTTCATGCTGGTCTATACGCGGGTGACGCCGCATCGTGAGTTCCAATTGATCCGCGAGGGGAATGTTGCGGCGGCGTTGTCGCTGGGCGGGGCGGTGCTGGGGTTCTCGCTGACGTTGTCGTCGAGCATTCAGCACAACGCTACGTTCGGGATGTTTTTGTTGTGGGCGTTTGGGGCGTTTGCGGTGCAGGTGTTGGCTTATCTGGTGGTGGCGCGGGTGATGGGGGGTGTTAGTGAGGCGATTTCCAGCGATAACAGGGGGGTTGGGGCGGTGATGGGGGTGATTTCGTTGGCGGTGGGGGTGGTTAATGCGGCTTGTTTGACTTGAGGTTGCTTGCGCCCACGGATCGCGAAGCGCCGCTAGCCATCGCCTGAATGGCCCAATGCCCGATCGCCCGCATCAAGACGGCCTGGTCATTCGACTTGCCACGCAAGCTCCAGACGGCGTTACGCGTATTGCAGTCCATCTGGGGGGGCGTGATCAGCCTAGGACCAAGCCGATGCGAATTTGCGGCAGGGGGGGTGTCAGGATTTTTGTGTGCAAGGCTAAAGGCCTGCCTGCCGGGCAGGCAGGCCTTTGATCCTATCTCAGTGATGGGGTTGTGTGAAGCGATCCTCGTAGAGGATCGCGAACTGGTTCATGGCCGCTTTCCAGTCGTGCGTGGCGCTGCCCCACTTGCAGGTGAT
>NZ_QKWJ01000069.1 GCF_003353055.1 Cupriavidus lacunae
ACTTGACAGGGTCAATACATATCAGTGTCCTGAGTCGGAAGTTCGTTGCAGAAATAAGTCTGTCGAGAAGGTGCGCGAGCCTAGGAGCGAAGCGCAGCAAGGCTGGAGCCTTGCGAGCATTCGTGACGACGGATCGTGCAGCTTATCGGCAGACTTATGCAACGAACTTGCGATTCAGGACACTAGGGGTCTCTTCACATCGTCGGGATTGGTCCAATCGCAATGGCGATCGATGTGACGGCCGGAGGGCGATCGACCGCGCCTGGACTCTTTGTCAGGGCCCGGACGGCGATCCCTGGACCCTCCGTCCGCCCGGCCTGGCATCGCTCCCACCCGGTTGCTCAGCGCTAAAAGGACTAAGCAGTTTTCACTGGCGAAACATACTTCTGCCCGATATGGCGCCTGGCGCGCGCGGGCTACCCTTGGTTAACAGCTGCACTAAAGCCAGCGAGGCGGAGCGCCCAGATTCCGCTGAGACGAGGGGAAGCCATGCAAGAATACCAAGCGTATAGGGACCAGTGCAGCCCCAGCCCTGCGACCAGAATAGACCTTCGAGAACTCCTCGTGGAGGCTGGCCTCAGAAGTACCACCGCCATACTGCTTGCAGGGTTCGCATACGTGGCAATCCGGCAATGGCTCGCTGACCCAACGCGATTCACCTTGCTGCTACTGGTGCTGGCACATTGCCTGACCCTCGGGCTTTCTCTGTTTGTCCGGGTTCCAAAGAAACGAGACTGGAATCCGGTCACCGTCATCTGCTCGTTAGGCGCTTCGTACTATTTCCTTGCCATTCAGCTGGCGCCAGGGAATCACCTCGTACCGGAAATATTTGGCGCTGGCCTGCAAGCTGCAGGGCTCGCCTGGCAGATCTATGCAAAGCTCACGCTCCGCTTCTCGTTCGGGATACTGCCTGCCAATCGCGGCATCGTGTCGCACGGGGCTTACCGATTCGTGCGGCATCCGATCTACCTGGGGTACGTCATCGCCGACGTCGGCTTCCTGCTCACAAATTTCGGGCTGCAAAACCTGCTTGTCTGCGCCGGGCTGTACTTGCTGCAGTATGTGCGGATCTATCGGGAAGAAAAGCTGCTGTCTGACGATCCCGAATACCGTCGCTATCGCGAAAAAGTGCGGTACCGCGTACTGCCTGGCCTTTATTGAGGTTTCCGCCCATCCACAGGACCGCGATTTTTGGCTCGATGCGAAAGAGGCTGAAGACCGCCAGCCGTCGTCAACGGGGGCGGCGCGCCCCCATCAGGTACCACACCGCCGCAAGCGCCTGCAGCACCACCAGTCCGCCCCACGCCGTCAGGTGCGCGGCCTTCGGATAATGTCCGGCAGTGGCGGGCCACAGGTCCAGCACCAGTCCCACGCCGACCTGACAAGCAAAGGTCGACAGGAACACGGTCAGCGTCAGCGCTGTCGTCGCCCGGCCGATCAGCGCATCCGGGAAGCTGCGCGCCAGCACCGCATAAGTGAGGATGCCGCAGGAGCCAAACATGCCGTAGGCCGCCCACAGCAGCACCGGCGGTAGCGGAACCTGCGCCATCAGCAGCAGCTGGATCACGATAAAGGCGATCATGCCGGTGCCGGCAAACGCGTAAAGGCTGACCCCCATGCGCTCCAGGTGGCGCGCGGCCCAACCCGAGCCGACGCAGCCGGCCATCATGGCAAAGCCGATCACCGACACCAGCTGAGCGCTGCCGGCCGGATCAAAACCTTGCACGTCACGGAGGAAGGCACCCACCCACAGCGTCTGCACCGCCAGAAACACGCCCTGGTTGAGCAGCGTCAGCGGTACCACGCGCCAGAAGCGCTCGCTGGCCAGGATCTGGCGCGTGCCACGCAGTTGTTCGCGCAGGCTTTCCTTGCCGACGCGCGGCTTGTCTGGCACGCCGAACCACAGCAGCGCCGCCATCGCCAGCGACACACAGGCCAGACCGATGCTGATCGTGCGCCAGTCCGTCAATGACAGCAGCCACGACAGCGGCGTCCCGACCAGCACCGCGCCCAGCCCGCCGATCGCCATCACCACGCCGTTGAGCAGCGGCATACGCGACAGTGGGAACCACATCGACAGCGCCTGGATGGCGGCACCCAGGCACACCGACACGCCCACGCCGATCAGCAGCCGGCCGGCGGCCAACCCGGCCATGCCGGGCGCCAGCGCGAACACCAGCGAGCCGGCCACGGCCACCAGGAGCATCCCCGCCTCAGTGCGGCGCGGACCGTAGCGGTCCAGCAGGATGCCCGCCGGCAACTGGGCACAGGCAAAGCCAAGGAAGTAGAAACTGGTGAGCAGGCCCAGGTCGGCGGCATTGAGCCCGAGTTCGCGCGTCAGGTGGGACGCGAAGCCCAGGTTGACACCGCGGAACAGATAGGAAACCAGGAAGCCCAGCGCAAACACCGCCAGCACGTGCCAGCGGGCGTCGGCACCAGTACTGGCTGCGGGTCGCGCTTGCGGGGGCGCGGAAGACAAGTTTGAAGTCGTAGTCGTCATATGGCTTGCATTGTCTTCCTCCTGACATGGCAAAGCCAACGAAAGATACCCACCGCAATTGTGAGTAGAATTTGACGGCCACGGCCAAATCCCCCGCCAAACCCGCCCGGCACCCCCGCCCACCTGCCGCTGCAAGCGCTGCGTGCGCTCGAGGCCGCTACACGCCATCGCAACTTGCGTGATGGCTGACCTGGCCAACGGCGGCATCAACGCACGTGTCTAACCAGCGACCTGGCAGGCGCTATGCGATGAACTGGCGCATGGGCCGGCGCAGGAACTTTCGGTAAAACCAGCACTGGCGGCGGATCGAGACGATCCACCCGTTGCTGGCGATGCATTTTCTGGCAGATGGTGGGCCCAAACCGAACGAGTTGGATGATCGGCCGATTGTGCTGTAGCTGGCTGAGCGGCGTTCAGTCAAGCCGGATCAGCTGACGCCATTCGGTACCCATATTGTCGTCGGTGATCGGCGTCAGCTCAGCAGTGCGGGCCAGAATGCGCGGGCAAGCTTCCATGGCATCGGCGCTCCCCGATCCGCCACCGTGCTCAATGGATTGCCACACGGTATTCAGGCTATCCGCCAGCACACGGTCCTGCCGCCGGCGCGCGTCCAGAATCGGCCGGCCGTCGATGCGATAGGCTTCCAGCGTGCGCCGCCAGTGCTCAAAGTCCCAGGCCAGCGGGGCGTGCGACACCACCATATGATTGCTGAAACGCACCCCGTAGGGAAACGCCAGGCATGCCGTACGTTGGACCCGTTCCGAGTCAGTGGTGTTGTAGTAGAGAATGCCGCTCGGCTTCAGGTGGTGATCGGCCAGTTGCAGAAACTCCACTGACAGCAGATTGGTGGCATTGGCCCGGAAATGCCAGGTGGTATTGGAAACGATGGCATCGAAGCGACGTTCGGGATGCAGGCGAAGCCAGCGACGGCCGTCGTCGACGACGATGGCCACCTTGGGATTGGTCAGTACCGAGGCCACCTCCGGATTGCGCGCAATCAATTCCACATAGCCCGGATTGATCTCGACAATGGTAAGCGAGCGCACCTCCGGATTATTGGCGATCACCTGCGCCCACGAGCCCGAAGAGAGGCCGATCATCAGCACGTCGCGCGGGTGGCGATGGAACAGGTTCAAGGCGTAGGGCCGCAGGATGCCGTTGGTGTCATGCAATAGATCCACGTTGAAGCGGCCGTCGTACATGCCACCGCCGTACACGGCGCCATCCTGGTCAACCGTGATGATGCCGCTGCGATTTTCGATTACTTGCGCAAAGGGCCCCTTGGCATCGGACGCCCCCTTCCATAACAGTGTTTCCAGCACAGTCCCGCTAAGCGCGGGCAGCGCCACCACGGCCAACACGCCCACTGCGCAGGCAGCTCTGCCGTGCCAGCGCTTCAGGCGCGGCGGCAGGGGCAAGCAAGCGTCCAGCAACAGGGAGCACGCCACCCCAGCGCCCACCAGCACCACGGCAATGCTGACCAGGCCTAGTTGCTCCATCAGCACGAAGCCGGTCACGATGCTGCCCGTGGCCGAGCCAATGATATTGGCGAGATACAGCAGCGCGGTACGCATGCCGGCATGACCGTCGGCCGCGACGCCCCAATGGGCCAGGCAGGGTAGCAGCGTTCCCCAGCAGCTCGCCACCAGAAACACCATTAGCAGCAAGGTACCAAGCAGCACGCCACCAGGAAGCGGGAAGTGCGCCAGCACGGGCAAGAACAGCAAGCCCACAAGGTTGGCTTTGAGCAGCGCGCCCGCCAAGCGCCGCATGCCGTGCTCAATCGTGCCGTCACACCATTCCCCTGCCTGGCGCGAGCCGGAGGCGATGCCTACCAGGAACGCGCCCAGGATTGCGGCAAAGGCGAAGGCGCTGCTGCCCGACGCATAGGAAACCGTGCGGAAGAAGAAGATCTCATACGACAGCGAAATCGCTCCGCCGATACAGGCCAGCACCAAGACTACGAAAAACCTCAACGCCGGTGCGGTGGTCGGTGGAGCCGCGGCCCGCTCCGGGCTGACACGGCTGCCCTTGCCTTCCCGCCAGTGCGTCAGCAGTGCCCCTAGCGCAACCACAACGTTCAACGCCACCGCCACATGTACCGCCCCTTGCATGCCAAGGAAGGGAAACAGCACAACCGCGCAGAGCAGGCAGGCAGCGCCTGCCCCCAAGGTGTTGACGTAGTAAAGCAGCCCCACCGAATTGCCAACGTTGCCAGAACGCGGCGCCAGGTGGCCGACCAGCACCGGGAGGGTGGCGCCCATCAGCAGGGTCGGCACCAGCACCAATGCCAGCGTCACGGCCGCTGTCACACCCAAGGGCAAGCCAAGCGCCAGCGTACCGACCCGGTCGAAAATGCCGAGTGACACCACACCGAACGTGCCGGTGAGGAGCTCGATTACAGCCAGCAGCGGAAGCAGCGCCAAGCCGCGCCGCCTCGACAGCAATCCCCCCGCAAGGCTGCCAAGGCCAAGCCCAAGCATGAAGGCGGTAACCACAATCGTCACCGACTCGATATTGACGCCAAGAATGCGGAACAGCGCGCGCTGCCAAACCAGTTGGTAGATCAGCGCCGGGAAGCCAGAGAAGAAGAAAAGCACGCAGAGGGTGCGCCTCCAGCGCAGTTCTTGGTTTTCCGCCCCTGCGTTGGGCCGACCATACGCCTTTTGGGCTCCCGCCGGCATGGCGGCATCGATTGGATTGCCTGGTTCCATGACCTTCCCCCCGGAAGTTATTCTGATCGTTGCCTGCCGGCCAACGCTCTCGCAGCGCGGCCGCTCTCTCAAGCTAGCTGTGTCGGTGCCGCCCGCCCGGCTAACGCCGGCATGCGCCTGCCGGCAAATGCATGCAGCATGCCTGCGGTCAACGCCCATAGCCCCACACCTGCGACCACATCCACCAGGTAATGACCTCCCTCTGTCGGCGTGGAAAGAATCATCAGACCATTCAGCACGCAAGCAACGACGAAGCCGACCCGTGTCCAGCGCATCGACCGGACGAAGATCAAGGCTAGCGCGGTGTGGTAGGACGGCAGCGAAACAAGACCCTGCATATCGCCCAGGTCGAACACGTGCATGGTGCCGTCGCGCAGTTGGCCGAAGTGCGCGACCGTGGCCAGCTCGCCCGGGCTGGCCAGACCATAGCTGACATACGCGCCGGCCGCCGGCCAAGGGGCGGCGATCAGCAACAGCAGCACGCACGACAGCATCAGGTTCGCAATGAACTCGCGCAGATACGTGGCCTGCCCGAGCAAACCGGTCAGCATGGGAATGAGCACCAGCTGAGCCAGTCCGCTCATGTAAGCAAGCTTCAGGATGAGACCAATACCCGGGTGGGCGCGCACCCAGGCGTAAACCTGCGGCCAGTCAAAGCCCAGCATCCGATCAAGTGCCGCCAGTCTGCCGTCCACCAGCGGCGGCGCTAGTGTCACCAGCAGATATGACATGACGCTCATGACATTGGTAAAGGCGACCAGCAGCGCGCCACAGTGCGCCACCAGGGCCAGACGCCGATAGTGCAAGCCACGCGACGTTGCGGTAATACGTGGATGGGAGGCAATCAGGCTCAGGGCCGTGGCGATCGCAGCCAGCATGGCCACGCCAAGGCAACTACCACCCAGGCTAGCCGCGGTCACGGAGCGCTCGCTCGCGGCGAGCCAGGCTCCGTCGAGCGCCAGCACGAGCAATACCACTCCCCATCTAAGCGCATCTCCACGGGTGAAGACCCGAGTCCCCGTTGTCATTTTGTCGCCCCCCGGCACGACCTGGCGGCAGTTCGCTATGCGTCGTCGCCAGGCAAAGCTAATATGGGCAAGATACTGTCCGGCGTGCGTAACGGGGATCGTCCTTTGGGCGGATCAACCTTAAGGCCTAAGGGACCAGGTGCTGTTCTCCTTGCCGTCGGGCGCGCCGGCACCCGTATAGGTCAGGATGCACCTCGAGCCAATCGCGCCATAGGCCGCCTACTGCAGCACTGGCTGCGGGTCACGCTTGCGGGGGCGCGGAAAACAAGTTTGAAGTCGTGGTCGTCATATGGCCTGCATAGGCTTCCCCCTGACATGGCAAAGCCAACGAAAGATGCCCACCGCAATTGTGAGTAGAATTCGACGGCCATGGCCAAATCCCCCGCCAAACCCGCCCGACGCCCCGTCCACCTGCCGCCGCTGCAAGCGCTGCGTGCGCTCGAGGCCGCTACGCGCCATCGCAGCTTCTCCCGGGCGGCCGAAGAACTGGCCCTGACCCACAGCGCCATCAGCCACCATATCCGCGCGCTGGAGACCAGCCTGGGCACCAAGCTGTTCCAGCGCACCGGCAGCCAGATGACCCCCACCAGCGTGGGCGCGCGGCTGGCCGAACAGGTGCGAGGCGCGCTCGACGGCATCGAAAGCGCACTGCGCGAAGCCGGCAACAGCGCCGGGCCGCCGGTGATCAGGCTGCAGGTCAGCGTGATGGCCGACCTGGCCAACGCCTGGCTGATCCGGCGCCTGCCCAGCCTGCACGCTCAGGTGCCGTCGCTGGACCTGCACCTGCGGCTGCACGCGGAAATCTCGCCGCCCGACCCGTACAGCGTGGACGTGGGCATCTGGCACCAGCGCATCGACCTGCCGGGCTTCGAGTGCCACAACCTGATCGAAGACCACGTGATCGCGGTGGCCAGCCCGGCGCTGCTGGCGCGCTACCCCGGCTTTACGCTGGCCGACGTGCCGCGCATGCCGATGCTGCGCTTTGCCCTGCGCCCCTGGCGCGACTGGCTTGAAGCCGCCGGCCTGCCCGGCGACGAGCCCGAGCGCGGTCCGATCTTCCAGGACGCCGGCCTGATGCTGCAGTCCGCCGTGGCCGGGCTGGGCGTAGCCACGGCGCGCGCGCAACTGGCGCACGACTATCTTGCCAACGGCCAGCTGGTGCAGATCGGACCCACCCGCATCCCGTCGAGCCTGCACTACTGGGTCACGTGGCGCGAAGGCAACCCGCGCGAAAAGGCCATCCAGCAGTTCCACGGCTGGTTGCAGGAACAGGTGCGGCAGGAGGCCACGCAAGCAAGCCCTGCCGACGGCAACAATGCCGGGCAGTTTCATTCATGAAATTGATTGGCGCGTCGATGTTGGCAATACGAATCATTTTCGTCTGGCCAGCAAAATCAGTGGCTTGCCAACCTGCTGCATCCGCATGGTCCTCTGAGTCTCAGGTGTCCGGCGACCGGGCATTTCCGCCCGGAGTTTCACAAATGCAACCAACTGGCACAGCGTGCCAGCGGCATTGAAAAAACTGCCGGTCCCATCCTTAAAGATGAGAATCGGGTGAGGCAGCCCAACCCCAGTTCGTGCGAAGGCTTGTCAACGCGACGATTATCTCCATCCCGCCGCCACTGCCACGATGCGCGCGGCACCAAAAGGCTGAGGCCGGTCACGCCTTTCGATGTCTGCGGAAGATGTATGGGCTTCAAATGCTTGTAACGGAATTGAAACTCCTTTGGGGTGCCCTCGCGTGCAGCATCGGAGCCCTGCCGCCCCCGCGTTTGAAATCCCGCACTCCCTCCTTCGGATGGGCACGGACCGCCACCAGGTAGCTTGTCCGGCACGCATCGTTGCTTTCTTATGCCCCATGCACCACTTTCCCGTGGCAGGGAATTTTGCAATGCAGCATAGAAATGCCGCCGGGCGTATCAAAAGCGGAACGTTATTCATCGCCCGGCCCCTTCCCAAGCGCGACAGATAAATCGCTTTGCCTTGCTTATCAACGACTTAGTCCGTTCTGGCACGTTCGTCGCACATATGTCTCCGCGAACAGAAGCCCGGCACAGAAGGGTCAGCTGAAACCGAAGCGGCAAACACACTGGCACGCGTTCGCCCAGGATCAGTTTCAGGACGACCCCGCGACCCAGGGCGGATTCGGACTGGCGCTGCAAGCGCGGGGCCACGCGGCAGGACCTGGCCCGCATCGGCGGCAACCATGATGTCATCGCCGACAAGATCAACGGAGGTCATTCAGGGACACGGGCCGCGAGCTCAAGCGAGCGGCCCGTGAAGCCTGGATCCTGCGGCACGCCAGCCATGCTGGGGGCACGCAGACAACAAGCGGCCGTACCGGCATGCCGGCGCGTCCGGATAAGAACGGGGTGAAGCATCAGGAATTGGGGATCGCGCCGGGCGCGGCATCGTCACGATGCGGCTGGCGCAAGCCTTAGAGCCAACGAAGCCAGCGACCGGCAGCATCGTCGCCAGCTCCGAAAAACAATAATCCGGGGAAATATCATGAGCGCGTACGCCAACCGCCCGCTGCTGTACCTGTCGCAGCACCATGACGCCACGCTATGCCGCCTGTTCGCACAGCGCGGCTGGAAAATCAGCTTCGCGTCGAATCCGCAGGACCTCCAGGCCCTGCAACCGGGCAACCAGCCGCTTGCCGCGTTGCTGGACCTGCAATGCGGCTTCAGCGACGCCGAACTGGAAGCGTTCGAGCCCTGGCTTGCGCAGCCCCATGTCGGCTGGATCGGCATCGTCGCAGGCCACGATGCCCTGACCGAGTCGGCACGCCGGCTGCTCGGCCTGTACTTCGTCGACTATTACACGGCTCCGGTCGAACACCCACGCCTGGCAGAGGCGCTCGGCCACGCGCTGGGCATGGCACAGCTGCGCCCGGGCACGCAACAGGCCCGCCCCGGCACCGCGCGCCCCGACGGCATGATCGGCAGCTGCCCTGCCATGCAGTCGCTGTTCCGCGGCATCGAAAAGGTGTCGCGCTGGGATACGCCGGTGCTGATCTCGGGCGAATCCGGCACCGGCAAGGAACTCGCCGCCCAGGCCGTCCACCGCGCCTCGGAACGGGCCTCGCGCCCCTTCGTCGCGGTCAACTGCGCGGCGATCCCGCCCACGCTGCTGATGTCCGAACTGTTCGGCTATGAGCGCGGCGCCTTCACCGGCGCCACCAAGCGCAAGCCCGGCCGCATCGAGATGGCACAGGGCGGCACGCTGTTTCTCGATGAAATCGGCGACATGCCGATCGAGAGCCAGACCAGCCTGCTGCGTTTCCTGGAAACCGGCCGCATCGAGCGGCTGGGCGGCACGGAATCGGTGGAGGTGAATGTGCGGATCATCTCCGCCACCCATGTCGACCTGGAAGCCGCGATCGCAGCCGAACGCTTCCGCGGCGACCTCTACCACCGCCTGTGCGTGCTGCGCGTACGCCAGCCACCGCTGCGCGAACGCGGCAGCGACATCCTGCTGATCGCCGAACACGTGCTGGACAGCGTGCGCAAGCAATCGCCGGCACGCATTCGCGGCTTCTCGCCGATGGCGCTACGCGCGATCCAGCTGCATAGCTGGCCCGGCAATGTGCGGGAACTGATCAACCGCATCCGTCACGCCGCCGCCATGTGCGAAGGCGGCGTGATCCAGCCAGACGACCTGGAACTGACCACACCCGCCGATGACCGCCCGCTCACGCTTGCCGCTATCCGCGAAGCGGCCGAACAGACCGCCATCGTCGAGGCGCTGCAGCGGCATCATGAACGGCTGATCGATGTGGCGGCGGAACTGGGGATCTCGCGGGTGACGCTGTTCAGGTTGATGCGGGATTACAAGCTGCAGGTGAAGAAGGGGGACCTGGGGTTGATCTGCGTGCAGGGCTAGAACATCCATGGCGGAGGAACCAAGCGATGTCGCCTGACGCATATATTGAAATGGCCGACACCGAAGCCACCCACTGGTGGTTCCGGGGCCGGCGCGAAATCGTCGCCACGATCCTGTCCGGGCTGGCGTTGCCGCGCCACGCATCCATCCTGGAGATCGGCGCGGGCACTGGCGGCAACCTGGCGATGCTGTCGCAGTTCGGCAAGGTCAGTGCAGTGGAAATGGACGGCACCGCCCTGCGGCTGGCACGCGAGAAGACCCTGGACGCCTACGACATCCGCAGTGGCAAGTGCCCCGACGACATGCCGTTTCCTGAGCACAGTTTCGACCTGGTCTGCCTGCTCGACTGCCTGGAACATATCGCCGACGACGCCGGCTCGCTGGACTGCGCGGCAAGGCTGCTGAGAGCTGGCGGAGCGGTACTCATCACTGTGCCTGCCTACCAGTGGCTATGGAGCGCGCACGACGTCTTCCTGCATCACCAGCGCCGCTATAGCAAGCGGTCGCTGCATGCGCTGGCAAGCCGCTGCGGCATGCGCGTGGAACGGATGTCATACTTCAATACGTTGCTGTTCCCGCTAGCGGTAGCCGCACGCATCAGCGATAGGCTGAGCGGCAGCCGGAAGGCAACTGGAGCGGGCCTTCCGCCCGGACCAGTCAACCGCGCACTGCATCGCCTGTTCAGCACGGAACGCCACTGGCTGGCACGCGGCTCGCTGCCGTTCGGCATTTCCCTGATGGCCATCCTGCGCGCATCGTGAACGCCGGCGGCACCGCACCCGAGCTTCGCAGATTCACACGATTCCTGGTGTCGGGTGCCACCTCGACCGGCGTACACGTCGGCATCACCGCGACGCTGGTGACCACGCTGGCGACCTCGCCGGTCACGGCAAACTGCGTGGCCTTCCTGTGTGCCACGGCCTGCTCTTATCTTCTCAACACCTTGTGGAGCTTCTCGTCGCGGCTGCGCAATCGGACCCTGGGCCGCTTTGCCGGGGTATCGCTGCTTGGGCTGGGGGTGACCATGTGCATTTCATGGACGGCCCAAACGCTGGGGGCCAGCTATTGGGCCGGACTGGCCTGCGTCGTGCTGATCGTGCCGGCCTTCACCTATCTTGCGCACAGGGCCTGGACGTACCGGGAATAGTCCCGCGGCCAGGCCGGGCATACGCATCAGCGACCACTGTTCACACGCCCTCGGTCGATCCGGATCACACGCCTTCCGGCAGCGATCAGCCGGTCCTGGCCGGTTTCCTGATAACGGCGCCGTACCAGGTAGATCGGCCGTCCCTTGGCTTCATCATAGATGCGGCCGACATATTCGCCGACCACCCCCAGCCCGATCAGCTGGATGCCGCCCAGGAACAGCAGTACCGACAACAGTGACGCGTAGCCGGGGACATCGATCCCCAGGACCAGGGTACGCGCCACGATAAAGGTGCCGTAGCCAAATGCGCCCAGCGCGATCGCGACCCCGATATAGGTCCAGCTGCGCAATGGCATGGTGCTGAAGCTGGTAATGCCCTCGAGCGCGAAGTTCCACAAGCGCCAGCCCGAAAACTTGGAGTGCCCCGCGCTGCGCGCTTCGCGTTCATAGCGAACGATCACGGTCCGGTAACCCACCCACGCAAACAAGCCCTTCATGAAGCGGCGGCGCTCCGGCATCTGCTTGAGCGCGTTGATCACCACACGGTCCATCAGGCGGAAATCCCCCACGTTCACCGGCAGCTTCTGGTCGGACAGCTTGTTATGAATGCGGTAGTAGGCGCCCGCGGTCACACGCTTGAGCCAGGAATCGCAGGCGCGGCTGCTGCGCTGCGCCAGCACCACCTCTGCCCCTTCACGCCAGCGCCTGACCAGTTCGGGGATCAGCGAGGGCGGATCCTGCAAGTCTGCGTCGATGGGAATCACCGCGTCGCCCAGGGCCTCGTCGAGCCCGGCCGTCAGGGCCGCTTCCTTGCCGAAATTCCGCGTCAGGTCAACCACCCGCACGCGCGCGTCCCGGTGCGAATAGGCAATGAGCTGGTCCAGCGTGTCGTCCGAGCTGCCGTCATTGACCAGCACGATCTCGAAGCGGATCGCATCGATGGATTCGAGCACCGGAATGACACAGTCGAAGAACTTGCTGATGCCTTCCGACTCGTTGTAGCAAGGTACAACCAAAGAAAGCAGCCTGACATCGTATGGACCCGACATGATCCCCTCCCGAGACGGCGTGGCCTGTGCACGCCGTCATGATTGCGCTTTCATGCGCCTTTTCTTGGGCCCGGCGCGACTATCGGATAGCTCCCACCGTAGCTCTGCTGTCAACACTGGGGGCCGGAGCCACGCATTTCGCACGCGAGCGCTGTAGCAGACTCATGGCGACCGTGGAAATGCCGGAACGGCAACTCAGCAGCCCCTGACGGGTCTACCCCAGTCAATGCCGCGACATCACTGAACCGGTGCAGCTTCCGGATTCCGGTCCACGTTCATCGATCCCCCTCCTTCTTAATCCTGAGGCACCGCCAGCCTGCGGCCGGGATCCCTGGTGTCATGTTCTGCAAATGCCTTGCCTGTCCGTTCCAACCGGATGCGCCAGACGGCAAGCGCCAGCGCCAGTATCAGTCCGAGCGGCATCAGCTGTATCCCGACCCACTCTCCCGCCAACAGCCCATACAGAGGCAGCAGCCACAACATCACCAGCAACTCACGCTCGCCAGCCAGCCACCCGTGGCGATAGGCATGAATGCCCAACCACGCAATGGCAATACCCAGAAAAGCCAGGTCGTAGTCGTACAAGTAGGGAGGGACCAGCAGCATTGCAGTACACAGCACCGCCGCTCGGAGTGCAAAGCTGCAGGGACGTGACCATGCGTAGATCACCGAGGCCACCGCCGCGCAAGCGAATATCGCGTGCACGACATAAGGCACGGTGACACCTCCGAGCAGCAGCTTGGTGGCCGCAAACATCGTGGGCATCCGCACCAGCATTGCCGCACCGTCCTCGACTGCCATGCGCGCGACGGCCGTTGCATTCAGGAATGCCAGGAACGGCTCGACACCGAAGCACACCAGCGACAGCACCGCCAATGCCGTCGCGCTCGCAACCAGCCCCAGCAACACGCGCCACTCGCCGGCACAGAACAAGGCAAGCGGGAACATGATCGCGAGGTGTGGCTTGACCGTAACAAGTCCGAGCAGCAACCCGGCTACCATCGGACGTCGGTGCAGGAGCGTCAGCGCCAGGCCGGCGGTGCCGGCCAGCCAAAGTGCGTTCTGTCCCGTCGCAACGACTACGGCGACCCCCGGGAATCCCAGTGCCGCAATCCACGCGCCGCGCCACGGCAACGTCCGGCGCATTGCCCACCCATACCAGCTGACTCCACCCAGCAGGAATACAAAGGCGGCGCCTCCGTAAGGCAGCAAGCCAAGTGGCAGCAGGGGCAGCAGGAATGTAGGCGGATAAAACCACGGCAGCATGCCACCGCCGACCGCAAGGTCAGGCATGATCGAGATCTCTTTGGCCTGCAGCAAGTCATAGCTGTATGGAGCGGCCGCACCATGCTCGAGCGCCACGCTCGCCGCGCTCCAGAAGACGACAAAGTCTGCTCCCGGCTGGATCAGCCCCGGGACGATCAGTACCCAGGCACGAAACATCCAGATTCCAAAAAACGACACGTAGCAGATCAGCGCTGCGCACGTATACAACCGCAGGCGGCCCGCGTCGAGCCAGTGCCCGTCTGGCGCGCCAAACGGTGGCTTGCTGTCGGTTATGTTCTGAAAGGCCATGTCGTTGGCTCCGGAGACTCACATTCGGGGCGGACGCCGGCTGCCCCATCCTGGCCTTCGCCGCATGCCCCGTGCCTGCCTACATGCATGCATCGTCGACTCATGACTCGCCCCGTTCGTTATTGCGCCGGTAGTTGCCACAATCTGCGCCTGCGAGCGTCGCCAACAGCCAACCTCCAGGCTCAGTGTTGTCGCGCATGCGACGGAACGCAAGTCAACGGATAGGCCGGGGCGCGCGCCTTCTCAGCGTCAGGCAGCCCGTCTGTCCACAACGTTTCCATCCTGAATCATGCGATCCGGTTTGCCGGGAACCGCCGATCTCACAAGGGGTAGCGAGGATCCTGAGCCATTCTCTGGCGACCGCGCAGGCGCTACCGGGCAGCCACGATGTTTCTATTCGGAAACGCTGAACCGCGGCGCCGCGTCCTCATCCATCAGGCGGCCCCATGCAGCAACGATCCACCGAGAAGACCAATTGAGTCGTCCAACCGCCGTATGCGTTGCATCCGGCCCACCTCGCCGGCTCATGCTTTTGGCTGAAAGAAGCGCGCCATCCCGGGCGGTTGCGAGCGGCGCGCCGGGGCGCGCCCTAGTCCATCGGTTGCGTCATCCAAATTGACTTGTGCGGCGCGCGTTTCCGGCTGGCAACGAAGCGGGGTCAAAACGCCGCCGCCGCGCTGACGAGCCCGGCACCGATCCCACCGCGCTTGCTGGAAAGCCTTGTGGGACAACGGTTTCACGCCGGCTGGCCCGGGGTTTGCCTATGTCATGGCACGCTGCATCGCCATCAGCATCGGGTTGCCGCAATGCCGGCGCAGTTGGCCGGCACCAAAAGAAATATACGGGGAGCTTCACCATGCCTGCCGTCCGCCAACCGGCGTTACCGCACTTGCAGGTCCGCCACGCTGCCACCGCCCGCCTGGGCAGCAGCGCGCCGTTCCGTTGCATGGCCCGCGCCAAGCATGCGCAACACGCGGCGCGATGCATGCACGCCTCGGCAGAACGCCGGCTGCAGGCGCGCAGCCCTCAAGGTGCGCGCGGCGGCCCTGGCCGCTGGCCGTTCCATGCATGTGCCATCTGCGCGCCGCCGTGCTCGCGCGGCCCCTGGCATTGACGTGCCATGCCAGCGTCCCCTTACCGTGGTTCCGCTGTCCTGTAGTACCGAGTACTTGTTCCCGAAATAGGAGATTGTCATGCAAACCCTGACCACCATGCTCAAGCAATTCCTGCGCGACGAAGAGGGGGTAACGGCCATTGAATATGGCCTGATTGCTGCCCTGATTGCAATCGTCATTATCGCGTCGGTCCAGATCGTCGGCACGCAATTGAACAGCGTGTTCAGCAAGATTGGCAGCGCGCTTACGTCCGCCAATACCTAGTCGGCGCGCCCGCATGGCTGTCCACGACAGGCCAGCCATGCGGGCCGCACTACGCTCAAAGCAGCACTGTGGCTACCGGGAGCGCCAGATGGAAAAGCTTCTCACCCTCATTACGGATCTATTGCACGACGACGCGGGCGTCACGTCCATCGAATACGCGTTGCTCGGCGTGCTGATCGCAATAGCCATTATCGGCGCCGTCTCCGCGGTCGGCGATAGCGTGAAGTCCATGTACGAGTTAATCGCCTCCAAGATGCCCTGATGCATCGGACCAAGGGATTCGCTGCCATCCAAACTTACCGACCTATCACCATGCAATCCGCTACTCTCGCGACCTTAGTCGGCCCCATCACAATCGGCATCGTGTCGACCGCCGCGGCCATTGACCTGGACCGGCGTCGCATTCCGAACTGGCTGACTGTCAGCGCATGGGTCGTGGCCCTGCCCATGCAGGTAGCCATCCACGGAATCGCCGCAGGATCGCTCGCATGGCTCTATGGCTGGGTGGCTGGCCTGGCGATGTTCCTGCCCTTCTACTTTCTGCGCGGCATGGCTGCGGGCGACGTCAAGCTGATGGCAGCCGTGGGCGCCTGGCTTGGCGCAGGCATGGTGCCCAAGATCGCGCTTGCAACCTGGCTGATCGGCGGTGTCTGGGCGCTGGCACTGCTTCTCGTCACAGGACAGATGCGCGCGACGCTGTCGAGAGTCGGCCACATGTTGCTGAACACGGCCATTCAGCATGGCGCCGGGCCCGTGCAAGCCGAAGCCAAGGCATCCGCTGGCTCCATGCCCTACGGCGTTGCCATCGCCGCAGGCACGCTGGCCATGCTCTTTGCGAGCACGTGAAGCGGCCCAGACAACCGCGCCTGCAGCGGCGGGCGCCCTGAAATGAACTCGCAGACCAGCAACCGGGGAACGGCAATGAACGAGCATCACGATACAGGTCATGCCCCACGGCTCCTCGAGCCCGTCGCGACCGGCAGAAGTGCCAATATCGAACATGGCACACTGCCGCCGCCACCCTGGCACGTGCTGCCGCGCACCATCGCCGACACCGGCCTGGAGATCGCGCAACTGCTTGGCCTGTTGATGAAGGCTGCCTATCTGCACCGCACCGTGACGCTGGCAGTGCTGACAGAAACGCTCAAGCTGCCCGCTACGGTGGTCAATGAGATCGCCTCCGTGGCGGTGCGCGAGCGGTTGCTGGAGATTGCGCACCGCGGCGCCAGCGACCTGGATGTGCGCTTCCGCCTTACCGATGCCGGCTATGCGCGCGCGGCCGAATCTTCCGCGCGCTGCAGCTATACCGGCGCTGCACCGGTCACGCTGGATGCCTATCTCGATGCCGTCAAGCACCACTCGGTCAACCATGCGTCGGTGACCAAGGCGGACGTCACCGCGGCCTTTCACGACCTGGTGATCCCGGTCCACCTGCTGGACGCGATCGGCATGGCACTCAATACATGCCGCGCGCTGATGATTTATGGCCCGGCTGGCAGCGGCAAGACCTACCTGGCGCAACGCCTGGGCACACTGTTGCCCGGTGCAGTACCGGTGCCGCATGCCATTACCGTGGCCGGAGAGATCGTCCAGGTCTTCGATCCGCTCGTGCATGTTCCCTTCGACGACAACGAAGCGTCGCTGGCGCGCCGCTCGCTCGACCGCCGCTGGGTCCTGTGCCATCGCCCGGTGGTACTGTCCGGCGGGGAACTCACGCTGTCCATGCTGGACCTGCGCTATGACCGCGCGTCCGGCTTCTACCAGGCGCCCCCGCACATGAAGGCCAACAATGGCATCTATATCGTCGACGACCTGGGCCGGCAGATGGTGGGTGTTTCCGAACTGCTGAACCGCTGGATCGTGCCGCTGGACCGCGGCATCGACATGTTCACGCTGCAGACCGGCGTGCGCTTCGCAGTGCCGTTCGATGTATGGCCTGTGTTCTCCACGAACCTCGAACCTTCTGCGCTCGAAGATGACGCCTTCCTGCGCCGCCTTGGCAGCAAGCTCTACGTAGGCCCGCTTTCCATCGACGACTACCGCGAAGTCTACCAACGTACCGCCGCTGAATTCGGGCTGACCAGCACGGACGCGATTTTCGACTTCCTGGTCGACAGCCTCCACTACACCAGCGACACGCCGCTGCTGGCCTGCATCCCGCGCGACCTGCTGCGCCTGGTGGACTCCGGCGTGCGCTACCACGGCCATGCCGCACAGGTTACGGAGGCGGGCCTGGTATCCGCATGGCAGAGCTACTACGGACTGCGCGCCTCGGCCGACGCCATGCCACCGCCTGCCGCGGGCTATCGATGGTCGGATGACCATCGCGCCGCAAGCTGAACTGCACCACCAAATCATCGGACAACTGTAGGGGGAGAGTCATCATGAAAAACACACGTGCAATCCTGATGCTGCTGATTGCCCTGGTCGCCGGCGTGGCGGCAGTGGTATCGGCATCGCGGTGGCTGATCCAGCAATCGTCCAGTTCGGTGAAACAGGTGGTCGTCGCCGCGAACGACCTGAACCTCGGGCAACCGCTCAACGGGAGCCAGCTGCGGCTGGTCAGCTGGCCCGCGGGTAGCGTGCCGCCGGGCGCGTTCGAGGACCTGAAGGTGCTGGAAGGCCGCGTCGTGCGCACGAGCCTGCAGCGCGGCGAACCCGTCCTCGACGCCAAGCTGGCGCCGGTGGGCACCAAGGGTGGTCTGTCCGCGGTGATCAACGACGGCAAGCGTGCCATTACAGTACGCGTCAATGACGTGGTCGGCGTAGCCGGATTCGCGCTGCCGGGCAACTACGTCGACGTGATCGTCAATACCAATGATGAAGCCAAGAGTTCGCAAAGCGGCAGCATCTCGAAGATCGTCCTCGAGAAGATCCTGGTGCTGGCGGTGGCGCAGCAGGTCAGCCGCGACGACACCCAGCCCAAGGTAGTCAATGCGGTGACGCTGGAAGTCACGCCAGAGCAGGCCGAGAAGCTGGACGTGGCCCGCAGCGTCGGCACCCTGTCGCTGGTGCTGCGCAACCAGATGGATGTGGCCGACATCAATACCGGCGGCGCCACCAAGGGCACGCTGCTCGGCAAGATGCCCGAAGTTCCCGTCAAGGTAGTCACCCAGACGGCGACGCGCACCGTGGTGAGGACCCGAACGATTGCCGCGCCGACGCACTCCGGCAATTGCATCGGCGTGCTCGCCGGCATGCAGGGCGGTGTCGAATGTTTCTGAATACGCGTGACATGGCAATCAACGAATTCTGAGCTGCAACAGCTGCAACACAGCCTCTCCGGGGGGAGATCAAAATGAACCAGAAACGATCCGAAGCCACAGGCGGCACCCGCATCCTGGTGCTGGCCGCCATCCTCTGCACACCGCTGGCCGCCGCCGCGCAGACCGCCATTGAGGCGGGAAACCTGACCAAGGCAACCGCGCCGGCTGCAGCCAAGGCGCCTCAGGGCCCCATGCAGATGACCATCAGCATGACACCCGCAGGGATCGCGCCGGTCGCGTCCGCTCCGCCCGTGACATCCGCGGAGGCACGCGGCCCGAACTGTACCGGCGCGATCCGGAGTGAATCCAGCGTGATGGTAGCGGTCGGAAAATCGCAGTTGATCACGCTGCATGAGCCGGTGCGCAACCGCACGCTGGGCAACCCCAACGTCGTGCAGGCCACCATGGTGTCGCCGCAGACGCTCTACGTGCTGGGCCGTGCGGTGGGCACCACCAACATGATCGTGCAGGGTCGCAGCGGCAGCTGCAGCATCATCAACGTGGTGGTCAATGCCGATGCGGGCGGCCTGCAGACCTCGCTCGGGCAACTACTGCCCGGCGAGCCCGGCATCCGCGTCATGACCGCCGCCGACAACCTGGTGCTCACCGGCAGCGTCACCAACGCACAGGCAGCACTACAGGCCATGGACATCGCCCAGGCCTACGCCAACGCGGCGCAGGGTACGGCGCAGGGTGGCGACGCCAGCAAGAAGGGTAATGTGCTGAACATGATGTCGGTAGACACACCGCAACAGGTCATGCTGGAAGTGAAGGTGGCAGAGGTCTCCAAGACGCTGCTGAACCAGCTCGGCTCCGCCGTGAACCTGCAAGGCGGCTTCGGCTCCTGGAGCGGCGGGCTGGTGACGTCGCTGCTGACCGGCGCCTCGGCAGCGTTCTTCGCCAACAAGGCCAACAACCGGCCTTTCAACGTCGCCATCGACGCGCAGAAGAACGACAGCCTGGTCAAGATCCTGGCCGAGCCGAACCTGGTCACGATCAGCGGCCAGGAAGCCAGCTTCCTCGCCGGCGGCAAGATCTATATCCCGGTGGCACAGGCCAATGTGCTGAACGGTGCCGGCACCGTCACGCTGCAGGAGGAAGAGTTCGGCGTGGGGCTGAAGTTCACGCCCACGGTGCTGGCCAACGGCCGCATTCACCTGAAGGTAGCCCCGGAAGTGTCCGAGCTGTCGCCCACCGGCGCCACCGTAAGCGGCGGCACCCTGGCAGGACAGAGCGTGCTGCCTGTGATCACCACCCGCCGTGCCTCCACCACTGTGCAGATGCGCGATGGCGAAAGCTTCGCCATCGGCGGCCTGCTGACGGACAGCGCGCGCGGCTCGCTCAAGGCGCTGCCAGGCGCCGGCGAAGTGCCGGTGCTGGGCACGCTGTTCCGCAGCACGCAGTACCAGCAGGACCTGACCGAACTGGTGTTCATCATCACGCCGCGCCTGGTCAAGCCGATGCAGACCAACAACTATCCGCTGCCGACCGACAGCTTCTCCACGCCCAACCCGCTGTCCCTCTACTTCATGGGCAATATGGAAGGCAACGGCAAGCTTCCTCAGCAGCCGGCGCCGTCGCAGCCTGCCGCACCAGCCGCGGCGCCTGCCTCGCCGCCACCTGCACCGCGCAGCGAAAGCACGCCCGGCACCTCGGTCTCGGCCGTGCCCACGGGCAAGCCGCTGGATGAGCCCGCGCCGGCCGCACTGGAGCCAGCCGCCGCGGCGAGCGCGCGCCCTGCCCTGCCAGCGCCGCCGCCCGACCGCAGCACCGCGGCCACGCCGCCGGCTGATGACAGCGCCGCGCGCATCGCCCGCATCGAAGCCACCGCCGCCCGCCTGGCCCAGGCCAGGGCAGCAGGCACGGCCGGCCGCAATGCCTCGGGCGGCAACTGATCCGCCGCGCCACCAGCAGAATCGGAGAACGACCATGAACAAGACACTGAAGCTTTCGCGCGGCACCGCCGTCCTGATGCTGGGCGGCCTGGCCTGCCTGGCGCTGTCGGCCTGCATGACATCCACCCCGGTGTGGGACGGCCAGCGCGGGGTGGCCCTGGCCACCGTCACGCAGCTGCAGATCATCAATCCCGACGCGCCTGCCGGCCTGCCCACCGTCACCGGTACGGACGGCAAGACGGCAGTGGCGGCGATGAGAAACCTTGACCGTTCGCTGATCCGGATGCAGTCGGGCACTGGCGCGCCGGGCGGCTTCAGCATCGACTTCGGCGCTGGTGGCTACGGGGGCGTTGGTATGGGCGGCGGCGGCTCGCGCTGAAACCGCCCAGGGTGACGCCAGCCCATCCAACCCAGGCAAGCGCAAGAGAATTTGTGAGGACACCATGCTGAAGATCCTGATCGCATCCGAAGACGCCGATCGCCTGGTCGAGATCAACCGGCTCAGCGCCGTGGTCGGCAACTTCCAGACCATGTCGCTGCAGGAAGGCCTGGCGCGCTTTCCATTCCACGCCAGCCGGCTGCGCATGGCCGACCTGCTGATCCTGGAATTGCCCGCGATCAATGCATCACAGATGCAGGCCATCGAGACGCTGCGCCAGCAGCACCCTGAACTGCCGTGCATCCTGGTTACACAGGCACCAAGTTCCGAGGTGCTGATCAAGGCAATGCGTGCAGGCATCCGCGACGTGCTGTCGTGGCCGCTGGAGAAGGGACAGCTGGCCGAGGCGCTGAAGCGCGTGGAGGCCTCCCATGTGCCGCGCGCACAGGAGACGGGCCAGGTGATCTCTATGATCTCATGCAAGGGCGGCGCGGGCACCAGCTTCGTGGCGGCCAACCTGGGCGATGCGCTGGCCCGGCACCTTGGCAAGCGCGTGCTGGTGGTGGACCTGAATCGCCATTTCGGCGACCTGACCTATATCGTCAGCGACAAGACGCCGCCTTCGACGCTGCCGGATATCTGTAACCAGATCGACCGCATGGATAGCGCCTTCCTGGAGGCCTGCCTGGTGCATGTAGGCAACGGCCTCGACGTGCTTGCGGGTGCGGCCGATCCGATCAAGGCCAGCCAGATCCAGAAGGACAAGCTGGAATGGATCCTGTCCGTGGTGCAGCCGGCCTATGACTTTGTGATTTTCGACCTGGGCCAGAGCGTCGACCCCCTGTCGATCGGCGTGCTGGACCACAGCGACCGCATCTGCGTGGTGACCGAGCCTGCAATCGCGTTTGGGCGCCCGGGCCGCCGCCTGCTCGATATCCTGCGCGCGCTGCACTACCCCGCCGACAAGATCCGCCTGGTGCTGAACCGCGCTGGCCGCAAGCACGAGATGCCGCGACCGACGATGGAAGAGATCTTCGGCATGAAGGTCGCCTTTTCCCTGCCCGACGATTCCGCAGCCGTGGACGAAGCCGTCAGCCATGGCGAGCCCATCGCCAAGCTGAGCCGGCGCAGCGCCATGGCGCGCGCGCTGCAGGCCATGGCCACGCAGCTGTGCGCAGCCCCGGAAGCCGAGCGGCGCAGCCAGACCGAAGCCGTATCCCCGCTGCGGCGGCTGATGCTGCGCGCGAAGAGCACCTGATTGCGATGACGATGGCCGGCCTGGCGCCGGCCCACAGAAGCCAATAACGAGGAGTCCATCATGTCCATCCGCGAACAGCTGGCCAGCGCCGGGCCCGCCTTCACTGCAAACGGCCATGCCGCGATCCAGTTCGCCACCTCGGCAGCCTCCGCAGCGGGCGGCTACCACCAACTCAAGCGGGACGTGCACGAGACTGTGCTGGACCGCGTGGAACTCGAGCGGCTGGCGCTCTATCCGCCAGAGCAGGTGCGGCAGGAGATCGCTGCGCTGGTCAACCTGATCATCGACGAGCAGAAGGTGCTGCTCAACGACAACGAGCGGCGCCTGCTGACGGTGGAGATCTACGACGAGATGTTCGGCTTCGGCCCGCTCGAGCCGCTGCTGAAGGATCCCACCGTATCGGACATCCTGGTCAACACCGCACGCCAGACCTATGTGGAGCGACGCGGCAAGCTGGAGCTGACCGACGTTGTATTCTACGACGACGCCCACCTGATGAAGGTGATCGAGAAGATCGTCTCGCGCGTCGGGCGCCGCATCGACGAGACCAGCCCGATGGTCGACGCACGCCTGCCCGACGGCTCGCGCGTCAACGCGATCATCCCGCCTTCGGCCATCGACGGGCCGCTGCTGTCGATTCGGCGCTTTGCCGTGAATCCCCTGCAGGTATCCGACCTGGTGAACCTGCGCAGCCTGACACCGCAGATGGCGCAGCTGCTGCAGGCGCTGTCGCAGGCCAAGGTCAATGTGCTGGTGTCCGGCGGCACCGGCAGCGGCAAGACCACGCTGCTGAACATCCTGTCGGGCTTTATTCCGGAAGACGAACGCGTGGTCACCATCGAGGACGCGGCCGAACTGCAGTTGCGCCAGCCCCATGTACTGCGCCTGGAAACACGCCCGCCAAATATCGAGGGCAAGGGCGAGATCACGCAGCGCGCGCTGGTGCGCAACGCCCTGCGGATGCGCCCGGACCGCATCATCCTGGGCGAAGTACGCGGCGGCGAAGCGCTGGACATGCTCAACGCGATGAACACCGGCCACGAAGGCTCGCTGACCACCATCCATGCCAACACCCCGCGCGATGCGCTGACGCGGCTGGAGAACATGGTCAGTATGGCCGGCCTGACCATGCCGGCAAAGGCCATGCGGCAGCAGATCGCCTCAGCCATCACCGTGATCGTGCAAGCGGCGCGCATGACCGACGGTCGGCGCAAGATCGTCAGCATCCAGGAAATCACCGGCATGGAGGGCGACATCATCAACATGCAGGAAATCTTCACCTTTCAGCGCACCGGCGTGGACAAGGACGGAGCGGTGCGCGGCAACTTCCGGGCTACCGGGGTGTATCCCAAGTTTGCCGAACGGCTGCGCGTGTTCGGCGTGGGCCTGCCGGACGAGACCTATGACCCGGCAAAGCGCTACGAAGTCTGATCCGCCTGAACCGAGAGAACCAACAACGCCCCGGGGAGATACACATGAGCACGATCTTCTACGCCTTCGGCATCCTGCTGTTCGTTGCCGTGGTGCTCTGCGTCGAGGGCATCTACCTGTGGTGGAACAACGCCCACGGCCCGGCGGCCAAGCGTATCGAAGCGCGACTGCGAGCCCTGTCGGCGGGCGGACATGTCAGCGCTGAGCAGTTGTCGATCCTGAAGAAACGCCTGCTGGCCGGCTCGCCGCGCATGCAGAAGTGGCTGATGAGCGTGCCACGCATGGGCGCACTTGACCGCTGGTTAGAGCAATCCGGAAGTTCCTGGTCAGTGGCACAGCTGCTGGGATACTGTGCAATGGTGGCGCTCTGCACGCTCGCGTTAATTCCGCTGTTGCCAGTTCCGATACCACTGGTGCTGGTCGGCGCGGCGTTGACCGCCGTGCTGCCGGTGCTCCACGTCATGGGCCAGCGCGGCAAGCGGCTCAAGCAGATGGAAGCGCAATTGCCCGATGCCGTCGACATGATCAGCCGAGCCTTGCGTGCCGGCCACTCGTTCAGCAGCGCGCTCAGCATGGTCGGACAGGAAATGAAGGCACCGCTCGGGCCCGAGTTCCGCACGACCTTCGAAGAGATCAACTACGGCGTGGCGCTGGACGAGGCCATGACCAACCTGGCCATAAGGGTGCCGGTAGGCGATCTGCGCTACTTCGTCATCGCGGTGCTGATCCAGCGTGAAAGCGGCGGCAACCTGGCGGAGATCCTTGACACCATCGCCACGATGGTACGCGAGCGGCTGAAGCTGTTCGACAAGATCCGCGTGCTGTCAGCGGAAGGCAAGATGTCTGCGTGGGTACTAGGCCTGCTGCCATTCGGCACCGCGGGGCTGATCCTGATGGTCAATCCCGGCTTCATGAGGGTGCTGTGGGAAGACCCGATCGGGTTGCGGATGATCGGCGGCGCATTGGTGTCGATGACTTTCGGCGTGCTATGGATGCGCAAGATCATCCGGATCCGGGTCTGAAGGCGGGGCGCGCGGTATCGCTACATGCAGTGCTCAAAGAAGCAGGGCTTGGACAGCCATCCTGACGGGAGTCCATCATGCAAGGCATTATCCAGGGGTTTCAGGCCGACCAGTTTGTCGTGCTCGCGCTGATCTTCGTGGCGGCATTCGGCACGGTGCTCGGGGTGCTCTACGTGTTCTCGCCCAACCGCCTGCGCGGCCGGGCGGAGCAGATCGCGGGCCAGGCGGGTCAGCTCGGAGCCGAAACGGGCCGGCAGCATGCGCTGATCGAGAAGCTGGTGCAATGGGCCCAGCCCGTGTCGCGCTTGTCCCTGCCCAAGGAAGGCTGGGAGAGCTCGCAGCTGCGCGTGCGCTTCATGAATGCCGGCTGGCGCAATGCCAGTGCCGCACCGCTGTACTTTGCTGCCAAGACCGTGCTGGCCATCGCCCTGCCGATGATCGGGCTGGTGGCAGCCTCCGGACAGCCCGGGCTGCAGGACCAGAGCATCATGTTCGCGTTGCTTGCGGTGCTCGGAGCGATCGGCTACTACCTGCCGAATGCCATACTGGCGCGCAAGGTCGCACAACGCCAGCGCACGGTGTTCGAAGAGTTCCCGGACGTGATCGACCTGCTGACCGTCTGCGTGGAAGCCGGCCTCGGGCTCGATGCCGCGCTGATGCGAGTGGCAGACGAGCTGGCGCTGCGCTGCCCGGTGCTGGCCGACGAACTTCAACTGATGCTGCTGGAACTTCGTTCGGGATTCTCCAAGGAAAAGGCGCTGACCAACCTGGCGCTGCGCACCGGCGTGGAAGACGTGGAGAAGTTTGCCTCCATGCTGGTCCAGGCGGATCGCTTCGGCACCAGTCTGGGAGAATCCCTGCGCGTGCTGTCCGACATGCTGCGCACCAAGCGCCGCATGCGCGCCGAGGAACAGGCCGCAAAGATTGCGCTGAAGCTGCTGTTCCCGCTGATCTTCACCATCTTCCCGTCGCTGCTCCTGGTGCTGCTCGGGCCCGCCTTCATCCAGATCTATCGCGTCCTGCTGCCGACCATGACCGGACAGGGCGGCTGATACTTCCGGGAAACCGCGAACGTTTCCCCCGGCTGTCTCCCGGTGCAATGCCGGCAAGACAGTCACTTGCCCGGACTGGTTCCGGGCCTTTTTGCTTCCCGCTTTCCTGCCGGATGCCCTGGGACTTGACCTGGCCGGCCGCCTCTTTAAGAATGCAGGCAGTCCGCCACGCCGCCGCAGCGGCCCATGCAGCGAGCCCCGCTCGCCTTCGGAGTCCCCATGAAGCTTCGCATCCTGAGCGACCTCCACATCGAACACAACCTGCCGCAGTCCGTACCCGCCTGCGATGCCGACATCGTGGTGCTGGCCGGCGATATCGCCAACGGGCGCGACGGCATCGACTGGGCTGCCCGCACCTTCAGCCAGCCCGTGGTCTACGTGCCGGGCAACCACGAGTACTACGAGGGCAACTTCGAGACGGTGGACCAACTGATGGCCGATGCCGCCGCCGCGCATGCGGGGATGCATCTGCTTAATAGCACGGTGGCCGAATTCGATGGCGTGCGCGTTGTCGGCACGACCTGGTGGACGGACTACTCGCTGTTTGGCACCGACCGACGCGAGGAAGCGATGCAGGCTTGCGCCAAAGTGATGCTGGATCACCGGCTGATCGAGGTCGGTGGCAACGATGGCCGGATGCGCCATTTCACGCCGGAGGACGCGCTGGCGCGCCACCAGGCTGCGTCTGAGTGGCTTTCCGCCCAACTGGCGCAGCCCTACGACGGCAAGACCGTGGTGGTCACGCACCACGGCCCGGACCTGGGCAGCCTGGACCCGCGCTATTCGCACGACCTGGTGTCCGGCGGCTTCCTGTCGCGCCGGCCCGACCTGGTGGCGCGGGCGGACTTGTGGATCCACGGCCATACCCACACCAGCTTCGACTACTGCATCGACGATTCGCGCGTGGTCTGCAACCCGCGCGGCTACGTCAGCCGCCGCACCGGCGAACTGGAGAACAAGCGCTTCGACTGGTGTTGCGTGGTCGAGATCTGATGCCGGGGCAGGCATCTTGTGGACCGGAAAGCAAGGCGCCCCCGCCGGCTCACGCCGGCGGGGGCGCCCCTGGCCTGCGTCCTAAGTGCCGCAGACGGTGCTGCTCCCCGCATCCTGCCCCATGATTTCCCGCGGAAGGTAAGTTAGGAAACCGGGAACAGCCAGGCTGGAAAAGCCGACCCAGGACGACGGAGATACCGGGGAAACAGTCAATCCTGCCACGCTGACAGAGACCCCCGTGCAGGAGGTGCTGTCGCAACTGGCACTGATTCCGTTGGAGTCGTACCAGTTGACGGAAACGTTGCTGGACGTGAGGCTTGGCAGAATCTGTTGCATACGAGTGAGCACTGACGACGATCCTCGGCCGCAGACTACAGCCTGTCTCGCTCCCCACCGGGTGGCTTCTGCGACGGCATTCCAGGTGTACAGCACCCGCCCGAACTCCAGTATGCCAAGCAGCAATGAAAAGAAGAGTACCGCCACAAGGGCGAATTCAACCGCTGTCGTACCTCTCTCGCGCCTATTCATAAGCTTGCCTCATCGTCGCTGAGATATCGCTGAAGGGAATCGAGGTAAGGGAAGTGTTGCCGCCGGCATAGAACCGGGTAAATCCAAGCAGGTCCAGGACTGGCGTGAACGTATAGCCGGAGATTCGGACCGTTACCGTGTTGATTGCCGGATTGCTACCCTGGCCCGTATTCGACGTGCATGCCGGATCCGCCGCATCACAGATGCTCACCATGCTGGTAGTCAGGCCCGGCACCAGTGTCGGCTGGTTGGCGCTGGCTACGGGCGTACCGTACACCGCCAGCTGTTGCGCCGTGGCGTGTGCGGCCGCGCTGCCCGCGGCCTGCGTACTCAGGTAGCGCGTCGCGTCACGAACCGATTTCGCCAGCGTGTTGTATGTGTAGATGGCCCGGCCGAATTCCGTGACTGCAAAGCAGATCGCCAACAGCAAGGAGATGGTGATGCCGAGCTCGACGAGCGCCACGCCTTTTTGTCGCTTCTTCATCGATTTCCCCTACTCAACAAGGGCCGGGATCATGGGACCGAAATTCCCGCCGGCAAGACCATTCGTCGTGCACGGACTACTGATCGATGCGGCATTGCCCAGATACTCGAACTGGACCGATACGGTAGGTCCGCTGATCGGCTGGAGCATGAGCATGCAGGCGAAATCCAGGACTTTCGAGGCGGTCGAGACGACCGGCACGATCACCAGGCGGCGGCTCATCCCCAGTTTTGCAAAATCGCCGGTACTACCTGGCGCCGCCAGGATTTTGTAGCCGCCCTTCATATTCAGATTGGTAATCGTATCGCCGACCTTGACATCGGTACTGGTGTCCGCGTAGCTCGCGTATGCGAGCCGCTTCGCCTTGAAATTAGCCGCTGTCGGATCGGTACCACCCGACGAACCGGAATATGCCTGCTTGCCACTCGGCCAGTTCGTGCTCGTATAGGCATACCCCGTAAAGTCCGGCCGCATGAGCGTCATGTCGCCGTTGTTCTTGTAGATGCCGAAGCGGCTGTTCCACTGGTCATCCACGGCCACCTTGGCCCCTGGGGTTCCAAGCGTATCGTTGACCTTGGAGTTGCAGTATCCAACGGCCATTTCGTTCTTTGTCTCATTGGCGTTCTTGGATCCATCAAGATTGAACCAGCCCATCTCCCCAGGCGATGCCGACTTCGTGCCGTCGTAAAGCACGGTTACCCATTCACCAGTCGCGAACCCATAATCAGGCGCGCTAGTTGCCGGTTTGGGAACCAGGCCAATTGGAATCGGGCAAGTGCTCTGAGCATGAGTCCGGGTTGCAACGCCGACTGCGGCGACGCTGGTGCTGGTTGGACCTCCGACCATCTGGATCAGATAGGCCGCAATCCCCGAGGTGGCATGACCGCATTTTGCGTAGCGCGCCTTTGCCACCGGCACAAAGGTCGAACTATAGGAGCCGCCCAGCGTATCGCTGAAGGTGACGTCTGTATCGACGATGGCTGCGGAGGTCTTCTGGTACTTGACCTTGTTGGCGTTCCCGGCGGTCAGCCCGGCGCTCGTGGCCCTTGTCAGGGCATCCGCCGCACCATCGAGTTCCTGGGCAGCTGCCAGCGCGCAGCTATCGACGGCAGACTGTAGCTCCGTCTTCGCGACAAACATCGCGCCCAGGTCGATGACCAGTCCGGCCATGCCGAGCAACACGGCCAGGATCAGGCCCACAATCGGAAGAATGACCCCTTTTGCCTTCTTTTTGCTATACCTGGACATAAGCATCGCCCTTGGATAGGAGACAGAGCACCCGGTTTGGGTCCGCCGTCATAGCCAGACTCCACGGCTGCCAGCGACACATGTGCGACCGGCAGACTATGCTGGGAACATCCCGATACCTGGCTTCGTACAAGCATTCTTGGTCATGCCAACGGCAATTGGTATCGGCCCTATGGCGGAATCAGTATGCAGAGGCACAGCCTGGAGGGGGGCACGCTAGGCAGTGCGCCGGGATATTGATGGCCCGATCAGCGATGCCCGTTCCAGCTCACGGGCAACGCAAATCGGCATACTTCGGCGCAATGGTGCGATCAAGGTCACTTGCCGGGGTCAAAAACCTGCTGGCTGTGCCTGCTCAGCCCGACAAGCAAGTGGCAAGAAGTCTCCTGTAGCAGCAAAGTGCGTTACAGATTTGACTCATACCTTAGCCCACAAGCTGAGCATCACGCGTGCGGCGCTCCGTCAGTGCGGGGCCAACAGAAGAACGTCGACGTCTGACCCGCGCGGCTATGTCAGCCGCCGCACCGGCGAGCTGGAGAACAAGCACTTCAACTGGTGCTGCGTGGCCGAGGTCTGACCCGCCAGCGCCTGCGCAAGACAGGTGCCGCGACCCAAAGAAAAACCCCCGCGGGCTCGCACCCGCGGGGGTTTTTCAAGACAGCCTGCCCGTGAGGGCAGTCGGTCGGCGATGAATTACATCATGCCTTCCATGCCGCCCATGCCGCCCATGCCGCCCGGCATCGCCGGAGCCGACTCTTCCTTCGGCGATTCGGCAACTGCGCAGTCGGTGGTCAGCATCAGCGAAGCCACCGAAGCGGCGTTCTGCAGTGCGGTGCGGGTGACCTTGGTCGGGTCCAGCACGCCCATTTCCACCAGGTCGCCGTACTCGCCCGAAGCGGCGTTGTAGCCGTAGTTGCCCTTGCCTTCGATAACCTTGGCAACGACCACCGAAGCTTCTTCACCGGCGTTCAGAACGATCTGGCGCAGCGGTTCTTCCATGGCGCGCAGCACGATCTTGATACCGGCGTTCTGGTCGGCGTTGTCGCCGGTCAGTGCCGAGATCGCAGCGCGGGCACGCAGCAGGGCCACACCACCGCCGGGGACGATGCCTTCTTCCACCGCAGCGCGGGTGGCGTGCAGGGCGTCTTCCACGCGGGCCTTCTTTTCCTTCATTTCGACTTCGGTGGCAGCGCCAACCTTGATCACGGCAACACCGCCGGCCAGCTTGGCCACGCGCTCTTGCAGCTTCTCACGGTCGTAGTCCGAGGTCGCTTCTTCGATCTGGGCGCGGATTTGCTTCACGCGGCCTTCAATCGTCGAACCGTCGCCGGCGCCGTCGATGATGATGGTGTTTTCCTTGCCGATCTCGATGCGCTTGGCCTGGCCCAGGTCGTTCAGGGTAGCCTTTTCCAGCGTCAGGCCGATTTCTTCAGCGATGACGGTGCCGCCGGTCAGGATGGCGATGTCTTCCAGCATGGCCTTGCGGCGGTCGCCGAAGCCCGGGGCCTTGACGGCGGCGGTCTTCAGGATGCCACGGATGTTGTTGACCACCAGGGTCGCCAGGGCTTCGCCCTCGACGTCTTCAGCGATGATCAGCAGCGGGCGGCCAGCCTTGGCCACTTGCTCCAGCACCGGCAGCAGGTCGCGGATGTTCGAGACCTTCTTGTCGAACAGCAGCACGAACGGGCTGTCCAGCTGGACAACCTGCTTTTCCGGGTTGTTGATGAAGTACGGCGACAGGTAGCCGCGGTCGAACTGCATGCCTTCCACGACTTCCAGCTCGTCGGCCAGCGACTTGCCGTCTTCAACCGTGATCACGCCTTCCTTGCCGACCTTGTCCATGGCTTCGGCGATGCGCTCGCCAATCGAGGTGTCGCTGTTGGCCGAGATGGCGCCAACCTGGGCGATTTCCTTGCTGGTGGTGGTGGGCTTGCTGACCTTCTTCAGCTCTTCCACGGCAGCGGTGACAGCCTTGTCGATACCGCGCTTCAGGTCCATCGGGTTCATGCCGGCGGCAACGTACTTCATGCCTTCGCGCACGATCGACTGGGCCAGCACGGTAGCGGTGGTGGTACCGTCACCGGCGTTGTCGCTGGTCTTGGAAGCCACTTCCTTGACCATCTGCGCGCCCATATTCTGGAGCTTGTCCTTCAGCTCGATTTCCTTGGCCACGGACACACCGTCCTTGGTGACGGTCGGGCCGCCGAAGCTGCGCTCCAGCACTACGTTGCGGCCCTTCGGGCCCAGGGTCACCTTGACTGCGTTGGCGAGGATGTTCACGCCTTCGACCATCTTGGCACGTGCGGCGTCGCCGAACACTACGTCTTTTGCTGCCATGTTCTGATTCTCCTGAATTCTGTACGGGTGGGATTCTGCAAGTAACGGATTACTTGTTCACCACGGCCATGATGTCTTCTTCGCGCATGACCAGCAGTTCCTGGCCTTCCACCTTCACGGCCTGGCCGGCGTACTTGCCGAACAGCACGCGGTCACCCACTTTGACGTCGAGGACAATATTGTTGCCCTTGTCATCCTTCTTGCCGGGACCGACGGCGAGCACTTCGCCTTGATCGGGCTTTTCGGCAGCATTGTCGGGAATCACGATACCGGACGCGGTCTTGGTTTCGTTGTCCAGACGCTTCACGATCACGCGGTCGTGCAAAGGACGCAGATTCATACGGACTCCTAGATACAAAAGTGAGTTTTTAGTCACAAATCGGCCGGCTACCGAGGCGACGGCCGTCAGAAATGCAGGTGTCGCAGGAGGCTGTTAGCACTCACCCCTGACGAGTGCTAATTATAGGGACGGGGTAGGGGCATTTCAAGACAGGGGGGTGATGCGGGTTTTCCCGAGGACGATGTCGAGATTCACTCGACGTTGAACTTTACTCACTTAACTTTGAACGCAAACATTGCCACCTTCACGCAGTCAGCTCGGCAAAGCTTCTTATAAATCAGTAGGTTATGCCGCCAGACCGGGACGGAGCGGCCTGTAGCTCGCAGGCCAACGCTGCTAGCTGACCTCCCGGGGCAGCTCGTCCTTCAAAAAGTCTACAAGCGCGCGCACGGCAGGCATCATTCCCCGACGGGTCGGAAACAGCACGGCCAATCGACCCTCCCGGGGGCGCCACTCCGGCAGCAAGACTGACAAGGCTCCGGCCTCGATCTCGCTTCTGCAGGCATAGAGGGGCAAGCTTGCGATGCCCATCCCGGCCAGCGCCGCCTCTTTCAATGAGGCGATATTGTCGCTTTGCAGGCGCGGTTGAATTGTCCAGGTGGCTACGTCGCCGGTCGTGCAGACCAGGCGCAAGACGGTCGTTGGTTCATGGATCGAGGCATACATCAGGAAATCGCCAGGCGGCAGTGACTCGGGAGAGTCGATCACGGTGGTCCGGGCCAGATACGCCCGGCTGGCAACCAGCCCCCAGCGAGCGGTGCACAGGGGAGCCTGCACCAGGCTGGATGATTCCATCTCCGTGCCCAGGCCGCGTATTACCACGTCGATATGTTCCTCAACGAGGTCAACCTGCCGGTTGCTGGCCTGGATGGCGAGCCGCACCTTGGGGTAGCGCTGCATGAAACGAGGGATCAGCCTGGCCAGCACGGTATCTGTCAGCGGAACCGGCACGCTGACCCGCACCAGCCCGGTGGGCTCGGCCGTTCGCCGACGAACGGCTTCTTCACCAGCTTGTGCCTCCGAAATCATGGCGCGGCAATGGTCGTACAGCTCCTGGCCGGCATCTGTCAGGCTCAGACGACGAGACGTTCGCTGGAGCAGCCGGACGCCCAGCGTGGTTTCCAGGCCGGTGACCCGTCGGGAAATATGCGACTTGCTGACGCCGAGGGCCTCGCCTGCCGCGGTGAAGCCGCGGTGCTCGATCACCTTTGCAAAGAAATAGAGGTCGTTCAGGTCGAGAGACATGGCATTAGCCTGCTTCCGTTGGGCGCATCGTTTCCTGATGGAAACGATAGGTTGCTATGTACCATATTTATCGTTGATCGTTGCGTGCCTATGATGGATCCAACCCGGTTATGTGATGCACCGGACGGTCACAGGCGGCGCAGATACGTCGCTGCCTTCTCCAACCATCAAGGATTTTTGTCGATCATGAAAACTCACTCGTTCCTGAAAGCCACCGTTCTCGCGCTGGCCCTTGTCACCACTTCCGCTGCCATGACCGGCGTGGCTACCGCCGCCCCCGCCAACAATGCCGCGGCACCCGCTGCCGCGACCCCCTCCCTGCTGTCCCGGGACAACACGGTACTTCTGCTGGTTGATCATCAGGTGGGCCTGTTCACCGGCGTGCGCGACATTGACCTCGGCCAGCTCAAGCACAACGTGGTGGGCCTGGCCAAGGCGGCGAAGACGCTCGGGATTCCGGTGGTGGTCACCGCCACGATGCCGGATGGCATGTGGGGCCCCACCATTCCCGAACTGACTGCCGCGCTTCCGGGCGTACCGGTGATCAACCGCACGGCTATCAATGCGTGGGATGACCCGAAGGTTCGGGCTGCCATTGAAAAGACCGGCCGCAAGCAAGTGCTGATTGCCGGCGTGTCGCTGGAGGTTTGCGCCACGTTCCCGGCATTGACACTGAAGGCAGCGGGCTACGATCCGCGCGTGGTACTGGACGCATCGGGTACGTTCAGCGATGCCAAGCGCACTGCCGGACTGCAGCGCCTGGCCACCGCCGGCATTACGGTGACTGACTACGCCACGGCCGGGGTGGAGATGCTGCACGGGAACAATGATCCGAAAGCGCAGCAGGTCTATGCCGACCTCGACATGCCCTTTGCCGGCCTCGTATGGCAGCTCAAGAACAGCCCAGCCAAGTGAGCTTGAAATGGGTTCGGCGAAAAGGCGCTGTGATGCTGCCCCGCCGGACCTCTCCGAAAACGTTCACGGCTATATGAGGTTCGAACAATGCATGCTGCAGATGATGTGAGGATTGCCGGTCCCGTGAAAGGAAACGAGCTGGTTATCGGCGACCATTTTGATGCACTGAATTTCAATCGCAAGAATGGCACGCCCAACCCCTTGCTGATGGTCGACCACTTCCGGATGCGGGCACCTACCTTCGGGCCGCATCCTCATGCCGGATTCTCTGCGATCACCTATGTCTTCGAGGATTCGACCAGCGCGCACCAGAATCGAGACTCCATCGGGAACTTCCGCCCGATTCGTCCAGGCGCGCTCCATTGGATGGTCGCAGGTAGCGGTGCTGTCCACGATGAATGGCCGGCGATCGAAGGCGCCGAAACGCATGGGCTGCAAATCTTCGTCGAACTTCCGCAGGAACTGAAATCAGTGTCGCCGTACGCCATCGACCTGGATTCCGAGGATATTCCAGCGTTGGTCGAAGATGGCCTGAGGGTCCGCGTCGTAGCAGGCAAGCTCGGCAACGTTTCGTCTCCCATCGCCCTCCCGCAGGAGTTCCTGCTGCTTGACTGCTTCTTTGACAGCGGGGCGACCTTTGACTTCTCGGGCCAGTTGCACGCAAGCACATGGCTCTACGTGCTCGCCGGCGAACCGCGCATTTTTCTGCATGACCGGGAAGCCCGGCTTTCAGCCGGGCAGGCGTTGGCAATCCAGACACCTCGTGACGGCACGCCGCTCGCAATCACCAGCGAAAACGTCAGCCATTTTGTTCTGATGTCCGGCGCCCCGGTCGGGGTCGCAAGCTGACTACCCGGGAAGGTCAGCGAGCGAGCGCCTCAAGTACGTCGACGGATTGCCGCACCAGACCGAGCCTCGGGAATATGTCATGCAGCGGCGCCCCTGCTCGGGGCCATTCCTGCCGGTTGGGTTGCTTCGCCGCATGATCATGCGCGAAGACTGATCGCTTCTACAGGTAGATCACTTCGATGGTGGCCATGCCGTCGAGCCGTACCGGCGCCGCGCCGGGCAGCTCGCCCAACCTGGCGACCCCGGCCGAGACATCGCCGGAGACGGAGAAAACCCTGCCCGTGGCAAGCTGCCCGCCTGACACCCACGTGATTGCCTTGCCGTCGTTGCGCAACACCTTGTCGCGATCGCCAGCCGCAGCACGCCGCCGGCCACGACGCCGATATCGGCCGGCACGCCGTCGACGCTGGCGCCGGAAAACGCCACTGCCCACACGCCGACCGGCTTGCCGGCCGAGGTCTGCCCAAGGCTGAAGCGGCGATCCGTTTGCGCGGGCGCCACGGTGCCGCCGCCGGCCAGTGCCAGCGCGCCGTAGTCAATCACGCCACTGCGGTTGTCCACCGCGCGCAGACCGATGCTGGTCTGGCTGTCGCACTGCACGGTAAGGGCCGAGATGGGCCGGCTCGGCAGCTGGGTCATGTCAGTGGCGGAGAGCGCGGTGCGGGTGATGTTGCCGTAGTCCACCGTGGTCTGCGCGCCTGCACTGATCTGACAGGCGGTGGGCAAGACCTCGCCGACAAAGCTGATTTCGGCGGTCGGGCCGGCCCAGGCGGGCGCGGCGGTGAACAGGATCGCCGCGGCCATCCCTCCAAGTCTCGTCTTCATCTGTTCTGTTCCTTTCGCACGCCGCACTCAGTAGGTCTGCACCTCGATCCGGCCGCTGCCGGCAAGGCGCTGCGCGGTGCCGGTGGCCGTGGCCATGGCGGGCAGTGTCGCCAGCGCCTCCATCTGCACGGTCAGGCGCGAGAGCGGGCGGCCGCCCTGGATCACCACGCCGCGGTCCGGTGCCAGCCAGGCCTGTTCACCCCATGCCACCGCCGGCATGCCGGCATCGCCCTGCCCGATCTGCACTGGCTGGCCGTCGGCTTGCGCGCGCCACAAGCGCAGCCGGACCTTGCCCTGGTCGCCGAAGCGAAAGGCGGTGCCGTCGGCCGATACGGCGCCGCGAAAGAACAGCGCCACGCGGCGAGGTTCGGCGCAAGTCACGTTGATCGTTGCCATCTGGCGTCCGGCCACGAGGTCGCCGTCCGGTCCGGGCTGCGCATCCAGCGCGCGCCGGGTGAAGCGGCCGTAGTCGAACTGGCTCTTGCTGACCGTCACCTGGCAGCCCGGCACTGCTTCAGCGGCAGTTGCCGCACCGGTCACGCCGAGCATGCCCGCCAGCGTGGCGGTGACCACTGCCGCGCGCGTCCATTTCTGCTTGCCCATCGTTATCCTTGCCTGGTTTCGTTCGCCGGCGCGTCAACCACCGGCGGGATCGCGCCGGGTCGGCAGACAGCGTCGTACTCTTCATACAGCACGTCCGCCGGCGGCTTTTCGGGCATGCGGAAATCCAACGTGCAGGCCGCGCCGTTCTCGCTGCGCACATAGAGGGCGCCCTTGAGCTGGCCGTTGCCGACAAAGATCGAGCCTTCACTGCCGACGGTCGAGATGTAGTTGCCCGCGCTGTCCAGCACGGCTTCACCCTTGGGGCTGTACTGCCCGTCCGGCATCCGCGCATGCAGCAGCACGCGGCGGGTACGGATCACGCCAAAGGCGTAGTCGCAGACCGATCCACGCCCTGGCCGCGTGATATGCAGGCCGTTCTTCACATCGACATTGCGCGGCAGGCTCGCGGTGGCCAGCTGCAGCCGGTCTTCCGAGAACGGCGGCAGGTACGGCGCAACCGCGGCGCCGTTCCAGTCGGTCCAGACGGGTCCTTGCGGGGTCTCGATCTTCGCGCCGCTCACGCCGGGCACCCTGAGCACGGCAAAGGTGTCCTGCACCTGATAGGGACTGAAGGTCAGGCCCTGCGGATGCAGTACGACGCCGCCGACAGCGCTGGCCGAGAACGACTGGCTGCTGCCGCCGTAGCCGGAGTAGCCCAGCGTCATGGAGGTATACCTGGGCAGCAGGCGCAGCGTCCCTGCCGCCGCCTGATGGCTCTGGTTGTCGGTGCTGGCCGAGAGGTTGTAGCCGATGTAGTCATTGATCTGCTGGTCGGCAGTCACGCCGGCGCGAACGGCGCCATTGGCGTACTGCAGATTGCTACCCACCTGCACCTTGCCCAGCAGCATGGCGAGGTTCACATAGGCCAGCGTGCCGCGCTGCGTCCCGAGATCGCGCTCGATGTTGGCCGACAGGGTCATACTGTTGCGAAACGTCCTGGACCAGCTCGCGGTCAGCCGCTGCGTGGCCTCCCCGGCAAACGTCTGGGTTCGCGCATAGCTTGCGCCGAAACCGCCCAGCGTGTCGTGGCCATAGCTGAGGCCGGCGGTGTACTGGCTGCGGTATCGTGCGTCGTAGGAGACGTTGCCGGCGCAGGCCCGGTCATGCCGGACCCCGGCTGCATTGACGTGGCGGCGATCGGAGCATTGGTCAGATCCCGATAGCCAGGCGTTTGCTGCACGGTCGAAAGGCTGGCCGACAGCCGCCGCGCCAGCGGCGCCGACAGGGTACCGGTGAACTGCAGGCCCCGCGTGCCGCTGCGCGCGTCGTCGGCAAGAAGCGCCTTGGCACTGCCAAGGATCTTCCAAGGCAACTGCCCGTCGACACCGCCGCCCAGCGCCCGGTACTTTTCGCTCAGCATCAATCCGCCAGCGAGGTTGGCGCGGCCGCCCATGGGCATCACGCCGCTGAATGTGCCCAGCCAGTCAGCATCGAGTCCGGGGCCAGCCTGGCTGCGGATCCTGCCAAGCGCCGCCGACCAGCCCTTCTCACGCGGCACGAACGTTCCGGAGAAGGACGAGAATGGCACGGTGAAGCTGCGCGTTTCCCCGTCCTGCTCGATCACGGACACCTGCAGATCAGCGCTCGGCGTGAGGATCGGCAGCTGGTTCAGCGTGAACGGCCCTGGCGGCATCAGTGTGCTGTAGATCAGCGCGCCGGCCTGGCGTACCTCGACACGCGCCTGGGTGCGCGCAATGCCCGTGGCCGAGGCGCCCGCGCCCAGGTTGCGGCGCAGGGCCTCTTCCGGGAACGCCTGCACGCCGATGATCTGCGGCGCGGCGAACAACGAGTTGTTGACATACAGTTCGCCAGCCTGCGCCACCTGCTTTTGCTGCGCGAACGATCGCTGTGCGTAGGCATATTGGTGGTCGAGCGTGCTGGTGCCGTTGCTATTGCTGCTGAAGCTCTGGCGCGACCGGACCACCCAGTCGCCGGCGTTGAAGCCAAGATCGGTCATGCCCTGCAGCAGCGAACTGCTGCCAGCGGCGCCGCCGCTTTGCACGCCCAGCACGTCGTAGTTGAAGACACCGCCCCAGCCGCCCTTGCTGTAGCCCGCCGCGGCCGTGCTGTCCGGGCCGCCCAGCGCGTCCGGCGGCACGATCAGTTCGATGCGTTCGCGCCCGGGCACCAGGCGCACGATCGCCTGCGGATAGGCCTGGCGAAGATCACCGAGGCATTGGCCCTCTGCCATCGACACGGGAATCTTCAGGCCGGCGCGTTCCAGGAACGGCTTGTCTATACACGGCTGGCCTTCGCTGTTGAAAAGCACCTCGGCAGTGCCGATGTCAACGCCATTGACCGCCAGCGTCACAATGCCCGCGCCGGGCGAAAACCGCTTCTCCCTTTTGAAATAGTCCGCGATCTGACCCGACAGGCCCCGCGCCTCGATGGTCTTCACATCAAACTCGATCTCTTCGGCATGGGCCATCAGTGACATCTGGGCAATCGCGGCAGCGATTGCCATTGTCAGCAGACGGGGCTTGGTATTCATGATGTACTGCAGGGAAAAGATGGACCCGGGTGGCACGCCCCGGGCGGCAGTCTTGCTGCGGATCAGCGGGCAGCGTTGACGTCGGCCGCTGCGGCCTTGGCGGTTGCGCCGAGCGGCGCGTCATACGGCTTGGAGAAGTAGCCGAACACCGAAGCCGGCATCAATCTGACCGTCGTGGCCGTGCCTGTGGGCGCAACGCCCTGCCTGGCCACCACCGTCTCACCCGGCAAGATGTAGGTACGTGGCAGATCGGCACGCCCGTTGCCCGGCATCAGATCAAGATTCGGCGACATGCGCACCACATAGGCGCCGGTGTTCTGCACCTGCACGTCGCCATTGGCCAGCCGGCTGTACTTCAGCGCCTTCCACGGCTCGTTGTTCACGGGCAGCGAAGACGGGTGGATGATCAGCGGCACGTTCTGGCGCACGGTCATGCGCACCGTGTTCTTCACGGCGGGCGGGATGCCTTCAAAGATGGCGCGGGCCAGTTTCTCGGTGGTCAGGTCTTCCTTCTTCTTCAGGATGAAGCGGACCATCTGCGTATCGCCCGGCTCAAGACGCGCGACCGGTGGCGTTGCCATGACGCGGTCAGTGGGGTCTTCGGGAATCGTCTCGACCGACGCGTACAGCAGCATCAGACGCGCATCGGTGTTCTTCAGCGTCATCACGCCTTCGCCGTCGTCGGTGTTGACGACGACTACCGGGGTCTCCAGCTGCAGGCCGGTAGCGACCGGTGACTGGGTCTGGGCGTGGCTGCCTAGCGCGTACACCACCAGCACAGCGCTCATCAACATTGTCCGCGGGAATTTCATGACTTGCCTCGCTCGGTGAATACATCGTGTTGTGATGTATCCATTGTTGGAGATCTTCGGACGAATCCGAATCAGGCAAGCCTTAAAACGCTGCGGTTTATTGCCTCACAGGCGGAATCATTCCATGCGTACGACGCTCCTGGCGCCACAAATGGCATTTGCCGGCAAGGGCATCAGGATGCAAATCGGGATAGGGGCAGGCCTCGCGGCCCGACCCCTCCCACACCACCGTGCGTACGGGTCCGTACACGGCGGTTCGGATCGGTTGATCGACTACGGACACAAGGATGGAAGACCGAGAGACCG
>NZ_QKWJ01000007.1 GCF_003353055.1 Cupriavidus lacunae
ACTCTTCCAGAGAAGGGGGCAGCAGATAGGATTGGTCGGGTTGATAAGGAAGGTAACTGGCAGCCATGCCCGTATTGTCCTCGATCTTTCGCCGATTTGGCTTCTGCCGCGCAGCCTCCTAGGCGGCCTCCGCCCGGCCCGCAGCGGCGCCGCGGCGCGAGCGGTTGCCGTTGCCCACGGTCACCGCGGTAAAGATCGACAGCAGCTGGAAGCCGCCGATCATGAAGAACACCCACGCCGGCAGCTTCGCGTCCATCAGCGCACCGAAGAACAGCGGGCCGCAGGCCAGGCCGATATCCAGGCCCGAGTAGACCACGCCATAGACGCGCCCGGTGGCGCCGGCGGGCGCGGCGGCGCGCACCAGCAGGTCGCGCGATGGTCCGGCGGTACCGGCACCGAAGCCGATCACGCCCATCAGCACCGGCACCAGCAGTGCCGGCACCAGGTTCAGCCCGACCAGCACCGCCATCAGCCCCGACACGGTGAAGCTCACCGCGATCAGCCGTTCATGGTTGCTTGTGCGGCTGGCGGCAAAGCCGCCCACGACCATGCCGCCGGCACTGCACAGCATGTAGATGGTGTACGACGCGGTGGCCAGCGTGAACGGCATGCCGTACAGATAGGTCAGCGCGGTCGGGGCAAAGCTCTGGATGCCAGCGGCGGAAAACGTGGTCAGCAGGAAGAAGGCCCAGCACACCCATACCTGCGGCAGGCGCAGGAAGCCAAGCAGGCTGCCGCCCGCGCCCGCAGCCTTGGCCGCGGGCCGGCCCACGGCGCCCTGCACTTCACGCGGGTCCAGCACATGGCGCAGCACGACCAGCACGGCCAGCACGATAAAGGCGACCGCCGAGGCCGCCGCCAGCGCCACGCGCCAGCTGGCCAGGTTGGCAATTGCCACCAGGAACAGCGGCGCCGCCGCCCAGCCCAGGTTGCCGGAAATGCCGTGCACCGAGAACGCATGGCCCAGCCGCGGCTGCGACACATGCTTGTTCAGCAGCGTGAAGTCGGCCGGGTGGAACACGCCGTTGCCCAGCCCCGCCACGGCCGCGCCGAACAGCAGCGCGGCATAGCCGGCACTGGTCGACAGCAGCAAGGCCGCTGCGCCCAGGAAGGCCAGCCCGGCAAACAGGACCGGCCGCGCGCCGAAGCGGTCGACCACGAAGCCGGACGCGGTCTGCACCACCGCCGAGACCGCGAAGAACACCGTCATCAGCAGGCCCAGCTCGGCATAGCTCAGGCCGAACTCCGCCTTGATCCACGGGAACAGCGGCGCCAGCAACAGATGGTAGAAATGGGAGACCCCGTGGGCCAGTCCGACCAGGCCGATCACCTGGGCGTCATGACGAAGGGGATTGCGCGTGGGATCGATTGCGGCGGTGGACATGGCGCTGGCGGTAGGGGCTATGCAGGACGGGAGGCGGCAGCCCCAGGGAAAATACGGGCCGAAGCCCGCATCATAGAGGAAAACCCCTGCCCTCTGCAGCCAGGTGGCGGCCACGCCGCCCGCGGGCGTGCCTTACATCTGCTTGAACAGGTGCGCGTACTGGCGCGCCACCGGCAGCAGTTCGGGGCGGTCGCGCAGCCGCAGCGACAGCCGGCCCAGCGACTGGTTGACCGCGCTGGCCACGCAGGTGATGTTGACCACGGTGCCGCGGTGCACCTGCCAGAAGCGCTCCGGGTCCAGCTGCTGCGTCAGTTCGCGCAGACTGGTGCGGATCAGCGCCTCGCCGGTGCCGGAGACGACGTTGACGTACTTGTCGGTGGCTTCCAGGTAGATGACTTCGTCCACGGGGATGATGCGCACCTCCTGCCCCACCAGCGCCTTGATAAAGCGCAGGTACTGCCGCTGCGGCGCACCGGACGTGCCTGGCGTGGCATTCTCCAGCGATTCCAGGCGCGCCAGCAGCTGGCCGAGCCGGTCGGTGTCCGCGATCGAGGCTTCGGATTCGGTGTCTTCATCGTCGGCGGGGCCGGCCAGCCGGTCCTTCAGGCGCTGTACCGTCGCCTCCAGCCGTTCGCGCTGCACCGGCTTGAGCACATAATCCACGGCGGCGCGCTCAAATGCCTCCAGCGCAAACTGGTCATAGGCGGTCACGAAGACCACCAGCGGCGGGGTGTCGAACTCGATCAGCTCGCGCGCCACGTCCATGCCGCTCATGCCCGGCATGCGGATATCCAGGAAGGCCACGCGCGGCTGGTGCTCGCGCGCCGCTGCCAGCGCGGCCACGCCGTCGTGGACCACGGAAACGATCCGGGCCTCGGGCCACAGCGACTTCAGTTCGGATTCCAGCACGCGCGCGAGCAGCGCTTCGTCATCGGCGATCAGAAGGGTCGGGGTCATGGGGGCGTTGGGATGGTGGCTGGGTCCTGGCGATACAGGCGGCACCGCCCTGGGCGGTGCCTCTGCTGCTGGTTGTCAGGGGTACTGGTTGATGCGCCTCAAAGCCGTTGCATGGCCGGCGCCGCTCCGGGCATGGCCTCGGGTTGGGTGGTGGTGGTCTGGGTGACGGTGGGCGCCTCGGCCGGACGCTCCAGCGGCAGCGTCAGCCGCACCACCACGCCGCGCGGCGTGTTCTCTTCCATCTGCATGCTGGCCGCCGCACCGAAAATTCGGGCCAGCCGCTCGCGCACGTGCGTGATGCCCAGGCCCGAGCCCTTGTCCGAAGCATGGCCGAAGCCCACGCCGGTATCGGCGATAATGACCTGCACCGCATTGTCGCCGGCCGCGCGCGCCGACAGCCGGATATGGCCGCCGATCATGCAGGGCTCAATGCCGTGCGTGACCGCGTTCTCCACCAGCGGCTGGATCAGCATGGGCGGGATCTCCACCTTCGCCAGCTCCCGCGGCAGGTCGATGTCGAACGAGAGCCGCTGGCCGAAGCGCATGCCCTGGATGTCCAGATAGCTGCGCAGCAGCTCGAACTCCTGCCGCAGCGTGCATTGCTCGGCGCGGGTATGCGCCAGCGACATGCGCAGGAATCCGATCAGGCGCTGCAGCAACTGGCGCGCGGCGGGCGGATCGGTGGCGATCAGCCCGTCGAGGTTGGCCAGCGAGTTGAACAGGAAGTGCGGCTCGATCTGCGCCTGCAGCGCCATCAGCTGCGCGCGCACCAGTTGCTTTTCAGCTTCCTCGCGCTGCAGGGCGTCCAGCGCGGCCTGGCGTTCCAGCGACGCCAGCTTCTCGCGCGACCAGTAGAAATAAATCATCGAGGCCGCGGCCAGCATGCCCACCACCAGGCACATGCGCAGCATGCCGCCGACTTCGTCCGCCGATTTGGGCGGCAGGTCCAGCACCACGCGCGTGGCCCAGCTGCCGAATACCACGCCTGCTGGCACCGCGGCGGCGGCCAGCAGCAGGAAGGGCCAGCGGCGCGGCCGGTCGTTCCACCAGATCACCACGCGCGGGATGTCGATCAGCACCCAGATCGACAGGCCGATCAGCTGGCTGTAGACAAAGTTGTGCCACAAGCTGCCGCCGGTCTGGAAGCCGTAGTTCAGGCTGATCGCGATCACCGAGTTCATGCACAGCACGAACAGCAGGTCGCGCCCGAGGATATTGAGACGGGAGGGGATGGCGGTGGCGACGTGTGAGAGGCAGCGGTCCATGGCGTTCATGTTAGCGCGGCTTGAGCCTGGCGCAATACGGGCAGGTGATGTGACGGTGACACGGGTTGCGTCAGCCACCCTGCCCGGTCGGCCCGCCGGGGGCCGCTGTCTGGCCGGCCAGCACGCGCCACCACTGCCCGGACAACACGTAGCGGGGGAACGTGATCCACTGCTCGGCCAGGATGCGGCCGGCGATGTCCGCCGGCCCCGCGAAGGGTTCCGGGGCGTGGGCCTCCAGCCTGTGGCCGCGGCCCTGCAGCGCCATCGACATGCCCATGCACACCAGCCCCAGCGCCACCGCCGGCAGGCTCAGGCGCAGCAGGCCATAAATGCCCAGTACGGTGCCGGCCATGAACATCGGCACCGCCACGATATGCAGCAGCAGGTTGCGGGGATGCTGGTGGTTGCGGGCATAGCCGCGCCACTGCCAGCGCAGCAGCGGTTCGTCGTCGCGCATGATCGTCTCTCTCCTTTGCCCGGCCCTTGCTGACCGGCGGCCGCGCGCAAACTTTGTTGCGCTGCGGTACACGTGCGGCGCCCACAAAATGGCATACGCCGGCACGTGCAGGGAATGTACCCCTCAGCAAGGCGTGAAGAAAGTCTCTTGCGACGAACGGCGGGCACGGGGCGCGAACGGCACCGCGCGGGAGCGGACGGCGCGGCGCGGCGGCCCGCAGGTGCCGCTTGCGCCGCCCGCCGGGATCAGGCCGCCAGGGCCTGCCGGTCCTGTTCGGAGAGCACGCTGGTGACGGTGTCGCGCGACAGGTGCGGCGCGAACATATTGATGAAGGCGTGCGCATAGCCGCGCAGGTAGGCCCCGCGGCGCACCGCCACGCTGGTGGTGTTAGGCGCGAACAGGTGGTCGGCCGAGATCCGCACCAGGCCGGAGTCCTTGCGTTCGTCGTAGGCCATCGACGCGATGATGCCCACGCCCAGGTCCAGTTCGGCGTAGGTCTTGATCACGTCGGCGTCCAGCGCGGTCAGCACGATCTCGGGCTGCAGCCCGGCCTCGGCAAAGGCGCTGTCGATCTTGCGGCGGCCGGTGAAGCCGGCGTCGTAGGTGATGAGCTGGAAGCCGGCCACGTCTTCGAGCGTGGGCTCGGGCAGGCGCGTGAGCGGATGGTCGGGCGAGACCACCAGCACGTGCTGCCAGCTGTAGGCCTCGAACGAAGTCAGCCCCGCCTCGGTGGCCAGTGCCTCGGTAGCGATGCCGATATCGGCCTGCCCCGTCAGCAGCAGCTCGACGATATGCGTGGGCGATGCCTCCTGCAGCGCCAGCGTCACATGCGGGTATTCGCGGCGGAACGACTGCACCACGCGCGGCAGCGCATAGCGCGCCTGGGTGTGGGTGGTGGCAACGGTCAGGCGGCCGGTATGGCGGCCGGCATATTCATCGCCGGCCTGGCGCAGGTTCTCGGCCTCGAGCAGCAGGCGCTCAACGATGCGCACGATCTCGCGGCCGGGCTCGGTCAGCCCGGTCAGGCGCTTGCCGTAGCGCTCGAAGATCTCCACGCCCAGCTCTTCCTCCAGTTCGCGGATCTGGCGCGACACGCCAGGCTGCGACGTGTAGAGCGCGTTGGCGACCTCGGTCAGGTTGAACTGGCGGCGTACCGCCTCACGGATCGATCGGAGTTGCTGGAAGTTCATGGCGTGGCCTTTTCTTGTTGGATGGACGCGGTGCCGCTGGCACCGTTGACACGCGGCTGCGTGAACACGCGCAACTGGCGCGGGCGCACCGCCAGCAGTTCGCCCTCGCGGAAGCCCGCATGGCGGAAGCGCTCCAGCGGCAGCGCGACCTCAATCACGTCCTGGTTGTCTTCACGTTCGAGTTCAAGCTGTGCCACCGGGCCCAGCGTCAGCGCGCGGCGCAGTGTGACCGCGATGCCGTCGGCGCCGGGCGAATAGCGTTCCAGGTCGAGGTCATGGGGGCGCACATAGGCCACCGCGTCGCCGGCGGTCTCATGGCCGCTGCCCACGACCGGCAGCACGGCTTCGCCGGTATGCAGCAGGCCGCCGGTCTCGCCCACTTCCAGGCGGCCATGGAACAGGTTCACGTTGCCGAGGAAGCCGAATACGAAGGGCGTGGCCGGATGGTTGTAGACCGCCTCGGGCGAGCCGTACTGCTCCACGTGGCCGCGGTTCATCAGCACCACCTGGTCGGCCACTTCCAGCGCCTCTTCCTGGTCGTGCGTGACGAACACGCTGGTCACGTGCAGTTCATCGTGCAGGCGGCGCAGCCAGCGGCGCAGCTCCTTGCGCACCTTGGCGTCGAGCGCGCCGAACGGTTCGTCCAGCAGCAGCACGCGCGGCTCCACCGCCAGCGCGCGGGCCAGCGCAATGCGCTGGCGCTGGCCGCCCGAAAGCTGCGACGGGTAGCGGTCGGCCAGCCAGTCAAGCTGGACCAGTTCCAGCAGCGAGCGCACCTTGTCGCGGATCTGCGCTTCGCTGGGGCGCTCGGCGCGCGGCTTGACGCGCAGGCCAAACGCCACGTTCTCGAACACGCTCATATGCTTGAACAGCGCATAGTGCTGGAACACAAAACCCACCTGGCGCTGGCGCACATGCTGGTCCGAGGCATCGCGCCCGGCCAGCACGATCTGGCCCGCGTCGGCGCGCTCCAGGCCGGCGATGATGCGCAGCAGCGTGGTCTTGCCGCAGCCCGACGGCCCCAGCAGCGCGGTCAGCTCGCCTTCGTCGAAATCGAGCGAGACGTTGTCCAGCGCGACAAAATCGCCAAAGCGCTTCTCTACGTTCTTGACCTGGATGCTCATGATGCTTGTCCTTGCACTGAAGCTTGCAGCGTTGCCAGCGGCCGCTCGGGTGCAGCCTCTTCGGTTTCCTTGCGGGCGCGGAACTCGACCAGCGTCTTGATCCCCAGCGTGACCAGCGCCAGCAGCGTCAGCAGCGAAGCCACCGCAAAGGCCGCCGCGAAGTTGTACTCGTTGTAGAGGATCTCCACGTGCAGCGGCATGGTGTTGGTCAGCCCGCGGATATGGCCCGACACCACCGACACCGCGCCGAACTCGCCCATCGCCCGCGCATTGCACAGGATCACGCCGTACAGCAGGCCCCAGCGGATATTGGGCAGCGTGATATGGCGGAAGGTCTGCCAGCCCGAGGCGCCCAGCACGATCGCGGCCTCTTCCTCTTCACTGCCCTGTGCCTGCATCAGCGGGATCAGCTCACGCGCCACAAAGGGGAAGGTCACGAAGATGGTGGCCAGCACGATGCCCGGCACCGCGAACATGATCTTGATGTCGTGCGCTTCCAGCCACGGGCCCAGCCAGCCCTGCGCGCCGAACAGCAGCACGTAGACCAGGCCGGAGATCACCGGCGACACCGAGAACGGCAGGTCGATCAGCGTGATCAGCAGGTTCTTGCCGCGGAAGTCGAACTTGGCGATGGCCCAGGCCGCCGCCACACCGAACACCACGTTCAGCGGCACCGCGATCGCCGCCACCGTCAGCGTGAGCTGGATCGCGGCCAGCGCGTCGGGCTCGATCAGTGCTTCCCAGTAAGTCTGCACGCCCTTGCGCAAGGCTTCATAGAACACCGAAGCCAGCGGCACGAACAGGAACAGCGTGAGGAACAGCACCGCCACCGCGATCAGCGTATAGCGCACCCATGGCGCCTCGCCGGTGGCGTCGAACCTGTGATGACCCCGGGCGTTGCCCTGCCCGCCCAGGCGTCCCGCAACGGCGCCGGCCATGTCAGAACTCCTTGCCCGTGGCGGGCGCTTCAGGTGCCAGTGCGGCGCGCACACCGGACTGATGGCGGCGCGTCCAGGCCTGCAGCAGGTTGATCAGCAGCAGCAGGCCGAACGAGATCACCAGCATCACCACCGCCACCGCGGTGGCGCCGGCGTAGTCGTACTGCTCCAGCTTGGAATAGATCATCAGCGGCGCGATCTCCGACACCATCGGCATATTGCCGGAGATAAAGACCACCGAGCCGTACTCGCCGGTGGCGCGTGCGAACGACAGCGCAAAGCCGGTCAGCAGCGCCGGCAGGATGGCGGGCAGGATCACGCGGTGGAAGGTCTGCAGGCGGTTGGCACCCAGGCTGGCGGCGGCCTCTTCCAGCTCCTGCTCCACGTCTTCCAGCACCGGCTGCACCGTGCGCACCACGAACGGCAGGCCGATAAAGGTCAGCGCCACCACCACGCCCAGCGGCGTGAACGCGACCTTGATGCCCAGCGGCTCAAGATAACGGCCGATCCAGCCGTTGCCGGCAAACAGCGCCGTCAGCGCGATACCGGCCACCGCCGTAGGCAGTGCGAACGGCAAGTCCACCAGCGCATCGATCAAACGCTTGCCCGGGAAGCGGTAGCGCACCAGCACCCAGGCCACCACCAGCCCGAACACCGTATTGACGATGGCCGCCACCAGCGATGCGCCGAAGCTCAGCTGCAGCGACGCCACCACGCGCGGCGCCGCGACCGTGGTCCAGAACCCGTCCCACGTCATCGTGAACGTCTTCAGGAACGTGGCCGACAGCGGGATCAGGACGATCAGCGTCAGGTAGAACAGCGTGAAGCCCAGCGACAGGCCAAAGCCGGGCAGCACCGTAAAACGCTGTCTGGACGGGCGGCCGGGTGTGCGTGTGGCGCCGGAGTCAGGCGCGCGGGGAGCAGCTGGCGGCGGCGTGTCCGCCAGGGAAATGGATGGAGGCATGTCGTCTCGTCTGTGAGCGGTGCGCCGCCGGCCCTGATGGCAGGCCCCGGCGGCCCTTTCTTTATGACGCCGGCGCATAGTGCGCCGGCCTACGAGACAGATTCTGCAGAGTCGCCCTTATAAACAGAACGAATCTTTATGAATTTTCTTAGGCGATTTAGATATAAGGGACGGTGGATGCCACTTCAACACATGCCTCCCAGGCGGCGGATGGCTCACTTATGGATCCGGCGTCGCCCACATGCGCGATGCGCTGGACCAGCGCATCGAGCAGCGCGAGCCCTTCAGGCCACTCGCCGAGTCCTGAATCGGCATTGATATGGCCGACGTTGCCCACGTCGACCAGCTCGCTGCCCCACAGCGTGCCCCAGCTGAAAGCGGTGCGTTGCGGCATCCAGGGATCATTACGGCTGGCCACCAGGATGGTCGGAAAGGGCAGGCGGTAGGTCGGCAGCAACGCCGCCACGCCGAACTTGTCCGGATCGGCGGGTGCCACCAGCAGCGCGCCGGCAATGCCCACCGGATCCAGCGCTGCCTGGCGCAGCGTGGCCAGGCAGCCAAAGCTGTGCGCCACCAGCACCGCGCCGCGCGCGGCCACGCGCTGGGCGCGCATCACGCCTTCGGAGACACGCTCGGCCCACAGCGGCAGGCTCGGGCGCGACCAGTCATGCTGCTCCACCCGCTGCCAGTCCGGGAATTGTTGTTCCCAGCGGCTCTGCCAGTGCCCGGGGCCGCTGCCATGCAAACCCGGCACGGTCAGCACTTGCAGGTGTCGCGGAATCTCCAGCCGCGTGGCGCGGCTGGCGGCGGTCCTGTTCGATTGCGTCATACCGGCTCCTCGCTAAGTACATTGGCGGTTGCAGCCCTGGAACCCCGCAGCCCGGCCGCACTCACCAGCCCGCCGGCAAAGGCGCCCTGCCCCAGGCCGATGCCCGCGGCCTGCAGGCGCTCGATACTCTCGGCATTCTGCAGGCGCCGGCCGATCAACGTCACGCCCGCGCTGGCCGCGCTGGCACGCAGGCCGGACAGCTGGCGGTCGGTCCAGGTGCGGCGCATGTCGAGCTTGAGCCAGTCCGGCAGCGCATGCGCCATCAGCGCGCCCGCTTCCGCCGGGTCCGAGGCCTGCAGGCTCACCGCGAAGCCATTGCGCCGATAGTTGCCGACCACATGCAGCAGCAGCCCGAGATCGTCGTTGGCACTGGCCGGCACCTGGATCACAAAGCGCTCCAGCGGCAGCCCCAGCGACTGCAGCGCGCGCCGGAAGGCGGCGCCGTGATCGTCCGCCACTGCGGCCAGCAGCCGGTTGTGCACGTTCAGCACCAGCTTGTGTTCGCCGTCGGCGGCAAAGTAGTTGATGGCGTGCAGCAGGCGCGAGAGCCGGTCCAGCGAGATCAGCGTGTGATCGTCGGCCGCCATCGCAAACAGCTTCCAGGCGGCCAGGCCCACGCCGTCTTGCGCGTAGGTGTGGATCGCGCCTTCATGGGCCACCACCTGGCGGTCGGCCAGCGTCACCAGCGGCTCGAACGCGCTAGTGAGCGAGCAGTTGAAGAACTGCCCCTGCACCTGCCCGCGCGTATCGCGCCACAGTTGCCGGTCAGCCAGCGGCTGGCGCGGCAGCGATTCCAGATAGCGTTGGAGCGCAGACGCTGCGCCCGTGGGTTCATGCACGCCTGGCATGGCAATCCTTGGGTTGACCGGGCCGCTCGGCCTCAAGGTCTGATTGGTATGGATGATGACGGGTGCTGCGCGCACCGCTGCAGCGCGTCCGCCTGCCTGCTCATGATAGGAGTTCGGCGGGCGCGAGCGTATGAAGATTACGTGCTGACGATATGCGCCATGTCAGCGATACGCCGCGCGCATCGCCGCGCGCGCGGCCGCACGCACTGCAATCATGTTGCCCAACTCACATTCAGCGGCGCGGGCGCGGTGGCGCGAACAGCTTGCGTACCGGCTTGCCCGGGCGCGTGCGGCGACTGCCGCATCACCCGCTGCAGCACCCTGGCCTCCAGCTGCGCAAAGCCCGCCGCGCCGCGCTCGCGCGGTCGCGCCAGCGCCACGCGTTCATCCATGGCAATGCGGCCGTCCTCGATCAGCACGATGCGGTCGGCCAGCGCCACCGCTTCGGACACGTCGTGCGTGACCAGCAGCGCCGTGAAGCCAAGGCGGCGCCACAGCGATTCGATCAGCCCCTGCATCTCGATGCGTGTGAGTGCATCCAGCGCGCCCAGCGGCTCGTCCAGCAGCAACAGCTGCGGGTGGTGGACCAGCGCGCGCGCCAGCGCCACGCGCTGGCGCTGGCCGCCGGACAGCCGCGCGGGCCAGGCCTGGGCGCGGTCGGCCAGGCCCACCTGCGCCAGCACATTGGCAGCTTCGGCGCAGCGTGCGCGCGGCAGGCCCAGTGCCACGTTGTCCAGCACGCGCTTCCACGGCAGCAGCCGTGCGTCCTGGAACATCACGCGCACGTCGGCGTGCCGCGTGCGGCCTTTGCCACCAGCCTCGCCATCCACGGTAATACTGCCGCCATCGGCCGCTTCCAGCCCCGCCACCAGTCGCAGCAGCGTGCTCTTGCCGCAGCCGCTGCGCCCGACGATAGCCAGGAACTCGCCCGGCGCCACGTCCAGCGCCACGTTGTGCAGCACTTCGCGGCCGTCGTAGCGCTTGACCACCTGGCTCACTTGCAGCGCCACGCCACCTGGCTTGCGCGGTACTTCTGCCGCCGGCTGTGCCGCCTCGCGGCGCGCGAGGCCTGCTTCCAGTTCAGCCAGCGCGGCCTGTTCTACCGGATACATCTGCATCTCGATCTCCTTGCCTTGATTAGGTTGCCGATGCCCGTCAGGCAGCGGCGTAGCCCGGATGCCAGCGCAGCCAGTAGCGCTCCAGCCCGCGCGACAGCCAGTCGGCCAGCTTGCCCAGCAGCGCATAGAGCAGGATGCCCACCAGCACCACGTCGGTTTGCAGGAACTCACGCGCATTCATGGTCATGTAGCCGATGCCCGATTGCGCGGAGATGGTCTCCGCCACGATCAGCACCACCCACATCAACCCCAGCGCGAAACGCACGCCCACCAGGATGCCCGGCAGCGCGCCGGGCAGGATGACCTCGCGATACAGCTGCCAGCCGGACAAGCCGTAGCTGCGTGCCATCTCCACCAGCCCCGTATCGACCGAGCGGATGCCGTGATAGGTGTTCAGGTAGACCGGGAAGAACACGCCCAGCGACACCAGGAACAGCTTGGCGGTCTCGTCGATGCCGAACCACAGGATCACCAGCGGGATCAGCGCCAGCGCCGGGATATTGCGCACCATCTGCAGCGTGCTGTCGAGCAACGTGGCCGCAGTGCGGAAGGTGCCGGTCAGCAGCCCCAGCAGCAGGCCCAGCCCGCCGCCGATGGCAAACCCGACCAGCGCGCGCCAGGTGCTGACCCCCACGTGCTTCCACAACTCGCCCGAGCGTGCCAGCTCCCACGCGGCCTGCACCACGGCCAGCGGGGCCGGCAGCACGCGGCTGGAGAGCCAGCCGTTCTGCGAAGCCAGCTGCCATGCGACGATCAGCAGCACTGGCACGATCCACGGGGCCAGCGCGCGCGCCAGTGCCTGGGTTGCCTGGCGCGGCGGCGGTAACAGAGGAGCGTTCATGGCAACCCCCTCCTCAACTCTGCGCGGCGCGCGGCACGATGCCGGTCGCCATGACTTCACCGAACGGGCCCGACAGCACCTTGCCCGGCAGCTTGTCGCGCACCGAGCGCGGCAGCAGCGGGAACACCAGTTCGGCAAAGCGGTAGGCCTCTTCCAGATGCGGATAGCCGGACAGCACGAAGGTGTCGATGCCCAGCTCGGCGTACTCGCGCATGCGCTCGGCCACGGTGCGCGGATCGCCCACCAGCGCGGTGCCGGCACCGCCGCGCACCAGGCCGACACCGGCCCACAGGTTGGGGCTGATCTCCAGTGCCTCGCGCGTGCGGCGCGTGCCGCCGGCGTGCAGCGCGGCCATGCGGCGCTGCCCTTCGGAATCCATCCTGGCGAACACGGCTTGCGCACGCGCCACGGTCTCGTCATCGAGCCGGCTGATCAGGTCGTCCGCCGCGGCCCAGGCGGCGGCTTCGGTCTCGCGCACGATCACATGCAGACGGATGCCGAACTTCACCGTGCGGCCATGACGCGCGGCCTGGCGGCGCACGTCGTCGAGCTTCCGCGCCACGTCCGCGGGCGGCTCGCCCCAGGTCAGGTAGGTATCGACCTGCTCGCCCGCCAGCGCATGCGCCGGCGCCGACGAGCCGCCGAAGTACACCGGCGGATGCGGCTGCTGCAGCGGCGGATAGAGGACGGTGGCGCCCTTCACGCTCAAGTGCTTGCCTTCGTAGTCCACCTTGTCGCCGTCATGGCTGGCGGCCAGCACCTGGCGCCAGATGCGCAGGAATTCGGCCGAGGCCTCGTAGCGCGCGGTATGGTCCAGGAACAGGCCGTCGCCTTCCAGCTCGGCAGTGTCGCCGCCGGTGACCAGGTTGATCAGCAGCCGGCCGTTGGAGATGCGGTCGAAGGTCGCCGCCATCCGTGCGGCCAGCGTCGGCGCCATCAGGCCGGGGCGCACCGCGACCAGGAACTTGAGGCGCTGCGTGACCGCTGCCAGCGCCGATGCCGCCACCCACGGGTCTTCGCATGAGCGCCCGGTCGGAATCAGCACGCCTTCGTAGCCCAGCGTATCGGCGGCCACGGCGACCTGCTTCAGGTACTCGAAACTGACCTCGCGCGCGCCTTCGGAGGTGCCGAGGTAGCGGCTGTCGCCGTGGGTAGGGATGAACCAGAAAACTTGCATGTCATTGTCCTTTTGTTCTTGGCGACGGAGATGGCTATCGCTTCGCCTGCTGCTGCGGCGCGTCCCAGCGCGCATCGGCCACCTTGACCGGCTTCGGGATCAGCTTGAGCGCGTGGAAGGTGTCGGCGATGCGTTGCTGCTCGGCCAGCACCGCGGCGCTGACCGGCCGTGCGCCATACGAGAAGCGCGAGACAGCAAGCTCAAGCACATCGGCCTGCAACCCGGTTTCGCCGGTCAGCACCGTGGTGGCTTCCTTGGGGTTCTTTTCCGCCCAGGTGCCCAGCGTGGCCAGCTCGTCCAGGATCAGGCTGACGATTTCCGGCCTGGCCTGTGCATACGGGCGCGAGGCCAGGTAGAACTGGTGGTTGCTGACCACGTTCTTGCCGTCCGCGCCGCGGCCATCGGCCAGCACGCGCGCGCCCAGCTGCTTCTCGGCCGCGGCCAGGAACGGGTCCCAGATCACCCAGGCATCAACCGCGCCGCGCTCGAAGGCCGCGCGAGCATCGGCCGGCGGCAAGTAGACCGGCTGGATCTCGCTGTAGGGGATGCCGGCCTTCTCCAGCTGGCGCACCAGCAGGTAATGCACGTTCGAACCCTTGTTCAGCGCCACGCGCTTGCCACGCAGCTCCGCCACCGAACGGATCGCCGAGCCCTTGGGCACGACGATGGCCTCGGCCACGGGTGCCGGCGGCTCGTTGCCGACATAGACCAGCTGCGCGCCCGCGGCCTGCGCAAAGATCGGCGGCGCCTCGCCGACGGTGCCGAAGTCGACGGCGCCGACGTTCAGCCCTTCGAGCAACTGCGGCCCGGCGGGGAACTCGGTCCATTTGACGGAGATGCCTTGCGGCGCCAGTCGCTTTTCCAGCGTGCCGCGCGCCTTCAGCAGCGTCAGCGTGCCGTACTTCTGGTAGCCGATGCGCAGCACCTTGGGGTCGAAGTTTTTCGACTGCGCTTCGGCTCGGCCGGGCAACAGGCCATAGGCCAGGCCGGTGGCAAGCACCAGCGCGGCGGTGATGAGGCGGCGGCGCTGGCTTGCCATGCGCAACGGGTTGGTCAATGTCATGCGATGTCCTCCATGGCCCGGGGCAATGCCCTGCGGGCCAGATTGATGTCCAGGATGTTTGCGGCAGCAAGCGTCCCTGCCGACCCCGCATGGCGGGTGGCATGGCGTGGCTGCCGTTGCGCCGGGCTGGCCGGCGCCACTTCAGTCAATCAGTCGGTTCAGGCGGAACATCGCTCGGCCACCGCGATCGCGGCGGCGCGCTGGACCAAGGCGCCGGGCACCACGTCCAGCGGCACCTCGATGCGGGAATGCGCCAGCGCATCGCGCACGCGCAGCACGCCCTCGTCCAGGCGGGCCGACAGCGCGGCATCGAAGCGCGCCTGGCGCACGCCGGCGGCTTCAAAGGATTCGATCTGCTGGTCCACGGCAAAAATGCCCGGCAGGATCTGGCGCGAGCCCAGCGCGGACAGCACCGGGCGCAGCGCATAGTCGATCGCCAGCGCATGCGCCAGGCTGCCGCCGGTGGCAATCGGCAGCACGATCTTGTCGCACAGGCCGGTCTGCGGCAGCAGGTCCAGGAAGGCCTTGAGCAAGCCGCTGTAGGCGGCCTTGTAGACCGGCGTGGCCAGCACCACCACCTGCGCCTCGGACACGGCATGCGTGGCGGCGGCGATGACGGGGTCGTCCACGCGTGCCGCCAGCAACGGGCCCGCGGGCAGGTCGCGCAAGTCGAGGTGGCGGGTGCGTTCGCCGGCAGCCTCGAGCGTGGCACGCAGGTGCGCCAGCACCAGGCCGGAGCGGGACTGGACCGACGGGCTGCCGGAGAGCGTCAGGATGGACATCGGGCTTCCTTCTTCTAATGGACCGGTCGGCGCCGCGGCCGCCCCACGCGGCCCGGCGCGCCGGTCTCGTGGTTTATTTCTTGCCGGGCTGGTAGATCTGGTCGAACGAACCGCCATCGGCAAAGTGGGTCTTCTGGGCCTTCTGCCAGCCGCCGAAGACCTCGTCGATGGTGAACAGCTTTACCTTCGGGAAGTTGGCCGCGTACTTGGCCGCCACCTTCTCGGAGATCGGGCGGTAGTAATTCTTGGCCGCGATTTCCTGGCCCTCTTCGGTGTACAGGAACTGCAGGTAGGCCTCGGCCGCCTTGCGCGTGCCCTTCTTGTCGACCACCTTGTCGACCACAGCCACCGGCGGCTCGGCCAGGATCGACACCGACGGCGCGACAATGTCGAACTTGTCCGGACCCAGCTCCTTGATGGCCAGGATGGCTTCGTTCTCCCACGCGATCAGCACATCGCCCAGGCCCCGCTCGACAAAGGTGGTGGTCGCGCCGCGCGCGCCCGAATCCAGCACCGGCACGTGCTTGAGCAGCTCGCCCACGAACTCGCGCGCCTTGGTGTCATTGCCGCCCGGCTGGCGCAGCGCGTAGCCCCATGCCGCCAGATAGTTCCAGCGCGCACCGCCCGAGGTCTTGGGATTGGGCGTGATCACCTGCACGCCGGGCTTGACCAGGTCGCCCCAGTCCTTGATGCCCTTGGGGTTGCCCTTGCGCACCAGGAACACGATGGTCGAGGTATACGGCGAGGCATTGTGGGGCAGGCGCTTCTGCCAGTCCGGCTTGATCAGGCCCTTCTCCGCAATGGCGTCGATGTCATAGCCCAGCGCCAGCGTGACCACGTCGGCATCCAGCCCGTCGATCACCGAACGCGCCTGCTTGCCCGAGCCGCCGTGCGACTGGCGCACGTTCAGGGCATCGCCGCCCTGTGCCTTCCAGGCCTTGGCAAAGGCGGCATTGACATCGACATACAGCTCGCGCGTCGGGTCGTAGGAAACGTTCAGCAGATTGGCAGCCGCTGCGGTCTGCGCCGCGGTCAGGGCGCCAAGTACGGCCAGGCTGATAGCCAGTTTGCGGATCATCTTGTGTTGCTCCCGTCAGTGTCGTGAATGGGCGCCAGGCGCCTGTTTGCTTGTCCGCCTTGGGTGGCGGACTTGTGTCAGGAGCAAGACTACCGAGGGACCTATCTGAACGGAACGAATGGTTTCGCCGATCCTTCGCTGTTTTTTGCATAAGATCGGACAGAAATATGGGCATGCCCGCGAGCGCAGGCGCGGCACGCGTAGGTGTTGCAAGCAGGTGGCGCAATCGGCACGTACAAAAGAAAACGCCCGCACCGGCAAGCCGGTGCGGGCCAAGTTTCCATTCTGGAAACGGGTAGACAAGTCATGAAGAGCGCCCCCGCATCTCCATGACAGGACGAATCTTATCGGCCCGGCCGCCGACGCGGCTTGACCAATATCAAGTGCGTGGCAATCCCGCTCAGCCGCCGGCGTGCCGGCTCAGCAGGTCGGCCATCTCGTCGGCATGCTCCTCTTCGACGGCGAGGATGCCTTCCATCATCCGGCGCGACGTCGGGTCGCGCTCGCCCAGGAACCGGATGATCTCGCGATAGCTGTCAATGGCGATGCGCTCGGCCACCAGGTCTTCCTTGATCATTTCGGTCAGCGAGGTGCCCGCCACGTATTCCGCGTGCGATCGGCTGGCGAGGCCGTCCGGGGCAAAGTCGGGCTCGCCGCCCAGCTGGACGATGCGCTCGGCAATCTGGTCGGCATGGCCTTGTTCCTCATCGGAATGGGCCAGGAACTCATCGGCCACGCTCTTCGAATTCGGCCCCTTGGCCATGTAGTAGTGGCGGCGATAGCGCAGCACGCAGACGATCTCGGTGGCCAGCGCGTCGTTGAGCAGCTTCAGCACGGTATCGCGGTCGGCGTCATAGCCCGCGGTCACCGCGCCGTCGTCGATGTGGTGGCGGGCACGCTCACGCAGCGTTTTGACGTCTGTGAGGAAGGGCTTGTCGGTCATAAAGGGCTCCTGGGGGATGGGGCTGCGTCAGGCGCAGCACCTTGTAGGGAAACTTAAGCCCCTTGCGACGCGAGAAGTGTGCCACTGACTATTTCGCGTGGATTCGCCTCCGGCGGCGGTCCGCCGGTATGGCGGTGTGAAAAATTTGCACGGCCGGTGACTGCCTTACACGGGACCGCGAAATGTCAGGACGAAAAAAAATCCCTGCGCGCATGCACAGGGATCGATTTTGACCAGCCACTTGTTTGCTCCCCTCTCCCGCAAGCGGGAAAGGGAGCAAACGGCTGCGTGCGAGGACGCCGGATTTAATGCAGCATCCGCCCAAACGTGAACTCGCCATCGACATAGTCCACCGGCACGACGTCCTTGGCAGCGAACTTGCCTTCCAGGATGGCCCGTGCCACCGGGTTCTCGATCTGCTGCTGAATCGCACGCTTGAGCGGGCGCGCGCCAAACACCGGGTCGTAGCCTGCGCTGGCGATCTTCTCCAGCGCCGTCTCGCTCACCTGCAGCGTCATGTCCATGCGGGCCAGGCGGCTCTGCAGGCGTTGCAGCTGGATGCGTGCGATCGACTCGATATGCTTCTGGTCCAGCGCGTGGAACACCACCACCTCATCGATCCGGTTCAGGAACTCCGGCCGGAAATGCGTGCGCACCTCCTGCCAGACCGCGCCCTTGACCGCTTCCTGCGGCTCGCCGACCATCGACTGGATGATCTGCGAACCCAGGTTGGACGTCATCACGATCACCGTGTTCTTGAAGTCCACCGTGCGGCCCTGGCCATCGGTCAGGCGGCCGTCGTCCAGCACCTGCAGCAGCACGTTGAAGACGTCCGGGTGGGCCTTCTCGACTTCGTCGAGCAGCACCACGCTGTACGGCTTGCGGCGCACGGCTTCAGTCAGGTAGCCGCCTTCCTCGTAGCCGACATATCCCGGCGGCGCGCCGATCAGGCGGCTGACGCTGTGCTTCTCCATGAATTCGCTCATGTCGATGCGGATCAGGTGCTCTTCCGAATCGAACATGAACTCGGCCAGGGCCTTGCACAGCTCGGTCTTGCCGACGCCGGTCGGACCAAGGAACAGGAACGAGCCGTAGGGCTTGTTCTCGTCGGCCAGGCCGGCACGCGAGCGGCGGATGGCGTCGGACACCAGCCGCACGGCTTCGTCCTGGCCCACCACGCGCGCATGCAGGCGGTCTTCCATCTTCAGCAGCTTCTCGCGCTCGCCCTGCATCATCTTCGATACCGGGATGCCGGTAGCGCGGCTCACCACTTCGGCGATCTCCTCGGCGCCCACCTGCGTGCGCAGCAGCTTGTTGGGCTGCTTCTGCTCGCTGGCTTCGGCGTCGGTCGCGGCCTTGAGCTTGCCTTCCAGGCCCGGCAGCTTGCCGTATTGCAGCTCGGCCACCTTGTCCAGCTTGCCTTCGCGCTGCAGCTTGGCGATTTCCAGCTTGACCTTCTCGATCTCTTCCTTGAGCGCGGCCGTGCCCTGCGCGGCGCCCTTCTCGGCCCTCCAGATCTCGTCGAGGTCGGCGTACTCCTTCTCCAGGCGCTTGATTTCCTGCTCGATCAGCTCCAGGCGCTTCATCGACGCTTCGTCGGTCTCTTTCTTGACCGCCTCGCGCTCGATCTTGAGCTGGATGGTGCGGCGCTCGAGCTTGTCCATCGACTCCGGCTTGGAGTCGATTTCCATCTTGATGCGCGCGGCCGCCTCGTCGATCAGGTCGATCGCCTTGTCGGGCAGGAAGCGGTCGGTGATATAGCGGTGCGACAGCTCCGCCGCGGCGACGATGGCAGGGTCGGTGATCTCCACGCCGTGATGCAGCTCATACTTTTCCTGCAGCCCGCGCAGGATGGCAATGGTGGCCTCCATGCTCGGCTCGTCGACCAGCACCTTCTGGAAGCGGCGCTCCAGCGCGGCGTCCTTCTCGATGTACTTGCGGTACTCGTCCAGCGTGGTGGCGCCAATGCAGTGCAGCTCGCCGCGCGCGAGCGCCGGCTTGAGCATGTTGCCCGCGTCGATCGCGCCCTCGGCCTTGCCGGCGCCGACCATGGTGTGGATCTCGTCGATGAAGACGATGGTCTGGCCCTCGTCCTTGGCAACGTCGTTGAGCACCGCCTTCAGGCGTTCCTCGAACTCGCCGCGGTACTTGGCGCCGGCCAGCAGGCCGGCCATGTCCAGCACCAGGACGCGCTTGCTCTTCAGGCTCTCGGGCACTTCGCCGTTGACGATGCGCTGCGCCAGGCCTTCGACGATGGCGGTCTTGCCCACGCCCGGCTCGCCGATCAGCACCGGGTTGTTCTTGGTACGGCGCTGCAGGATCTGGATGGCGCGGCGGATTTCGTCGTCGCGGCCGATCACGGGGTCGAGCTTGCCGATGCGGGCGCGCTCGGTGAGGTCGATGGTGTACTTCTTCAGTGCCTCGCGCTGGCCTTCGGCTTCGGCGCTGTTGACTGAATCGCCGCCGCGCACGGCCTGGATGGCCGACTCCAGCGACCTGCGGTTCAGGCCGTTCTCACGCGCGATTCGGCCCGCCTCGCCCTTGTCGTCGGCGACGGACAGCAGGAACAGTTCGCTGGCGATGAACTGGTCGCCGCGCTTGATGGCTTCCTTCTCGGTGGAATTGAGCAGGTTCACGAGGTCGCGGCCGATCTGGACCTCGTTGGTGCCCTGCACTTGCGGCAGGCGCTTGATGGCGGCGTCCAGCGCCGTCTGCAGGCCCTGCACGTTGACGCCCGCGCGCGCCAGCAATGCCTTGGCGGCGCCGTCGTCCTGCGACAGCAGTGCGCGCAGCACGTGCTGCGGATCGATATATTGGTTGTCGTTGCCCAGCGCCAGGCTTTGCGCATCAGCCAGCGCTTCCTGGAACCGGGTAGTCAGTTTGTCAAGACGCATAAGGAATCCCTCTCTCGGATAGGTCGTGTCCTGATGCGGGGGCGTCGGCTCCGGTCTTTGCAGCCGGAGCGCCCGTATGCCCTGCCGGACACTGGATGTCTTTCCGAAAGATAAGGCTTTGTCGCGACATTTCAAGGCCACGCCTGAACGCAATGATCCCGGTCAAGCTCTATGTCGGCAACCCCGGCTCCCACGCTCGCAAGTGCTGTAAGCGATACCCTACTAGGCAGCACCGCCGGCGCCCTTGTCCGCGAGGTTGCGCACCAGCACCAGTGATTCGCCCTGCACCACCACGCGCCCGTCCGCGCCCGTGACCATGCTGGCCAGGTTGACCAGGTCCTTGCCGGCGCGCAGCCGCACGATGCGCACGCGCGCCGTCAGCGGCTCATCCAGCCGCGCGGCCGAGGCCAGCCGCAGCGATTGCTTCATCCAGCCCGTGCCGCGCCCCGGCAGCCGGGTGCCGAGCAGGTCCGAGAACATGCCGGCCAGCAGCGGCAGCGGCACCACCGGGCCGTCAAACCCGCGCGCGCGGGCAAACCCCGGATCGGCGTGGTACGGGTTGGCGTCGCCGGTCAGGGTGATGTATTCGTCCAGGTCCGCCGCCGTGAAGGCCCGGCTTGCACTGGCTTCCTGGCCGGGGCGCAGGCCGTACAGGCCGGTATCCCCCACCTCGGGTGCCTGGCCCGTCTCGGCGGGCGGCCGGACCAGTCCAGCAGGACTGGCATCCGGCAGCCAGATCGACTCCCCCACGGCCGTGACGCGCGGCGCTTCGCCCGGTTCGCCCGCACTGCCCACGGTGGTGCCGTAAGCCACCAGCCCCGCCGGCGCCGGCTGCGGCGCCAACGCGATCTGCACCGCATCGCCAACGAAGGCCGGAGTCGGGAACATCAGCGTCTGCCCGACCGGCAACGCCGCCCCGGGCAGTTGCCGCCAGGTATGGGCGCACAGCAGCGAAAACAGGAACATGCCGTGCGCCACGGTCGCACCGAAGTGCGTGCCACGGGCAAAGGCCGGGTCACAGTGGATCGGGTTGTCGTCGCGCGACAAGGCGGCAAAGCGGTCGAAGTCGCGCTGCGACAGCACGCGCGGCAGGGCGTCGTTCATCAGTCAGGTACCTGTACGGTGTTGGCGTTGACGGAAATCAGGTTGCCGGCCGCCGGGGTGGCGGCAATCGGCGGCACGTTGGACAGCAGCAGCGCCGGCGCCGGGGTATTGAGGGTGCCGCCGCGCGGCGTGGTCCGCACCACTTGCGACGGCGGCAGCGCCTTGCCCGCGGTGAGGTTGTCATAGACCGCGTCCAGCGCCCGGTTCAGGTAGACGTGCAGCGGCACATAGCGGTTGCTGTATCCCGCCACCAGCCCGATGAAGGCATCGAAATGCTGGGCATTCTCGACCTCGACATACGACAGCTTGCTGTTGACACCCTCCTGCTGCCGGTTCAGGCCAAGGTAAGGGCGCGAGGTATGGTTGACGGGCAGCAGCCCGTCGCTGCGCCCGTGCACGATCACCGCCGGCTTGCCGCGCAGGTTGCCGTTGCGCAGCGTCAGCGCCTGGCCGGCCTGCAACGCGCGCGCGGTGGCGTCGGCGCCGGTCAGCAGGCTGCGCAGGCAGTTGGCGCCGTCGAAGTTGAGATCGGCGCGCAGCGTCGAGGCGGAAACGGATGCCAGGTTCAGGTACGGCCCATGCTGCGGATCGCGGTCATTGATCAGCTGGACCGGTGCCTGCGGCGGCACGCCGTTGCCGGTGGCGTACATCGACGCCAGCGCAGCGGGCGCGATGGCCGCTGGCTTCAGGTCGGTCAGCGTGCTCGCAAAGCTGTAGCCGCACAGCCGGTCGGTGACGCTTGCCTGGGCATAGGCGTTGGCATAGGTGACTGAGATTGCGGCGGCCACGTCGAACGCGGCCAGCGACGGATGCAGGTCGTCCGACTCCGGCTCCCAGCCCGCGGCGTGCAGCGCCTGCAGGGCGCTGGCGCTCTGTTCGTCCGTGTTCGCGCCGCTCACCAGGCCCTTGTCCGCCAGCGTCTGGCAGCGGTTGGCAAAGAATGGCGCCATGTTGGGGTTGGTGTAGAACGGCGCCTGCGTCAGCGCGGTGGTCCGCGAGGCGCAGTGCTGCAGCAGGTTGGCCGTGGTGGTGTAGTCGTACAGCGTGCGGCCCGAGGCCGCCACCGGCGTCGCGCCGCGCTTCACCACGATGCCGGTATTGGGCGGCATGTTGAGGTTGGGCTCGCCCACCGCCACACCGTCGATGAGGCCGTCGGCATCCTGCTCGGCCGCCGCCACCGCGGCACCACCGCCATTGGAAACGCTGGACGCGATCACTACGATCTTGCCCTTGTCCAGCGTGCGCTGGCGGGTGCCGTTGGTCGACACGGCGCCGAAGCGGTCATTGATCGCCCAGATCGCAAATTCCACCGCCTGCAGCGTGAATCTACCCCAGTCCTTCTCCGGGTTGCGCTGCGAATGCGCGTGCTTGAACGCCAGCCGGTGCGGGTTGGCAGCGGTGAAGTCCACCAGGGAGGTAGCCCCCGCCGGCGCGGCAAACTGCGCATTCTTGCCCGCCGCCGCGCGCGCGGCGCGGGTGCCGTCGATCAGCGGCACGGTGTCGGTATCGAGGTCATGCGGCGCGGCGCCGGTGCCCTTGTCGGTATAGGCCACCGCGCAGCCGCGCTTCAGGCCCCACTCGCCGGTGGCAATGGCGCCATAAACGCCGCGCGAACCGGACGAAGTGGCGGTGATCACGCACGGCTTCGACGTGTTGAACGTAGTGGGGATCTGCACCAGCATGGTCACGTTCTGCTGGCCCGAGCCATCGTCCGAATATGCCAGGTATTCCACGCCGGCCACCTTGCCGTCCGATCCGGTGACATTGCCCTGCGCATCGACATTGGGGCCGTAGAGCGAGCCGTAGCCGCCGCTGGCGGTGGTATCGACGATGGCGCGATAGTTGGTATAGATCGCGTAGCGCCGCAATTCCGCCGCAGTTGGCGCGGTGGGGTTGGCCGGCAACGGCGCCGTAGCGCTGGCCAGGCCGTCCTTGCCCAGGCCAGCGGTCAGCAGGTCGTCGGTGGTGCCGTTGTAGCTGTTGATCGTGACCGTGCCGATATTCGCCGGCTTCGTATTGGGGTTGCTGCCATTGCCGTTGTTATCGTCGCCCGAGCCACAGGCGGCGGCCAGCATCGATGCGGCGACCGCGAGCACGGTGCGCCCGAGTCGGCGTTGCCACTGCAGCGGGAATTGCGTGGAATGCATGTCAACCTCCTCCTGTCGCGACCGGGTCGCGGTCACTGTCGAGTTAATCTCAGATCGAGGACTGCGGAGACTGCGGAGACTGCGGAGACTGCGGAGACTGCAAACTGCGGCGGGAATCCATTCAAATGGCAACGGCTGGTGCGGCCATGCGCTTCAGGCAGAAAACTTTGTGCGCAGCTTGTGCTTCTCGACCTTGCCGGACGGCGTGCGCGGCAGCGCATCAAGAAAGCGCACATGGCGCGGCACCTTGTAGCCGGCCAGCTGTGCCTTGCAGTAGGCGATCACGGCATCGGCGTCAAGCGTGGCGCCAGGGCGCAGCACCACCAGCGCCATGCCGACCTCGCCCCAGCGTGCATCCGGCGTGCCGATCACCGCGGCCTCGGCCACGCCCGGCAGCTGGAACAGCACGTTCTCGACCTCGGCCGGATAGACGTTCTCGCCGCCCGAGATAAACATGTCCTTGGCCCGGTCGACGATGTAGTAGTCGCCGTCCTCGTCGCGATAGGCGACATCGCCGGAATGCAGCCAGCCATCGCGGATGGCGAGCGCGGTGGCCTCGGGCAGGTTCCAGTAGCCCGGGGTCACGCCCGGGCCCTTGATCAGCAGTTCGCCGCGCTCGCCCGGGCCCACGTCCACCCCCAGCGGATCGACGATCCGGGTCAGCATTGACCCCACCGGCTTGCCGATGGTACCGATCTTGCGGCGCGCGGTGTCCTCGTCGCAGACAAAAACCGTGGGACCGGTCTCGGTCATGCCGAAGCCGAAGCAGATGGTCACGCCCTTGGCCAGGTAGGCCTCGAGCAGCGGCCTGGGCACCGGCGAGCCCCCCGCCGACATATTGCGCACGCCGGCGAAGTCCGCCTGCGCGAAGCGCGGGTGCTGGCTCAGGAACAGGTACACCGCCGGCACCGCGAAGAACATGGTGATGCCCTCGCCGCCGGCGCGATCGAGCTTGCCCAGCACCACCTGCGGATCGAACTGGCGCATGATGTGCACCGTACCGCCGGCATGCAGCACCGGGTTGGCATAGAGGTTCAGGCCGCCGGTATGGAAGAACGGCAGCACGCCGAGAAACACGTCGTCGCGCGTGATCTTGTTGGCCAGCATCGCGTTGACGGCGTTGAAGAAGACCATGCCGTAGGTCTGGATCACGCCCTTGGGCTTGCCGGTGGTGCCGGAGGTATAGAGCAGGTGCCAGACCTCGGACTCGTCGCGGCACGGCATTTCGATGATGCGGCCGGAGGCGGCGTCGAGCACGGCTTCGTACTCGGTCCAGCCGCCGGGCACGTCGGCGGCCTCGTCGTCGGCCAGGTGCAGCACCGCGCGCAGCGGCATGGCGCGGGCCAGTTCGGCCGCCACCGCCAGGAAGCCATCGCCGGCGACCAGCACCTCGGGCGTGCAGTCCTGCAGGATCGGCAGCAGCTCCGCCGCCGGCAGGCGCCAGTTCAGGCACACCATGACCATGCCGGCCTTGGCGCAGCCATACAGCATCTCGAAATAGTCCGAGCTGTTATGCGCCAGCACCGCCACGCGCGTGCCCGGCGCCAGCCGCAGGTGGTCGCGAAGGTATTCGGCGAAGCGGCTGGCGCGTTCGTCGAAGTGGCGATAGGTCACCTGGCGGCCGCTCTCCACGTCCACCAGCGCGGCCTTGTCGGGGAATTGTTGCGCGTTCTTGTGCAGCCAGTCGATCACGTACATGGGCTAGTCTCCGCTGCTCAGGTTGCCACGTCCTGCACGGGTCCGGCGCCGCGCAGCCGTCCCACCACGCCTTGCGGGAAATAGTAGACGCTCAGGATGAATAACAGGCCCAGCCACAGCAGCCAGCGGTCCGGGTGCAGCAGCGACGACAGCAGCGGCAGCGCGGCGGTGGCATCGCTGGCCAGCTTCATCACGTCCTGCAGGTAGGTCTGCGCCACCAGGAACAGCACCGTGCCGATCACCGCGCCGTAGATCGTGCCCATGCCACCGATCACCACGATCAGCAGGATGTCGACCATGATCTCGAACGACAGCGAGGTATCGGGCCCGTTGTAGCGCAGCCAGATCGCCATCAGCACGCCGGCCAGCGTGGCGAACATCGCCGACAGCACCGTCGACACGGTGCGGTACACCACGGTGCGGTAGCCGATGGCCTCGGCGCGGAAGTCGTTTTCGCGGATCGCCTGCAGCACCCGGCCAAAGGGCGAGTTGACGATGCGCAGCAGCACCAGGAACAAGGTCAGCGCGCCGGCGAATACCAGGTAGTAGCTCAGCAGCTTGCCACTCAGCGGCACCCCCAGCCACTCGGCGTCGCCCAGCGTAAAGCCGGGGCGCAACACCTCCGGCACCTTGAAGGTCAGCCCGTCCTCGCCACCGGTCCATTCCGACAGCTGCGACACCAGCGTGGCAAAGGCCGTCGCCACCGCCAGCGTGATCATGGCAAAGAAGATCGCCCGCACCCGCAGCGAGAACAGCCCGATCAGGAGGGCCAGCAGCGCCGAGACCGCCAGCGCGCCTACGGTGCCCACTAGCAGCGCGCCCCAGCCCGGCTCCATGCGCGACATGGCAATGGCCACGCCATAGCCACCAATGCCAAAGAACATGGTGTGGGCAAAGGAAACGATGCCCGTATAGCCCAGCAGCAGGTCGTAGCTGGCCACCAGCACCACGAAGATGCAGATCTTGGCCGCCATGTTGAGCGCGCGCGCGCCGGGGAAGGCAAAGGGCGCGCACGCCAGCGCCACCAGGATCAGCAGCAGGATCACGGTCAGCACGCGGCTGCGCGGCAGGTCGCCGGAAAGTAGTCGGATCATGGTCGTTGCCCTCAGCGCCGCGCCACCGGGAACAGCCCCTGCGGGCGCCACAGCAGCACCAGCATCATCAGCAGGATGTTGGAGAACAGAGCCACCTTTGGGAACAGGAAGCCGGTGTAGTTGGCCATCAGCCCCACCAGCAGCGCACCGACGAAGCAGCCCGTGGTCGAGCCCAGCCCGCCGATGATGATCACAATAAAGATCAGCACATTCACCTGCGCGCCGATCGCCGCGGTGATGTTCTGCTGGTACAGCCCCCACAGCACCCCGCCCAGCCCGGCCAGCGCCGCGCCCGCGACGAACACGCCGATAAACAGTCGCCGCACGTGGTAGCCAAGGGCCTCGACCATCTCGCGGTTCTCCACGCCGGCGCGGATCAGCAGGCCGATGCGGGTGCGGTTGAGCAGCAACAGCATGGCGATAAAGATCACCAGCCCCAGCGCCATCGCGATCAGCCGGTATTTCTCGATCGCCGCGTCGCCCAGCAGCACCGCGCCACGGAAGGTGGTGGGCAACTGCAGCGCGATGGTCTCTGGGCCCCAGATGGCCTTGATCAGCTGCTCGGCCACGATCATGCCGCCCATCGTGATCAGGATCTGCTTCAGGTGCTGTCCATAGACCGGGCGCACCACCACGCGCTCGAAGAACAGCCCGACCGCGCCCGCGGCCACCATGGCCGCCGCGATCGCCAGCGCAAACACCGCCAGGTTCTGCGCCAGGCTGTCCGCTTCCACCCAACCCGCCATTGGCAGCAGCACCGAGGCCGCCACATAGGCGCCCAGCGCGATGAACGCGCCGTGGCCGAAGTTTAGTACGTCCATCAGGCCGAATACCAGCGTCAGGCCGGACGAGACGACGAAGATGATCATGCCCATCGCCAGGCCGGCGATGGTCAGCGTCAGCCAGGTCGACGGGCTGCCTATCAACGGGAAGGCGAGCAGCATTAGCAACGGGGCCAGCGCCAGCGGGGTCCAGTCGAGGCGCACCTTGGGCAGGTCCGACGGCGCGGCGCTTGTTAGGGTCGTAGTTGTTGTCATGTGTCTCGTCCTGCGGCGGCATAGATGCCCGCGCGCTGTGCTTCAAATCACTGACTGTGTGCTCCCTCTCCCGCTTGCGGGAGAGGGTTGGGGAGAGGGCCGGAGCATCGACGAAGTGATGCGTGTCGGTATGCCAGTGCCTGCCCTCTCCCCCTGCCCCTCTCCCGCAAGCGGGAGAGGGGAGCAAACCATCGGTCTCGCTAATCGCCTTCGTTACTGGTGCGCCGCCAGCGACAGCCCCAGCAGCTTCTGCTGCAGCGCGTCGTCTTCAGCCAGCGCCGCCATCGCCCCGGTATGCACCGTGCGCCCGTCGTCCATCACCGCCACCGTATCCCCCACCGACTTCGCCATATGGAAGTTCTGCTCCACCAGCAGGATCGACACCTCGGTCTGCTTCAGCTCGCGGAACACATGGATCATGTTCTGGATGATGGCCGGCGCCAGGCCCTTGGTGGGCTCGTCGACGATCAGCAGCTGGCGCGGCTCGATGATGGCGCGCGCCACCGACAGCATCTGCTTCTGCCCGCCTGACAGCACGCCGGCGCGCTGGTGCCAGAAGGTCTTCAGCGCCGGGAACATGCGGAACACCCAGTCCAGCCGGCGTTCGTCGATGGCACCCGTGCGCGCGGCCAGGCGCATGTTCTCGGCCACGGTCAGGTCGGAGAACACGCTCATGTTCTCGGGCACGTAGGCAATGCCGGCCTGCGCGATCGCGGGCGTGCTGTGGCGCGTGATGTCGGTGCCGTCAAAGTTCACGGTGCCGGCGCTGGCCTGCCACAGGCCCATGATGGTGCGCAGCGTGGTGGTCTTGCCGGCGCCGTTGCGACCCAGCAGCATGGTCACGCCGCCGCGCGGCACCTCGAAGCTCACGCCGTGCAGGATGTGGTACGGCCCGATATGCGTCTGCACGCCCTGCAGCCTCAGGATCGGCCCTGTTGCTTGTGCGTCAGCCATGGCTGGCCTCCTCTTCCGGCATGCCCAGGTAGGCCTGCTGCACCACCGGCGAAGCGATTACCTCGGCGGGGTCGCCGTCGGCCACCAGCGTGCCGTTGTGCAGCACGATGATGCGGTCGGCGAGCGAGCGCACCACGTCCATCTTGTGCTCGACCAGCAGCACGGTCTTGCTGCGGTCCTGGCGGATCTCGCGGATCAGGTCCAGGATCACCGGCACTTCGTCGACGCTCATGCCCGCGGTGGGCTCGTCGAACATGAACACGCGCGGCTGCAGCGCCAGCAGGATGCCGACCTCCAGCTTGCGCTGGTCGCCGTGCGGCAGCGAGGCCACCGTCAGCTGTCGCTTGCCGGCCAGCGCCACGCGTTCCAGGATCGCCATGGCCTGCGCCTGCACGTCGCGGTGGCTGGACCACATCGAGAACAGATCGATGCCGCGCTGCTGGCGCGCCTGCACCGCGAGACGCACGTTCTCCAGCACCGACAGCTGCGGGAACAGGCTGGTCAGCTGGAAGGCGCGGCCGATGCCGCGGCGCGTCTTCTGCGACACCGGCAGGCGCGTCACGTCCTCGCCATCCAGCAGGATCTGCCCGGCCGTGGGCGGCAGCTGCCCCGAAACCAGGTTGAAGTACGTGGTCTTGCCGGCGCCATTGGGGCCGACGATGCAGGTCAGCTCGCCGGGCCGGAACGCGCACGACACCGCATTGACGGCCACGTGGCCGCCGAAGCGGATGGTCAGGCCGCGCGTTTCCAGCAGCGGCTGCGCCCCGGCGGCAATGGCACCGTCGCGCCCGGCGGCCGGCTGCGACGACGCCGGCGCGGCACGGGCAAAGGAGGCTGGCGCGCTCATCAGCGGTGGTTGCGCACGGGCACGGCCATCTCTTCGGGCTTGATCTCGCGCACGAGTTCAGGCACGCCCCAGGCAAAGGCGGGATCCACCTTGATCCTGAAGTGGTACATCGACTGCATGGCCTGGTGGTCTTCCTTGCGGAAGGTCATCTTGCCCTTGGGCGTGTCGAACGACATGCCTTCCATCGCCGCGATCAGCTTCTCGGTGCCGGTGTCGCCACCGGTCTTCTTCAGCGCCTCCACCAGCGCAATGCCCGCGGTCATGCCGCCGGCGGTGAAGAAGTCGGGCGGTGCCTTGAACTTGCTGTAGTGGTTGGACACCAGCCACTCATTGGCCTTGTTCTTGGGGATGCCGAAGTAGTAGTACGTGGCCCCCTCCATGCCCGGGAAGTTCTTGTAGCTGGCCATCGCCGGCAGGATGTTGCCGCCGGTGGCGATCTCGATGCCATAGCGCTTGGGATCGAGATCGGCAATCTTGAACGGGTTGCCGGCGCCGGCCCAGATGATAAAGATCACCTTACGGCCCGGCTTGTCCTTGAGCGAATCGAACAGCCGCTGCGCCCCGGCGGTGAAGTCCGTGGTGTTGGTCGGCAGGTATTCCTCATGCACGATCTTCGCGTTTTTCAGCGCGCCTTTGAAGGCCTTGACGCCGTCGCGACCAAAGGCATAGTCCTGCGCCAGCGTGGCGATCTGCACGCCCGGCTTGTCCAGCGCCACGGCGTTGGAGATCGCATCCTGCGACGAGTTGCGGCCGGTGCGGAAGATGTAGCGATTCCACTTGTCGCCGGTGATGGAATCAGCCACCGCGGGCTCGACCAGCAGCACCTTCTTGTATTCCTCGGCCACCGGCAGCATGGCCAGCGCGGTGCCGGAAGACGTGGGGCCGACTGCAATATCGGCGCGGTCGTCGCTGTAGGCCGCGGCCAGCTGCGCCTTGGCCACGTCCGGCTTGCCCTGGGTGTCTTTCTCGATCACCACCAGCTTGTTGCCGTTGACGGCCATGGTGCCGTTGGTGGCGTACTCCAGGCCCATCATCAGGCCGGTCTGGGTCTGCTTGGCATAGGCCTCGAGTGCGCCGGTCTTGTCATAGACGTGCGCGATGCGGATGTCCTTGGCCAGCGCGGCGCCGGTGGCGAGCAGACCGGCGGCCACGACCAGGGCGCGTACGGCGAGTGGGTTGCGTTGCATTGCTGTCTCCTGTTTTCAGTTTCGTTTGTCTTTGTCTTACTGAAACCTGCTGCAACTGCCTGGGAATGCTATATGGCCTATTCGCGCGCGCGTTCCGCCAGGAAGCGCCGCATGCCGTCGGCGGTCTCGGTGCTGGCGATCTGCGCGACAAAGGCCGCGCGCTCGCGCTCAAGCCCGGCCGCCAGGGTGTCGGCATCCCAGCACAACAGCGCGCGCGTGTGGGCAACGCTGCCCGGCACCTTGCGCGTAACGCCGCGCGCCAGCGTCACGGCCTCGGCCTCGGCCGAACCTGGCGCGGCCAGCGCGGCCGCCAGCCCAAGCGCCGCCGCCTCCGGCGCGGCAACGATCGAATTGTTCAGCTGCCACGCGCGCGCCCGCGGCGAGCCGATCAGCTGCGGCAGCATCGCGGTCCAGCCGCCGTCCGGGCTGAAGCCCACCACCGTGTAGTACGGCGCGATGCGCACATCCTGCGCCAGGACCGCCATGTCACACGCCAGCACCAGGCCAAGCGAACCGCCCGTCAGCCAGCCCTCCACCGCGGCCACCACCGGGCAGCGCAGCGCGGCCAGGCGCAGGATCGAACGGTTCAGCAGGGCCAGCAGCCGGTCGGCGTAGCTGGCGATCGCATCCCCCTGCGCGGCAAATGCCGCGACGTCACCGCCCGTGGAAAAATTCCTTCCGGCATGCGTCAGCACCACAGCGTGGATCGCGGGATCGGCCTCGATCTCGTCCAGCGCGGCCAGCAGCGCTTCCAGCAGCTCGGGCACCAGGCTGTTGTGCCGCTGCGGCCGGTTCAGGCGCAGCAGCGCCACGCCATCGGCGCGCACCCACTGCACCGGGGGTTCGTCGTTGGCGCTCATCGCGGCTGCAGGCCGTGCGCGATCAGGTCGAAGGCGGTATCGACCACCTTATCCATCGAAGGCGGGCGCTTCCAGCGCGCATAGCGCATGCCCAGGAAGTTGCTGATGCCGATCAGGCACCAGGCGCGCACCTCGGCATCGCCGGGCACGATCTCGCCCTGATCTTCGGCGCGGGTCAGGCGCCGGCTGTAGAGCTCGGCAAACACCTCGAAGTAGCTGCTGTAGATGGTCTCGTCCACCGAGTACGAATCCAGCACGATCCGGTACAGGTTCTTGTGGCGCGAAACGAAAGAGAGAAATGCCTTCAGGCCCAGGCGCTCGGCGTCCATCTGGGTTTCGGCGGCGGCGACGTGCTTGCGCAGGTGCGCGCGCACCAGTTCCAGCATATGCGCGACCAGCGCGCGGAAGATGTCTTCCTTGTCCTTGAAGTACAGGTAGAAGGTGCCCATCGCGACCTTGGCCTCCTGCGTGATCTCGGAGATCGACGCGGCGTAGTAGCCTTTCTCGCCGAACACCTTCTCCGCGGCGCGCAGCAGCGCTTCGCGCGTCTTCTGCCCGCGCGCGGTCTTGGGCGGGCAGATGCCGCCGGCCGGGCCGGTGGCGTCGGCTACGTCAGTCTCGCCAGTCTGCGTGGGGGACATCTTGTCTCCGGTGGCGCTGAGCGCCTTGTCATTGGAATGCCTGCCGCTTCATGTCATGCCAGCGGGGCAGGCGCCTCCTCCGCCCCTGCCGCCGCCCTGAATCGACACTCAGGCAAAACCTGATATCTGATTCATGTTTCATCGTATAAATTGAGCACCATGGATGTCAATAGAGGGGCACCCTCACCCGGTGGCATTCAGGCCGCTTCCCTTCACCCTCCTGCCAGGAGAAACCCGCCGTTGGACGCTCCCGATTCGGCGCCCGCCAGCCCTGCTGCCCCGCAATTCGCCTGCCATCCGGCGCGCGGCGCCTTGCCTGGCTGGCGCGAAGCCGGCCAGGGACGGCCGCTGCTGTTGCTGCACGGCTGGTCGGTCAATGGCGAGGCTTTTGACGGCCAGCGCGCGCTGGCGCTGGCCGGATTCCGCGTGATCGCGCCCGACCATGCCGGCCACGGCCTGTCGCGCGAGCGCGACAGCAACACCATCGCGGCGCTGGCGCGGGACGTGGCCGGACTGGTTGCGCACCTCGGGCTGGCCGACGTGGTGGTAGCAGGCTGGTCGATGGGGGCGATGGTGGCATGGAGCCTGCTGCGCGACCATCCGGCGCTTCCCCTGTCGGCGGTCGGCAGCATCGACATGACGCCCAGGCTGGTCACGGACCCGGGCTGGCCGCATGGGCTGCACGGACACTACGACATGGCGCAGGCCGCGCAAATGGCGGCGCGCATCCGGGCCGACTGGCCACGCCTGGCACCGTCGGTCGCCTTGGGATTGTGGGCTGCGGGACAGCGTCCGGATGGTGCGGCAATGCAGCGCATCGCGCACATGGCAGACCAGTGCGACGCGGCAACACTGGCCGCGTTGTGGGAAGACATGGCGCGGCAGGATTTCCGCGACACCTTGCGCACGGCCCGTCTGCCCTTGTTCCACCTGTATGGCGAGGCCAGCCGGCTTTATGCGCCGTCCGTCGGCATCGCAACCCGTGCCTTGCACCCGGCCGCAGGGTTAAGCGTGGTCGCCGGCGCCGGCCATAGCCCGCATATGGAGCAGGCGCAGGCTTTCAATGCCGCACTGCTTGCCCTGGTCCGGCAGGCGGGATCAGGCCAGCAAGCGATAGGTCCAGAGCCCGAACGCGGTCAGCAGCAATGAGCCGCCCAGGTGCAGCAGCAAATGCATCGCCGCCCAGCCGTAGTCGCCGGCAATCAGGTTCGCCAGCACCTCGCTGGAAAAGGTCGAGAACGTGGTCAGCCCGCCCAGGAAGCCGGTGATGGCAAGCAGGCGCCATTCCGGCGGCAGGCCGGCGTGCGTATCGAAGAAACCGACCGCCAGGCCGATCAGGTAGCCGCCCAGCAGGTTGGCCGCCAGCGTGCCGTAGGGTAGCGCGGGATTGATCGCGTTCCACAGCACTGCGAAGCCCCAGCGCAGCCAGGCACCCGCCGCGGCGCCCATGCCCACGGCGACAAAGCCGAGCGGCCCCATCAGGGCTGGCTCCCGCCAGTACCCGCCTCGGGCTGTGCATCATCCCCGCTGGCATTGAATGACGTAATCCCCCAGCGCTTGAGCGCGGCCTCGTCGGTCACGCGGGCATCGACCCAGCGCGCGCCTTCCGGGGTGTTTTCCTTCTTCCAGAACGGCGCTTCGGACTTGAGGTAGTCCATGATGAATTCGCACGCGGCAAAGGCATTGCCGCGGTGCGCCGATGCCACCGCCACCAGCACGATCTGGTCCAGCGGCTGCAGCGGGCCCACGCGGTGGACGATGGTCACGCCCAGCAGCGCCCAGCGCGCGCAGGCGGCCGCCTCGATCTGCGCCAGCGCCTTCTCGGTCATGCCCGGATAGTGCTCCAGCTCCATCGCGCTGACCGCGCTGCCGTCGCTCACGTCGCGCACGGTGCCGATAAAGCTGGCGACCGCGCCAACCGCCGGATTGCCGACACGCAGCGCCGCGACTTCCGCGCCGAGATCGAAATCCTCACGCTGCACCCTGACGCTCATCTCAGCCTCCGGTCACTGGCGGGAAAAACGCGACTTCGCAGCCCTCGGCAATCGCCGTATCGGCACGCGCCACCGCATGGTCAACGGCCATGCGCAGCGCGCGGCCTTCGGCCAGGGTCTCGGCCCAGGCGCCGCCACGCTGGCGCAGCCACTGGCGCAGCTCGCCCACGGTGCGCACGTCGGCCGGCACCTCGGCGCGCTCTTCGGACACGCCCAGCTGCTCGCGCACGCTGGCAAAGAATCGGAGTTCGATGATCATGACTGCTTCTGCGTCCTGGTATTGCTGGCCGGCTACGCGAGCAGGCCGTCAAACGGAATGAACTGCACGGTATCGCCGCGCGCGATCGCCTGGTTGGGCGGATTGTCGATCAGGCCGTCGCCCCAGACGGTGGAGGTCAGCACGCCCGAGCTCTGGTTGGGGAACAGGTCCAGCCCACCCTCCGCATTGATGCGCGCGCGCAGGAACTCATTGCGGCGGTCGCCCTTCTTCAGTTCGAAATCCGCGCGCAGCGGCAGGCGCCGCGGGGTCACGTCGGCCACGCCCTGCAGGCGCAGGATGAACGGGCGCACGAACAGCAGGAAGGTCACGAAGCTGGACACCGGGTTGCCCGGCAAACCCAGGAAGAACGCCGGCTCGCCGCCGCTATTGACCTGGCCGAACGCCAGCGGCTTGCCCGGCTTGATCGCGATCTGCCACATGTCGAGCCGCCCTTCGGCCTCGACCGCGGGCTTGATATGGTCTTCCTCGCCGACCGAGACCCCGCCCGAGGTAATGATCAGGTCATGGCCCTGCGCCGCGCGGCGCAGCGTCTCGCGGGTGGCGGCCAGCGTGTCGGGCACGATGCCGAAGTCGCTCACCTCGCAGCCCAGGTTTTCCAGCAGGCCGCGCAGCGTGAAGCGGTTGGAGTTGTAGATGGCGCCCGGCTTGAGCGGCTCGCCCGGCATCGCCAGCTCGTCGCCGGTAAAGAACACGGCCACGCGCACGCGGCGCACCACGTCCAGCTTCGCCTGGCCGACCGATGCGGCCAGCCCCAGCGCCTGCGGCGTCAGCCGCGTGCCGGCCGGCAGGATCACGCTGCCGGCTTCGATATCCTCGCCCGCGCGCCGCACCCATTCGCCGGATTGCGGCACATGGTTGACGATCACATCGTCGCCCTCGGCCGCGCATTGCTCCTGCATCACCACGGCGTCGGCGCCGGGCGGGATCAGCCCGCCGGTGAAGATGCGCGCGGCGGTACCGGGTTCCAGCGCCGTGCCGACATGGCCGGCGGGGATCCGTTGCGACACGCGCAGCCGCGTGTCGGCAGCGGGCACATCGGCGGCGCGCATGGCGTAGCCGTCCATCGAGGTATTGTCGGCCGGCGGCACGCGCAGCGAGCTGGTCACGGGCGCGGCCAGCACGCGGCCATTGGCTTCGAGCGTATCGGCCTGCTCCACATGCGCAATCGGACGGGCGGCGCCGAGCAGCGCGTCGAGCGCCTGGGCCATGGTCAGCATCGGGGGGCGGGAAGGTGCTGCGGCTTGGGTCATGGTGCGATGTGGGAAAGGATTGGCCCATGAAAAACGGCCCGCGCATTGCCGCCGCGCAGCATGCTGGCGGCAGACAATCCGGGGGCCGAGGATCGGGCCCGCAGCCTGATTGTAGCGAGTTGGCGCGGGCCCGGCATGCGGCAGCGCCGCAGGCGGGCCCGCAGTCAGGCCGATCTGGCGTCCTTACAGGCCGGTGTGGCCGGCGATATAGGCCTTGACCTGCGCGGCGTCGGCCGGCATCACCTCAAAGCGCTGCGGCAGGCTCTCGATGCCCTCGAACCTGGCCGGGCGCTCCGGCTGGTGGCCGAGCGCTTCGCGGATGGTGTCGGCAAACTTGGCGGGCAGCGCGGTTTCCAGCACCACCATCGGTACGCCGGCGCTGAGATGCTCGCGCGCCACCTTGACGCCATCGGCGGTGTGGGTATCGATGGTGATGCCGTAGCGCGACGACAGGTCGCGGATGGTGGCCAGCCGGTCCTCATGCGTGCTGCGGCCCGAGACAAAGCCGAACTGACGGATGCGGTCGAATTCCGGCGTGCCCGACAGGTCGAAGCCGCCCTTCTCTTCCACGTCGCGGAACAGTGCCGCCAGCTTGCCGGCGTCCTGGCCCAGCAGATCGAACACAAAGCGCTCGAAGTTCGAGGCCTTGGAGATGTCCATGCTGGGGCTGGAGGTGTGGTACGTCTCGGCCGACTTGCGCACGCGGTAGGCGCCGGTGCGGAAGAACTCGTCGAGCACGTCGTTCTCGTTGGTGGCCACCACCAGCTTGTCGATCGGCAGGCCCATCATGCGCGCGATATGGCCGGCGCAGACATTGCCGAAGTTGCCCGACGGCACGCAGAACGAGACCTTCTGGCCCGGGCCATCGGTCGCGAGCAGCCAGCCCTTGAAGTAGTACACCACCTGGGCCACCACGCGCGCCCAGTTGATCGAGTTGACCGTGCCGATCTTCTGGCGCGCCTTGTACTCCAGGTCGTTTGAGACCGCCTTGACGATGTCCTGGCAGTCGTCGAACACGCCTTCGACCGCCAGGTTGAAGATATTGGCGTCCTGCAGGCTGAACATCTGCGCGGTCTGGAACGCGCTCATCTTGCGGTGCGGGCTCAGCATGAACACGCGGATGCCGCGCTTGCCACGCATGGCGTATTCAGCGGCGCTGCCGGTATCGCCGGATGTTGCGCCCAGGATGTTCAGCTCCTGCCCGGCGCGCTCCAGCGCGTACTCGAACAGGTTGCCGAGCAGCTGCATCGCCATGTCCTTGAAGGCCAGCGTCGGGCCGTTGGACAGGGCCAGCAACTGCAGCGTCGTGCCGCCTTCTTCGCCCAGCGTGCGCAGCGGCGTGATGTCGGCGGTATTGTCGCCGGCGCGCGCGTTGCAGTACACCTCGGGCGTATAGGTCTTGCGCATCAGCGCGCGCAGGTCCTCGGCCGGAATGTCGTCGCAGAACTTGCGCAGGATCTCGTAGGCCAGGTCGGCATACGACAGCTTGCGCCAGGCTTCGAGCTCGTCGGCAGTGACTTGCGGGTACTGCGCGGGCAGGTACAGGCCGCCGTCCGGCGCCAGGCCGCCCAGCAGGATCTCGGAAAACGATTGCGGCATCTCATGGCCGCGGGTCGACTGGTATTTCATGTGAATCGGCAGGTCCGGCCCTTAGTTCAGTTCTTCCATGCGCAGGCGCGTCACGGCGGACAGCACCGTCGGCAGCGCCTCGATCTTGGCAATAGCGGCGTTGACGTGCTTCTCGCGCGTGATGTGGGTCAGGATGATGATGTCGGTCTGCGGCTCGCCTTCGCGCGATTCCTTCTGCAGCATGGCATCGATCGAGATGCCGCCCTCGGCCAGGATGCGGGTGATCTCGGCCAGCACGCCGGTCTCGTCGGCCACGCGCATGCGCAGGTAGTACGAGCTGTTGATCTCTTCGATCGGCAGCACCGGCACGCTCGACAGCTCGTCGGGCTGGAACGCCAGGTGCGGCACGCGATGGTTCGGGTCGGCGGTATGCAGGCGGGTCACGTCGACCAGGTCGGCGATCACGGCCGAGGCGGTCGGCTCGGCGCCGGCGCCCTTGCCGTAGTAGAGCGTCGCGCCCACGGCGTCGCCCTGCACCAGCACGGCGTTCATCGCGCCTTCCACGTTAGCGATCAGGCGCGAGGCCGGCACCAGCGTCGGGTGCACGCGCAGTTCCACGCCGTCGTCGCGGCGGCGGGTGATGCCCAGCAGCTTGATGCGGTAGCCCAGCTCCTCGGCGTACTTGATATCGGTGGCCGACAGCTTGGTGATGCCTTCCACGTGGGCCTTGTCGAACTGCACCGGCATGCCGAAGGCGATCGCGCTCATCAGCGTGACCTTGTGCGCGGCGTCGACGCCCTCGATGTCGAAGGTCGGGTCGGCCTCGGCGTAGCCCAGCTGCTGCGCTTCCTTCAGGACCACGTCGAAATCCAGGCCCTTGTCGCGCATCTCGGACAGGATGAAGTTGGTGGTGCCGTTGATGATGCCGGCGATCCACTGGATGCGGTTGGCGGTCAGGCCTTCGCGCAGCGCCTTGATGATGGGGATGCCGCCGGCCACCGCCGCTTCGAAGGCGACGATCACGCCCTTGCGGCGCGCCGCTTCGAAGATCTCGTTGCCGTGCACAGCCAGCAGCGCCTTGTTGGCGGTGACCACGTGCTTGCCGTTCTCGATCGCCTTGAGGACCAGCTCGCGCGCGATGCCGTAGCCGCCGATCAGTTCGATGACGATGTCGATGTCGGGGCGCGTCACCACCTCGTTGGCGTCGCTGACGATCTCCACTTCCCCGTTGGTCAGTTCGCGCGCGCGTTCGGTGTTGAGATCGGCCACCACGGCAATCTCGATGCCGCGGCCGGCGCGGCGGCGAATTTCTTCCTGATTGCGCTTGAGCACGTTGAACGTGCCGCTACCGACGGTACCGATGCCGAGCAGACCAACTTTGATGGGGTTCATGGACAATCTTCTGAGTTGCTAGGGATGAGTTGCGGCGCGGCCCGCGATTCAGGCCGCTGCCTTGCCGTGACGTTTCCGGTATGCCTCGAGGAAGCGCGCGATGCGGCTGATGGCCTCGCGCAGGTCTTCCTCATGCGGCAGGAACACGATGCGGAAATGGTCGGGACTGGCCCAGTTGAAGCCTGAGCCCTGCACCAGCAGGACCTTGGACTCCTGCAGCAGTTCATAGATGAACTCCTGGTCGTCCTGCACCGGGTACATCGACAGGTCGAGCTTGGGGAACAGGTACAGCGCCGCCTTGGGCTTGACGCAGGTGACGCCCGGGATGGCGGTGATCAGCTCGTAGGCCAGGTCGCGCTGGCGGCGCAGGCGCCCGCCTTCGTTGACCAGGTCGTTGATGCTCTGGTAGCCGCCCAGCGCGGTCTGGATCGCCCACTGGCCCGGCACGTTGGCGCACAGGCGCATCGACGACAGCATGTTCAGGCCTTCGATATAGTCGAAGGCCGGGCGCTTGTCGCCCGACACCACCATCCAGCCGGCGCGGTAGCCGCACGAGCGGTAGTTCTTCGACAGGCCATTGAAGGTCACGGTCAGCACATCGGTCGACAGCGAGGCGATCGAGGTATGGGTGTTGCCGTCGTACAGGACCTTGTCGTAGATCTCGTCGGCAAAGATGATCAGGCCATGCTCGCGCGCGATGGCGACGATCTCGAGCAGCAGCTCGTCCGAATACAGCGCCCCGGTGGGGTTGTTCGGGTTGATGATGACGATGGCCTTGGTATGCGGCGTGATGCGGGCGCGGATATCGGCCGGATCGGGCATCCATTCGTTGGACTCGTCGCAGATATAGTGCACCGGCGTGCCGCCCGAGAGGCTCACCGCGGCGGTCCACAGCGGGTAGTCAGGCGCCGGCACCAGCACTTCGTCGCCGGTATTGAGCAACGCATTGACCGCCATCACGATCAGTTCGGAGGCACCGTTGCCCACATAAATATCTTCCAGGCCAACGCCCTCGATATTTTTTTGCTGGGTATAGTGCATGATCGCCTTGCGCGCGGCGAAAATACCCTTGGAATCAGAATAACCTGCCGAATTTGGCAGGTTTCGCATCATGTCCTGCTGAATCTCTTCCGGCGCGTCAAAGCCGAACACGGCCAGGTTGCCGATATTCAGCTTGATGATCTTGTGCCCCTCTTCTTCCATCTGCTTGGCCTTTTCCAGCACCGGCCCGCGGATGTCGTAGCAAACGTTATTGAGTTTGTTGGATTTCTGGATGGGTTTCACGGCGATGTCGGGCGAGCGTAGCGTGCCGCGTCGGCGGCACCGGACAGGGAATCTGGGCGAATCTGAATTAATGCCGAAGCCCCGTGCGGAAGCCCCGCGCGAAGGCGTCGTCCGCTGCAATGCAACGCGAACGTGGCAGACAGGGAGGCAAAAGCTATAATTTATCGGATTATGACAGACTTCGGCAGGGATTCTTGCATTGCAGCGTGCGCTACCCGCGCGCACCGTACCCGCCTGCGGGCTGTCGCCCATCCACTGCCCGCCCGGGCCGCCGGCCATCCGCCCCAGGGGCGGGCCTGCCAGCCCGCGGCGGCCGCCGCAGAGACCTCCAAGTGAAACTCCACGCCGACCAGCCCCAGTCGCTCAATACCGTCACGGCCTATGGGCCGGGGTATATCGAGATCAACCTCGTCCGTCACACCACCTCGATCCTGGTCATGCCCGAGGGTGAAATCAAGCCCTGGCCGGTCAGCCGCTTCGAAGACCTGGAACCGGCGCATTTCGAGCAACTGGCCGAACTCGGCCCCGAGGTGGTGCTGCTTGGCACCGGCTCACGGCTGCGGTTCCCGCACCCGCGCCTGACCGCGTCGCTGTCGCGCCGCCATGTCGGGGTGGACGCCATGGACCTGCAGGCCGCCTGCCGCACCTACAACATCCTGATGGCCGAGGGCCGCAAGGTGGCGGCGGTGCTGCTGCTTGAACCCGAGACCGCCTGACCTTAGCAAAAGTTGAGCCGGCGCCACGCTTGAAGTCCGGCCGGGCGCCCCAATCTGCCCGGGCTGAGGCGGCAGTCTCCTCACCGATGAATCTCCCGATCCCCTGCCCCTCCCCCAAGGAGCCACAAGTATGACCGTCAGTCTCAACAAGGCCGTACCCGACTTCAGCGCGCCGATGACCGGCGACGCCACCTTCCGCCTTGCCGACTACCGCGGCAAGACGGTGGTGCTGTACTTCTACCCGAAGGACAACACGCCGGGTTGCACCACGGAGGCCATGAACTTCCGCGACCAGCATGAGGATTTCCAGAAGGCCGGCGTGCAGGTGTTCGGCATCTCGCGCGACAGCATCCGCTCGCACGAGAACTTCAAGGCCAAGCTCGAACTGCCTTTCGAGCTGATCTCCGATGCCGACGAAGCCGTGTGCACATTGTTCGATGTCATCAAGATGAAAAAGCTTTATGGCAAGGAGCACCGCGGCATCGAGCGCAGCACCTTCATCATCGACGGCAAGGGCATCCTGCGCCACGAGCTGCGCGGCATCAAGGTGCCGAACCATGTCGACGAAGTCCTGGAAATGGTGCGCGGGATCTGAGGGATAGTGTTGGTATCGGCGTCGCCGCAGCACGGACCGCAACCCGGACGTGCTGTGTTGCAACAAGCCGCTGGCAAACCCAATTGCCAAACCCAAAACCTTCGGATACATTGGCCCGTAATGAGTTCAGATTCCGGATGCCACGCTGTTTCGACTCCCCGGCCCAGGCGGTTCGCGCCACAGGCCGGTAGCGGACCTGCCGTGTCGGCAGTCTGCCAAAAGAGCCGCCGGATCCTAGCCGCCAACCCTGTTCTGCAGGCATGGCGGCTTTTTTGTTTGCAGCCGCGTCTGTTCTCATGCCTGTCCGCGCCGGGCGCCTCGCGCATGCATGCCCCGGCCATGGTCCGCCACGCGATATCTGACGATTCGCGGCGGCGCGACACGGACATCCTCGCCCCCTTCTTGTCCCCCTGAAAGGAAAGCCAAGCATGCCGCTGCCTACCATGCCCGCCAAGCCTGCCCAATTGCTGGATCCGAGCGAGTTTGCTCCGGTCTCCGCGGTGCCCAAGGCCAAAGCCGCCACACAGGGCAAGAAACCTGTGCCGGCGCTCGAGCGTGTGGCATTGCTGGAAACCGGCGACACCGAGGTGCCTGAGGTCCAGGCCCGCGCCGCCGGTGGCACCCGCGCCCGCAGCACCGAGACCCCGGCCGTATCGACGCCCGCCGTCAGCTCCGCTCCGGTCAGCCTGGTCAAACCCTCCACCGGCCCCACGCGCCGCGCCCGCAAGTCCGAAGGCCCGAGCAAGCTGTTCGTGCTCGACACCAATGTGCTGATGCACGACCCAGCCTCGCTCTTCCGCTTCGAGGAACACGACATCTATCTGCCGATGATGACGCTCGAAGAACTGGACAACCACAAGAAGGGCATGAGCGAAGTCGCGCGCAACGCGCGCATGGTCAGCCGCACGCTCGATTCGCTGGTGGGCGGCACCGACGGCGTGCTCGACGAGGGCCTGCCGCTGGCCAAGCTGGGCAACCGCGACGCGCAGGGCAAGCTGTTCTTCCAGACGCGCCTGAACGACATCAAGCTGCCTGAAGGCCTGCCGCAGGGCAAGGCCGACAACCAGATCCTGGGCGTGGTCAGCGCGCTGCAGCAGCAGTACCCGGAGCGCCAGGTCGTGCTGGTGTCGAAAGACATCAACATGCGCATCAAGGCGCGCGCACTGGGCCTGCCCGCGGAAGATTACTTCAACGACCAGGTCCTGGAAGACAAGGACCTGCTCTACGCCGGCGTAATGCAGTTGCCCGGCGACTTCTGGGCCAAGCACGGCAAGGGCGTGGAAAGCTGGCAGGACCCCAAGTCCGGCGCCATGTTCTACCGGCTCACCGGCCCGCTGGTGCCCTCGTTCCTGGTCAACCAGTTCGTCTACCTGGAGCCCGTCGACGGCAGCCTGCCGCTGTATGCGCAGGTCAAGGAGATCAACGGCAAGACCGCGCTGCTGCAGACGCTCAAGGACTACACGCACCACAAGAACAATGTGTGGAGCGTGACCGCCCGCAACCGCGAGCAGAACTTCGCGCTCAACCTGCTGATGAACCCGGACATCGACTTCGTCACGCTGCTGGGCCAGGCCGGTACCGGCAAGACCCTGCTGGCGCTGGCCGCCGGCCTGGAGCAGGTGCTGGACCAGAAGCAGTACAACGAGATCATCGTCACCCGCGCCACCGTGCCGGTCGGCGAAGACATCGGCTTCCTGCCCGGCACCGAGGAAGAGAAGATGCAGCCGTGGATGGGCGCGTTCGACGACAACCTCGAGGTACTGCAGAAGAGCGACGACAGCGCCGGCGACTGGGGCCGCGCCGCCACGCAGGAGCTGATCCGCTCGCGCATCAAAGTCAAGAGCATGAACTTCATGCGCGGGCGCACCTTCGTCAACAAGTTCGTCATCATCGACGAGGCGCAGAACCTGACGCCCAAGCAAATGAAGACGCTGGTGACGCGCGCCGGCCCCGGCACCAAGATCATCTGCCTGGGCAATATCGCGCAGATCGACACGCCGTACCTGACCGAGGGTTCATCGGGCCTGACCTACGTGGTCGACCGCTTCAAGGGCTGGAGCCACAGCGGCCATATCACGCTGGCGCGCGGCGAACGCTCGCGCCTGGCCGACCACGCCGGCGACGTGCTCTGACACCGGCAGCCTGCGGGCGCGCCCTGCCAATGGCGGGGCGCGCCTGTTGTGCCTGAGCGCTGTCGTCAAGGGCAAGCACTTTGGGGCTATGATGGCCCCATGTTTGCCGTTGTCCCGCATCCCGACTGGAGGCGTCGATGAATTTAGAGCATCTGCCCGGCAGGCATGCGCCTGTCGCCCGCTGTCGCACCGTCACCGGCGCCGGCACCGCGATCGCCCGAGGCCATCCCAGGCAGCGACTTGTGCTGGCCATGCTGGCCGCGGCCGGCATCGCGCTGGCCGCCAGCTGGCGCCCGGCCCATGCCGCCGCCGACGAAATGGTGATCCGCACCATGGGGCCGGTCAGCTACGTCTGTGGCGGCGTCGCCGAGGACGAACGCCAGGCGCTCACGGCGAAAGAGAAAGATTTCAATATCGGCATCCAGTTCACGCAGGGCGCGAACGGTGAGTTCCTGTCCGACGTGGAGGTCAAGCTGGTGCGCGACGAACAGGAAGTCGCCACCTTCCGCGCCGCCGGCCCGCGCTGCCTGATACGTGCGCCCGAAGGCAGCTACAATATCGAGGCCAGTTACAAGGGCCAGGCCAAGTCCATCAAGGTCAGCACCGGTACGCGCAACGCCCAGCTACGCTGGTAGCGGCAAGGCTTCCGGTGCGCCGGCAGGCCGGCGACCGGAAACCCAGGATGCCATTGCGCCGTACCCGTCTTTCTTCCAATCCGCGGCGCCTGCTTGCCCAGGCGCGGCTGCCGCTGCTCTGCGCCACCGCCCTGTTGCTGGCGGCCTGCGCCAGTTCCCCGCCTTCCCGCTATGCCGGCCTGCCGCGCACGCCCGGCAAGCCCATGGTCGATCCCAGCGCCGGACTGGAAGAGGTTTCCATCCAGGCCATGTCGCTGGTCGGCACGCCCTATCGCTATGGCGGCAACACGCCGGATTCGGGCTTCGACTGCAGCGGCCTGGTGCGCTACGTTGTGTCGCGCGCGGCCAACGTGAACCTGCCGCGCACCACCGAGGCCATGGGCACCCGCGGCAGTTCGCTGGACCGCAGCGAGGTCGCGTCCGGCGACCTGGTGTTCTTCAACACCACCGGCCGCGCCAATTCGCACGTGGGCATCTATGTCGGACAGAACCGCTTTGTCCATGCACCGTCGTCCGGCGGCACGGTCCGTCTGGAAGACATGGGCAAGCCCTACTGGGCCTCGCGCTACAACGGCGCGCGCCGCGTAGTGGCCGCCACCTATCAGCCGCCGGCTCCGGCCCAGCCCCCGGCCGCCATTCCCGTGCCCGAGCCGGCGCCAACTCCCGTCCCGGCCGACGACGATCCCATCGCGGCCTTCGCCAATCAGTGAAGCGTCCAAGCAAAAAGCCAGGCATCAGCCTGGCTTTTTGCCTGGTGCGGTTGCCCCTGCGTTACAGGATATGCAGCCCGATCCACCATGCGATCGCCGCCATGAAGGCCGACGCCGGAATCGTCAGCACCCAGGCCCAGACGATATTGCCGGCCACGCCCCAGCGCACCGCCGACATCTTCTGCGCCGAGCCGACGCCGACAATGGCGCCGGTGATCGTATGCGTGGTCGATACCGGCACGCCCAGCGCCGAAGCAAAGAACAGCGTCATGGCGCCGCCCGTCTCGGCGCAGAAACCGCCGACCGGCTTGAGCTTGGTGATCTTCTGGCCCATGGTGCGCACGATGCGCCAGCCGCCGAACAGCGTGCCCATGCCGATGGCCACGTAACAGCAGACGATCACCCAGGTCGGCGGCTGGCCGCCGGCCGCCACATGGCCGCTGGCGATCAGCAGCATCCAGATGATGCCGATGGTCTTCTGCGCGTCATTGCCGCCATGGCCCAGGCTGTACATCGAAGCCGAAACCAGCTGCAGCCGGCGGAACCACCGGTCCACGCGCGACGGCGGCGTGCGGAAGAAGGTCCAGCCCACGATCACCATCATCATTGAGCCGAGGATGAACCCCAGCAGCGGCGAGATCAGGATGAAGGCCACGGTCTTCAGCAGGCCGCTGCCCACCAGCGCACCGGTGCCCGACTTGGCCACCGCGGCGCCCACCAGCCCGCCGATCAGCGCGTGCGACGACGACGACGGGATGCCGTAGTACCAGGTGATGACGTTCCAGGCGATTGCCCCGACCAGCGCCCCGAAAATAACGTAATGGTCGACGATCGCGACATCGATGGTGCCGGTCCCGACCGTTGCGGCCACCTTCAGATGAAAAATGAAAATCGCGACGACGTTGCACATCGCCGCCATCGCCACCGCATGGTGCGGCTTGAGGACACCCGTGGACACTACCGTGGCGATCGAGTTGGCCGCGTCGTGGAAGCCGTTCATGAAGTCGAACAGCAGCGCGAGCGCCACCAGCAGGGCGATCACCCACAGGCTCATTTGTATGGTCTGCATGCCGATTGCCGCCTCAGGCGTTTTCCAGGACGATGCCTTCGATGATGTTGGCGACGTCCTCGCACTTGTCGGTGATCGTCTCGAGCTGTTCGTAGATGGCCTTCAGCTTGATCAGGCGCTTGACGTCGGTCTCGTCGCGGAACAGCTTGGACATCGCCGAGCGCATCACGCGGTCGGCTTCCGACTCGAGCTGGTCGATCTGCTGCGCGGTCTTCAGGATGGCGCTGGCGTTGCCCATGTCCTCAAGCAGGCCCACCGCGATCTTGACCTGGTCGCAGCACTGCACGCAGATGGCCGCCAGGCGCAGGGCCTCGTCGGTCAGGTTGGTCACGTCATACAGCGAGATGGTCTCGGCCACGTCTTCCATCAGGTCCAGGATGTCGTCCATGGTCGTGATGAGCTTGTGGATCTCGTCGCGGTCCAGCGGCGTGATGAAGGTCTTGTGCAGCAGGTCGATGGTGTCGTGCGTGATCCGGTCGGCCTTCTTCTCGGTGGCCTGGACCCGGCGCGCATGTGCCTCGGCGTTGGGCAAGTCGTTGACCAGTGCCTGGAGCTCATGGGCGGCGGTCACCGCGCAGTCGGCGTGCTGGTTGAAATATTCGAAGAACTTGCCCTCCGTGGGCATGAATCGGCCGAACATGGAATGTTCCTTGTGGCAGCGAGTTGGCGCTGCGGATTGTGTTGCTGGATTGAGCGGACGCGTCGGATGGCAGCCGCTGGTGGCGACTGTCATCAAAGCGCAATATTTTACAGGGTTACAGCGACATTGCCCGCGAATTTGGCACAAACGAGACGGCGCCGCACAGACTGTTGCAGGCCGGCTTGACTTCGTCAGGTGTCGTTGTCGAAGAAAGCCGGGCCGCCGCTGAAGTTGTCGAACTTCGTGAACTGGCCAAGGAAGGTCAGGCGCACCGTGCCGATCGGGCCGTTACGCTGCTTGCCGATAATGATTTCGGCCGTGCCCTTGTCCTGGGAATCCGCGTTATAGACTTCGTCGCGGTAGATGAACAGGATCACGTCGGCATCCTGTTCGATAGCGCCGGATTCGCGCAAATCGGACATGACCGGACGCTTGTTGGGTCGCTGCTCCAGGCTTCGGTTCAACTGCGACAGGGCGATCACCGGGCAGTTCAGCTCCTTGGCCAGGCCCTTGAGCGAACGGGAAATTTCGGAAATTTCCGTGGCGCGGTTCTCGCCGCCGCCGGAACCCGACATCAGCTGGAGGTAATCGATGATGATCAGGCCAAGCTGCCCGCACTGGCGCGCCAGGCGGCGCGAACGGGCACGGAGCTCCATCGGGTTCAGCGCCGGCGTCTCGTCGATAAACAACTGCGTGTCGTTCATGCGCTGGATCGCATGCGTCAGCCGCGGCCAGTCCTCATCCAGCAGGCGGCCGGTACGCAGCCGGTGCTGGTCAAGTCGGCCGACCGAGCCAAGCATACGCATGGCCAGCTGGGTGCCCGCCATTTCCATCGAGAACACCGCCACCGGCAAGCCCTGCTCCACCGCCACGTGTTCGCCGATGTTCAGCGAGAACGCCGTCTTACCCATCGACGGGCGGCCGGCGACGATGACCAGGTCGCCCGGCTGCATGCCGCTGGTCATCTTGTCCAGGTCGATGAAGCCGGTCGGGACGCCGGTGACGTCGGTGGTGGAATCGCGGTGGTACAGCTCGTCGATGCGCTCGACCACCTGGGTCAGCAGCGGCTGGATTTCCTGGAATCCTTTCTGGCCGCGCGAGCCTTCTTCGGCGATCGCAAAGACCTTGGACTCGGCCTCGTCGAGCAGCTCGCGCACCTCGCGGCCCTTGGGCGCGAACGCGGCCGAGGCGATATCGTCGGCCGCCGTCACCAGCTTGCGCAGCACCGAGCGCTCACGCACGATCTCCGCGTAGCGGCGGATATTGGCCGCACTGGGGGTGTTCTGCGCCAGCGAGTTCAGGTACGCCAGGCCGCCTACCTCCTCGGCCTTGCCGGCGACCTGCAGCATCTCATAGACCGTGATCACGTCGGCCGGCTTGGTGGCCGAGATCAGCCGGGCGATGCTCTGGAAGATCATCCGGTGGTCAAAACGGTAGAAATCCGCCTCGGAGATGAAATCCGCAATGCGGTCCCAGGCGGCGTTGTCCAGCAGCAGGCCACCCAGCACCGATTGCTCGGCTTCGATGGAGTGCGGCGGGACCTTGAGGTTCTCGAGTTGGGGGTCGGCGACGGGCGCGTTCATGGGGAGGGATTATAACGGCGGGCGGACACACTTCGCCGGACATTTGGCGACTGCGCCTGCAAAGGCGGGCGGGCAACAAAAAAGGCAGGAGCCAGGGCTCCTGCCTTTCTTGTTTGCAGTGCTTGCGGTGCTTCAGCCGGCGCAGCGCGCCGGCGAGGCGGCACGTCCTTAGACGCTCTCGCCCACCACCGACACGGTCACGTCGACCACGACGTCCGTGTGCAGCGCAACGCTGACCGGGTGGTCGCCCACCATCTTCAGCGGGCCGTTCGGCATGCGAACCTGGGACTTTTCCAGCTTGAAGCCTTCGCCAGCCAGGGCTGCAGCGATGTCGGCGTTGGTCACCGAACCGAACAGGCGGCCGTCCACGCCCGACTTCTGGGCGATCTGGACGGTCAGGCCGTTCAGCTTCTCGCCTTCGGCTTGCGCGGCGGCCAGCTTCTCGGCAGCGGCCTTTTCCAGCTCGGCGCGCTTGACTTCGAATTCGGCGATCGCGGTTTGCGTGGCGCGGCGGGCCTTCTTGCCCGGGATCAGGAAGTTACGGGCGTAACCGTCCTTCACCTTGACGATGTCACCGAGGTTGCCCAGGTTGACGACTTTTTCCAGCAGAATGATTTGCATCGTGTTCTCTCCTTGACGGACCTAGGGCCTGATCAGTTCTTGTGCAGGTCGGTGTACGGCATCAGCGCGAGGAAACGCGCGCGCTTGATGGCCGTATCCAGCTGACGCTGATAGTGAGCCTTGGTACCGGTCAGGCGGGCCGGCGTGATCTTGCCGTTGTCGCCGATGAAGTCCTTCAGGGTGTCCAGATCCTTGTAGTCGATCTGTTCCACGCCAGCCACGGTGAAGCGGCAGAAGCGCTTGCGCTTGAACAGCGGGTTCTGTTGCTGGAAGCGCTTCTTGTTCTTGTTGTCACGTTTGACGAATGCCATGATTCAATCCTTTTCGAATGCTTTACATCCAGTGATGTGAAAGACGAGGGCCTTGCTGTTGCGGTGCTTGCGGGCCAGGAATCCTTCGCAGTCGAGCAGCGTGCCGAGCGGTAGCCGCTCCAGACGCTGGCCAACCTGGCCGATCCCCATCGCTGCGATTGCAAACTCGACCTGCCGCGGCGTTTGCGCCTCGACGGCCTCGCCGCTGTACTGCAGGATGCAGTTCACGACGGGGACCCCGGCCGGGGTATAGCGCAGGGCATCGCGTTCCGCCAGGGTGGCGGCAAGCCGAAACTGGTTCAACGCGGGGCCTCTTGCTGATTGCAATCCATGCAACCCTGGCCGACGCTGTCAGCCACGGCGCGCACCGCAGTCCGCACTCAGGCGGCCTGGCCTTCGGTGGTCGTTTGCGCGGCCTTGCGGGCTTCTTCGCGCTGCACTTCCTTCATCATCGGCGAAGGTGCGGTCTCGGCCTTCTTGGTCTGCACGATCAGGTGGCGCAGGACGGCGTCGTTGAACTTGAACGCGTGTTCCAGTTCAGCCAGCGTTTCCTTGCCGCATTCGATGTTCAGGCAAACGTAGTGAGCCTTGGCCAGCTTCTGGATCATGTAAGCCATCTGGCGACGGCCCCAGTCTTCCACGCGGTGAACGTTGCCGTTCTGCGAGGTCACGAGCTGCTTGTAGCGCTCGATCATGGCCGGCACTTGTTCGCTCTGGTCCGGGTGGACGATGAAGACGATTTCGTAATGACGCATTGACGCTCCTTTTGGATTAGCCACCCGGGCGTCACGAGTCCGGTGTGGCAAGGTTGAATAGCCTTAAATTATAGCCCGCACTCTGACATGTGCGCAAGCCAATGATTACACAGGCAAATCAGGCGTTGGCAAATACCGCCTGCAGCCGCGCCGGATCGCGCGCCAGCCCTGCATCCGCGGCCAGCGCCAGTGCCAACAGCACGCGCGCCTTATAGGGATTGAGGTCTGTGGCAGAAACGAAGACCCCGTCCGTGGGGCTGGGCTGAGGCGAAATCGCCACATGGCCGGCACCGGTACGGGAACTGCGCACCACCGCCACCCCTGCGGCGGCGGCATCGGCCAGCGCCCCGGCCAGCACTTCATGCACCGAGCCATTGCCGGCAGCCGCCACCACCAGCCCGGCGACCCCCGCCTGCACCAGCGCATCCACGGCCACCCTGCCCGGCTGGGCGTAGCTCGCCACGATCTCCACCACCGGCCACGCCGTGGGCATCGGCCCGATCGTCCAGGCCGCGCGCGGCGCGCGGGCGAAGCGCACATAGTCGTCCTGCACGAAACCCAGCGGCCCGCAAGCCGAGACAAAGGCATCCACCGTCGACGTATGGGCCTTGGCCACATCCCGTGCCGCGTGGATCTGCTGGTTCAGCACCACCAGCACCCCCTTGCCACGCGCATCCGGGTGGGCGGCCACGCGTACCGCGTCCAGCAGGTTCAGCGGGCCGTCCGCCGACAGCGACGTCGACGGCCGCATCGCCGCAGTCATCACCACGGGCACCGGACACGATTGCGTCAGATGCAGCGCCATCGCGGTTTCTTCCAGCGTGTCCGTGCCATGCGTGATCACGATGCCCGCGATATCGGGCTGCGCCGACCAGTGCTCCACCCGCGCCGCCAGCGTTTGCCAGAGCGCGAAGGTCATGTCCTTGCTGTCGACCTGGGCCACCTGCTCGGCTTCGACCCGGGCCACCGACTGCAACGCGGGCACCGCCGCCAGCAACGACGACACCGGCACGGTCGCCGCCTGGTAGCGTGCGCTGCTGGCGGGACTGCCGGCCGCTCCGGCAATGGTGCCGCCGGTGGCGAGTACGACGATGCGGGGCAATTGGGTCATGGGGAGCGCAAGGAATAGGGAACGATGAGTGGCGATTGTAACGGGCACACCCTGCCTTGCCGCTGGCTGGCCCAGTCAACGCGCCTCCGGTCCATGCCGCCTGCCCCAAAAATTCTGCTTGCGCTCAGGCCGATACTGTATAAAATCACAGCATACTGTTTAAACATACAGTGCCCGGCCCGCCGGATGCAGGATAAAGGATCGGCTGATCCATGACCCGACATCCCCCGCGGCCCTGCACGGAACGGCGATCCCATGGCGACCCTGACACCCCGGCAGCAGCAGATTTTCGATCTGATCCGCAATACGATCCGCCATACCGGCTTCCCGCCCACGCGCGCCGAGATCGCCGCGGAGTTCGGCTTCTCCTCCCCCAATGCCGCCGAAGAACATCTGAGAGCGCTGGCTCGCAAGGGCGTGATCGAACTGACGCCGGGCGCCTCGCGTGGCATTCGCCTGAAGGTGGCTCGCAGCGATTCGGAAATGCCGGACCAGTTCTCGTTGCCAATGGCAGGCGTGATGCAGCTGACGCTGCCGCTGGTGGGCCGCGTGGCCGCGGGCAGCCCCATCCTGGCTGCCGAGCATATCGACCGCCAGTACCAGGTCGACGCCTCAGTCTTTGACGAACGCCCCGACTACCTGCTGCGCGTGCGTGGCCTGAGTATGCGCGACGCCGGCATCCTCGACGGCGACCTGCTCGCGGTGCGCCGCGCCAGCGAAGCCGCCAACGGCAAGATCGTGGTGGCACGCCTGGGCGATGACGTAACCGTCAAGCGCCTGCAGCGGCGCGGCGGCCATATCGAACTGATTGCAGAGAACCCGGACTTCACCAACATCATCGTGGAGCCCGGCGAAGAGTTCTCGCTGGAAGGCATCGCCGTCGGGCTGATCCGATCTTCCGGCTTCTAGCCGGGCACCACCGCAGGCCATCCGCCTGCGCGGGCCCACCCGCTTCCATTGCTTTGCAGATGCCGCCCGGCTTGCCGGGTGTTGACCCCGCTTTGCCCAAAAGAGGTGCCACCATGCCGCAAATCCACAACGTCGCCGCCCGTCGCCCGGTCAAGCCCGTGCCGTTCCGCCAGAGCAAGGGCGTACGCGTCTACCAGGGTACGCAGCGCCGTACCATGGTCGGCAGCATGGCGGCGATCTGCCGTATGCTTGAACTCGAAACCGCCGACAAGCTGGCCGCCTGAACCCCGCGGGCGCGGTCCGCGCGGCCGCGGGCCCTGCCCTCAGCTACGCGGCGCACACGCCCTGGCTTCGGCTTCCAGTTCCGCCGGCATCAGCTGGGGGAACCACGTATCGGTCTTGCGCAACTCCAGCGCCGTACCATCCGGCTGCGCTGTCAGCGAAATCAGGTAGGCGTATTGGTATTCACCACCAGACGTGGTCTGGCCGATGCGGATCTCAGCCTGGTTCTTTGCCGGATAGCTGACGAATGCGGCATCGTCGCCCAGGTTGTTGCGAAGGCATTTCGCAACATCGCCCATCTTGGCGGGCGTGAACAAGCGCACGGGCGGGCGCGTGCGAATCTCTTTATCAGAAGTACCGGAGGCACACCCTGCCACCATGGCTGCCATCACTACGCCAAGCACTGCCGCTCGAACAGACATAACACCCCCGGGGAATGCAAAACGGCGCCCTTGGGAGGCGCCGTTTTGGAGAATGCGTTGGGGTGGCTGATCGGACTCGAACCCACGACGACAGGAATCACAATCCTGAGCCAATCCCCAAAATAATCAACACGTTACGCGAATACTTTGGAATCTGTGCCGACCGCGATCCCGCGTCGGCGCGTGCACATTTTCGCAATCTTCCAAAGATTTCGCAAGCGGCGCGGACCAGGCTACACCGTATATTCATACAGCATACGCCCATGATCAACGACCCCTACTCCCATAGGCTCAGACCCCAGCGACCGGTGCTGCGCGATGTATTTCTATTCTGGTGCCCGGGCCATACCAAGATGTGGCTAGCATCACCGAAAACGTCGGTGCGAGAATCCATCGCGTCGAGTACCCCCGTTCTCGACTTTGCGTCACGGCGCCTAGATTTTTTTGGCGGCCTTCACCGACAAGCAGTAACAGCCGCCTCAAGCAGCGCTTCATAACCCGCGCGCTGCTCTAGCTCAGCCAGCGCGGCGCAACCACTGGAGTAGAAATCGGCGTCCGGCCTGGTCGACCGCCTGAGCCTCGCCCCCCCTACCTCCAGAAGCCGGCGCGGCGCGCGCTAAGGAGAAGAAGGTCAGACTTCGTTGACGCTTGGGCGGGAGGAAGTGGTGGGGAAACGTTCCGGCTCGGCGTACCGATCCGGCGAGCTTTCGCGCGACAGGGTCAAGATCAAGCGGCCTGGGGCAGTGCCCGCTAAACGGTTTCAGCGATAAGGGGCGCCCCTCAACCCAAACTTGGAGCCATGATGGCCGATCCCAATACCATGGCCGATTGCTTGAAACCGTGGCTCGCGCACGATGGCTGGCACTCTGGACACCAGCTCGATGAAGAACGGTTTCTCAAGGCCGTAAAGAAGCTGAAGACGACGGTCGGTACGGACTGGTCCGAGTGCGAGTTTCAAGACGCCGTGTCCCTCGTGATCGGCAGCAAGGCGCCGGCTTTTGAGGACTCAGTTCACGAGTACACCTCTATCGCCCTTCACCTTCGCGACTACGAAAAGCTCGCGTAAGCAACTCCCTACGTCGGCCAAGCCTCCACCGTCTTACGATGCTTGGCCGCGCACTCTCCCAACTCGCCTAGCACCGTCACTATCCAATCCTGCCAGGCGTCATAGTCGGCCACTGCCGGCGCGTCCGGCACCACGCAGGCTGCCGCCAGAGCGCTATCGAAAGCGGTGGCAGCTTGCGTACCTGCTTCACCGCCGCCGGCCGCGCACCTCGCTCTCCGGATCCGTCAGCCGCTTGCCCTGCTCCGCGACGCGTTCATCCCGCCAGGCGAAGTCCCGGCGGGCATCTGCCCCGGTGTAGCGGTCCCCTTCCATCCGCTCGATGGTCTTCTTCATGGCCACCATCTCGGTCTTGATCTCGATCAGCGCCGAGTTGGTGGCCTCGCGCTGACGCTCACGGTCCTGCTGCTTGGCCACGATCACGTCCTGGTCCTTGGCGACGACCTGCTTGTTCAGGCGCGCGATCTCCTTGTCCCTCTTGTCGATCGCGTCCTTCAGAGCAACCTGGCCAGCGCGGAATCCGCTTACACTGGAGCAGTTGAGGGCCAAGTACCAGTGAGGTTGAAATGCTTCTATTGACCGTTGAGGAGTGCTTGGCGACGAGAGAGGAGCCGCACTCTGACCGCTTCGTGAGCTCGCGCACGCGCACGGTGGCCTTCTCCACTCTGCTCGATCTGACCACAGCGCTGCGGCTCTTGAAGCGCTACAGCGACGTCTACAAGCAGAAGTACACCATGACCTCGATGGAATTCCGTCTGCTCAGCGTCTCGCAGATCGCGGACAACACCGACGAAATGGCATTGCGTGACCTGGGAGTCGAAACCATTGGGCCTGACTTCGCGGACCGCCTAGCCGACGCCTGATCTTCCAAAACCCCACATAAGCTCGCTTCGGCGGGCTTTTTTGTTTCTACCGACGCCTGCCTGGCTCTGCCTCGCGGGCGTTTTTCATTGCCCAACGCGGTGGATGCCGCAGGGCGCATTGCGGCGGATGCCGCACAAGCTCGCGGGCGGATGCCTCAAGGAAAGTCACCATGCCATTCAAGTACGACGAAGCCGGCAACATCGCAGTTCAGGAAGTGGGCGGCAAGAAGCTCCCCGTGTTCGTGGGCGCCGACGGCAGCGAGGTCCGTCACCGGCGCCGTACTGAATGCGATGGGCCATGTCGCAGCCAGGGCATCAGAACATCAATCCATTGCCTTCCGACTCGCGCAGAATCTTGCTGATCGCACTCATGACAACATCCCCTCACACAGGGCTCGCTCAGCGGCACGCCGCTTGACCAGCCCTGGCAACTCGCGCCCGCCGGCGAGAGTCCAGCGGGAGAACTCCGCGCACCCGCTGGCGTGGTCCCCAGCGTTGAACTTGCGCGCCATGGTCGATCGGCAGTAGACCGCAACGCGGCGCTCGCTGCCTTCCGGCGGCACGGTTGGCGTCGCATACCCGGGAACAATCGGATCGCCTCGGCGCGCGGCAGGGCTTTACCGTCATCAGCACGAACGTGGTGGTCCGCCTGGATGGGCTGCCACGCTCCGGCCAGCGCGAGCCGGCCGACCCGGGCGCCGCAGTCTACTGGCAGGACCGCGCCGGCGCGCCTCGCGTGATGGCGATCGACATGTACCGCAGCGTGGCCGACAACCTGGCCGCCATCGCCGCCACACTGGAAGCGCGGCGCGCGATCGAGCGGCACGGCGGGGCCCAGATCCTCGAACGAGCCTTCACCGGCTTCACCGCCCTCCCGTCGCCTGGCGCAGCGCGTACGTGGCGCGAGGTGATCGGCGTGCCGGCCGGCGAGCAGGATATGGCCAACGTGCGGGCGGCATTCCGCCGGCGCGCCCAGGCGGCGCACCCAGACCGCGGTGGCTCGCACGACGATATGGCTGCCCTCACCGCCGCGATGCGGCAAGCCGAGCGGGAGCTGTCATGACCGAATTCATCGTGGTGGCGGTATGCCACACTGACCGAGATCACCACTACATCACTCTCTATCGGCCGGAAAACCGCGGCTATACGCCGGTGGTATCGCGCACAGGCCGGTACAGCGGCGAACGCCTTGCGGAGGCGCTGGACTACCCCACCCTCATCAGTGGCGCAATGGTGCGCGCCATCCTGGACGGCGGTGAACTAGAAACCGCCCTCCTCCAAATGAATCCGGAAGGCAGCAGGCACGTCGACTCTACCGTTGGGATCGTAGTTGGCCAGATTGGCATCAAGTATTTCTACGGCCCTATCGAAAATGCGATTTTGCTCGCGGGCGCTGGCGCCGTCCCAGCGATCGATGAGCGCTGGATCGATGACGATAACGAGCGGTGCATTCCGTCGCTGCTCGCGAGAATCGCGAACAGTCCAGGTAACCCTAACGTGTCGGTCATCCCCCGAGTCATCAAATTCGGCATCGTTCGGAAAGACATCCGTTCCTTCGACTGCACCTTCAAGCCACTCTGCCGCGCGACCCATGGCCATCTCCCATCGTTTCGGAAAATCGTAGTATGAGCAACGAACTGCCCAGCCTCTTTCGCCGCGCCATGGTGCGCGCAATCGCCCACAACGAGCTAGGCGTCATGTGGCCCCTCAAGTTGATCAACATACCTCTGAGCCCACGAGATGCCTTCGCTCTGGGCGCGTTCATCCCTTTCGTGAAGCCCAAGCACGTCAGACTCCTTGATGGTATGGCGGCCGCTGGTCACCCGCCCCAAGGATGCGAATTCTCCGTTCCCGGCAGGTTTTGCGAACCCCTCGACTATGTAGCCTCGATACCTTGCAATAGACATGTGAGCACCCCTCATATCGACCACCTAGGATCCGCCGCAGTCAATTCAACGGCCATTTAATACACCCTAGCATACGGCGCGCGGGTGCACAGGTTGGTGACCGATTTCGCCGCCCCCTCGTTTTGCGGGTAGCGATTAAGGAGATCGAGGCATGAAACACCTGACCACCCAAACCCTCGACGGTGAGGCGGGCTGCATCTTCTCCGACTGCGAGCAATACCGCTATCGCCTCTGGCGCGAATGGGATGCCAGCCGGCCGGCGCTGGGTTTCATCATGCTCAACCCGTCGACCGCCGACCACCAGGTCAACGACCCGACCATCACCAGGTGCATGCAGCGTGCGCTGGCCGGCAAGTACGGCAGGCTGGAGGTGGTCAACTTGTTCCCCCTGCGCTCGACCGATCCTGACGGCCTGCTGTCGCATCCGGCGCCGCTGGGGCGCGAGGACACCGCCAACGGCGCCGTCATGGATGCGATCGACCAATGCTCGCTGGTGATTTGCGCCTGGGGCGCCCACAAGGCGGCGCCTGCCCGCGCAGCAGAGGTGCTGCGTATCGTGCGCATGTGCGGTCGCGGCAACCTGCTCTATCACCTTGGGCTGAATCAGGACGGCAGCCCGAAACACCCGCTCTACATCGCAGCCAAAGTCCGGCCGCAGCCATACACAGCATGACCGAAGCAGCAGCACATATCGTCTATGAGCCGAACTACGAGGCGGGGCCCAAGTCGACCCGGTACAAAATCTGGCTGCCGGGCGAACCGGCGTTCGGGATAGCCGGCCTGTGGCTGGATTGGCCTGACGGCACCTTCTCGTTCACCATGCTGACGGTGAACGCCGACCAGCACCCGGTGATGAAGCGCATGCACGCCCCGGGCAAGGAGAAGCGGTCTGTGGTGATCGTGCCGCGGCTGCCGTGGGACCACTGACTGACGTGCCGCGACCCGGAGCTGGCGCGCAGCTTCATGGCGCTCTATCCGGAGGACCAAATGGCTGCCGAGCCTGCGCCGATCGTGCGCCGCCCGAAAGAGCCGCCGCCTGTCGCCGTGGATGCCCAACTGCCACTATAGGCGCGTACCCCACATGGGGGTAGTGCAAGGATCTCGCAACGATCAGAATGACCGGGCCGTGGAGTCTGAAGCGGTCAGCGAGACAGGGGGATCCAATGCCTGTGCGAAGCATTCGCGTAATGCCGGCCCGACGTTGGCTGGGTGCTCGAGATAGATGGTCTTGTCGACAGGCCCCAGGCCCCACAAATTTCCAACGCTCGAAGCGGCAATCGACGCCGGCTGGAACCGAGCCAGGCGCGAACACATCGATCTCCAGATACACGATCTAGATGGTGCCCTGCCCGGCCAAGGCCCTACGCGCTCATGACACTCTGACTGCCATGGCGCCGTCGCATTGCTGCGACACCTCTATTTAGAAGGATGCACGATCAGCGGGCCCTTGCGACCATTCCTCCCGGGCGGTTCCGCGACTCGCCCACCACTATTTCAGCCCTCGCCAACTCTGGCCGAGGGCTTTCTTTTGCCAATCGGCACGCGACCGCACCAGCTGGGCACGCTACCCATTCACCGTTGAAACACACTTCATGGGGCACCGATTTACGCACTAAGACGGATGCCAATCCAATGACAATCAGCCAGCATGGAATAAGCGGGGCTCGTGACCTCGCCTTTACGGGCCCTGGGGAACGCCCCCAGGCTCCAAGGGCCCTTTTTTCCGTCATTAGATGGACACAGCCCTCGCCTATCCTGGGTGAGGGCTTTTCTTTTCACTCTGGCGAGCAATCGCTCGACTGGATGTAGATCCAGCGACCCGGCGCGATCCCGCCCGGCAGGTTTCACCGGGCGATCTGATGGCCAAGCTCAGCGGCACGACAGCAGCGCCGCCTCCAGCAGCGCCTCATACCCGGCACGCTGCTCAAGTTCGGCCAGCGCGGCGCGGCCCTTGGTGTAGAGGCCCGCGCCAGGATCTACCTGGTCAAGAGCCCATGCCGGGCGCACCACCACCGGCGGCCGGCACGGCACGGCGATCGGTACCTCTACCGTCCGAGTCTGCGTGATGACCTGCGGCGCGCTGGCGCAGCCGGCGATGGCCACGGCGAGCAGTAGCGTGATCGATCGCATCATTGCTCCTCCTGGCGTACCCGAATCTGCGTGGTCAGCAGATCGTCAAGCGATGCGCACAGGTCGGCCGGCTTCGACGGTGGGCGCTTGGCCAGGTCGGCGGCCCGGGCCTGCGCTGCATCAGCGCGGTCTTGCGCCTGAGCGACCGCCGCGGCCGCCGCACGCGCCCTCTCATCAGCTTCCGCCTTGAGGCTGGCCACGGCCGAGTTTGCCTTGCCGACGTCAGCGTCGCACTGCTGATTCGCGGCCAGCGCCAGGCCGAGTTGGGCCTGCGCGGCGGCCGCGCGCGCGATCGCAGCATCCCGTTGCGGGCCGTAGTACTGTGCTGCCAGCCAGGCGCCGAGTGCAGCGACGGCCAGCAGTGCTGCACCGACCAGCGCGGCGCGCGCGGCGCCGCTCAAGTTCACCATTGGATTCATGCGACCCCAAAGGCAGACTTGGCGCGAGCCCAGAGCATGCGCCGATCCGAGATGCCATTGATACCGCCGTTTGTGGTGAGGTTGCCGGAGGCGTCGAGCGCAAGCACTAGGTTTGCGCGCTGGCCAGCCGTCAGTGCCAGCGTCTGGTCGGCGGTGCCGGCCGGCAGCTTGAGCGCCCGGTTGACGTCGCCTTGCAGGGTGTCCAGCCCACTCGAAAGTGTGTCCAGAGCATCATTGACGTCGCTGGAGGGTGCCGCGTCGAATCGGACGAAGCGCTTCAGCGAGGTGGCGGCGCTCTCATGCCAGAGCACGCGGGACATGTTTCGGCCGACGCCGTCGATATTGGCCTCGGCCTGGCTGACGAGGGGCTGGGACCAGTAGAAGGTGTCCCATGAAGAGGCGTCCCAGACGCCGCCGCCCGCGCCAGCATTCGCGCCCTGAGTCCCCGAGGCGGCATAGTTGCCGTCCGAGTAGTCGAACTGCTGGCGGAAGCTGATGTTGACGCTGTCGAGCGCCTCCATCTCCAGCACGAGCTTGCGGAAGCGCTTCTTGTTGGCCGGCAGCTTGAACTGGTTGAACTGGAGCCGCATTACGGCCTTGATCGCCAAGCCGTCGAAGCTGGTGCCGACGTCCTCGCGCATGACGTAGCCGTCCGTGGTGCCGAAGAACAGGCCGTCGGTGCCGTCGAGCATGTCGCCCTCGGCCGTGCAGGCGACGATCTGCGGCGTCTCCTGCTTCGTGAAGGCCACGTCCGTCGGCTGGATCAGGGCGGCCGAGGTGGTCAAGGTCCGGGACTGGTCAGCGCGCCTGCACGCCGTTGTCGAGCGGGCGAAGCGCACGGCCGCCGAGACCACCACGAAGAAGTTCGTGGTGCAGAGCCTCTACCCGCTCCCGAACCGCAAAGGCCAGCCGTACAGCAAAAGCGGCTGGGGGTCGGTCTGGCAGGACGCGATGTGGGAATGGATCTCGACGATCGATGCCGAGGCAGCAGAGGCGCTGCGTGCCGAGCGGGCGCAGTCCGCCGCGACGCGGAAGGACAGGAGCATGGGCGCCTGGACGTCCGGATATTCGATTGCCGAGCATGAGGCTTTCTTCTCGACGCTCGACATCCGCCCGGCCGCCATCACCACGAAGCTCGAGCGCCGGTCCGCCGATGCCTACGACTTCGCGGCGCACGCGAATCCATCGACCACCCACCGTCACTACGATCGGCGCAAGGCCAAACGGGCAGCAGCGACAGAATAAGGGAGCAGAAAACAGAAACGGCGCCAGTGGCGCCGTGGGAAAATTCCCATTTCTGTGGGAAATTCCGCATCATGGAACGGTTAGGAAACCCGTAAGGCCTTGATGCGAAAGAGAATTTTGGGGTGGCTGATGGGACTCGAACCCACGACGACAGGAATCACAATCCTGGACTCTACCAACTGAGCTACAGCCACCGTAGAGGTCATCAGCGAAGCGCTGATCGACGAAAAACAAGATTATACAAACAGTTTTCCGAGATGGCTAGTATCCCGCACAAATTTTTTCGACGGGATCGATCAGGTCCGTGATGGACTCCACTTCGCCTCCAGCAGCACTGCCCGCTTGATGGCTTCGATGGTCTCGGCCTCGGTATCGAACTGCCCCAGCAGCCGGCGCGACTTGCCGTTCAGCACAGCCTCGTTTAATGCCTTCCCTGCCGCTTCCGAGGTGCCAGGATGCCAGCAGTAGCGTGCCGTCCATTTGCCGTCCTGCAGCTGCTCGGCCACCCAAACCACCCTGAAGTCTTCATAGACGACGCCGAACGGCGCTTCGTTTTCCACGTTGTCTTTTTCCATGCTGCTCCCCCCCTGCCGGCACGGTCCGCATATCTTGCCCTATCTCGCCTGGGGCAGTGCGAGGAATCGTATCACGGCCGCCGGGCAGGTCGTTCACGCCAGCAAGCGTCTGGCGGCATCCGGCCATCGACAGCGGAAATATGCTGTGCACAGCCCCTACCTCCGCAGGGTTCATGCCGCACGTGCCCGAAGCGATACTCGTGCCTGAGGGACATTGACCCCCCTCGACCTTCCCGTCAGGCGGCCCGCCCCATCGGGCCGCCTGCCTCTTTTTGCCCCCTTCCCAGCCAGTACTTTCGGGTACTTCCGCGCCGCCAGCCTCTGGCGACGGAACCTTGCGCCCATGCGCGAGCCCAACCGACGTTATTGAATGCAGGCAACAGGCATGCAGATCAAGTGTAGATGGCCGGCGAGGATTTTTACCGTAGCGGCCGTGGCGGCCATGCTCGGCGGCTGCGCTGCCGGCGGCGCCGATGGCGAGAAATCGAGCGTTACGACTTACGGCACGCTGGACGTGGGCATCAGCCATACGCGCTGAGGCGGGCTGAATCAGGGCAGCATGACCGATGGAACTCTTTATGACGATGGCCGTCTAATTCCTTCGTCCGGCGCATGCAAAACGAGCGCGCAAAAAAAAGAGTCCGCAGCACGGACTCTTAACTTTAGCGATCTCAAATGCCCTGAAGGCCGTTGCACTGTAACTGCCATCCCGGGAATGCACCATTCGGGTAAACGAAGAGCGGCGAGCGACAACAACGCCGACGAAAAAAAAGCCCGCCGAAGCGGGCTAATAATCAGTTGAAGAAAGCCCTGTATTCGAGGGCAGGCACAGTGTATGAAAGTGCCCTGCCTCAGCGAATTAGGGGAATCCCTTTCCTGGTGCCGGTTTCCGGGCAATCAGGGACTGCAAGTGCGGCGCGCGGTACCCCCGCGCAGCCACGCATACTTTCATGATTCGGAGTTAGAGCGCGGCCTCGGCATCGCGCGCGCTGGCCGCAAGCGCTTACGCGGCCAGCGGCTCCTGGGCCTGCGGCCGCAAATGCGTGCGGGCCTCTTCGAACAGCGCATCCACGTCAGCCCGCGTGCGCGCCGCGTTCATCCGCTTCGAATCCGACAGTACGCGGCGCCAGCCACGTCCGCCGGCAATGCCGCGATGCAGGCCAAGCATGTGCCGCGTCACGGCACCCATATACCCACCCCTCTCCACCAGGTTGCCGATGTAGCGCTGCATCGCCAGTTCGACATCGAGCCGCGACGGCACCGGGGCGCTCGCATCGCCATAGAAGCGCGCATCCATTTCCGCCAAGACATAGGGCTGGTGATAAGCCTCGCGACCGATCATCACGCCATCGACGTGTTCCAGATGGGCCGCCATCTCGTCATAGCTGACGATGCCGCCGTTGATCAGGATTTCCAGATCGGGAAACTCCTGCTTCAGCTGGTAGGCGACTTCGTACCGGAGCGGCGGAATCTCGCGGTTTTCCTTCGGGCTCAGGCCCTTCAGGATCGCATTGCGCGCATGGACGATAAACGTGCCGCAGCCCGCCTCGGCCACCTTGCCGACAAAGTCACGGACGAAATCGTAGTGCTCGATCTTGTCGATGCCGATGCGATGCTTGACGGTGACCGGGATGTCCACCGCATCGCGCATCGCCTTCACGCAGTCAGCCACCAGTTGCGGCTCTGCCATCAGGCAAGCACCGAAGGCGCCGCGCTGCACGCGCTCGGACGGGCAGCCGCAGTTCAGGTTGATTTCCGCGTAGCCCCATTGCTGGCCCAGCTTGGCCGCCATGGCGAGGTCGGCCGGCTCGCTGCCGCCCAGTTGCAGCGCGACCGGGTGTTCGGACGCATCGAAATCCAGGTGGCGCGGCACGTCGCCATGCAGCAGCGCGCCCGTGGTCACCATCTCGGTGTACAGCCAGGTGTGGTGGCTGAGCTGGCGGTGGAACATGCGGCAATGTCGGTCGGTCCAGTCCATCATCGGCGCTACGGATACCCGGCGCGGGCTTGTAGCAGCGATTTTCCCTTGATAATCAGTCATTTCACAGCGATCCACCTGGACCGATACTCCTACCTACAAATCTCAGAAATTGCCTTCGTCCGTCAGCCACGAAACGACGGGTTCACAGACGAGCGGAAACTCGTTGAGTTTACCATCGAGGGGCCGATCGAGATCGATCAAGGCAACGCAGGTGCACCCTCAAAACGGAAGCGCCCCCTCGCATCAGCCCGCACGCGCGGCTTGGCCTGGCTACCTCAGCACGGCCTTCCGATGCCCAAAGAAATAGAAAACGTGCAGCACAGATAACATAGCAACTCCACTATATTCGGACTACGCTGATTGATTCCCGAAGGCATCTGCGCGCAAATGGGAATGTGCGTGCCCCCGACAGGGACCCCGCACCCCGCCCACAATACGCTATGAGTCGCTTAAGCAGATGAGCTTCCTTGAATCTGAAATCCGGGATAACAGCATCCTGCGCAGAGGCCTTGAAGAACTAGTGAGAGAACGCTTTGGATATACACTCAACCGCCCGGATTCGCCGCGTGAGATCGTCAAGCTCTTGAGGCTTGACGAACTGGAGCGCCAGATTCATTGGCGTAAGGCCAAGCTCCTTTTCGACGGCAAGTCCCAGCAAAGGATAGAAGGCGGCGCAACGCAGATGCGTTGGCCGGCCGTCTCAGGGCGGACCGGCTACCAGACCAAGGAACATCAGAGCACCAGGGATGCAGGCCCCATACCCGAAGGCCTGTACACCGCGCGGCAGGATGATTTTCAGCGCTGGGAAGATACGAGCATCTTCAACAGAGCTGCCTGCATTCTCAGGCTCATCAACATCAAGGCCGGGCGATGGCCAGGCTGTACGACAGCCTGGGGCACCCGGCGCATTGGATTGCAGCCACGCCCCGGAACAAACGTGTTTGGCCGAAGCAATTTCACGATCCACGGCGGAAGCTACCCAGGCTCTGCAGGCTGCATCGACCTCACCAGTTCAATGAATTCCTTTGCCAAAGAGTTCTTGTACTATGCCAAAGACATGGAACTGGAAGTTCGCTATTAGGGCAGTCGGATCCAGCATCCTCGCTCTCATCGCCATGCTGATGCTGGTAGAGATATGGGGAGCATGGACAGCCCCCGAGGAATATCCGTTCGGCGGCCAAGGACCATCGGCAGCAATGTGGGCATATCAATCACAGGCGAACTACCTGCTGTCGTGCTTCGCATGCCTGCTCGGGTGCTCACTTGGAATTTGGGCGTTGCTGGCGATGAACCGCAGCATTTGGCTGCGCTGGCTGGCCGGGATGCCAGTGCTTCTCCTCTGGGTATGGATGGCACTCGACGGTTCCCGGCTTGACCTCTGAACGTTCGCTGACAGGCGCCGCGGTGGATGCGCATACTTAAGTTCGCAGTGCTCCGCCCCTGTATCAGCGCGGCGCAGTCCGCTCGATCCAGGTCGAAAACGTCGTCAGGAACTTGCCCAGAAAGCCCTTCGTCGACTCATTGGCAATTCCGCCCTGCTCGTCAAACAGCTTGTCGACGCCGCTGATATACGCCTCGGGCTGCTGCAGCATCGGGACATTGAGGAACACCATCGACTGGCGCAGGTGCTGGTTGGCACCGAACCCGCCGATGGCCCCGGGCGAAGCGCTCATGATGGCGCCGGGCTTGCCGTCCCAGACGCTGCTGCCATACGGGCGCGAGCCCACGTCGATGGCGTTCTTCAGCGGCGCGGGCACGGAGCGGTTGTATTCCGGGGTCACGAACAGCACGGCGTCGGCGCGGCGGACGCGATCGCGGAAGGTGGTCCAGGCCTGGGTCGGTTTGTCATCGAGGTCCTGGTTGTATAGCTCCAGGGCACCGATTTCGACGATCTCCAGCCTGAGCTGCGGCGGCGCCAGCGCGATCAGCGCCTTGGCCAGCTTGCCGTTGTATGACTCCTTGCGCAGGCTTCCCACCAGTACAACGACATCACGAGGATTACTCATTGCGGCTCCTTTGACTGTGTGGACGGGTTGGCATGGACGGCGCCCGCAGCCTGCATTGCCATGGCAGCGGGCGCCAGTCCAGCCGTCACTCTACCCGAGTCGGAGCCGGCATGTCCTGCGCAGCGGATGTCACGCATTCTTGCCGAGCGCCACCAGCGGATGCTCCCCGGCGCGCCACGGGCTGTCGAAAAACGACATCACCTTTTCGCGGCTGACTTCATCGGGCCGGGCATGCTGCCAGCGCGGCTTGTGGTCCTTGTCGACGGCCAGCGCGCGGATGCCTTCAACGCCGTCGCCCTTGCGGAACACGTAGTACATCATGTCCAGCTCCATGCGCAGCTCGTCGTCCAGCGACATGCTGCGTGCGCGGCGGATCTGCTCCAGCGTCACGCACAGCATCAGCGGCGAGCGGCTGCGCAGCATGGCGGCGGTCTGCGCGGCCCAGTCGCCCGGGGCGTCGCTGACGGCGGCAAGGATGTCCGGCATGGTGCTGCCCGCGAACAGGCTGTCGATCTGTGCCGACAGCCCGGCCAGCGCGCTTTGCGCCGGTGCGCAATCATTGCGGTGCGTGGCGGTGAAGCCTTCGATGTGGGCCAGCACCGCGTCGCCGCTGGCAAACTGCTGCGTGCGCAGCGAATCGACCAGTTCCGCGAGGCGGTTGCCCGGCAGGTAGGCGTCGGCCAGCCCGGCGTAGAGCGCGTCGGCGGCGTGGATCACGGTGCCGGTCAGGCCCAGGTACTCGCCGATGCGCCCCGGCGTGCGCGCCAGGAACCAGCCGCCGCCCACATCCGGGAACAGGCCGATATTGGTTTCCGGCATCGCCATCTTGGTGCGATCGGTGACAAGGCGCAGCCTGGCCCCTTGCGAGATGCCCATGCCGCCGCCCATCACCACGCCATCCATCAGCGCGATATAGGGCTTGGCGTAGCGGTGGATCAGGAAGTTGAGCGCATATTCCTCGACAAAGAACTGGTCAAGCAGCGGATCGCCTTCGTGCGCAGCCTTGTGGAAATAGCGGATGTCGCCGCCGGCGCAGAATGCCTTGCCGCCGGCACCGGTGACCACCACGGCCACTACCTCGGGCGCGGCGGCCCAGGCCTGCAGCGCCCGGGTGATGGCGCGGATCATGTCGAGCGACAGGGCGTTGAGCGCCTGCGGGCGGTTCAGCGTCAGGTATCCGATGCCACCGCGGACCTCTGTCGTGACGAATTCAGTCATGTCGTACTCCTCCAATGCAACTCGCGATTTTACGCCAGTCGCATAGGCAAGCGCACCCCTGTGGGCAGCTTGCGGCGCATGCGCAAACGCTGCGCATGCGCCCCGCTCCACCCTTGCTCATCAGGCCAGCCGGAATGTCGCCACCAGCGACGTCAGGCGCTGTGCCTGGTCTTCGAGCGATGCGGCCGCGGCGGCCGCCTGCTCCACCAGCGCCGCATTCTGCTGCGTCATGCTGTCCATCTGCGTCACGGCCACATTGACCTGCTCGATGCCGTTGGACTGCTCATCAGAGGCCGAGCTGATATCGCCGATGATGGCGCTCACACGCTGCACCGCATCGACGATATCCTGCATCGCGCGGCCCGCGTCATCGACCAGTTCCGAGCCTTCGCGCACATTGGCTACCGAGGCGCCGATCAGCGTGCGGATTTCCTTCGATGCACCGGCGCAGCGCTGCGCCAGGTCGCGCACGTCGCCGGCCACCACGGCAAAGCCGCGGCCGTGCTCGCCGGCGCGCGCGGCTTCCACGGCTGCGTTCAGGGCCAGGATGTTGGTCTGGAAGGCGATCTTCTCGATCACGTCGATGATGTCGACGATCTTGCCCGAGCTGGCGTCGATCGACTGCATCGTACTGACGACGCGCAGCACGGCATCGCTGCCGCGCCCGGCCAGGGTCGCGGCATCGGTTGCAAGCGCGCGCGCCTCGCGTGCGCTGTCGGCATTCTGGCGCACAGTGCTGGTCAGTTCCTCCATGCTCGAAGCGGTCTCTTCCAGCGAAGCCGCCTGCTGTTCGGTGCGCTGCGACAGGTCGGTATTGCCGCTGGCGATCTGCTTGCTGGCTGCGGCGATCGAGTCCGCACCGCCGCGCACGTCGCCCACCATGGCCACCAGGCTGGCCTGCATCCGGCCCAGCATGCCGAGCATGCGCGCGGTCTCGTTGCGTGCCGTTTCGTCGGCCAGTACCTCGCCGCCGGATGCCGCGACGCTCAGGTCGCCGCCCGAGATGTTCTCGAAGCGCGCAATCGCCGTATCGAGCGGCCGCACGATCGAACGGCGCAGGCGCCATGCCATCACCGTGCTGAAAACCAGGCCCACCGCCAGCACGCACACCGACAGCGTGAACAGGTTGAAGTAGCGCTGTTGCGAGGCCTCGTAGACCTGCTTCGCGCTCGCGACCTGCAGCTTGTTCAGTTCGGTGTTGACGGCGGTAAAGGCGATGTCGAGCCGCGGGATGGTTTCGAGCACGGCCTTCATCACGCTATCACGGTCGCCGGCATGCAGCGCGGCGATCATCGGCGTCACACCCTGCCCGAACAGTGCATCGCGCCTGGCGGTGACATCCTCCACCGCCCTGGCCTCTTCAGCCGAGCGCGGCAAGGCGAGATAGGCCTTCCAGGCTTTCTCGGAATCGCGTGCAAAGCCTTCTGCGGTCGCGGCGCGCGCTTTCGCATCGGCGGGGTCGGTGGCGAAGGTGGCCTGGTCGAGCAGCACACGCACCAGCAACTGGTTCGAACGCGCTTCGGCCAGGTTGACAGCGGCGGACAGCTGTTGCTGGTAGATCTGGCGCGTGGCCTCGTTGCTGCGCGACATGCCGAGCCAGCCCACCGCGCCGACAATCAACAACAACAAGTTTGTGACGACGGTGAGGAACCACAATCTGGCTCCGATGGTAGTGTTCTTGAACATGAGGGCTCCGGGGGAAGAGGAATCAGGGGACTCGGGAGCGCGCGCCGCGCGGCCGCCCTGTTCAACTACGGCGCGCTGGCCGCGTCCTTTACCGGTATTCACCGCCCTCACACGCGTGACAGAATTGCGTGGCAGTACAGCAATCCACCTTGTGGCGGATGCGCCGCGATAGCCCCGCTCGGCGCCGTTTGGAGGAACCCCTCGTGGCAATTCCACGCGAAATATGCAAACTGGCGAGATGAACACTGAATCGCTCGATCCCGGACTCGTACTGCTGGCCTTTGCGCCAGTGTTCCTGCTGACCATCGGCGCCGAAGCCTGGTACTGGGCCCGCCGCGACCCGACCGTCTACAGCCCGCGCGACACTATCTCCAACGCGGCACTGGCCCTGATGCACCAGGCCTCGGATGCGTTCTTCCTCTGGCTGATGATCCGCACGGTCTATGCGTGGTGCTATCAGCATGGCCTGCGCGCCATGCCGGAAACGCTGTGGTCATTCGCCCTGCTGCTGTTGCTGCAGGACTTTCTCTATTACTGGTTCCACCGCGCCAGTCACCGCGTGCGCTGGCTGTGGGCCTCGCACGTGACGCACCATTCGTCGGAGGGCATGAATTTCTCGACGGCGTTCCGCCAGAGCCTTACGTATCCGCTCTCGGGCATGTGGCTGTTCTGGATTCCGCTGGCGTGGATCGGCTTTACGCCGGACTGGGTGATCCTGGCGGTGGGCCTGAACCTGGCCTTCCAGTTCTTCGTGCATACGCGGCTGGGGCAGCGCTGGCCGCTGGTCGAGTCGCTGCTGAACACGCCGTCGGTCCATCGCGTGCATCATGCGAAGAACCCGCAGTACATCGACCGCAACTACGCCGGCGTGCTGACGATCTGGGACCGGCTGTTCGGCACCTTCGTCCCCGAGCATGAGGCGCCGGTGTACGGCATCACGCGCCAGGTGCGCACCCATAACCCGCTGACGCTGACCTTCCATGAATGGCGCGACATGTTCGCCGATGCGTGGCGGGACCATGACCGGCGCTATCTGTGGAAACCGCCCGAATGGCGCAGCCCGCGGGCGCCGGCACTGGAGCCGCTGCCCGGCACGCGATAAAAAAAACCGCGCCAGAAAGGCGCGGTTTTTTGTGGCCGGCGTCAGCGCTTATGCGCCTTCGCGGGAAGCGCGCTTGCGCTCGTGTTCCTTCAGGTGGCGCTTGCGCAGGCGGATGCTCTTGGGCGTGAGCTCGACCAGCTCGTCGTCGGCGATGAATTCCACCGCATATTCGAGCGACATCTGGATCGGCGGCACCAGGCGCACCGCTTCGTCGGTACCCGAAGCACGCACGTTGGTCAGCTGCTTGCCCTTGATCGGGTTGACCACCAGGTCGTTGTCGCGGCTGTGGATGCCAATGATCATGCCTTCATACAGCGCATCGCCCGGCTTGACGAACATACGGCCGCGGTCCTGCAGCTTCCACAGCGCGTAGGCCACCGCATCGCCGTCGTCCTGCGAGATCAGCACGCCGTTGTGGCGCTCGCCCAGGCCGCCTTCGCGCACCGGTGCGTAGTCGTCGAAGATATGGCTGATCAGGCCGGTGCCGCGCGTCAGCGTCATGAACTCGCCCTGGAAGCCGATCAGGCCGCGGGCCGGGATGCGGTATTCCAGGCGGGTACGGCCCTTGCCGTCCGACGCCATGTCGAGCAGTTCGCCCTTGCGGCGGCCCAGCTCTTCCATCACGCCGCCCTGGTGGCTGTCTTCGACGTCCACGGTCAGCAGTTCGTACGGCTCGTTCTTGACGCCGTCGATTTCCTTGAACACCACGCGCGGACGCGACACGGCCAGCTCGTAGCCTTCGCGGCGCATGTTTTCCAGCAGGATGGTCAGGTGCAGTTCGCCGCGGCCCGACACTTCAAAGATGGTGTCGTCGCCGGTATCGGCGACGCGCAGTGCCACGTTGGACTTCAGTTCGCGGTCCAGGCGCTCGCGCAGCTGGCGGCTGGTCACGAACTTGCCTTCACGGCCGGCCAGCGGCGAGGTGTTGACGCAGAAGTTCATGGTCAGAGTCGGCTCGTCCACCTTCAGCATCGGCAACGCGTCCAGGGCGTCCGGCGCGCACACGGTGCAGCCGATACCCAGTTCTTCGATGCCGTTGATCAGCACGATGTCGCCGGCTTCGGCCTCGGACACGATCTCGCGCTCCAGGCCCTGGAACTTCAGCACCTGGTTGATACGACCCTTGATCGGGTTGCCTTCCGGGCCGAACTTGACCACCACGTCCTGCAGCGGACGGGCGCGGCCACGCGAGATGCGGCCCACGCCGATCTTGCCGACGTAGCTGGAGTAGTCCAGCGAGATGATCTGCAGCTGCAGCGGGCCGTCCCGATCGTCGTCACGCACTGGCACCTTGTCCAGCACGGTTTCGAACAGCGGCTTCATGTCGCCGTCGCGCACGTCTTCGGTCAGGCCGGCAAAGCCGTTCAGGCCCGAGGCGTAGATCACCGGGAAGTCCAGCTGCTCGTCGGTGGCGCCCAGCTTGTCGAACAGGTCGAAGGTCTGGTTGATCACCCAGTCCGGGCGCGCGCCCGGGCGGTCGATCTTGTTGACCACCACGATCGGCTTCAGGCCCAGCGCCAGCGCCTTGCGCGTGACGAAGCGAGTCTGGGGCATCGGGCCCTCGACCGCGTCGACCAGCAGCAGCACGCCGTCGACCATCGACAGCACGCGCTCCACTTCACCGCCGAAGTCGGCGTGGCCCGGGGTGTCGACGATATTGATATGGGTACCGTTGTATTCGACGGCACAGTTCTTCGCGAGAATCGTGATCCCGCGTTCCTTTTCCAGGTCGTTCGAGTCCATCACCCGTTCGGCGACTTGCTGGTTGTCGCGGAAGGTGCCTGCCTGGCGCAGGAGCTGGTCGACCAGGGTGGTCTTGCCATGATCGACGTGGGCGATGATGGCGATATTTCGGATGGCGCGGGTCATTGCTGCGTCTCGCTTTGGAGAATCTGAGGTAACCCAACATTCTAGCATGTTGCGGCGCAAGACGCGTTGACCGGAACCGTCACTTACCCAGGGAAAATTATTGCGAAAAGTGGAATAACAAATTTCCGTTCTTGCGCATCATTAAACGTGAACATATATTTGCCACAGCAAAGATTGCAAAGGCAAAGATGTCACCGTTCCCTTCCCCCGATCGGCCAGCCGAATCCACGGCCGGCCAGTTCGATCCCGCCCAATACCAGATGTCCGACAGCGTCGGCTACCTGATGCAGCGCGCCAAGAACATGCTGGCGCACGGGGTCGAGCAGGAAGTCAGCAGCCTGGACATCACGCACGCACAAGCCAGTTGCCTGATGATGCTGGCCACCGGGCGCGCCTCGACCGTCACCGACCTTGGCCGCGAACTGAATACCGACATGGGTTCGGTCACGCGCCTGCTCAGCCGCATGGAAAAGCGCGGCCTGATCGAGCGCCGCCGCCGCGACGCCGACCGCCGCGTGGTCGACCTGTCGGTCACGCCACAGGGCCAGGAACTGGTGGAACAACTGCCCGCCATCTTCTGCAAGGTGCTTTCTCACCACTTTCGCGGTTTTTCCGAGGACGAGCTCCTGGCGCTGCGCAGCATGCTACGACGGATCATCGATAACAACAGCGGGTAGCGGGCCTGCGCGCCGCGCCGCCGGCACGCCGGATTGTCCGGCCAACCGGAAACTGTATCTGCCCGTAGAAACCGTATAGCTCCGGCGACGGAGCAACAACATGAAACAAGCTCTCTCTTCCCAATCTCTCCAGCCCGCCGGCTCACGCGAGCTGGCGCGCCGTGCCGGCACGCTTGCGCTGACCGCCATGGCCGCGGCAGTGCTGGCCGGGTGCGCGGCGCTCGGCAATTCGCACAGCACCCAGACCGTGGCCGATCCGGCCGCGATGGCAACTTCGCAAACCCTGCCCGGCGAGCACGGCCAGTGGCCATCGCAGGACTGGGTCGCCCAGTTCAATGACCCGCAGTTGAGCGCCCTGGTCGATGAGGCGGTCAAGGACAACCCCAACCTGCAGGCCGCGTTCGCCCGCGTGGAAGCCTCGCGCGCGATGGCCGATGCCACCCGCAGCGCGCTCTATCCGCACCTGGAGTTCGAAGGCAGCCTGCTGCGCCAGCGCTTCTCCAACAACGACCTGTTCGAGGGCACGCCGCTGGCCGGATCGTGGCAGAACCAGTCGCGCCTGCAGGTAGGCCTGTCCTATGACTTCGACTTCTGGGGCAAGAACCGCGACGCGCTCGAAGCCGCCCTGTCCGACGACCGCGCCGCCGAAGCCGAAAGCCAGGCCTCGCGCCTGATCCTGGCCACGTCGATCTCGCGCAACTACGCGCGCCTGGCCGCACTCTATGCCCAGCGCGACGTGGCCGAGCGCGCCATCGCCCAGCGCCGCGACCTGACCGAGCTGTCGCGCCAGCGCCTGGCCGCCGGCCTGGATACCCAGGTCGAGACCACGCAGGCGCGCGGCACTGTCGCCGCATCGCAGACCGACCTGCAGCGCGTGGACGAGGAAATCGCACTGGCGCGCAACCAGCTGGCGGCGCTGCTGGGCAAGGGCCCGGACCGCGGCCTGCAGATCCAGCGTCCGGTGCTGCTGGCGCAGGCCACGCCTACGCTGCCCGACAACCTGACCATCGGCCTGCTGGGCCGCCGGCCCGACCTGGTGGCGGCACGCTGGCGCGTGGAGGCGGCATCGAAGGACATCAATGTCGCCAAGAAGGAATTTTTGCCCGACGTCAGCCTGACCGCGTTCGCCGGCCTGGCCGCGCTGGACCCGTCCAAGCTGCTGATGGGCATCAGCCGCACCTTCGGCATCGGCCCGACCATCCGCCTGCCGATCTTCGAAGGCGGCCAACTGCGCGCCAACCTGAAGGGCAAGTACGCCGGCTACGACATCGCCGTGGCCAACTACAACCAGGCCCTGGTCGACGCGCTGCGCGAGACCGCCGACACCATGACCAGCATCCGCAGCGTCGACAAACAGATCCAGACCCAGCGCGAAGCCCTGGACCTGGCCGAGCACGCCTACGCCCTGGCCACCATGCGCTACAAGGCCGGGCTGGGCACGCAACTGACCGTGCTCAACGCTGAAAGCAACGTGTTGCAGCAGCGCCGCCTGGCGACCGACCTGCAGGCACGGCGGCTGGACCTGCAGATGGGCCTGATGAAGGCGCTCGGCGGCGGCTACCAGGAGCCCGCCGAAGGCCACGAGGGCGCCGGCCACGACCAGGCGCAGCAACCGGACAACACACAGGCGGGCGCCCGCGGCTGATCCGCGCACCCAGTGATCGCAGACAAGATTCTTCAGAAAACATCATGAGCAACAACCAGCAAGCGGCCGGCACCAACAATCCCCAGCACCCCGCCCAACCCACTCCGGCCACCAGCAACAATGGCAAGCGCAAGCGCATGCTGCTGTCGCTGACCGCGGCGCTCGTCGTCGCCGGCATCGGCTACGGCGTGTACTGGGGCCTGTATGCCCGGCATTTCGAAAACACCGACGACGCCTATGTCGCCGGCAACGTGGTCCAGGTCACGCCGCTGGTGGGCGGCACCGTGGTGTCGATCGCCGCCGACGACACGCAACTGGTCACCGCCGGCCAGCCGCTGATCCAGCTTGACCGCGCCGATTCGCAGGTGATGCTGGAACAGGCCGAGGCGCAGCTCGCGCAGGCCGTGCGCGAAGTGCGCACGCTGTATGTCAACAACGGCTCGCTCGCCGCCAACGTGGCGCTGCGCGAAGCCGACGTGGCCAAGGCCCGCGACGACCTGCGCCGCCGCCAGGCGATCGCCGGCTCGGGCGCGGTCTCCAATGAAGAGATCTCGCACGCGCAGTCCGCGCTCAAGGGCGCCGAGTCGGCGCTGCAGGCCGCGCGCGAGCAGCTGGCCTCGAACAAGGTGCTGACCGACCAGACCACGGTGGAAAAGCACCCCAACGTGCAGCGCGCCGCCGCCAACCTGCGCTCGGCCTACCTGGCCTTCGCGCGTTCGTCGATGCCCGCGCCGGTGACCGGCTACGTCGCCAAGCGCTCGGTGCAGGTCGGCCAGCGCGTGGCCGCCGGCGCGCCGCTGATGGCCGTGGTGCCGCTGGACCAGGTCTGGGTCGACGCCAACTTCAAGGAAGTGCAGATCACGCATATGCGCATCGGCCAGCCCGTCACGCTGGAAGCCGACGTGTATGGCTCCAAGGTGGAATACCAGGGCAAGGTCGCCGGCTTCTCGGCCGGTACCGGCTCGGCCTTCTCGCTGCTGCCGGCGCAGAACGCCACCGGCAACTGGATCAAGGTGGTGCAGCGCCTGCCGGTGCGCATCGCGCTTGACCCGCAGCAGCTCACGGACCACCCGCTGCGCGTGGGCCTGTCGATGACCGTCAAGGTCGACGTGCGCCGCGAGGAAGGCGCCTCCCTGGCCGCCGCCGCGCCGGCCAAGCCGATGCAGACCGATGTCTATGACAAGGTCGCGCAGGACGCCGACCAGCTGATCGCACGCATTATCGCCGCCAACAACGGCGGCCGCAGCACCGGCCTGCCCGCGGCCAGCGCCGCCAACGCCAAGCCTGCCAACACCTGAACATGCCGAACTCCCCCACCGCCGCGCACGGCGCGCAGCCCGGCGCCGGCCCGGCGCGGGCCGCGCCGCAGCAGCCGCAGCCGCTCTCCGGCGGCAAGCTGGTGATTGGCACCATCGCCCTGTCGCTGGCCACGTTCATGAACGTGCTGGACTCGTCGATCGCCAACGTGTCGATCCCGGCGATTTCGGGCGACCTGGGCGTGGCGCCCAACCAGGGCACCTGGGTCATCACCTCGTTCGCGGTGGCCAATGCGATCTCGGTGCCGCTGACCGGCTGGCTGACCACGCGCTTCGGCGCGGTGCGCCTGTTCATCACCTCGATCCTGCTGTTCGTGCTGGCATCGTGGCTGTGCGGCGTCGCGCCCAACCTGGAAACGCTGCTGGCCGCGCGGGTGCTGCAGGGTGCGGTGGCGGGGCCGATGATCCCGCTGTCGCAGTCGCTGCTGCTGTCGAGCTATCCGCCGCAGAAGAGCACCATGGCGCTGGCGCTATGGGGCATGACCACGCTGGTGGCGCCGATCATGGGCCCGTTGCTGGGCGGCTGGATCTCCGACAACATGACCTGGCCGTGGATCTTCTACATCAACGTGCCGGTCGGCATCATCACGGCCTACGTCACATGGGCCATCTACAAAGACCGCGAGACGCCGACCAAGATCCTGCCGATCGACCGCATCGGCCTGGCGCTGCTGGTGATCTGGGTGGGCTCGATGCAGCTGATGCTCGACAAGGGCAAGGAGCTGGACTGGTTCCACTCGACTGAGATCGTGGTGCTCACACTGGTGGCAATCGTCGGTTTCCTGTTCTTCCTGGCATGGGAAACCTACGAGAAGCATCCCATTGTCGACATCAGCCTGTTCAAGGGCCGCAACTTCAGCGCTGGCGTGGTGGCGATCTCGGTGGCGTACGGGCTGTTCTTCGGCAACCTGGTGATCCTGCCGCTGTGGCTGCAGACCATCGTCGGCTATACCGCGACGGATGCGGGCATCGTGATGGCGCCGGTCGGGATCTTCGCGATCCTGCTGTCGCCGGTGATCGGGCGCAACCTGCCGAAGATGGACGCGCGCTGGGTCGCCACCGCGGCCTTCGTCACCTTCGGCATCGTCAGCCTGATGCGCTCGGGCTTCACCACGCAGGTGGATACCTGGACGCTGATGGTGCCCACGCTGATCCAGGGCGCGGCCATGGCCATGTTCTTCATCCCGCTGACATCGATCATCCTGTCGGGCCAGCCGCCGGAGAAGATCCCGGCAGCCTCGGGCCTGTCGAACTTCGTGCGGATCACCTTCGGCGGCATCGGGGCGTCGATCTCGACCACCATCTGGGAAAACCGCTCGGCCCTGCACCACGCGCAACTGGTGGAACAGGTCAACTCGTACAACCCGGTCTACCACGACCAGCTCAATCACCTGATGCAGATGGGCATGGGCCAGGCGCAGGCGATGGGCGTGATCGAGCGCAATATCACCCAGCAGGCGGCCATGCTCGGTGCCAACGATATCTTCTGGATTTCAGGGGTGCTGTTCTTCGTGCTGATCGGCTTTGTCTGGCTGACGCGGCCGGCCAAGGGTGGCGGCGGGTCGGCGGACGCGATGGCGGCGCACTGACCCGACCTCGCCGGTAGTCAAGATTTGGCCCCTCGTCGGGGCCATTTTTTTTGGTTCATCTCCGATTTCCGGGGAAGGCCGATGGTCCGACGGCTGAGTGCGGCCAGCAACGGACATCAACCTGGAATTTTCTCGATGTCCGTTCTCCGTCCGTTTCCGCGCGTTGCAACGCTGATGTCCGTCAGAATCGATGCCGAAGACCCACGCCGCCCCCTACCTTGCTGCCCTTTACGTGCCCATGAAGCTTTGCAATGCATAGTGGCACGCATTGGGGTAGGACAACTTGTCCACTACATGGGCCGGCGCGCCAGTGGGCTTTCAGTCCCGCAGCAACAATGTCAGCAGCGAATCCGCCGTTGCGCGCATACGTTTCTCATCGTGATAGATACGCTCGATGACGACCAGGCCCCGTGTCATCGTGACGATTAACCGAGCGGCCTGGCGTGCCGGCAGCGCGAGTTGCCCCTCCACATCAGCGCGTGAGAACCGTTCGAAAATAGCGGCTTCGATATCGTCCAGCAGGCCCTTGAGTACGATCTGAATCGCATCGTCCAGATCTTCCGAACCCACCGCGGTTTTCGTACTGAGGCAACCACGCGTCGGCGTCCCGCTCGTCATCGACGTAATGACGAAGCCGAAGAACTTCCGCAACGACTCCCGTAGCCGTGGCTCGCCCAGCGCCAGGCGCATCTGGCCGACATACTTTTCACGGTAAAGGCTGAAGGCCCGCAGGAACAGGGTCTCTTTGTCGCCATACGCGTTATAGAGCGACCCACGCTGCACACCTGTCGCCTCCGCAAGCTGCTGCATGGTCGTATTCGCGTAGCCCTTGCTCCAGAACAGCGTCAAGGCTTTGTCCAGCACGTCATCCTCATTGAACTGGCGAACTCCAACCATTTTTTGTCTTCCCGCACCGTAGTCGTCCGTAGCGGGAATTAGACACCAACATTGACACCACTGTCAAACTAGCCTAGATTGCGCCTATTCATGACACGAGTGTCAAAGATAGGGGTGCGCGATCCTGCGGGGACGTGTGCCGTTGGTCAGTCGCAATCAGGGAATCAGACATGTCCACTCACGCAGCCGGCCTGACGTCGGCAGAAATCGATCGACGGCTCGTATGGCGCTATATATTTGCCGGCTTGTGCGCAAGCCTAGTGAGCATCGGACTGGCGCGCTTCGCCTTTACGCCGCTGATCCCGGAATTGATCCAGTCGCACTGGTTTCCGGCAACGACGGTTGTCTACCTCGGGGCGGCAAATCTCGCGGGCTACGTGCTGGGCGCGCTGATCGGCAGACGCATTGCCAACTGGCTTACCAACGAGCGTGTCTTGCGATTGATGATGGTGCTGATCTCGCTGGCTTTCGTTGCCTGCGCGTATCCGCTGTCCTTTCTCTGGTACTTCAGTTGGCGCTTCATCTCAGGTGTGGCGGGCGGCGTGGTCATGGTGCTGCTGGCCGGCACGATCCTCCCGCATGTGCCCCAAGCACGTAGAGGCGCTGCGGGAGGGGCCATATTCCTGGGGCTCGGACTGGGCATTGCCGGCTCGGGAACGCTGATTCCGCTGCTGCTCAAGCTGGGACTGGCGCAGACCTGGATCGGCCTCGCCGCAGTGTCCGCACTTCTCACGGCGGCAAGCTGGTTCGCGTGGCCTTCAGGCAAGCTTGCGGCCAAAGGAGTTCATGCCCCGACGTCGACACACGACATGGTCCGATTCGGCCGCGCTGTCCGCCTGCTGTATGGTCAATATGCGCTGATGGCGGCGTCGGCCGTCCCACCGATGGTATTCCTGGTCGACTTCGTCACACGCGGGCTCGGCCGCAGCGCGGACCAGGGCGCACTGTTCTGGGCGATATACGGCTTGGGAGCGATCGTGGGACCCCCGCTCTATGGCTACATGGCGGATCGCCTGCGTCCTCGCGCAGTCGCGAGAGCCGTTTGCGCGGCCATGCTGCCCGTATTGGCGGCGTTCTACATCACCGACAATATCTACGTCCTCGGGATCCTCACGCTGGCGATCGGCACGTTTGCGCCGGGAATGGTTCCGCTTGCGCTGGCGTGCGTGCATGAGCTTGTGCCACACAATGGTCCACGCCAAAACATCGCGTGGACGCGCGCGAGCATCATTTCAGCCGTCGCGCTTGCCATTGGCGCCTACGGATTCTCGGCCTTGTATGGTGCGACGGGCGGAAATCATCGGGTGCTGTTTCTGACGGGCGCCGCGCTGCTGGTCCTGGCTATCCTGGCCGACCTCTTCGGACGTGTTGTACCAACCCAGCACGGTGACTATCCCTGACGCGTACTGGTTCGACGGTTCGCCGAACCACACCAAGTCATCACGCTTGCCGCGTATGAGGCATGCCGCCTGTAGCTGCGTTTCAGGAGATTGCTGTGCAAACTTCTGTCGAGAATTCCACAACACTCGTGGTACTCAGGCGGCCGATTCGATTGCGTTTTGGCACGCGTAACCCCAGACCATACAGTCGTTGTGGTGCCTTGATGGGCCAACTGCGTTTTGTGCTCATCGATTTACAACCGTTTTGTACCTTTCGATGCAAAGAGGGTGCGCAGGGATATTGCTCCCCGCACCGAACCTGGAAATGCCAGGTCACAGAAGACTTTTTTGATTACCGGTGCCAGCAAGGGAATCGGCCGTGCCCTGTCCCATCGCCTGGCGTCTGCCGGGCATAAGGTGATTGGGGTGGCGCGCAATGCCGACCGCGATTTTCCCGGCATTCTGGTGCCGATCGACCTGACCGATGCCGTCGCGACCGAAGAGACGCTGACGAAGCTGAAGGCCGAGCACGCTATCGATGGCGTGGTCAACAATGTGGGATTCATCGAGCTTGCGCCGCTTGGTAGCATCGACCTGAATGTCATGGACGACATCTTCCGATCGAACCTGCGCCCAGCCGTCCAGCTCGTTCAGGCGCTTTTTCCCGGCATGCGGGAGCGAGGCTGGGGGCGCATCGTAAATTTGTCGAGCCTGGTCGTACTGGGTGTAGCGAACCGCTCCGTTTATGCCGCGGCCAAGAGCGCCATGGTCAGCTTCACACGGACCTGGGCACTTGAGCTTGCGCCGACAGGAATCACGGTGAATGCCATCGCGCCGGGCCCCGTAGAGACGGAAATGTTCCGCGTCAATACGCCCCAAGGCAGTGACGCCGAGAAGCGCTTTCTTTCCCTGGTGCCGATGGGTCGCCTGGGCAAGCCAGATGAACTGGCTGCGGCGATCGAATTCCTGCTTTCCGAGCCTGCCGCGTTCATCACCGGGCAGACATTGTTCGTGGATGGCGGCGCTTCAATAGGCAAAGCGGCGGTCTAGCCTCATTCATCGGTAGTATCTTGCGGTAGAGAACCATGTTGTACAAAAGACCTGATGACGTCACGGACTGGCGTGACTGGGAGAACTTTTGCCGGATCGTAGAGACTGGAAGCTTAACAGCGGCAGGCGATCGTGCCGGCATTCCCAAGTCTTCGGTCAGTTCGTCGCTGGCGCGACTGGAGGCGCGACTTGGTAGCCGATTGCTAGATCGCACAACGCGAAAGGTGCGCGTCACGGAATTTGGTGAGCTACTTTACGCGCGTGTTGCGCCGTTGTTTAGCCAGCTTCGCGAGGTCGAAAGCGCGGCAAGATCCAGTCAACACGAGGTGTCCGGTACGCTGCGAATCGCTGCGCCATACGAAACAGGCTGGCTCCATCTGGCGCCGGCGCTGGCATCCGTACTGAAGGATTATCCCGAGCTCCGGGTTGAAATCGACGATATCCGGGATCTGCCCGATCTGCTGGAGGAGAGATATGACATCGCCTTCATCAAGACCGATGCAAGACTGCCGGACAGTTCGCTGATCAGCAAGCGAGTCGTCGCCATGGACCGCGCCTTCTACGCATCACCGGCGCTTGTCACGAAACTGGGTCTTGCCCGGCAACCGTCAGACCTGGATTCCTGGCCAGCCATCGTGGACGCGGAAGACCAGCAGTGGGACGTCTTCGACAATGGTAGGGAAGTTGCTCGAATCAGGGTTCGTCCCAGCATCCGGGCACCCAATGCGGAAATACGTGTGCGATCGGCAATCGAAGGGCTGGGGGTGGTGAGACTGCCGCCGAGCTTCGTCGCCGATTACATGCGTCGTGGTGAGCTGGTGCGTCTTTTGCCTTCGATGCTCTCGTCGCCGGTGAAGGTCTATGCTATGACCCCTGCGAGGAAACTGATGCCGCCCAAGGTCCGGGCATTGCTTACGGCGTTCGATGAGCTGCGGATGGATGGCATGACCGACGCGGAACGGCTCGGTTACGCCGGCTGATGCCACATCAGAAGACACCCAATCCCGTGGGTGCCGGACCGGTCGCCGGCGCTTTACTTCACCGCCGGATCCACGGCAGCGCCAGCACGTTCTCGATTTCCTTGCGTTTCAGCGCGAAACGGGCGCTCCTGGGTTGGCGATACATGCAGGGCATCTACGTGCCTACTACCCTGCCGCCACTGATGTGCGAGCCCGAACTACAGTTGTGACTGGCAGCCGAGGTTGCCGGCCGGGCCATGGCGCTGCTGGCCGTAGCGGTGCGCGCTGTAAGCCTGAATGTCCCAAATGCGGACAGAATCAGCCCTTCGGCCTCGCGCAGTCGAATGGCGCAGAAGGGTCATTCTGCGACCCTCAGCCACCCCGCAAATCGGCGATGAACCTTTTTTTGCCTCGCTCCCGGTTGCTGCGCGGGGGAATACCCCTTGTGCTCCTGCCTTCCTCGCTCTAATATTTGCAAACCGAATTCCGGAACCATGGTTCCGAAAAATGGAACCTTAGAAAATCAGTACAAGGTGAATCCCGGAGTGAAGAAGTGAGCATTCTTGAAGGCGTGGAAAGCGTGCTGGACATGTTCGGGCATGACCGGCACGAAATCACTTTCAACGATGTCCTGGACGAACTGGGCCTGGCCAAGAGCTCGGCCTCGCGCCTGCTCGCCCAGATGGTGCGCTACCGCCTGCTGGAATTGCAGCCGTCCACGCGGCGATATCGCCCCGGCACCCTGGTGATCCGCGCGGCGCAGGCGGCAACGCAGGCGCATCCCTTCGACGAGCAATGCCGCGAGATCCTGGCGACGTTGTCCGATGCCACGGGCTTCACTGCCTACCTGTCGATGCTCGACGGCACCGACACCGTCGTGCTGCAACGCCTGAACGGCAGCAACCCGGTGCAGGTGCTGTCGCCGCCCGGCGCACGCCGACCGGCCTTCACCACGGCAATGGGCCGGGTCCTGCTGTCGCGCCTGCCCGAGACTGAATTCAGCGCGCGCTACGCCGGTGCCCGCAAGCTGCCGGATGCGCCCGCCGGCTGTCCCGCCACCGTCACCGAATTGCGCGAACGCGTGGCCACGGCCCGCAGCGAGCGCAGCGCCATCGCCGTGAACGAAGGCATGCCCGGCATCGGCGCCGTCGCCACCACGCTGGCAGACCCGCTCTCGGGGGACGTGCGCGGGCTGTGCCTGTCGTTCACCGCGATGCAGGTCAGCCAGGCCCAGGCCCGGGCGCTGCGCGAAACGCTGGTGCAAGCCGTAGCACCGGCGGGACAGCGCCTCGGCGACCCGCTCTGGCTTGACGCCGCCTCGCTTAACTAGACACCGCCGAAAGTACCCATGGAACTCCTGTTACTCAGCAACTCCAGCAGCGATGCCGGCTACCTGGTCCACGCCCAGGCGGCGATCCGCGAACTGGCCGATGGGCGCAAGACTGCCTGCTTCATCCCTTTCGCCGGCGTCACACGCGACTGGGACACATACGAAACCCTGGTCCGCGACGCCTTCGCGCCGACCGGCATCGCGGTGCAATCACTGCACCGGCTGGCCGAGCCGGCCGAGGCCGCGCGCGCCATCGATGCGGCCGAACTGATCGTCGTTGGCGGCGGCAACACCTTCCGCTTGCTGCAGTGCCTGCGCGAGCGCGGCTTGCTGGCGGCCATCGCGGCACAGGTGCGATCGGGTGCGGCGCGCTATATCGGCTGGAGCGCCGGCGCCAACCTGGCCTGCCCGACCATCAGCACCACCAACGACATGCCGGTGGCCGATCCCGGCGGCCTGGATGCACTCGCACTGGTCCCGTTCCAGATCAATCCACACTACTTCAACCTTGTGGTGCCCGGCTTCCGCGGCGAAACGCGCGACCAGCGCCTTGCCGAATTCACCGTGCTGAAGCCAGAAATGCCAGTGCTGGGCCTGCCCGAAGGCAACTGGCTGCGCATCTCGAATGATCGCATCGAGATGGGTGGTGCCCATGCCGCGCGATGGTTCAAGGGCGCGGACATTACCGACGTCCAGCCCGGCGCGCTGTCGCTGCCGCGCTGAATCTGCCGGCCTGAGCCCCGGCGTACGGCCCCCCCAGCCCCAGGAAGTGAATCAAGATGTCAATCAAGCAGGTTATTGAATCGATCGAGCTGCTGTCGGCAGCGAATGTCGACGGCGAAGCCGTCGCCTCGCTGCTGCGTGCGCGCGGCGTGGACGATGTCACCGTCACGCGCGTGGAAGAGAACGGCCTCTACACGGATTTCCTCGCCTGCACGGTCCCCGGGCAGAACCCGGATGCGCCCGCGCTGGGCGTGGTGGGCCGGCTGGGCGGCGTCGGTGCGCGCCCTGCCGTGACGGGCCTGGTGTCCGATGCCGACGGCGCCATCGTGGCGGTCGCCACCGCCCTGAAGCTGGCCGACATGGCCGCCGGCGGTGACGTGCTGGCCGGTCCTGTGCGCATCCATACCCACATCTGCCCACACGCCGCCACGCGGCCGCACCAGCCGGTGCCAATGATGAAATCGCCCTTTGCGATGCGCACGATGATGTCGCACGAGGTGCACCCGCGCATGGCGGCGATCCTGTCGGTTGACACCACGCGCGGCAACCGCTTCGTCAACCGCCGCGGCGTGGCGCTGACGCCGGTGGCCAAGGAAGGCTGGCTGCTGCGCCTGCCGGAGCGGATGCTGGACCTGATGGGATGGGTCAGTGGCGAACTGCCGATGGTGTTGCCGTTGACCACCCAGGACATCACGCCGTACGAGAACGGTCTGTGGCATGTCAATTCGATCATGCAGCCCGCCATCGTGACCCCTGCCCCGGTCGTAGGCGTGGCGCTGACCGCGCAGACCACGGTGCCGGGGTGCGCAACCGGCGTCACCAACGCCTTCGACATCGACGTGGCGACGCGCTTCTGCATCGAGGTCGCAAAGCAGTTCGGCCAGGGCCAGTGCGACTTCTACGATGCAGCCGAGTGGGCCGAGCTGCAGCGCCGCTATGGCTCATTGGCGCACCTGCAGACCGTGGGAGCCGAGGCATGAGCGCCGCCGCCCCACGCCAGCCGCGCGTGGCCTTCGTCACCATCGGGCAGGCGCCCAGGACCGACATAGTCCCGCAGATGGTTGACGACCTGGGCCTGGCGGCGACGGTGGAAGAGTTCGGCATCCTGGATGCGCTGAACCGCGAAGACATTGCCGCGCTGGCGCCCGCGCCCGGCGAATACCGGTTCGCCAGCCGCCTGCGTGACGGCACGCAGGCGGTGATGGGCAAGCCGGTGGCCGAAGCCATGCTGGCCCGGCTGATGACCTCGCTGGACGACGGCCGCTTCGATGCACTGGTGCCACTATGCACCGGCACCGCGCTGCCGCCGATGCGCACGCTGGTCATCGAACCGCAGCAGGTGGTGGACCACCTGACCGTGGCGCTGGCACAGGGCTGCAAGCGGCTCGGCATCGTGTTGCCGCTGGAGGCCCAGGTGAGCGGCTTCCATCTGATCCAGCCCGTGCCCTGCGAACTGCGCGTCACGCATGCCTCGCCCTACACCGACGCAAGCACCGATCGCTTCGCGCAGGCAGGCGAGACGCTGCGCGGCTGCGACCTGGTGGTGATGCACTGCATGGGCTACACCGAAGCCATGCGGGCCGAGGTGGCGCGCCATGCCGGCGCCCCGGTGCTGCTCTCCAACCGCATGGTGGCAACGCTGCTGCGTCAGGTGCTGGCTGGTGCCGCCGCCTGAATCAGGGCAAGAAGCGCATGCATTTTCGGGTAAGGGCAAGCCCGCTGACAGATTGTCCATGACACAGCTGGGGTGGAAGTCATAATGGAAAAGGTAGCGAAGTGGATGGTGCCGCTGGTGCGCGGCATGATGTGGATGAGCGTGGGCGCGGCGGTGATCCCGGGCGCGCAGGCGCAGGAGTGGAAGCCGACCAAGCCGGTGCGCCTGCTGGTGGGCTTTGCACCCGGCGGCTCGGCTGATCTGCTGGCGCGCCTGGTGCAGGCGCCGCTGTCGGAAAGCCTGGGGGTGCCGATCGTGGTGGAGAACGTGCCGGGCGCGGGCGGCAATATCGCCGCCGACAAGCTGGCCAAGGCACCGGCCGACGGCTACACCATCGGCATGGGCGCAGCCGGCGCGATGACGGTGACGCACCTGCTCAACTCCAAGGGCACGCCGTACAAGGTGGATGATTTCACGCCCGTCGCCATGCTGGCCACGCAGCCGAATGTCGTGATCGTCAATCCGGCCCTGCCGGTCAAGACCATGGCCGACTTCGTCGCCTACGTCAAAAAGACGCCGCAGGTCACCTACGGCACCGCCGGCGTCGGCACGTCGAATCACCTGATTGCAGAGACCATGCTGCACCGCCTTGGCATCGACATGGTTCATGCGCCGTACAAGGGCGCCACCCCGGTGATCACCGACCTGATGGGCGGCCATATCGCCATGACGGTCGACAACATCACCACCGCGGCAACGCTGGCCAAGACCGGCAAGGTCAAGGCCCTGGCCGTCACCAGCAGCAAGCGTTCGCCCTTGTTGCCGGAAGTGCCGACGCTTGCCGAGAGCGGCCTGAAGGACTTCAACATGCCGACCTGGCAGGGCATCTTCGGGCCAAAGGACCTGCCGAAGGCGATCGTGGCACGCTACAACCAGGCGCTGATCAAGGCGCTGGCGAACCCGGAAGTCAGGAAGAAGATGGCGGAATTCGGCTCCGAACCCGTGGGCGATACCCCGGAGCATTTCGCCGGGTTCCTCGCTCAGGACCGGAAGATGTGGGCCGACGTCATCAAGACGGCCAAGGTCACGCTCGAGTAGTTGCCGACGGGGCGCGCGCTTGCGCCCCTTGCGCAAGTTACAGCTTGACCAGCCGCTCCGGCCGCAACGCGCCTTCGCGCATGCGCGCCACGCCCAGCAGGCGCGCTGGCGCGCCGGCGTAGACGCGCGCCAGCGCATCCTCGGCCAGTTGGGTGCCGGCCGGCAGGTCGCGCTGGGCAATGCGCTGGCCCTGCAGGAAACGCCCTGCCGCGGCATCATCCAGATGCACGGGCACGCATTTCTGCAGCAACGCATCCACCGGGGCCAGCATGGCCGGACGTTGCAGGTCATCCTGCTGTTCGATCTGTGCCAGCGTCACCGCGCCGTCCAGCGTCAGGTCGCCCACGGCGATCCGGCGCAGTCCGGTCAGGTGCGCGCCACAGCCCAGCGCTTCGCCGATGTCCTCGGCCAGCGTGCGGATATAGGTGCCCTTGCTGCATGTCACCCGCATCGTGAACGACGGGGCATCGGGCAAGGCACAGTCCAGCAGCGCGATCGCATGGATGGTGACGCGGCGCGCCGCGCGCTCAACGGTCTGGCCGGCACGCGCGTATTCGTACAACGGACGGCCATCCTTCTTCAGCGCCGAATGCATCGGCGGCACCTGCTCGATCTCGCCCAGGAAACCTGCAAGCGCCCGCTCCACCGCGGCGCGGTCGCAGGTGACCTCGCGCACGTCAAGCAACTCGCCTTCGGCGTCACCGGTGCTCGAGCGCGCGCCCAGGCGCACTTCGGCGTCATAGGTCTTGTCCGCCTCCAGCAGGTCCTGCGAGAACTTGGTGGCCTCGCCGAAGCACAGCGGCAGCAGCCCGGTGGCAAGCGGGTCCAGCGTGCCGGTATGCCCGGCCTTGGTTGCACGCAGGAGACGCTTGGCGCGCACCAGTGCGTCGTTGGACGACAGGCCCAGCGGCTTGTCGAGCAGCAGCACACCATGGACCTCGCGACGCGGCAGACGCGGCGGACGGTTGGCGTTGGAATCGGTCATCGGGAGAAAGCGGGAGGAAGCTGAAGGCGACGATGCGGCGCGAATGGAGGCCGCAGCAAGCTAGCCCATGCCAGGCGGCATGGGTGCCGGCATCAGTCGTCTTTCGAACGCGTGGCGTTCGCTTCGTTGATCAGCTTGGACATCTCGATCGCGTGTTCGACCGAAGTGTCGTGGAAAAAGCGCAGCGTCGGCACGGTATGGATATGCAGGCGCTTGTACAGCAGCGAGTGCAGGTAGCCTGACTTTTCATTCAGGATGGCTTCCGCTTCGGCGGCTTCGGCGCCCAGCACGGTGAAATACACCTTGGCGTGCGCATAGTCGGGCGTCAGCGTGACCGACTGCAGCGTGACCAGGCCGAGGCGCGGGTCGCGCAGTTCGCGCTGGATCATCTCGGCCAGGTCCTTCTGGATCTGGTCGGAGATGCGGAGATTGCGGGAGGAGATATTGCCTTTCTTGGCCATTCAGTTACGTCTAGTCGAGATGACAACGGCAGGCCGAAGCCTGCCGTTGCTTGCGACGCCTTACAGCGTACGCGCCACCTCTGTGATTTCGTACACCTCGAGCTGGTCGCCTTCCTGAACATCGTTGAAGTTCTTGATCGACAAACCGCACTCGAAGCCTTGCTTGACTTCCTTGACGTCGTCCTTGAAGCGCTTGAGCGAATCCAGCTCGCCGTCGTGGATGACCACGTTGTTGCGCAGCACGCGCACCAGCGAGTTGCGCTTGACCAGGCCGTCGGTAACCATACAGCCGGCCACCGCACCGATCTTCGGCACGCGGAACACCTGGCGCACCTCGACCTGGCCGATGGTGGTTTCGCGCTTCTCCGGCGCCAGCATGCCCGACATCGCCGCCTTGATCTCGTCTACCGCATCGTAAATGATGTTGTAGTAGCGGATATCGATGCCGTTGTGCTCGGCCAGCTTGCGCGCACCAGCGTCGGCACGCACGTTGAAGCCGATGATGACCGCCTTCGAAGCCGTCGCCAGGTTGACGTCGGATTCGGAGATGCCACCCACGCCGCCGTGCACGATCTGCACGCGCACTTCGGCGGTCGACAGCTTCTGCAGCGACTGCACCAGCGCTTCCTGCGAACCCTGCACGTCGGCCTTGACGATCAACGGCAGCGTCTGGACTTCGCCTTCGGCCATCTGCTCAAGCATGTTCTCGAGCTTGGCGGCCTGTTGCTTGGCCAGCTTCACGTCGCGGAACTTGCCCTGGCGGAACAGCGCGATTTCACGTGCCTTGCGCTCGTCCGGCAGCACCAGCACTTCTTCACCGGCGGCAGGCACTTCCGACAGACCCTGGATTTCCACCGGGATCGACGGGCCGGCTTCCTTGGTCGGCTTGCCGTTCTCGTCCAGCATGGCACGCACGCGGCCGTAGGCGCTGCCAGCCAGGACCACATCGCCACGCTTGAGCGTGCCGCTGCTGACCAGGATGGTTGCGATCGGGCCCTTGCCCTTGTCCAGCTGGGCTTCCACCACCAGGCCCTTGGCCGGGGCATCCACCGGTGCCTTCAGCTCCAGCACTTCGGCCTGCAGCGAGACCTGCTCCAGCAGGTCTTCAATGCCTGCGCCGGTCTTGGCGGACACCGGCACGAACGGCGAATCGCCGCCGTATTCTTCCGGCACCACCTGCTCCGCCACCAGTTCCTGCTTGACGCGGTCCGGGTTGGCATCGGGCTTGTCGATCTTGTTGATCGCGACGACGATCGGCACACCGGCAGCCTTGGCATGCGCAATGGCTTCCTTGGTCTGCGGCATCACGCCGTCGTCGGCGGCAACCACCAGAATCACGATATCGGTCGCCTTGGCACCGCGGGCACGCATGGCCGTGAAGGCCTCGTGACCCGGGGTGTCCAGGAAGGTGATCACGCCGCGGTCGGTTTCCACGTGGTAGGCACCGATGTGCTGCGTAATGCCGCCGGCTTCGCCCGCGGCCACCTTGGTGCGGCGGATGTAATCCAGCAGCGAGGTCTTACCGTGGTCGACGTGACCCATCACCGTCACCACCGGCGGACGCGGCAGCAGTTCGGCGTCGGTGTGGTCTTCGCCGTCCACGACCAGCAGGGCTTCCGGATCGTCCAGCTTGGCGGCATGCGCCTTGTGGCCCATTTCTTCCACCACGATCATGGCGGTTTCCTGGTCCAGCACCTGGTTGATGGTCACCATCTGGCCGAGCTTCATCATCTGCTTGATGACCTCGGATGCCTTGACGGCCATCTTGTGCGCCAGGTCGGCCACGGAGACGGTTTCCGGCACGTGCACTTCACGCACGACCGGCTCGGTCGGCGCCTGGAAGCTGCTGCGGCTGTCGTCATGCTGCTGCCTGCCGCCACGGCCACGCGGGCCACCGCGCCAACCGCCCACGCCACCCGACGTATCGCCGCGGGTCTTCAGGCCGCTGCCCTTCTTGCGGCTGCTGTCGTCCTGCCAGCCCGCCTTCACGACCTTGCCCTTCTTGTCGGCGGTCGCCGTGGTCGTGGTCGTGGTCGTGGTGGCCGGCTTCTTGTCGTCTTTCTTCGCTTCCGTGGTCGCACCGGCCGGCTTGACCGGCTTGTGCAGCGTACCGGTCTGCTCGGCCTTCTTTTCCTCGGCCTTGCGCTCGGACGGCGCCTTCAGCACGCGTGCCGGTGCGTTCAGCATCTGCTGGATCGCACGGGCCTCGGCTTCTGCAGCCTCGCGGCGCTTGCGGGCCGCGACTTCCTGCTCGGCACGGGCCTTGTCGGCGGCGGCCTTGGCCTCGTCGGCAGCCTTCTGCGCCTCGGCGCGTTCGGCGGTGACGCGGGCCTTCTCGTCCTCAGCCTTCTTGCGCGAGGAGTCTTCGTGGGCCTCGGTCACGGCGAGCGATGCTGCAGCCTCTTCCTCCGCCTTGCGGGCGGCGAGTTCGGCCTGGCGGCGCTGTTCAGCCTCCAGTGCTTCCTGGCGGGCGCGGCGCTCGGCTTCCTCGCGCTCGGCAGCCTCGCGGGCGGCCTTGGCTTCAGCTTCCTGGCGCGCCAGCAGTTCTGCCTGCTGGCGTTCTTCCGCTTCGCGGTGTGCCTCATCGGCAGCGTCGACGACAGGCGCCTGCGCTTCGACCCCGTCGGCCTGGGCATCGTGCGCAGCTTCGTCGCGCTTGATCAGCACGCGCTTCTTGCGCACTTCTACCTGGACCGTGCGGGTCTTGCCGGTGCCATCCGACTGGCGGATCTCGGAGGTTTCGCGCTTGGTCAGTGTGATCTTCTTGCGGGCGCTGTCGTCGGCCTGGCCGTGCGAGCGCTTCAGATAGTCCAGCAGCCTGGTCTTATCCGATTCCGTGATGATGTCTTCTGGCGTCGCTTTGCCCACCCCAGCCGCCTGCAATTGTTCCAGCAGGGCAGCTGCGCTGCGACTCAGTTCTGCGGCCAGTTGGGCAACTGTTGTGCTTGCCATTCAAACCCTTTCAATGCTTGGTTTCTACGTCGGGACAAATTGTTGCGGAAAGCGCGCCCGGGCCAGTTGTAGGCCGGCCCGGCCGTGTCCCTCAGTTGAACCAATGTTCCCGTGCTTTCATGATCAGCGACTTGGCTTCTTCCTCGCTGACACCGGTCATCTCGACCAGCTCGTCCACGGCCAGTTCGGCCAGGTCGTCACGCGTATGGATATCGCCTTCGGCCAGCTTGCCGATCAATTCCGGGTTGAGGCCGTCGAGCGAGCGCAGATCCTGCGACACCTCTTCCACCTTTTCTTCCCGGGCCAGTTCCATCGTCAGGAGCGCATCACGCGCGCGATTGCGCAGCTCGTTGACGGTGTCTTCGTCAAAGGCCTCGATCTCCATCATTTCACTGATGGGGACATAAGCCACTTCTTCCAGCGTGGAGAAGCCTTCCTCGATCAGGATGTCGGCAACTTCCTCATCCACGTCCAGCTTGGACATGAACAGCTTGCGCACGACATCGCTCTCTTCGGCCTGCTTCTGCGCCGATTCTTCCTGCGTCATGATGTTGATCTGCCAGCCGGTCAGCTCGGACGCCAGGCGCACGTTCTGACCACTGCGGCCGATGGAGACGGCGAGGTTTTCCTCGTCGACCACCACGTCCATGCTGTGCTTCTCTTCATCCACCACGATCGACTGCACTTGCGCCGGCGCCAGCGCGCCGATCACGAATTGCGCCGGGTCTTCCGACCACAGCACGATGTCCACCGCCTCGCCGCCGATCTCGTTGCGCACCGCGGTGACGCGCGTGCCACGCACGCCCACGCAGGTGCCGATCGGGTCGATGCGCTTGTCATGCGCGACCACGGCGATCTTGGCGCGCACGCCCGGATCGCGGGCAGCCGCCTTGATCTCCAGCAGGCCCTCTTCCATTTCCGGCACTTCGTTCTCGAAGAGCTTGATCAGGAACTCGGGCGCGGTGCGCGACAGTTCGATCTGCGGGCCGCGCGCGGCGCGGTCCACATTCAGGATATATGCACGCACACGGTCGCCCGTACGCAGGTTTTCCTTGGGGATGATCTGGTCGCGGGCCAGCAGCGCTTCCACGCGTCCGGATTCGACGATCAGGCCCTTCTTGTCGGCGCGCTTGACCGTGCCGGTCATGATCTTCTCGCCGCGATCCAGGTAGTCGTTCAGGATCTGCTCGCGCTCGGCGTCGCGGATGCGCTGCAGGATCACCTGCTTGGCAGCCTGCGCGCCGATGCGGCCGAACTCGACCGACTCGATCTGCTGCTCGATATAGTCGTCCAGCTCAATGCTGGGGTTTTCCTCGCGGGCCTCGAACAGCAGGATCTGCTTGTCCGGTTCCTGCAGACCCAGCTCGTCGGGAACGACCAGCCAGCGGCGGAAGGTTTCATGCTCGCCCGACTCGCGATCGATCGCGACACGGATATCCACGTCTTCCTCGAAACGCTTCTTGGTGGCCGAGGCGAGCGCCGCCTCCAGGGCACCGAATACCACATCCTTGTCGACGTTCTTCTCACGCGCAAGCGCATCGACGAGCAACAGAACTTCGCGGCTCATTGCTTGTTCCCTTTTCTTTGATTTCCTTTGAAGTCGATCACCGGCACCAGGCGTGCCTTGTCGACATCGGATACGGCAAATTCCAGCAGCGCCGGGCCATCTTTGCCCTCGAACTCCAGGCCAATCTTCTCCTCGCCCGCCGCGCCGGTGGGCTCGCGCAGGATGCCTGTGAAGTTCTTCTGTCCGTTGACGGGCAGGCGCAGCGTCACGCGCACCTCCTCGCCGGCAAAGCGGATGAAATCGGCCAGCTTCTTCAGCGGCCGGTCCAGTCCGGGCGACGAGACCTCGAGGCGTTCGTAGTCGACGTTCTCGACCGTGAACACGTGGGTGAGCTGGCGGCTCACCTTTTCACAATCCTCGATGGCAATGCCGGTTTCAGGCTGATCGATATAGACACGCAGCAATCCAGCCGGGGCACGCTCGAGCTCGACCAGCTCATATCCCATGCCGCTAAGGGTGGTTTCGATCAAATCTGCCAGATGCACTGTTATCCCGAGTAATGGCCATCAACACCGCGGCAGGCAAACCCGCCGGTGCCGTCCGGGACGACCCTGCTGCAGCCCTGCCTGTCCGCCATCCCCCCGCCCCAGCGGAGAGAACCGAAAAACGGGCGAACCAAAAAAAAATGGGCGCAATGCCCATCATTCGCCCATCCTCGACGAGGATGGCTTTTTGAATAGACTTGAATTATACGCGGATTATGTCGAAAAGGCAAAAGCCAGACATTTCCGCACACTGCACGCGGCGCCAGCGGGCATTCTGCCCGCCGTGCGCCGCAATCAGCGCTTATCGGTTGCCGCCGCGGTTGCCACCGCGATTGCCGCCACCACCACCGCCACCACCGCCGCCGCCACGCGGCGAGCGGTTACCACCCGGCTTCGCCGCCTTCGGCATCACATTGCCATTGGCTTCGCCACCGCCGCGGCGCGGCTTGCCCTGGCCTTGACCCTGGCCCTGGCCGCCTTGACCGCGCATGCCACCCATGCCGCCCATGCCGCCCATGCCGGCACCACCGCGCCCCTGGCGCGCGCCGGTACCGCGCCCGCCGCCCAGGTTGGCCGCGTGCGAGGTCAGCAAGGTCGGGCCGTGGCTGATATAGCCCATTGACGTCTTCATCGGATCCGGCTGGCTGCTGCGGCTGCCGCCGCGGGCACCGCCCTGGTCGAAGCGCGGCAGGCCGTCCATGCCCGTGGGCATCGGCATGCCGGCAATCGCGGCTTCGGTACGCTGCTTGCGCCCGCCGACCTTGGTGGCGCCCCTGGGTGCCTGCTCGCCCTTGCCGGGCACCTTCAGGCCGACACCGGCCATCAGCGCCTTGACGTCATTCGGCTCCACTTCCTGCCAGCGGCCGCGCTTGAGGCCGCGCGGCAGCAGGAACTGGCCGTAGCGGGTGCGGATCAGGCGCGACACGGTCAGGCCGACCGCCTCGAACATGCGGCGCACTTCACGGTTGCGGCCTTCGGTCAGGGCCACGTGGTACCACTGGTTGACGCCTTCGCCACCGCCGTCGGCAATGCGCAGGAAGTTGGCCTCGCCGTCGTCGAGCTTGATGCCGTGCAGCAGGCGCTGGCGGTCGGCTTCGGCCAGCTCGCCCAGCGTGCGCACCGCGTACTCGCGCTCCACGCCGTAGCGCGGGTGCATGAAGCGGTTGGCAATGTCACCCGACGTGGTGAAGATCAGCAGGCCTTCGGTGTTGAAGTCCAGGCGGCCCACCGCGACCCACTTGCCGGTCTTGATGCGCGGCAGGCTGTCGAACACGGTCGGACGGCCTTCCGGATCGGACTGACTGACGATCTCGCCGGCGGGCTTGTGGTACAGCAGCACGCGCGGCGGCTTGGTCGACACCTTGCGGTGGATCAGCTTGCCGTTCACGCGAACCTGGTCGGCCGGCAGGATGCGCTGGCCGATGTGCGCCGGCAATCCGTTGACCGAGACCCGGCCCTGCAGGATCAGCTCTTCCATCTCGCGGCGCGAGCCCAGCCCGCCCTCGGCCAGCACCTTGTGCAGCTTGGGCGCGTCGTCGTCAGCCGACAGCTCGCGCACCGGCTTGGCCTTGGTGCGCGGGATCACGGTGTCTTCGCTGTCGTACTGCTCGGAGATCACGAAGCGGAACAGGTCTTCGCTGCCCGCCGCGGTCTTGTCTGCGCCGGCCGGGGCCTTGCGCGGTGCCTGCGGCTTGCCGCCCTCCTTGCGTCGCCCCTGCTGGCGCGCGCCGGCGCCCTGGGCCTCGCCAGGCGCTGCCGCCTTGCCGGTGCGCTGGCCCGGCTTGCGCTTGCGGCCGGGCTGCTCCGGCTTGTCGGTGCCTTCGGCCCTGGCCGCGCGGTCCACCTTGTCTGCCTTGCTGCTGCCCTGGCCGCCCTGGTTGCCCTGGCCGCCTTCACCCTGCCCCGTCTTGCGCTTGCCGCGGCCTCGCTGGCCACCACGCGCGCCGCCCGCCGCCTGTGCGGCACCCGGCTCACCGGCTTCGCCCTGGCCGCCGGCGCTGGCGCCTTCGGCACCCTCGGTGCGGTCCTGCGCCTGGCGGCGCGATGCCACCAGGTTCCTCAGCCCGCGGCGCAGCCCCTTGCGGCGGGGCGCGGCTTCGCTGCCCGATCCGGGTTCTGCGGCGCCGGTGTCGGCGGATGCGCCCGCGTTGCGGGCGTCTTGCTCAACGGAATCAGACAAGATATTCACTATCGGATGTTGCATGTTGTTCAGTTCGGCACGCGCTCGTCGTGCTCGCTCGGGTGCGGCGGAATGCCGTCGTCGGGCAGTTCGCCCCGCGCCCCGTCCGGATTGGGTGCGGCTGGTTCGGTGGAATCGTTCGAATCAGCCTCGTCAGCCGCCGGTTGCAGCGGCCGCACGTCGAAGCCATTGGCGCCTTCGTCCATCGGACTGGCCTCGTCGGCTTGATTCTCGCCAGACGCTTCGGCCGCCGCCGGGGTGGCCGGCTCGGCAAAAGCTTCTTCGTCGGCACTGGCCGGCTTGTTCGCCGCCAGGTCTTCAAAATTGATCGCCTGCTGCTCCAGCAAGGTTGCCTGCGCCTGTGCCTGGGCGTCTTCCAGCGGCGGCAGTTCGTCCAGCGTGCGCAGGCCAAGGTCGTCCAGGAACGCCTTGGTGGTGGCATACAGCGCGGGCCGGCCGGGCACGTCGCGGTGGCCGATCACCTCGATCCAGCTGCGGTCCTCCAGCTTCTTGATGACTTCCGTGCTGACGGTCACGCCCCGGATTTCCTCGATATCGCCCCGGGTCACGGGCTGGCGATAGGCAATGATCGCCAGGGTTTCCATCACGGCGCGCGAATACTTCGGCGGCTTTTCCGGATTCAGGCGGTCGAGGTATTCCCGCATTTCCGGCCGGCTCTGGAAGCGCCAGCCGCTGGCCAGCGCCACCAGTTCCACGCCGCGCGGCCGCCAGTCCTGGCGCAGTTCCTCGAGCAGCACGCGGATGGTGTCTGCGCCGACGTCGTCGTCAAACAGTCGCCGCAGATCATTGACGCGCAACGGTTCCTGCGCGCAGATCAGCGCCGTCTCGAGGACGACCTTCGCCTCTTGGGTATTCATGTTGATGGTGTGCAGCCTGTCTTTGCACCTGCTCCCGGACGGATCCGGGGCACCGGAGATTTTGGATACAGCGGTGCGAAAGCCACCGCCATCTCATTGCGCAGCGAGCCGGATACCTGCTGCATCCAAGCCGTGCACTTCCCTTTCTTTGCATCGAGTTGCCGGGTCGTTCCGACAGGAGATCGTCCGCATACCGTCATGGACCGGCCAGCGAACCTCTTGCGTCGCGCATCCGCACACAACGGACGTCGCTGTCAGCGAACTGAACGCCTCGGACGCAAGAAAAAAACGGATATCGGGAGCAAGGCCGGCATCTACAACACCACGGGGCCAGCCGGACTTTTGAACCAGATCTTTTGAACCGGATGGACCGCGGGGGCGGGACGGGCATCGAAAACCTTCCGCTTCCCTTGTCCTGAGCGCGCCTTCTGGTATGAAGGCCGCCTGGCGCTGCTCGCCACTGCTTACCGCGGCCTGTCTGACTCCGCGCGATACCGCAATGTTGGCGATTGTATGGCATTCCCGCCTCTGCCTGCAACCATCATCCGTTGTCCATGCGGCGCCAACGCCTCAGAACAGTCCCAGACAGCATCAAAACACCAGACAGAACCCCTGCTCGGCCAGCGAATGTGGCAGCAGCACCGCTCGCGCAATGCCAAGGCCGCCAAACGCCATCACCGCGAGGCCTGCCCCCAGCCGCACGCCGCGACGCCGCGACAACAGCCGCAGATAGCCCGACAGCCCGGACAAGACCAGCAGATTCGGCAGCGTGCCGAGCCCGAAAACCCCCATGACCAGCGCCCCGGAGCCCGCGTTGCCCGCCAGCAGCGCCAGCGTCAGCGCGCCATAGACCATGCCGCAGGGAACCAGCCCCCAGGCCAGCCCCACCCCATAGCGCCGCGCCAACCCGCCGCGCGCCCGCACGAATGCCGGCATGCCGCCGGCCAGGCGGCCCAGCCGCCGCGCCACGGCGGCACTGCCGCGCGCTGCCAGCCGTTCCAGCCAGTTCACGGTAAAGGTACTGCCGCGCAGCAGGCGCCAGCCGGACCACAGCAGCATCAGGCTGCCCACTCCGAACAGCCAGCGCTGCACCGGCAGATAATCCTGCTTCCATGCCGAAGCGCCGGCGGCGCCAAGGGCCGCGCCCAGCAGCATATAAGTCGAGATCCTGCCCATGTGCATCACCAACAACTCGACAAGCCAGCCGGCGCGGCTGCGCACCAGACTGACCGTCGCAGGCATTCCGCGCCGTTGTTCCGCCGCGAGGGCCACGCCACCGCACATCGCGGCACAGTGGACGCCGCCGAGCAAAGCCAGCAGGAAAACGCTGATCAGCACCGCAAATGTCAATTCTGTCTCCCTGCCGCATCACATCGCACGGTAAAATGTCCTAATCGCGCCCTCGCTGCCATTTCTAGCAGGTTCCAATTGCTCACCTCCATTCCCGTTACCGAGATGTCGCCCCGTTGCTCCACGTGTGCGATGGGGCAGCTGTGCCTTCCGGTTGGCATGTCGCAGCAAGACCTCGCCAAGATGGACACGCTGGTGCAAGAGCGCATTCGCGTGCACAAGGGTGAAACCCTGTATCGCATGGGCGACCCGCTCACCGCCGTCTATGCCATCCGCTTCGGTACGCTCAAGACCCACGTCACCACCGAAGACGGCCGCTCGCAGATTACCGGTTTCCATCTGCCCGGTGAAATCGTCGGGCTTGACGGACTGGGCGAGATGCAGCACGCCTCCGATGCCGCCGCGCTGGAAGATACCGAGGTGTGCGTGGTCCGCATGAACGATCTGCAATCGCTGTCGTCAGACCTGCCATCGCTGCAGCAGCAGTTCCTGCGCCTGATGGGCAAGGAGATCACGCACGACCAGCTGATGCTGGTCACGCTCGGTTCGATGCGCGCCGAGGAACGCCTTGCCGCCTTCCTGATCAACCTGTCGGAGCGGCTGTCGGCACGCGGGTATTCTGCTTCCGAGTTCGTGATGCGCATGAGCCGCGAAGAGATCGGCAGCTACCTCGGGCTGAAGCTGGAAACCGTCAGCCGCCTGTTCTCCCGCTTTGCCGAAGCCGGCCTGATCCAGATCCGCCAGCGCCACGTCAAGCTGGTCGACATCGACGGCATCAAGCAACTCTACAGCCGTTCCTGCTGAGCCACTGCCACGCTGCCATCGCCGCATGCGGCGATGGCAGCGCCAACCTCACTCCAGTTCGTCGGTGTCGCTGAGCCTCGTCGGCATGGTGTAGAGCGTCAGCCCGCTGGACAGCGCGCAGAACACCCATGCGACCAGGAAGCCGATGGTGTAGACCGATTCGCGCGACGCTTCGATCGGATGCCCGAAGAAGTTCAGCTCGCCCGGATCCACCACGGAAAAGACCGTCGCAGTCGCCAGGCCGGCCATCAGGAACCCCGGCCAAAGTACCCACATCAGCCAGCGCAACCTCATGGCTGCCTCGCAGGTGCAGTCTTGGGCGTCGTGGCCGCGGCCTTCTCCACCACCAGGCCATGGCGCGCCACACCCTGCACGGGCATGTCGGGGTGCGTTGACGCCAGCCAGATCGTCACGCCGCACGCCACCATGGCCACCAGCGGACCGCTCATCAGCAGCCACGGCCACGGTTCCTTCCACCACGGATTCCCTTGCTGACTCATCTTGCCCCCTTCATCTTGGCGACTACGTCCGAGTCCCCTAGCTTCACAAATCGCGCGGCACGATAAAACTGGTGGATTGCCGGATTTCGGCATGCCCCCGCCCCGTGCCTTCGCTCGTTACTGTCACGCTGATCTTGTGCGTGCCCTGCGCCGCGGCCTCGACCGGCACGCGAATGCGGATCGGCAGCAACCGGTTGGAGGTCGGCGCCAGCGATTCCGCCTGCTTGTCGTACTCCACCGTCAGGTTCTTCAGCTCGTCGCTGTCGGCGCTCACACGGATCTGCATCGGCGCTTCAGTCGTGTTGATCAGCTGCAGGCGATAGACATTCTCGATCCAGCGCCCTTCCACTTCCCGGCCGAGCGCGCCGCGGTCGCGGATGATGTCGACCTTCAACGGCGTGCGCAGCGCGATCGACGCGAGGAACCCGGCCAGCAGCGCGACCCAGACCACTGAATAGATGATCACGCGCGGACGCAGCAGCCGCTTGCGCGACGCCACGGCGGACAAGCCCTTGCGCATCGCGTTCTCCGAGGTGTACCGGATCAGGCCGCGCGGGTAGTCCATCTTGTCCATCACCTGGTTGCACGCGTCGATACACGCGCCGCAGCCGATGCATTCATACTGCAGGCCATCGCGGATATCGATGCCCGTCGGACACACCTGCACGCAGATGCTGCAGTTGACGCAATCGCCCAGGCCCGCCTTGTGGTGGTCAGTCTTGCGCGAGCGGCTGCCGCGCGGCTCGCCGCGCCCGACGTCGTAGGTCACGACATAGGTATCGCGGTCCACCATCACGCTCTGGAAACGCGCATACGGGCACATGTACTTGCACACCTGCTCGCGCATGAAGCCCGCGTTGCCCCAGGTTGCGAACGCATAGAACAGCATCCAGAACGCCTGCCACGGCCCCAGCGACAGGGCCAGCACCTCGCCGCCAAGTTCGCGGACCGGGGCGAAGTAGCCGATAAAGGTGAAGCCGGTCCAGAGCGCGATCAGCACCCACAGGAAGTGCTTGGTGGCTTTGATGCGAAACTTGCGCAGGCTCCACGGATCGCCATCGAGGCGGATGCGTGCGATGCGGTCGCCTTCGACCCGCCGCTCGATCCACATGAAGATCTCGGTGTAGACCGTCTGCGGACACGCGTATCCGCAGAACAACCGGCCCGCGATCGCCGTGAACAGGAACAGCGCGAGCGCGGAGATGACCAGCAGCACCGCCAGGTAGATGACGTCCTGCGGCCACAGCACCAGCCCGAAAATATAGAACTTGCGCTCGCCAAGGTCGAACAGCACGGCCTGGCGGCCATTCCATTGGAGCCAGGGCGTGCCATAGTAGATCAACTGGGTCAGGATCACCATCCAGACCCGCCAACTGGAGAAGGCGCCCGTCACCGAGCGCGGATAGATCTTGCGGCGGACCTCGTAGAGCGTTTCGTCAGAGGTCTCGCCCGGCGCAGCGGCCGACCGTTGCAGGTCGGCCGCCCGGGCCCTTTCCTCAGTCCCGGGTGCGTTCATGAGCATGCTCTCCCGCGAGCCACCAGCGCCCGCTCACATGAGTCGTCGGTCATTGCCCGGCTCCGCCCCCGGTATTGGACAAACCCCAGACATAGGCCGTCAGCATGCGAATGCGTTCAGGCGTCAGGATTTCCTCATGCGCCGGCATATGGCTGTTATGGCCCTTCTGGATGGCATCGACGATGCTGGCTTCCGAGCTGCCATAGAGCCAGACGTTGTCGGACAGGTTCGGCGCACCGAGTGCCTGGTTGCCCTTGCCGCCGGAGCCGTGGCAGGCCACGCAGGTTGTCTTGAAGGTGCCCTCGCCACGCGATGCGCGGATCGGATCCGACGACAGCCCGGACAGCGAACGCACGTACTGCGCCACATCGCCCGCCTGCTTGGCGTCAATGCTGGCGGCGAACGGCGGCATCACGCCATTGCGGCCCTTGGCGATGGTCTGCTGGATCGTTTCCGGCTCGCCGCCATACAGCCAGTCATTGTCGGTCAGGTTCGGGAAGCCGCGGCTGCCGCGCGCGTCCGAGCCATGGCACTGCGCGCAGTAGTTCAGGAACAGGCGCTGGCCGATCTCGCGCGCCTGCGGGTCCGCCGCCACCTGTTTGACGTCCATCTTCAGGTACCTGGCGTAGATCTCGTTCTGCATCTGCTCCTGCGCCGCGCGGTGCGCCGCCAGTTCGCCCTGCGTGGAGAACTTCAGTACGCCGGCGTACGAGCCGAGGCCCGGGTACAGCACCAGGTAGGCCAGGCTGAAGATGCAGGCCAGCAGGAACATCCACATCCACCAGCGCGGCAGCGGGTTGTTCAGCTCGCGCAGGTCACCGTCCCAGACGTGCCCGGTATCCTCGGCGCCACCGGCAGTCTTGGTGATCTTGCGTTGCGAGAACAGCAGCCACACGCACCAGACGATGCCGATGAGCGCGATGCCGGCAATGTAATAACTCCAGAATTCGGAAATGAAATCGCTCATGACTAGGTGTTCCGGCTCGATGTTGTCGTGGTTTCGTCAGGCAGCGCGAACGGCAGCATGGCGGATTCCCGGTTGGCGGCCTGCCGACCGGCAGACCAGGCCCACCAGCAGATCCCCAGGAAGACGACCATCGACACGACGGTCGCAATGGCAGTGATCAAGGCCATGGCTTACTCCTTGGGTGCCGCGGCCGCGGCGGAATCCACGCGGACGTTGCGGCGGTTGGTGCCCAGGCCCTGCAGGTAGGCAACCAGCGCGTCCTCTTCCGTCTTGCCCTTGAGCTCGTCCGGTGCCTTGGCGATCTCGGCGTCGGTGTACGGCACGCCCAGCCGGACCAGCGCGCGCATGCGGGACTGGATATCGTTGGTGGGCAGCTCGGCCTTTTCCAGCCACGGGTACGACGGCATCACCGATTCCGGCACCACGTCGCGCGGATTGCGCAGGTGGATGCGCTGCCAGTCATCCGAGTAGCGCCCGCCCACGCGGGCCAGGTCGGGACCGGTACGCTTGGAGCCCCACAGGAACGGATGGTCGTAGACCGATTCGCCCGCCGTGGAGAAATGGCCATAGCGCTCGGTCTCGGCCTGCAGCGTGCGCACCTGCTGCGAGTGGCAGCCGACGCAGCCTTCGCGGATATAGATATCGCGCCCCATCAGCCGCAGCGGCGAATACGGCGTGATGCCCGGATCCGGCTCGGTGGTGGAGTGCTGGAAGAACAGCGGCACGATCTGGACCAGACCCGCGATGCTGACCACGAGGATCGTGCAGATGATCAGCCAGCCGATGTTCTTTTCCAGCGTTTCATGGGAAAAGAAGCGTTGTTTGTCGGACATCTTTCTATCCTGGATTGATCAGTGGGCAGAGGCAGGGATGCTGGCCGGGATCGGCGCATCCACGGCACGCTTGCCGACGATGGTCTTGAGCACGTTGTAGGCCATCAGCAGCATGCCGGACAGGAAGCACAGGCCACCCAGCAGGCGAATCAGGTAGAACGGGTACTTGGCCTTGACCGCTTCGACGAACGCATAGGTCAGCGTGCCGTCAGGCTGCGTGGCGCGCCACATCAGGCCTTCCATCACGCCGGCGATCCACATCGAGGCGATATACAGCACCACGCCGATGGTCGCGATCCAGAAATGCCACTCGATCAGGCGGACGCTGTACATCTGCTTCTCGCCAAAGAGCCGCGGGATCAGGTAGTAGAGCGAGCCGATCGAGATCATCGCGACCCAGCCCAGCGCGCCCGAGTGCACGTGGCCGATGGTCCAGTCCGTGTAGTGCGAGAGCGCGTTGACGGTCTTGATCGACATCATCGAGCCTTCGAAAGTGGCCATGCCGTAGAACGAGAGCGCCACCACCAGGAACTTCAGGATCGGGTCGGTGCGCAGCTTGTGCCAGGCACCCGACAGGGTCATGATGCCGTTGATCATGCCGCCCCAGGACGGCGCCAGCAGGATCAGCGAAAACACCATGCCGAGCGACTGCGCCCAGTCCGGCAGCGCGGTGTACTGCAGGTGGTGCGGGCCGGCCCACATATAGGTGAAGTTCAACGCCCAGAAGTGGACGATGGACAGGCGGTAGGAGTAGATCGGGCGCTCGGCCTGCTTGGGGATGAAGTAGTACATCATCCCCAGGAAGCTGGTGGTCAGGAAGAAGCCCACGGCGTTATGGCCGTACCACCACTGGATCATCGCGTCCTGCACGCCGGCATAGGCCGAATAGGACTTCCACAGCGACACCGGCATCTCGATGTTGTTGACGATGTGCAGCAGCGCGATGGTCAGGATGTAGGCGCCGAAGAACCAGTTGGCGACATAGATGTGCCGCGTCTTGCGCTTGACGATGGTGCCGAAGAACACGATCGCGTAGGCCACCCAGACCGCGGTGATCAGCAGGTCGATGGGCCATTCAAGCTCGGCGTACTCCTTGGAGCTGGTGATGCCCAGCGGCAGCGTGATGGCGGCCGCGACGATGACTAGTTGCCAGCCCCAGAACGTGAACGCGGCCAGGGGGCCGCAGAACAGGCGGGCCTGGCAGGTGCGCTGGACCACGTAGTACGAGGTCGCGAACAGCGCGCTGCCGCCGAAGGCGAAGATCACCGCATTGGTATGCAGCGGGCGCAGCCGGCCGAACGACAGCCAGGGAGTGTTGAAGTTGAGTTCGGGCCAGATCAGCTGTGCTGCCAGCAGCACGCCGACGGCCATGCCGACGATCCCCCAGACTACCGTCATGACAGCGAACTGTCTTACGACGCCATAATTGAAGGTGTCGACGCGTGAAGACGCGGCAGTGACATCCATTCAGACCCCCAAAGCTTAGAGAAAAGAGAAAACCTGCTGACAGTGTGACTTTAGGAAAACTGTGCCGCAGGCGCGTTGATCTTTATCAAGTCGATCCGGGCACGCGTTGAACCTGCGGGCAAAGCCCCGGTCGGAGGCCCTCTTTTGCCGCGGATTCAGGGCTTGTCGTTGTCCAGCAGGATCGATTCGGCGGGCCGGTCCAGGTCGTCGTACTGCCCGGCATGAAGGGCCCACCACAGCGCGCCTGCGATGACCACCACGAGCACCAGGCTCATCGGCACCAGCAGGTAAAGCGTTTCCATCGTCAGACTCCCTTGTGGCGCGGCTTGCCTGCGCGCAGCAGGCGCCAGGCATTGGCCACCACCAGCAACGATGACAGCGACATGCCGATGCCGGCCATCCATGCCGTGACCAGCCCTGTCGCCGCCAGCGGAATGGCAATCACGTTGTAGAAGAAGGCCCAGCCCAGGTTCTGGCGCACCACGCCGCGGGTCTGGCGCGACACCGCCAGCGCGGTGGCGATCTCGGCGACACCGCCATGCGTCAGCACCGCGTCCGCGCCGGCCTGGGCCAGCGGCGCGCCGCTGCCGATGGCAATCGACACCTGCGCTTGCGCCAGCACCGGCGCGTCATTGATGCCGTCGCCCACCGCCAGCACCACGGCCCCGCCCTGCTGCAATCGCGCCACGTAGTCGCGCTTGCCTTCGGGGGGGACCTCGCCGGCCACGCAGTCGATGCCGAAATGCGATGCCCACCAGTGCACCGCCGCGGTGTTGTCGCCCGAGACCAGGTGGCAACGCAGGCCCAGTTCGTGCAGGCGCGCAAGCAACTCAGGCGTCTGCGGCCGCTCGACATCGGCCAGGATAAAGCGTGCCAGGAGCCCGCTTTCGGCGCCGAGCCGGACTACGGTAGCACCGGGATGGGTCGGATCGCTGGACGCTGCGCGCGCTGGAAGGCCATCGGCCACCAACGCCGCGACAAAATCGGCACGGCCCAGGCGCAGGCGGCGGCCGGCCACGACCGCCTCCAGGCCCTGGCCCGGAATGTTGCGCATGCCGGTGACCTGCAGCGGCATGCCGGCGCTGTCCTGCGCCGCGGCCACCAGCGCGCGCGCGATCGGATGCTCGCCGCCGCGCTCCATCGCCGCGGCCAGCGACAAGCATTGGGCCTGATCGGCGTCGGCCAGCGGCTCGACCGCCACCACGGCAAAGCGGCCTTCGGTCAGCGTGCCGGTCTTGTCGAGCACCACGTCGGTGACGCGCGCCAGCGTTTCCAGCGCGTGGCCGCGCGTCAGCAGCACGCCGCGCCGCGACAGCGCCGCGCCGGCCGCGGCCAACGCAGCAGGCGTGGCCAGCGACAATGCGCACGGGCAACTGACCACCAGCACCGCGATCGTCACTAGCAAGGCGCGCGACGGATCGATCCAGAGGCCCCATACCAGCCCAGTCAGCGCCGCCAGCACCAGCAGCGTCGCCACGAACCAGCCCGCGACGCGGTCGGCCAGCGTGGCCAGGCGCGGCTTTTCCGCCAGCGCGCGGTCCAGCACGGCGACGATCTCGGCCAGGCGGGTGCCGGCGCCGACGCGGGTCACCCGCAGCTCCAGCGGGCTGGCCGTATTGAAGCTGCCGGCCAGCACGGTCTCGCCGGCGGCGCGGCGCACCGGGCGGCTCTCGCCGGTCAGCATGGATTCGTCCAGTTCGCTCGCGCCCGCCACCACGGCACCATCGGCGGAGGCGATCTCGCCAGCCTTGACGCGGATAAGGTCGCCGGTACGCAGGCGCGCGACCGGAACACGCTCGCCGGCGGCACCCGTCGCGGCCAGCCGCTCGCAGGTGGCCGGCAGCTGGCGCGCCAGCATCTCGGCGCCGCTGCGCGAGGCCTGGCGCACGCGCAGCTCCAGGTAGCGGGCCAGCAGCAGGAAGGCGACGAACATCGTCACCGAATCGAAATAGACCTCGCCCACGCCGCGCACCGTGGCCAGCGCACTCGCGGCAAAGCCGGCGCCGATGCCGATCGCCACCGGCACGTCCATCCCCATATGGCGCTGGCGCAGGCTGCGCCAGGCGCCGGCAAAGATCGGCGAGGCGGCATAGAGCACCACCGGCAACGTCAGCGCGAAACTGGCCCAGCGCATCAGCTGGAGCTGCCCGGGGTCGATGGTGGCCTCGTGGGTGTAGATCGGCCACGCGTACATCATGACCTGCATCATGCCAAGCATGGCCACGGCCATGCGCATCAGCAGCCCGCGGCGCGCGCGGCGGTCCTGCTGGTCAGTGCGCGAGACTTCGAACGGCCAGGCCATGTAGCCGATGCCGGCCAGCGCGGCCAGCAGCCCGGCCACCGACTGGGCACCGTCACGCCAGCGGACCACCACCCGCCGCGTGGCCACGTTGGCCACCGCGGACTCCACACCCGGCTGGCGGCTCAGGTGTTGTTCGATCAGCCAGGCGCAGGCGGCGCAGCGGATGTTCTCGGGCGCCAGCGTGATCTCGGCGCGGCCGCCGTCAAGGGGACGGACAAACTGGCTGCGCAGCTCGGGGGTGTCGTAGGCGGCCCAGATCGGCTCGGACTCGCGCCGGGCGTCGTCGTCGATGGGGCGTGCGAAGCGGGCTTCATCCCCGTAGAGATGGGCAAAGCCCGCTGCATGGAGGGTCTGCGCCAGGGCCTGGCAACCGCCGCAGCAGAACAGCCGGCGGCTGCCGTCCAGGTCGGCGGCAAGGGGCTCGGCATCGGTGACGGGCAGGCCGCAATGGAAGCAGGCCAGCCGCGCGCCGGCGCCGGCTGCGGCCGTGCCCGCGGCATCGCGATCGATGGCCGGCGGGAATGGCGCCAGCAAGCTGGCCGAAGGACTGGTGACTGGGGGCGACGACATGGGGACCTTTTTCTACCCAGTGGAGGGTATATGCGGGTCCCCGAATCGACCTTGATATAGGTCAATGCGGCCCGGCTATCGTCGCGCCGGGCCGGAAAACAACGCTCAGGTGAGCGTGGTGTCCACGGTGCGGCGCTCGGATTCCAGGTATTCGCGCGATTGCATCTCGATGATGCGCGATACCGTCCGATGGAACTCATTGGCCATCTGGCCTTCGGTATAGAGTTCGTCCGCGGGCACTTCTGCCGACATCAGCAGCTTGACCTTGTGGTCATAGAACACGTCGATCAGCCAGGTGAAGCGGCGTGCCTCGGACGACATGCGCGGCGTCATGCGCGGCACGTCGGACAGGATCACGGTATGGAACTGGGAAGCCAGTTCGAGGTAATCGTTCTGCGAGCGCGGGCCGCCGCACAGCGTGGCAAAGTCGAACCACACCACGCCGTTGGCCTTGCGCAGCGCGCGCAGTTCGCGGTGCTCGATATGCAGCAGCGGTGATTCGTCGGCCACGCCGGCGATCGAGGTGAAGGCGTCGCGCAGCGCCGAACTGGCCTTGGCGCCCAGCGGCGTGTGGTAGGCCTGCACCTGTTCCAGCGCGCGCTTGCGGTAGTCAATGCCGGCGTCGACATTGAGCACGTCCAGCTTCTGCTGCAGCAGCGCGATGGCGGGCAGCACGCGGTCGCGGTGCAGGCCATCCGGGTACAGCAGGTCCGGGCGGTAGTTGGAGGTCATCACGAACTGCACGCCGTTGTCGAAGAGCTGCTGCAGCAGGCGGTGCAGGATCATCGCATCGGCGACGTCATTGACGTGGAATTCATCGAAGCAGATCAGCCGGAAGCGGCGCGCAATGCGTTTGGCCAGTTCGTCCAGCGGATCGGGACGGCCGCGCAGATCTTCCAGCTGGCGGTGCACCTCGCGCATGAACTCATGGAAGTGCAGCCGCGTCTTGCGCACCACCGGCACGCAGGAATAGAAGCTGTCCATCAGGAAGGACTTGCCGCGCCCTACCCCGCCCCACATGTAGACGCCCTGAGGCACATCGGGATGGACCAGCAGCTTCTTCAGCGCGTTGTTGCGGCGGCTCTTATAGGCCACCCATTCGTCGTAGCACTGCTGCAGCCGGGCCACGGCGCGAAGCTGCGCTTCGTCGGACTGGTAGCCGCGCTCCTTCAGTTCCTTCTGGTAGTACTCGGTGACGTTCATGCTGGCGGGTTCTGGCGGGCGGGTTCCCAGGGGACGCCCCGCAAGTGAAAACGGCGCGCCGCGAATGCGGCGCGCCGGTACTCAGGCAACGGAAGGCATGCGCCTTACATGTTGAGCTGACGCTTGTCGACGGCCAGCGCGGCTTCGCGCATGACTTCCGACATCGACGGGTGCGGATGGCAGACGCGGCCGATATCCTCGCTGGCGGCCTTGAACTCCATCGCCACCACGGCTTCGGCGATCAGATCCGAGGCGTTGGCGGCAACGATGTGCACGCCCAGGATCTCGTCGGTCTTGGCGTCGGCCAGCATCTTGACGAAGCCGTCGGCATGGCCCATGCCCAGCGCACGGCCGTTGGCCATGAACGGGAACTGGCCGGCCTTGTACTCGCGGCCTTCGGCCTTGAGCTGGGCTTCGGTCTTGCCTACCCATGCGATTTCCGGGAAGGTGTAAATCACCCACGGTACGCAGTTGTAGTCGATGTGCGGCTTCTGGCCGGCGATGCGCTCGGCCACGGCCACGCCTTCGTCCTCGGCCTTGTGCGCCAGCATCGGGCCGCGCACCACGTCGCCGATGGCCCACAGGCCCGGCACCTTGGTGGCGCAGTGGTCGTCCACCTCGATGAAGCCACGCTGGTCCGCGGCCAGGCCGACGGCATCCAGGCCCAGGTTGTCGGTGTTGGGCACGCGGCCGACCGACACAATCAGGCGATCCACTTCCAGCGTCTGCGCGGCGCCGTCCTTGTCGGTGTATTTGACGGTGACGCCGTTCTTGCCGGTCGTCACTTCATTCACGTTCACGCCGAGGCTGAACTTCAGGCCTTGCTTGGTCAGCTGCTTCTGCGCTTCCTTGGCCACGCCTTCATCGGCGGCGCCCAGGAAGGCGGGCAGCGCTTCCAGCACGGTCACTTCGGCACCCAGGCGGCGCCACACCGAGCCCAGCTCCAGGCCGATCACGCCGGCGCCGATCACGCCCAGCTTCTTCGGCACTGCGGGGAACTTGAGCGCGCCCTCGTTATCGCTGACGAGGTCGTTGTCGACCTTGACGCCAGGCAGGTGGCGAGCCTTGGAACCGGTGGCGATGATGACCTGCTTGGCGGTCACGACTTCACCGGCGACGTCGACCTGGAAGCCTTCGGCGGTCTTGCCGACGAACTTGCCGTAGCCCTTGAGCAGCGTCACCTTGTTCTTGCGGAACAGGAACTCGATGCCCTTGGTCATCTTGCCGACGATATCGTCCTTGCGCTTGAGCATCTTGGCCACGTCGACCTTGACGTCGCCCACGGTGATGCCGTGGTCGCCCAGGTGGTGCTGGACGTTCTCGAACTCTTCCGAGGAAGCCAGCAGCGCCTTGGAGGGGATGCAACCCACGTTCAGGCAGGTGCCGCCCAGGCGGGCTTCGCCTTTGGGATCGTCATACGGATTGCCTTCGCAGCAGGCCACGTTCAGGCCCAGCTGGCCGGCACGGATAGCGGCGATGTAGCCGCCGGGGCCGGCGCCGATCACCAGCACGTCGAATTGTTTGCTCATGGGAATTCCTTTGTGGGCGCCGGCGACAGCAAGTGCCGGCGCTCCGTCATCACGGGGAGCGCACCCCGCGCACCTTGGCGTGCGCGGGGGGACCGGTATTACAGGTCCAGCAGCAGGCGGGCCGGATCTTCCAGCGCGTCCTTCATGGCGACCAGGCCCAGCACGGCTTCGCGGCCATCGATGATGCGGTGGTCGTAGGACATCGCCAGGTAGTTCATCGGGCGGATCACGATCTGGCCGTCTTCCACCACCGGGCGGTCCTTGGTGGCGTGCACGCCCAGGATGGCCGATTGCGGCGGGTTGATGATCGGGGTCGACAGCATCGAGCCGAACACGCCGCCGTTGGAGATCGAGAACGTACCGCCGGTCAGTTCGTCCAGCGACAGCTTGCCGTCACGGGCCTTGACGCCGAACTCGGCGATCTTCTTCTCGATGTCGGCCAGGCTCATCTGGTCGGCATTGCGCAGGATGGGCACCACCAGGCCGCGCGGCGAGCCCACCGCGATACCGATGTCGAAGTAGCCGTGGTAGACGATGTCGTTGCCGTCGATCGAAGCATTGATCAGCGGGAACTTCTTCAGCGCGTGGACTGCGGCCTTGACGAAGAACGACATGAAGCCCAGCTTCACGCCGTGTTCCTTCTCGAAGCGGTCCTTGTACTTGTTGCGCAGGTCCATCACCGGCTTCATGTTCACTTCATTGAAGGTGGTGAGGATGGCGTTGGTGGCTTGCGATTGCAGCAGGCGCTCGGCGATACGGGCGCGCAGGCGGCTCATCGGCACGCGCTCTTCCGGGCGGTCGCCCAGCGCGGCGAAGTCGACCGGAGCCGAAACCTGCTGCAGCGCCGGCTTGGCGGCCGGAGCCGGGGCAGCCTTGGCGGCGGGAGCCGGCGCGGCGGCCGCGCCCAGCACGTCGCCCTTGGTGATGCGGCCGTCCTTGCCGGTGCCGGCAACCTGGCCAGCCGACAGGCCGGCTTCGGCCATCAGCTTGGCAGCCGACGGCATCGCCACGGCGCCGGCGGCGGCCGGAGCGGCAGCAGCCGGTGCCGGGGCGGCAGCGGCCGGTGCGGGAGCGGCGGCGGCCGGAGCGGCGGCGCCAGCGGTGGCTTCGGTGTCGATCTTGGCGATGATTTCCTCGGCCACGACGGTATCGCCGTCGTTCTTGACGATAATCGACAGGACACCTGCCGACGGGGCCGGCACTTCCAGCACGACCTTGTCGGTCTCGATCTCGATCAGGATTTCGTCCTGTGCAACTGGCTCGCCCGGCCTCTTCTTCCAGTTGAGCATGGTCGCTTCGGCGACCGATTCGGACAGTTGCGGAACCTTGACGTCAACGATAGCCATGGTTGTGAATTCCTCGTGTTATGCGTGTTGTCTTTATGCTGGCAATGCCACGGCGGTCGCCTGCGCGCGCCGCCGTGGCTGCCGCCTGATTACTTGGTCAGAACAAAGCCCTTGAGCTTGGCGAAGGCAGCATCCAGCAGCGCCTTCTGTTGCTCGTTGTGCTTTGCGTAGTAGCCCACCGCCGGCGAAGCCGACGCGGGACGACCGGCATAACCGAGCTTCTGGCCATCCGTCATGTTTTCCATGATGTAGTGCTGCACGAAGAACCAGGCGCCCTGGTTCTGCGGCTCATCCTGGCACCACACGATTTCGGTGGCGTTCGGGTACTTCTTCAGCTCCGCGGCCACGGCCTTGTGCGGGAACGGGTACAGCTGTTCCAGGCGGATGATCGCCGCATCGTTGGCCTCGCGTTCCTTGCGCGTGTTGACCAGGTCGTAGTAGACCTTGCCCGAGCACATGATGACGCGCTTGACCTTGCTGGCGTTGAGTTCTTCGTGGTCGGCGATGACCGTCTCGAAGTGACCCTTGGCCAGGTCCGACAGCGGCGACACCGCGTCCTTGTTACGCAGCAGCGACTTCGGCGTCATGATCACCAGCGGCTTGCGGAACAGGCGGATCATCTGGCGGCGCAGCAGGTGGAAGATCTGGGCCGGCGTGGTCGGCTGGCAGACCTGCATGTTGTGGTCCGCGCACAGCTGGAGGAAACGCTCGATACGGGCCGAGCTGTGTTCCGGGCCCTGGCCTTCGTAGCCGTGCGGCAGCATCAGCGTCAGGCCCGAGGCACGGCCCCACTTCACTTCACCCGACGAGATGAACTGGTCGATCACCACCTGGGCGCCGTTGACGAAGTCGCCGAACTGGGCTTCCCAGATCACCAGCGCGTTCGGTTCGGCGGCCGAGTAGCCGTATTCGAAACCGAGCACGGCTTCTTCGGACAGCACCGAGTCGATCACCGTGAACGGTGCCTGGTTTTCCGACACGTTCTGCAGCGGCACGTAGCTGCCGGCATCCCAGCGCTCGCGGGCCTGGTCGTGCAGCACCGCGTGGCGGTGGGTGAAGGTGCCGCGGCCGGCATCCTGGCCGGTGATGCGCACCGGGTAGCCCGAGGACACCAGCGAAGCGAAGGCCAGGTGCTCACCCATGCCCCAGTCCAGCGGCTGGTCGCCGCGGCCCATGTTGGCGCGGTCCTTGACGACCTTTTCCACCAGCGGATGCAGCTTCAGCGTTTCCGGCGTGGTGGTGATGCGTTCAGCCAGGCGCTTGAGCTCGGTCACCGGCACGGCGGTGTCGGCGGCGTCGGTCCACTTGCGGTTCAGGAACGGCATCCAGTCCACGGCGAACTTGTTCTTGAAGTTCGACAGGACGGGGTCGGCGGTGTGCTTGCCGGCGTCCATCGCGGCGCGGTATTCCTTGACCTTCTCGTCGCCGAACTCGGCCGGAACCAGGTTCTGCGCGGCCAGCTTGTCGGCGTACAGCCTGCGCGTGCCGGGGTGCTGGGCGATCTTCTTGTACATCAGCGGCTGCGTGACCGCCGGGGTGTCCTGCTCGTTGTGGCCCAGCTTGCGGAAGCAGATGATGTCAACCACGACATCCTTCTTGAACTCCATGCGGAAGTCCACGGCCAGCTGCATGGCGTACACCACGGCTTCGGGATCGTCGCCGTTCACGTGCAGCACCGGGGCCTCGATCATCTTGACCACGTCCGTGCAATACAGCGTCGAACGGGCGTCGCGCGGGTCGGAGGTGGTGAAGCCGATCTGGTTGTTGATGACGATGTGCATCGAGCCGCCCGTGCCGTAGCCGCGGGTCTGCGCGAGGTTCAGCGTCTCCATCACCACGCCCTGGCCGGCAAAGGCGGCGTCGCCGTGCACCTGCACCGGCAGCACTTCCCCGTGGCCGGCTTCGCCGCGGCGTTCCTGGCGGGCCTTGGCCGAGCCTTCGACCACCGGGTTGACGATTTCCAGGTGCGACGGGTTGAACGCCAGCGACAGGTGGACCGGGCCGCCTTCGGTCGAGACATCGCTCGAGAAGCCCTTGTGGTACTTGACGTCACCGGCCGGCAGGTCGTCGACGTGCTTGCCTTCGAATTCGGCGAACAGGTCGGCGGGCATCTTGCCCAGGGTGTTGACCAGCACGTTCAGGCGGCCGCGGTGGGCCATGCCGATCACGATTTCCTGCACGCCCTTGCTGCCGGCGTGCTGGATCAGCTCGTCCATGGCGGCGATGAAGCTTTCGCCGCCTTCGAGCGAGAAGCGCTTCTGGCCGACGTACTTGGTGTGCAGGAAGCGCTCCAGGCCTTCAGCCGCGGTCAGGCGGTCCAGGATGTGCTTCTTCTTGTCCAGCGTGAACACGGGCTTGGAACGCGTGGTTTCCAGGCGCTCCTGCCACCAGCGCTTCTGCGCCTGGTCGCTCACGTACATGAATTCGAAACCGATGGTGCCGCAGTAGGTCTCGCGCAGGTTGTTGAGCAGCTCGCGCAGGCTCATCGACTCCTTGCCAAAGTAGGTATTGCTGGCATTGAAGACGATGTCGAGGTCTGCTTCGGAGAAGCCGTAGAACGCCGGGTCCAGATCCGGCAGGGGCGGACGCTCCTGACGCTTGAGCGGGTCCAGGTCGGCCCAGTGCGAACCGATGTTGCGGTAGGCGGCGATCAGCTGGGTGGCAGCGACGCGCTTGCGGCCCATGTCGGAATCGGCCGAGGCAACGATGGTCTTGATGGGGCCTTGCTTGGCGCGCTCGGCGAACGAGGCAACGATGGGGGCGTGGGCGATATCCCGGGCGCTGGTGCCGTCGACCGCAGGAACGTTCTGCATGGCGTCGAAATACGCGCGCCAATTGTCGGGAACCGAGGCGGGATTCTGGAGGTAGGCTTCGTACAGTTCTTCGACATACGGGGCATTACCGCCGAAGAGGTACGAGTTGCTCTGATACTGCTGCATCATGGGGACGCTCACTTTTCTCCGGGAATGCCGGAGTTCAGCGGGTTATTCAACCTTCCGCGACACGGCTTGACCGGTTAGCGGATCGCAAACAACTCTTGGGAGCCCAACTGAGGCGCCTACGCAAACGGCACCGCCTGGGTGCCGCATGTGATGGCTTCCTCACAGGGCCCGAAAGGGCAAGTTGTGCGGGGAAGGACCTAAAGTCTTCACGGCGGTAAGGATAGCACGAATTGCTTTTGATCAATGTGGACTTTTCGCGATGCGAAACACACTGGAGCGACAATTCCTTGCGTATTCAGCGAATTAGCAACAGCCGCGCAACAATATGAATCACGGCGCGATCTGGTCGACCGCATCGGTGATCAGGCCGTCCAGACCCCAGGCCAGCAACTGCGCGGCACGCTCAGGGTCGTTGACGGTGTAGCTGAGGACCCGGAAGCCGGCGGCATGCGCGTCGGCAATGACCTTGGCATTGAGTACGCGGTGGTTGGCGTCCAGCGCCACGCAGTCAAGCTCGCGCAGCCGGTCCAGCCAGTCCGCGGGGAGCTTGTCGAGCAGCAGCGCCCGCGGCAGCTCCGGCGCAACCCGGCGCGCCGCCGCCAGGGCCTCGTCGGAGAAGGACGACAGCAACGGGGGCACGGACGCGCCGCGCCACAGGCTCTGCGCGTCCAGCGCCACGGCCGCGCCGGTCAGCGTCTCGCGGCCGGGGACGGGCTTGATCTCGATATTGATGCAATACCCGTTGGCGCAGGTGTAGCGTGCGATCGCCTTCAGCGTTGGCACAGGCTCGCCGGCAAAGGTTGCACTGTGCCAGCTGCCGGCATCCAGCAGCGCCACTTCGCCCAGGGTCAGGCTGTCCACCCGTCCGCTGCCGGTGGTGGTGCGGTCCAGCGTGGCGTCATGCATCAGCACTGGCTTGCCGTCAGCCGTCAGCTTTACATCGAACTCGAACATCCGGTAGCCGAAGGACGCGCCGTGGCGAAAGGCCGCAAGCGTATTCTCCGGCGCCAGCTTGCCCGCGCCACGGTGCGCGATATGGCGCGGATACGGCCAGTTGTCTGTGGTCACCGCACCTGCCCAGCTTGTCTGTTCGTCTGCCATGATCAGGCCTCGATGCGCTTGCCCGTATCGGGCGCAAAGAAATGCAGGTGCTCTGCCGACGACGTGACCGGCAGCCGGTCGCCGGCGCGCACGCGCGCATGGCTGTCCAGCCGCACCACCACCGCCTGCCCGCCGAGCGAGCCATAGGCGAAGGAATCCGCGCCCAGGGCCTCGACCACGCGCACATCGACTTCGGCGATGGCCTCATGCGCGGCGCACGGCTCGATATGCTCCGGGCGCAGCCCAAGCAGCGCCTGCTCCGGCAAGTGTAGTCCCATCGGCAGGTGTCCGAGCGTGGCGTTGGCGGCCCCGCCCTCTTTTGCGACCACGCGCATCTGCGCGGTGGTGTCGCCGCCGGCGTTGCGCGCCACCGGGATCAGGTTCATCGGCGGCGAGCCGATAAAGCCGGCCACGAAGGTGCTGGCCGGCCGCGAATAGACTTCCAGCGGCGTGCCGATCTGCTCCACCTGCCCGGCGTTGAGCACCATCATGCGGTCGGCCAGCGTCATCGCCTCGACCTGGTCATGGGTCACGTACAGGCTGGTGGTGCTCAGGCGCCGGTGCAGCTCCTTCAGCTCCAGCCGCATCTGCACGCGCAGCTTGGCGTCCAGGTTGGACAGCGGCTCATCGAACAGGAACACCGCCGGCTCGCGCACGATGGCGCGGCCCATGGCCACGCGCTGGCGCTGTCCGCCGGAGAGCTGGCGTGGCTTGCGGTCCAGCAGCGGCGCCAGCTCCAGGATGCCGGCAGCATGGTTCACCCGCTGCGCGATCTCGGTCTTGGCCATGCCGCGGATCTTCAGGCCGTAGGCCATGTTGTCGTACACGCTCATATGCGGATAGAGCGCGTAGTTCTGGAACACCATGGCGATGTCCCGCTCGGCCGGCTCCAGCCCGTTGACGATCTTGTCGCCGATATGGATGTCGCCGCCGGTGATGGTTTCCAGCCCGGCCACCATGCGCAGCAGCGTGGACTTGCCGCAGCCCGAGGGCCCGACGATGACGATGAACTCGCCGTCGGCGATTTCCATGTCGATGCCGTGCACGACCTTGACGTTGCCGGCGTAGGTTTTCTGAACGTTGCGTAGCGACAGTTTTGCCATTGCTGTAGTCCTGCGTGCGCGCGGGTGGCGCGCCACGCCTTATTTTTCCGTTTCGACCAGGCCCTTGACGAACCACTTCTGCATCAGCACCACCACCACCGCGGGCGGGACCATCGCCAGCATCACCGTGGCCATCACCAGGTTCCAGTCGGTAGCGGCATCGCCCGAGCGCGAAATCATCTGCGTGACCCCCACCACCACCGGCGTCATCGACTTCTGCGTGGTGATCAACAGCGGCCACAGGTACTGGTTCCAGCCGTAGATGAACTGGATCACGAACAGCGCGGCGATGCTGGTGCGCGACAGCGGCAGCACCACGTCCCAGAAAAAGCGCAAAGGCCCTGCCCCGTCGATGCGCGCGGCCTCGGCCAGCTCGTCCGGAATGGTCAGGAAAAACTGCCGGAACAGGAACGTTGCAGTCGCCGACGCGATGATCGGAACGGTCAGGCCGAAGTAGCTGTCCAGCAGCCCCAGGTCCGACACCACCTTGTAGGTCGGCAGGATGCGCACCTCCACCGGCAGCATCAGCGTGATGAAGATCAGCCAGAAGAAGGTCTTGCGCAGCGGGAACTTGAAATAGACGATGGCAAAGGCCGAGATGATCGAGATGGCGATCTTCCCCAGCGCAATGCCCAGCGCCATGATCAGGCTGTTCTTCATCATGGTCGAGACCGGCGACGCGGCATTGCCAACACCATCGATCAATACAGTCCGGTAGTTCTCAAGCAGGTGGCTTCCGGGCAGCAGCGTCATGGGCGCCTGCAGCACCTCATCCGCGGTCAGCGTGGACGCCACGAACGTGACATAGACCGGGAACGCCACCAGCCCCACGCCCAGCAGGAGCACGAGGTGGGAAAGCACATCAAGGAAAGGTCGTCGCTCTACCATCTTGCCCGCCTTCAATATTGGACTTTGCGTTCCACGTACCGGAACTGCACCACGGTCAACACCATCACGATCGCCATCAATACCACTGACTGCGCCGCCGAGCCGCCGATATCGAGCCCGCGGAAACCGTCGTGGTAGACCTTGTAGACCAGGGTATTGGTCGCATTGACGGGGCCGCCATGCGTCACCGCATCGATAATCGCAAAGGTGTCAAAGAAGGCATAGACAACGTTGATCACCATCAGGAAGAAGGTGGTCGGCGACAGCAACGGAAACACGATCGACCAGAACCGCCGCCAGGGCCCGGCACCGTCGATCGCCGCCGCTTCGATCAGCGATTTCGGAATGCTCTGCAGGCCGGCCAGGAAAAACAGGAAGTTGTAGCTGACCTGTTTCCATGCAGCGATGATCACCACCAGCGTCATCGCCTGCGTACTGTCGAGCAGGAAGTTCCAGTTCACGCCAAGCGCGTGCAGTGCATAGGACACCACGCCCAATGTAGGATTGAACAGGAACATCCAGAGCACGCCGGCTACAGCCGGGGCCACCGCATAGGGCCAGATGAGCAGGAGCTTGTAGCCGGCTGCGCCGCGCACCACGCGATCGGCAAAGTAAGCCAGCAGCAGCGAAACCGACAAGCCCAGCAGCGTCACGCCTACCGCGAATACCGCCGTCACGCGAAACGAATTCAGGTACTCGGTGTCGTTGAACAGCGTGCGGAAGTTGTCCAGCCCGACGAACTGCAGGTCGATGCCGAACGCATCCTGCTGAAACATGGATTGATACAGCGCCTGCGCCGCCGGCAGGAAGAAGAAAACCAACGTCACGGCCATCTGCGGCAAGACCAGCAGGTATGGCAGCCACGAGGAGCGGAATACGACCCGTTTTTCCATAGCGCATCCAGTGCCGCGACAGCGAAAGCGCTGCCGCGCCCAAGAAGTTGGGCGCAGGCCGAGCAGGTTCTCAGCCATGCGCCCGCCTGACAGAGATTACTCGCGCACGGTCTTCTGGAATCGCTCCAGCAGTTCATTGCCCCGCGCCACTGCGGCGTCCAGTGCCTCCTTGGGCTGCTTCTTGCCCGACCAGACCGCCTCGAGTTCCTCGTCAATCACGCTGCGAATCTGCGGGAAGTTGCCCAGGCGAATGCCGCGCGATTTATCGGTGGTCTTGACGATCATCTGCTTGACCGCCACGTCGGCCCCCGGATTCTTCTCGTAGAAACCTGACTTTTTGGTCAGCTCGTAAGCCGCCAGCGTCACGGGCAGGTAGCCGGTTGACTGGTGCCAGTCGGCCTGGACGTCCGGGCGCGACAGGTAACTGAAGAACTTGGCAACGCCCTTGTATTCCTCGGGCTTGCGCCCGCCCATCACCCACAGCGAGGCACCGCCGATGATCGTATTCTGCGGCGCACCCGGCACGCCCTGTTCATACGGCAGCTGGGCCACGGTGAAATCGAACTTCGCGTTCTTGCGAATGTTGGCAAGGGCCGCCGATGAGCCAGTCAGCATGGCGCACTGGCCCGCGATGAACTTGGCCTTGGGCTCGTCCTTGCGGCCGCCATAGACGAAGTAGCCCTTCTGCGCCATGTCGAGCAGGTTGGCGATATGCTTGACATGCAGGGGCGAATTGAATGCCAGGCGCGCACCCGGTCCGCCAAAGCCGTTGTTCTCCGTGGCGAAGAGCACGTTATGCCAGGCAGAAAAGCTCTCGAGCTGCACCCACGACTGCCAGTCCGTGGTGTAGCCGCACGACACGCCGGCTGCCTTCAGCTTGGCGGCATCGGTTGCCACTTCCTGCCAGGTCACCGGGGGCTTGTTGGGGTCCAGGCCCGCCTTCTTGAAGGCATCCTTGTTGTAGTACATCACCGTGGTCGAGCTGTTGAACGGGAACGACATCATCTCGCCCTTGCTCGACGTGTAGTAACCCGCCACCGCCGGAATGTAGGCCTTGGCGTCGAACTTCTCGCCGGCCTCCTTCATGACCGTCGCCACCGGTTTGATGGCGCCCTTGGCGTTCATCATGGTGGCCGTACCCACCTCGAATACCTGCAGGATCGCCGGCGCATTGCCCGAGCGGAATGCGGCGATGCCAGCAGCCAGGGATTCGTCGTACTGCCCCTTGTAGACCGGCACGATCTTGTAATCAGACTGGCTGGCGTTGAACTGGCCGGCGATTGCATTCACCTTGTCGTTAAGCGCCCCTTCCATCGAATGCCACCACTGGATCTCAACAGCGGCGTGGGCGCTGCCGGCCCCGGTCAGGGCCGCCAGCGCGGCGAGTTTGAGCACGGTACGGGAAAAGGACATCGGTGGCTCTCCTTTGGTCTGTCTGTTCAGTCGGTCGAAAATCCGACAGCATGTGATTCTTTTATGACAGCGGCATGTTACGCCCGTCGCACCTGCACTAGCAAATCAGCAGATTCACCAGTATGGCCAGCTCGGTGCGTTTTGCAGTGCAATAGGAGAAATTACCGCCAGATCCACAGTTACAATGACTCGCCATGCAATCCCTGAACAAGCTCTCTGATATGGCGTTGCGCAGCGTGCGCGGCGTACTGACCGATATCGACGGCACCCTGACCACCGACGGGCGGCTGCCGGCCTCGACCTACCTGGCGCTCGACGGCCTACGCCGCGCCGGCCTGCACGTGATCCCGGTCACCGGCCGCTGCATCGCCTGGGCCGAGATCCTGACCCGGCTGTGGCCGGTTGACGCCATCATCGGCGAGAACGGTGCGTTCTACTTGCACTTGCACAACGGCCGCCTGCGGACGCGCTTCCTGGACGATACGCCCACGCGCACACGCAACCTGGAACGCATCCATGCACTCGGCCAACGCATCCTGAGCGAGGTGCCCGGCTGCGCGCTGGCTTCGGACCAGGCCTGGCATGCCGCCGACCTGGCCATCGACCATGCGGAAGACGTTGCGCCCCTGCCCGAAGACGCCGTAGCCCGCATCGCGGCCATCATGCGCGAGGCCGGCATGACCGCCACGGTCAGCTCAATCCACGTGAACGGCTGGTTCGGCCTGCACGACAAGCTGTCGATGAGCAAGCTGTGCGTGGCCGAGCTGCTGGGCGAGGACCTGGACGCGCACCGCGATGAATGGTTGTTTATTGGCGATTCGGCGAACGATGCCAGCATGTTCGCCCACTTTCCGCTTTCGGTGGGAGTGGCCAATGTGCGGGATATCCTGCCGCAGTTGCCGGTGCCGCCGGCCTACATCACCACGGCCGCCGGCGGCGAGGGCTTTGCCGAGATGGCGCAGCGGCTGGTCGAAGCGCGCGGCTGAATACGCCACGCAAAAAGAAAACCGGCCAGGAGAATCCCGGCCGGTTTTTTTATTGCCCGCCCTGCCCTGGCTCAGTCGAACCCGAGCTCCTGCAGCTTGCGGGTGATGGTATTGCGCCCGATCCCGAGCCGGGTCGCGGCCTCGACGCGGCGGCCGCGCGTGACACCAAGCGCAGCTTCCAGCACCGCCTTCTCGAAGCGGCGCGTCAGCGCGTCCATGACTTCCGGCTGACCGGATTCGAGCATGGCCCGTGCCTCGCTGGCGAGCAGGCTTTCCCAGCCAGCCGATGCCAGCGCCGGAGCCACTGTGGCCACGGAAGCCGGCCGCACCGCGGTGGCCGTGTCACCTTCCGCCACCGGCACCGCATACCCGCCGTAGTCGGCAAGGTCAGGTGCGCCTTCATAGTCGGGCGTGCGCACTTCGGCCACGCGCTCGGGCCGCGGCGCATTGACCGGCTCGCTGGTGCCCGCTTCCAGCATCTCGCGCGGCAGGTCCTTGACCTCGATGGTCTGCGCCGGCGCCATCACGGTCAGCCAGTTGCACAGGTTTTCCAGCTGGCGCACGTTGCCGGGGAACGGCAGCGTGCTGACGTAGACCAGCGCCTCGTCGGACATGCGCTTGGGCTCGACGCCCAGTTCCTTGGCACTCTTCTGCAGGAAATGACGCGCCAGCAGCGTGATGTCCTCCGGGCGTTCGCGCAGCGGTGGCAGGCGCAGCCGGATCACGTTCAGGCGGTGAAACAAGTCCTCGCGGAACAGCCCTTCCTTGACGCGCAGCTCAAGGTTCTGGTGCGTGGCGGCAATCACGCGCACATTGGCGCGCAAGGGGTTATGGCCGCCGACGCGATAGAAGTTGCCATCCGACAGCACGCGCAGCAGGCGCGTCTGCAGGTCGAACGGCATGTCGCCGATTTCGTCGAGGAACAGCGTGCCGCCCTCGGCCTGCTCGAAGCGCCCGCGTCGCATGGTCTGCGCGCCGGTGAAGGCGCCGCGCTCATGGCCGAACAGTTCCGATTCCAGCAGGTCCTTGGGAATGGCCGCGGTATTGAGCGCGATAAAGGGTCCGTTGGCGCGCGGGCTGTGCTTGTGCAGCGCGCGCGCGACCAGTTCCTTGCCGGTGCCGGACTCGCCGGTGATCATCACCGTCACGTTGGACTGCGAGAGCCGGCCGATGGCGCGGAACACGTCCTGCATCGCCGGCGCCTGGCCGAGGATCTCGGGCGCGTCGACCAGGCGGTCTTCCAGCTCTTCTTCGCGCAGGCTTTCTTCCAGCGCCCGGCGGATCAGCTCGACCGCCTTGTCGACATCGAAGGGCTTGGCCAGGTATTCGAAGGCACCGCCCTGGAATGCGGCCACGGCGCTGTCCAGGTCCGAGTAGGCCGTCATCACGATGACGGGCAGGCCCGGGTGCCGCGTCTTGATGGCCTGCAGCAGGTCCAGGCCCGATCCTCCGGGCATGCGGATATCCGATATCAGCACCTGCGGCTGGTCGTCTTCCAGCGCGGCCAGCGCGTCCCGCACATTGGTGAAGCTGCGCGAGAGCAGGCTTTCACGGGCAAGGGCCTTTTCCAGGACCCAGCGGATTGATTGATCGTCGTCGACTATCCAGATCGGCTTCATGTGCGTCGCTTGTCTGCTCGGTGTCATTTGGTCTTCCGCATGCCCCGGCCACGGCGATGCACGCGCTCGCGGACGCCGGCAAAAGCTAGTGCAGCGGCAGCAGGATGCGGAAGTCGGTACAGCCCGGCCTGCTCTCGCATTCGATCAAGCCCTCGTGCTGCTGCACGAAGGTTTGAGCGAGTGTGAGACCGAGTCCGCTGCCGCCATCCCTGCCCGATACCAGCGGATAGAAGATGCGTTCGCGGATGTCTTCGGGAATTCCCGGGCCGTTGTCGATCACATGCAAGTCCAATGCCAGCTTGAACAAGCGCTTGGCAATCGTGACCTGCCGCGCGACGCGCGTGCGCAGCACGATCTGCGCGTCACCGCGCGCCATGCGGTCGGCCAGCGCCTGCGCGGCGTTGTGCACGATGTTCAGCACCGCCTGGATCAGCTGCTCCATGTCGCCCCGCAGCTCGGGCAGGCTGGCGTCGTAGTCGCGCACGATCTCCAGCCCGTTGGGAAATTCGGCCAGAACCACCGAGCGCACGCGCTCCAGCACCTCGTGGATATTCAGGCTCGATACGATATGCGGATGCCGGTGCGGCTCCAGCAGCCGGTCCACCAGCGTCTGCAGCCGGTCGGACTCCTTGATGATGACCTGCGTGTACTCGCGCAGCGAACGTTCCGGCAGCTCGAACTCCAGCAGTTGCGCGGCGCCGCGGATGCCGCCCAGCGGGTTCTTGATCTCGTGGGCCAGGTTGCGGATCAGTTCCTTGTTGGCCGAGGTCAGGTCCAGGATGCGCTCTTCGCGCTCGCTGCGCACCTTCTGCTCATTGGGCAGGATCTCGACCACCACCGTGTCGGCCAACGCTTCCAGCGCGGCGATCACTACGTGCACATGGACCGGCTCCTGCAGCGGCGGGTGCAGGATCAGGTCCTGCCGGCGCACGTCGAACTGCCGCGTGACCACGGTGTCGAGCATGCTGTGCAGCTCATCGGAACGCCCGAACAGGTCTGGCAGCGTCAGCTCCACCATGCCCTTGCGCGACACGCCGAAGGTGGCCTCGGCGGCCGGATTCGCATAAACCACGCGCAGCCCCGGCTGGCGCACCAGCAGCACCGGGTTGGCCACCACGTCCAGGCCGGCATGGAACGCCACGGCACCCATGGTCAGCACCTGGGCGCTGCTTTCGGCCGGTGCCGCTTCCGCCGCGGGCGAGTCGCCACGGGCGCCATCGGCACCACTGACCTTGCGTGACACTCCGCGAATCAGGCGACGCATAAGACTAGTCCTTCAAATTGCCAAGCTCGCGCCGCAGTGACGCCGCATTGGCCTCGCTGCGGGCGATATCGTCGCGCAGCGCTGCCGTGCGATCGAGGTATTTCTGATAGTTGCGCTCATTGCCCTGGCGCTCCGGCTGGCCGTTGTTGTACTCGGCACGCAGCGCCTGCAGCTTGGCCTCTTCGGCCTGCAGCTCCTGCGTCAGGACGGTACGGCGCTCGCTGTCGCGGCTGCGCTGGGTGGCGCTGTCCACGCGCGGAAAGCTGGTGCTGCCGGCAGTGCCCGCAGTGCTGCCGCCACCCTTGGCAGGCGCAAGGATGCGGCCACCCGGCACCGTCACCACCTCGGGCAGGTTCAGCTTCTTGCAACCCTTGCCGCCATTGCCGTTGCGGTACTCCGGCACGCCATTGGGCCCGGTGCAGACATAGACATCCGATGACTGCGCGCGCGGCTGCCCGGCCCATGCGCCCAGCGTCAGCGCCACGGCACTCACCAGAACGGGGAATCTGACTCGAATTTGGTGCAGAGAACGGGGCAAGGGCAGGATCCGGCGAGCCGTGCGTGAAGAGGCGTCCATGGACATGGCGGTTGGATTGAATGGGGATGGAACACGATTCCCCATTCTAGCGAGCAAAGCAAAAAGGGACAGCCGAAGCCGCCCCTTTCTGGTGCAACTGTTGCCCGGTCACAACCTGCGTCATTCCCGGGCAAAGGCCGCTTACAGCGAGTAGTACATGTCGAACTCGATCGGGTGCGTGGTCATGCGGAAACGCGTGACTTCTTCCATCTTCAGTTCGATGTAGGCATCGATCATCGAGTTCGAGAACACGCCGCCACGGGTCAGGAACTCGCGGTCGTTGTCCAGGTACTCCAGCGACTGGTCCAGGCTCGAGCAAACGGTCGGGATCTTTGCATCCTCTTCCGGCGGCAGGTCATACAGGTTCTTGTCGGCGGCTTCGCCCGGGTGGATCTTGTTCATCACGCCGTCCAGGCCGGCCATCAGCAGTGCCGAGAAGCCCAGGTACGGGTTCATCAGCGGATCCGGGAAGCGGGTCTCGATGCGGCGGCCCTTCGGGTTGGCCACATACGGAATACGGATCGAAGCCGAACGGTTGCGGGCCGAGTAGGCCAGCTTGACCGGAGCTTCGAAGCCCGGCACCAGGCGCTTGTACGAGTTCGTGCCCGGGTTGGTGATGGCGTTCAGGGCGCGGGCGTGCTTGATGATGCCGCCGATGTAGTACAGCGCGAATTCCGACAGGCCGGCGTAGCCGTTGCCCGCGAACAGGTTCTGGCCGTCCTTCCACACGGACTGGTGCACGTGCATGCCCGAACCGTTGTCGCCAACGACCGGCTTCGGCATGAAGGTGGCGGTCTTGCCGTAGGTGTGGGCGACGTTCTGGATCACGTACTTCTGCAGCTGGGTCCAGTCGGCGCGCTGCACCAGCGTGCTGAACTTGGTGCCGATTTCGTTCTGGCCCTGGCCAGCCACTTCGTGGTGGTGGACTTCAACGGGGATGCCCAGCGATTCGAGGATCAGGCACATTTCCGAACGCATGTCCTGGAAGGTGTCGATCGGGGCAACCGGGAAGTAGCCGCCCTTCTTGCCCGGACGGTGGCCGCTGTTGCCGTGCTCGAATTCCTTGCCCGACGACCACGGGGCTTCTTCGGAGTGGATCTTCACGAAGCAGCCTTGCATGTCGACGTTCCAGGTCACGCCGTCGAAGATGAAGAACTCGGGCTCCGGGCCGAAGAAGGCGGTGTCGCCCAGGCCGGTGCTCTTCAGGTAGGCTTCGGCGCGCTTGGCGATGGAACGCGGGTCGCGGTCATAGCCCTTGCCGTCCGACGGCTCGACTACGTCGCAAGTCAGCACCAGCGTGGGTTCTTCGTAGAACGGATCGACGTTGGCGGTATTCGGATCCGGCATCAGCAGCATGTCCGAAGCTTCGATACCCTTCCAGCCGGCGATCGACGAACCGTCGAAGGCGTGGCCGCTTTCGAACTTGTCTTCATCGAAATGCGACACGGGCACGGACACGTGTTGCTCCTTGCCTTTGGTATCGGTGAAACGGAAATCGACGAACTTGACGTCGTTTTCCTTCACCAGCTTCATCACGTCTGCAACGCTGTGGGCCATGCCAATCTCCTGGATATTCGGCGGAAGTCTGAGAAAGCCAATTCTTGGGCCTGTCGTCACCGGCGCCTGGGCATGGATACATGCTTTATCGCGCCGTCCCGACCAGCCACGAAAGGACGAGGAATGTTAGCAGAAAGCGTGCCAAGCAAACGCCCCTCTGCTGCTGGTGGCTCGAAAAATGTGCAACGCCGGCGAACCGCGCACCGCGGCGGCGACTGGCTCCGGTTTGGCACAGGCCGCCCCGTGGCCGAGTGGCGCACCGATAACACACATTCCGGTGCAGTGCCTCCTTATAAAACACCACAATGGTGCATTCAGCAAGCGTCAGCACATTAATAGTGCAGACGCACCCAAACGAGTCATCTCGTACCCTGCGATGACAAGGGTTTCGGGCCAGCGCGCGGCAATCCGGCTTCGAACCATGCCGGCGCTATAGAATAATGGATTACGGCCTCATTCCATTCCTCAAATTTGTCACGCAGATGACCACCCGAGACGATCTCCTCCAGGCCGCCCGCCAGCGCCAGCAACAGAACCAGCTCCCGTATTTCGGCGCGCTGTCGCCGCAGGAAGCCTATGCGCTGCTGCAGAACGACCCTTCGGCCGTGCTGGTCGACGTACGCACGCAGGCCGAGCTGGACTGGGTGGGTGGCGTCGACGTGCCCGACGCGCAATTCGCCCATGTCGAATGGATGTCCTACCCTGGCGGCGCGCAGAACGCCCGCTTTGTCGAAGAGCTGAAGGCACGCGTGCCGGCCGATGTGCCGGTGCTGTTCCTGTGCCGCAGCGCGGCGCGCTCCAAGCACGCCGCGCGCGTGGCCACCGAAGCCGGCTACCACTTTGCCATGGACGTGCTGGAAGGCTTCGAGGGCAACCGCGACGACCACCACCATCGCAAGACCGTGGAAGGCTGGTGCGTGCGCGACCTGCCGTGGCACGGCGCCTGATCCCGGTCGGGCCTGAATAGGAAAAGGGGCAGCCTTGGCTGCCCCTTCTTTTTTTTGCGACCAGTGGCCCTCAGGCCTGCGCGGCTTTGCGCGGCGGCTGCTCCACGGTCTCGAAGCCCATCGCCCGCACGCCTTCGAGCAGCATGGCATAGGCCGGCGCCAGCAGATCGGCCGGGCCCTTGACGCCCAGGTCGATATGGCGGCGCGCGAAGCGGTCGCCGCGCTGCACGTCGCCGACCGACGGCAGGCTGAATACGCGGATGCCCGGATGCGCCGCCTCGACCTTCTCCATCAGCGGCGTCAGCGTGGACTCCGGCGCCTCGAACACGTAGAAGGCCCGCTCCTGCTGCTGCACCTGGTGGAACAGGTGCGCATAGTCGTGGTCCAGCACCCATTCCATCATCGGCCACGCCATCACCGGGAAGCCCGGCATGAAGTGATGGTGGCCGACCGAGAAGCCCGGGATGCGGTTGTAGCTGTTGGGAATGATGCGCGCGCCTTCGGGGAACTCGCCCATCTTGAAGCGGTGCTGGTTCTCCGGCAGGTTCAGGTCGCCCTTGACCGGGTCGCCGCCGGCGGTCTCCGCAATGCGCAGCGCGATCAGTTCGCGCGCCTCGGGATGCAGCACCAGCGGCACGCCCAGCGCGGCGGCCGCGCACTGGCGCGTGTGGTCGTCCGGCGTGGCGCCGATGCCGCCGGTGCAGAACACCACGTCGGAACCGGCCAGCGTGCGGCGCAGCGTGGCAGTGATGCGGGCGCGGTCGTCGCCGACGTACTCGGCCCAGTCCAGCGCCAGGCCACGCGCGCCCAGCAGTTCGATGGTGCGGCGCAGATGCTTGTCTTCACGCCGCCCCGACAGGATCTCGTCGCCAATGACGATCAGGCCAAAACCCATAATGCCCTCGCTTCAGGAATTTTCGATGCGGCGCACGTCGGTCGGCGCCAGGTCGATGACTTCGCCGCCGGACGACTGGGCGGCAGGCGGCTGGGCCGGCACCGCCGCGCGCTCAGCCCGCAGCTGCGCCAGCGCGCGCAGGCAGAAATGGCCGAACCACAGCGCCGAGAAGATAAAGATCAGCACATAGAGCCAGAGCGTGCCGGCGAGCACGAACGGAAACAGGAAGATCACCGCCGCCGACGACACCCACAGCAGCGTCGGCGCCGAGCCCAGCAGGCCCACTGCCACCCCAATCACCAGCAACGGCGTGCGGTGGCGCCGCACCAGCGTCTTGCGCTCCTCGGCACTGGCGTGGTCGGCGAGCGCGTCGTAGGTCATCACGCGGTAGGTCAGCCAGCCCCACAGCACCGGCGGGATCAGCGCAAAGAAAGGCGGGATCAGCCACAGCGGCAGCGTCACCAGCACCAGCACCAGGAACACCAGCGTGCTGCCCAACGACTGGAACACGCTGCCCAGGACGCTGCCGCCATGGGCCTTGGCCAGGTCCGGATAGCTGCGCTCCAGGTGGCGCACTACCGCCGGCACCGAGCACAAGCCGATAAACATCAGCATCGAGGCGATCACCAGCGGGATCGCCAGCGCCGCCACGAACAGCGGCGCCACGATGGTACGCAGCGATTGCAGGCCGAACCAGTCGAGCGCGCTGTAGATCCAGCTGGTCAGGATGGAGGTTTCCAGGAAGCTGCGCGTGGCGCCCATGATGGGGTCCCAGCCCCACCAGAGCAGCCCGCCCCATAGCAGCGTGGCCAGGACGAAAGGCAGCACGGTCAGCATCAGCATGCGGGGATGCAGCTGGCTGACCAGCGCGCGGCCAAACGAGCGGAAGATATCGTTCATGCAGTCGAAGGCAAACAGGAGGAAAGGCGCCGGGCGCGGCAGAAGTCAGACTGGGCCGGACCGGCGGCAACCCGAAACACTAGCATACGCCACTTGCCGCCGCGGCGCGCCCTCGCTCGCCACGGGTGGAGGACTGCCTCGAATGCTGGCTTCAGCGCAGCCGCAGCAGCCGCTTGATGCCGTACCACTGGTGGGACAGGAAGCCCGTGCCGTAGTCGCGGCCCTTGCCCAGCGGGGGCGGAAGCTGGTCACGGATGCCGGTCGGGTGGTAGGTCCCGGTGAAGACCGCGGTGCCGAACAGCATGTCCCACCATGGGAAGATCACGCCGTAGTTGCAGCCGCCCAGCCTGGCCGGTGCGCCGTTGGCCTCATGGCCAATGCCCACGGCATGGTGGGTGCGGTGAAAACGCGGCGAGATCAGCAGGCGCTCGCCGATGGCGCCGAAGTGCAGTCGCACGTTGGCGTGCTGCAGGCTCTGCAGCAGTTGCGACAGCGCCACCAGCAGCACGTACTGCGAAGGCTCCACGCCCACCCCCAGCGCCACCAGCGCAAACACCAGGTCGCGCAGCATGTCGTCCAGCAGGTGGTTGCGGTTGTCGCTCCACAGCGTCATCTGGCGCTGGCTGTGGTGCACCGCGTGCAGCTGCCACCACCAGCGGAAGGTGTGCGACAGGCGGTGGTACCAGTAGTCGAGCAGGTCGAACAGCAACAGGTAGACAAAGAAGCTGACCAGCGGCACCGAGGTCACGCCCGGCCACCAGTCCTCGACATTGACGCGGTGCCAGCCCATCAGCCGCAGGTGGCCTTCCAGCGCATCGGTCAGCGGCGCCAGCAGGAAGAACATGGCCAGCCGGAACAGCCCGAGCCGGTGGATCACGGTGTAGAGGATGTCAGTGCGGATCGCGGCGCGGTCGGCCACGGGCTCGACCGGGCGCCATTTCTCCAGCGGCCCCAGGATCAGCACCATCACGGCGATCTGCACCAGCCCCACCAGCAGCCACTCGGTGCCGGTGAAGGCGTCTTCGGCGTAGCCGCCAAACCCGAGGTGGTAGACCACGGGCAGCACCACGTCCTGGAACAACGTGCCTTCGACCTGGCCGATCCAGCCGTTCAGCGTCTCCCACATTACCGCCTGCCCTCCGTGTGCCCGGCCGGCTGCGGCCTGGCGATCCAGTCGCGGTAGGCCGGGTGCTCGCGCAGCGTCGCGAAGCAGAATCCCTTGCGCTCCAGGCCGGCGAGCAAGGGCTCCAGCACGCCGGGTGCCCACGGATCCTTGCGCGACCAGATGCCCAGGTGCGCCATGGTGATATCGCCATCGCGCAGATTGGCCAGCGCGCGCTCCAGAAGCGCCGCGTTGGGGTAGCGATCGGACGACAGCTCATCGCCCAGGAACCCCGCCGGCGCCCAGCCGACATGGCGGAAGCCGCACTGCTCGGCCCATTGCACCGTCTGCGGCGCGGTGCGCCCGCCCGGGGCGCGCCACAGCGGCACCATGTCGGCGCCGGTCATGCCGTGGAAGGCCTCGGCGCTGCGCCGCAGCTCCTGGCAGAAGGCAGCCGTGTCCATGGCCACGTCCTTGCCGGCCTGCGCGCCGAACTGCGGCCGCATGGTGACATGGCCGGCGCGCACGCTGCGCAGGTAGACGTGGTCGAAGGTATGCGTGCCGAAGGCGTGGCCGTCGGCCACCAGCCCCTTCCAGTATGGCGCCCAGGACGGGTCCAGCGAATTGTCCTGGCGCACCGTCGGCTCATTGGCCAGGAAGAAGGTGGCGCGGATATGGTGGCGGCGCAGCGTGTCGGCAATCAGCTGTGCCTGGCTCATGCTGCCGGTGTCGAAGGTCAGATAGAGCGTTCCCGCCGGGCATGCCCTGGCGGCAGGCCTGGGGGCATCCGCCGCCTGCAGCGCGGAAGGCAGGCCGCAGGCAAGCGCCAGCGCAGCCAGCAGCTTCCTGAGCCGTCCGGATCGCGATGCCTTGGTGTCGTGCATGGTCCCTGCCCTGCCCGGTCAATACAGCGGCGCGCGCGTGCGGAAATAGATGCCGTGCGGCGAGCGCCCGACGCGCACGGTCTTGACCAGCTTGCGGCTGGCCACGTCGATCAGCCCGACCGAGCGCGCCCAGCGGAAGGTCACCCACAGGGTCTTGCCGTCGGCGGTCAGTTCCATGTCGTCCGGGCCCGGCGGCAGGCCGGTAATGTCGCCGACCTTGGTCAGGGTCTGCTGGTCGATGATGCTGATGCTGCCCGTGACGCGGTTGCTGAGAAACAGGTGGCGCTTGTCGCCCACGGCGCGGAAGTTGTGCGCGCCCTTGCCGGTCTGGATCTGCTTGACCACGGTGCGCGTGCGCCAGTCGATCACGGCCACGTAGTCGGCCCCGGTCATGCCCACCAGCAGGTATTTCTGGTCCGGCGTGACCCAGATACCTGCCGGCGACGAGCCGGTTGCCATGCGCCACATCACGTTCTGCGTGACCAGGTCGATGGCCACCACCTCGTTGGAATCCTGCAGCGTGATGAAGGCGATGCGGCTGTCGGCGGTGAAGGCGATATGGCTGGGGGTCTTGGCCAGCGGGAACTGCTTGGCAAGCTTCAGCGCCTTGCCGTCCCAGCGGTAGAGGTCGACGCGGTCAAGCCGGTTGCCGGTGGCGATAAACCACTTCTGGTCCGGCGAGAAGCCGATCTGGTAGGGGTCGTCGACATTGGGCACGCGCTGCTGGACCTTGCCCGTGACCGGATCCAGGAACACCAGGTCGTTGCCGACCGCGTTGGCGACAATCAGCGACTTGTCGTCCGGCGTGGCGATGAGGTGGTGCGGCTCCTTGCCGATCGGGAAGGTCTCCAGCACCTTCTGCGTGTCCTTGTCGATCAGCGTGACGGTTGCATCACCCGAATTAAGGATTACCACCACTTCCGCCGATGCTGGGGCAGCCAGCAGGCCCAGCGCCAGGGCGCCCGCCGTGATCCCACCAGCCACAACACGACGCCATGCAAACTGCAATGCAAACATAAGACCTGCCAGAATAAGACTGAACCGGCGATTCTAACGGTTGAGCGTGGCAATCCGCTGACGTCGCAACGGATAGCGATCAAGAATTTGGCAGTTTGTTGCGCCCTAGCGACCAAACCCGGCCCGCCCTGGCATTCCGCCGCATGCCTGCGTGTATTTGCCGTCAGCGCTGCATGGATTCCCACACCTTCTGCAGCCGCTTGACCGACATCGGCACCGGCGTGCGCAACTCCTGGGCGAACAGCGCAATGCGCAGTTCCTCCAGCATCCAGCGGAATTCTTCCAGCCGCGCATCCTCGCCGCCACGGCCCTGGGTGCGCAGCTGTTTTTCGGCCCGCTGCCACTGCTGCACCAGCGGCGCCATCTCCTGCATGCGCTGCGTATCGCGCCCCGGATCGCCCTTGAGCTTGTCCACCCGCATGGCGATACCCTTCAGGTAGCGCGGGAAATGGGCCAGCTGCGTGTACGAGGTTTCGTCGACAAAGCGCTTGCCCATCAGCCGCCCGAGCTGGGCCTCCATGTCCGCATGGGGGCCGGCGAACGGCTTGGCCTGCAGCAGCTTGCGCGGCAGCCCCGCGTATTCGGCCAGGATGGTCCCCACCAGCCGCGCGATCTCCTGCGCCAGCAGCGACAGCCGGGTGCGCCCCTCGTCCTTGCGGGCGTTGAACTCGGCCTCGTTGCGCGGCAGCGGCGCCTGCATGCAGGCACGTTCCAGCGCCAGCATGACGATCTGCTCGCGCAGCATCTCCTGCGTGCCCAGCGTCATGTACTGCATCGCCATCTGCTGCAGGCCCGGGATGTTCTTCTCGATGAACTTGACCTGCTCGCGCAGCTGCAGCGCGAACAGCCGGCGCAGGCCCAGGTGGTGGACGCGGGCGGCCTCCTGCGGGTCGTCGAACACTTCCACGTCGCAATGCGTGCCGCGGTCGACCAGCGCGGGGTAGCCGAACAGGGTCTGGCTGCCCTTGCGGATCTCCAGGAGCTCGGGCAGTTCACCGAAGCTCCAGCCGGTCAGGCCCTCGTACTTGCCGAGCTCGGCCGCGGCCAGCGGCGCCGCCTGCTCCGGGGCCTCGCTTGCCGCCTGCGCCGCGGCTTGCGCGGCCACTCGCTGGAACGACTGCTGCGCCTGCCCGCCCAGCTCCGCGCGCAGCTGGGCCAGGTTGCGGCCCATGTCGAGCTGGCGGCCGTGCTCGTCGATCACCTTGAAGTTCATGGTGTGGTGCGCGGGCAGCGTTTCCAGCTTGAAGTCGGCGCGCTTGACCATGGTGCCGGTCTGCTCGCGGATATCGGCAATCAGCACGTCCAGCAGCTCGCCCTCGCCAAGCGGCTGGCGCGCGACAAAGCCAGCGGCATACTCTGGCAGCGGCACGCAGTGGCGGCGCAGCTTCTGCGGCAGCGACTTGAGCAGCAGGTGCACCTTCTCCCTGATCATGCCCGGCACCAGCCAGTCGGCGCGCTCCTGCCGCACCTGGTTGAGCGCGTACAACGGCACCGTCAGCGTCACGCCGTCGCGGTGGCTGCCCGGCTCGAAGTGGTAGGTCAGCCCCATGTCCACCCCGGCCACGTTCATGGCCTTGGGGAACAGGTCGGTGGTGATGCCGGCCGCCTCGTGCCGCATCAGCTCGTCGCGGTTCAGGTACAGCAGCTTGCGGTCCTTCGCGCTCTCGGCCTGGTACCACTGCTCGAAGGTGGTCTGCTGGCAGATGTCGGCGGGAATCGCGCGATCGTAGAAGGCGTAGATCAGTTCGTCGTCGACCAGCACGTCCTGGCGGCGCGACTTGTGCTCCAGGTTCTCGATCTCGCGTACCAGACGCTGGTTGTGCGCATAGAACGGCAGGCGCGTGTCGAACTCGCCTTCGACCAGCGCGCGGCGGATAAAGATCTCGCGCGCTTCCTGCGGGTTCATCGGGCCGTAGTGCACGCGGCGGTGCTGGTAGACCACCAGTCCGTACAGCGTGGCGCGCTCCAGTGCCAGCACCTGGCCGGCCTTCTTTTCCCAGTGCGGGTCGCTCCAGCTGATCTTGAGCAGGTGGCGCCCCACCTGCTCCAGCCATTCGGGCTCGATGCGCGCCAGCGTGCGCGCGAACAGCCGGCTGGTCTCGACCAGTTCGGCCGCAACGATCCAGCGCCCGACCTTGCGCGCGATCAGCGAGCCCGGCCACAGGTGGAACTTGATGCCGCGCGCGCCCAGGTATTCGCGGCCCTTGCCATCGCCATCCTCGATGCGGCAGCCGACATTGCCCAGCAGGCCGGTCAGCAGCGCCTTGTGCACCTGCTCATAGGTGGGCTCGCTGTCGTTCAGGCGCCAGCCCTGCTCGGTCACCGTGGTCAGCAGTTGCGAATGCACGTCGCGCCACTCGCGCAGCCGCAGGTGCGACAGGAAGTGGGCGCGGCACAGGTCCTGCAACTGGCGGTTGGACTTCTTGTGCGCCACCGCGTCCTCGAACCACTTCCACAGTTTGACCCAGCCCAGGAACTCGGACTTCTCGTCCATGAACTTGCGATGGGCCTGGTCGGCGGCTTCCTGCGCCTCCTGCGGGCGGTCGCGCGGATCCTGCACCGACAGCGCGCTGGCGATGACCAGTACTTCGCGCAGGCACTGGTGCTCGCGCGCGGCCAGGATCATGCGCGCCACGCGCGGGTCCAGCGGCAGCTTGGCCAGCTGGCGGCCAGTGCCGGTCAGCTGGTTGGCGTCGTCGACCGCGCCCAGTTCCTGCAGCAGCTGGTAGCCGTCGGCAACGGCGCGGCCCAGCGGCGGCTCGATAAACGGGAACGCCTCGATATCGGTCAGCCGCAGCGCCTTCATGCGCAGGATCACCGCGGCCAGCGACGAGCGCAGGATCTCAGGGTCGGTAAAACGCGGCCGGCCGATGAAATCGGACTCCTCATACAGGCGGATGCAAATGCCGTTGGCAACCCGGCCGCAGCGGCCGGCGCGCTGGTTGGCGGCCGCCTGCGAGATCGATTCGACCTGCAGTTGCTCGACCTTGTTGCGGTACGAGTAGCGCTTGACCCGCGCCAGCCCGGTATCGACCACATAGCGGATGCCCGGCACCGTCAGCGAGGTTTCAGCGACATTGGTCGCCAGCACGATGCGCCGCGCGTTCGAAGGCTTGAACACGCGCTCCTGCTCCTGCACCGACAGCCGCGCAAACAGCGGCAGGATCTCGGTATGCGGCGGATGGTGCTTGCGCAGCGCCTCGGCGGCCTCGCGGATCTCGCGCTCGCCGGGCAGGAACACCAGCACGTCGCCGGGACCGGCGCGGCACAGCTCGTCGACGGCCTCGACGATGCCGTCGTACAGGTCGCGCTCGCGCGCCTGCGGGCTGCGCGGCGCGCCGGCGGCGGGCACGTCCTCGGTGATCGGGCGGTAGCGCACTTCCACCGGATACAGGCGGCCGCTGACCTCGATCACCGGCGCCGGCTGGTCGCCCGAGGCGAAATGCTGGGCAAAGCGCTGCGCGTCGATGGTGGCCGAGGTGATGATCACCTTCAGGTCCGGCCGCTTTGGCAGGATCTCGCGCAGGTAGCCGATCAGGAAGTCGATGTTCAGGCTGCGCTCGTGCGCCTCATCGATGATCAGCGTGTCGTAGGCGCGCAGCAGCGGGTCGTTCTGGGTCTCGGCCAGCAGGATGCCGTCGGTCATCAGCTTGACCGAGGCGCCCGACGACATGGTGTCGTTGAAACGCACCTGGTAGCCCACGTGCTCGCCCAGTGGCGTGCCGAGTTCCTGCGCGATGCGCTTGGCAGTCGAGGTGGCGGCGATGCGCCGCGGCTGGGTGTGGCCGATCAGCCCCCCGCCCTCGCGCCCCGGGCCACGCCCGATCGACAGGCAGATCTTGGGCAGCTGCGTCGTTTTCCCCGAGCCGGTCTCGCCCGAGACGATCACCACCTGGTTGGCCAGCAGCGCCGCGGCGATCTCGTCGCGGCGGCCCGATACCGGCAATGCCTCGGGGAAGGTGATCGGCGGCAGCGGGTTGACCGGCCTAGGCGCGCGCGGCGGGCGCGGTTCGCGGGGGCCGCGTGGCGGCCGCGGTCCGGCCTCGCCGGCCGGTCGGGCGGCGACGGGCGGCGGACGGACGTCCGGCTGCCTGGCCGGGCCTGGGGCCGGCCGGGACTGGGTTGGGGAGGCGGACTGACCGGCGCCGGCGCGCTGGCGCGGCGCGGCGGGTGGTTTGGGCTTGACGGGGCGTTCTTCTGACATTGGCCGGGATTATAATCCGCGGGATGAACGCCAGAACCGACGCGCCGCAGACGGCGCCTGCCTCCGCACCCGCCGCCCCCGTGCCGGCGGAGCCGCTCGCCGCGGCTGAACTCCCTTCACCTGCCCCGTCCGCCCCCGAGTCCGCCACGGCGGCCGATCCCGAGCGCAGCGGCCCCGACCACCAGCAGTTCGTCGACTGGCTGCGCATGGTGGCGCCGTATATCCATGCCTTCCGCGGCAAGACCTTCGTGATCGCCTTCGCCGGCGAACTGGTCAAGTCGGGCGTGCTCAATGCGCTGGTCAACGACGTCGCACTGCTGCACGCCATGGGCATGCAGATCGTGCTGGTGCACGGCTCGCGCCCGCAGGTGGAAGAACAGCTGGCGCTGCGCCATGTCGAGTCGCAGTTCGTCGATGGCGTGCGCGTCACCGACAACGCCGCGCTCGAATGCGCCAAGGAAGCCGCCGGCGAGCTGCGCCTGGACATCGAGGCCGCCTTCAGCCAGGGCCTGCCCAATACACCGATGGCGGGCGCCCAGTTGTCGGTGATCTCCGGCAATTTTGTCACCGCGCGCCCGGTCGGCATCGTCAACGGCACCGACTACCAGCACACCGGCCTCGTGCGCAAGATCGACGCCGAATCCGTGCGCATGTCGCTATCGCACGGCAAGGTGGTGCTGCTGTCGCCGCTGGGCTTCTCGCCCACCGGCCAGGCCTTCAACCTGTCGATGGAAGACGTGGGCAGCGCCACGGCCACGGCGCTCAAGGCCGACAAGCTGATCTTCATCACCGAGGTGCCGGGCGTGCCCGACCCGGTCGGCAAGATGATGCAGGAAATGTCGCTGCGCACCGCGGTGGAGCGCCTGCAGAACAACCACCTGCCGCCGGACGTGGCCAACTACCTGCAGCATCTGGTCAAGGCGCTCAAGGGCGGCGTGCCGCGTGCGCACCTGATCCCCTATTCGCTCGACGGCTCGGTGCTGCTCGAACTGTTCCTGCATGACGGCGTCGGCACCATGCTGTCCGACACCGACCTGGAAAGCCTGCGCGAGGCCACGCTCGACGACGTCGGCGGCATCGTGCAGCTGATCGCCCCGCTGGAGCAGGACGGCACGCTGGTGCCGCGCGGCCGCCACCTGATCGAGCGCGATATCGGCAACTTCTCGGTGATCGAGCACGACGGCGTGCTGTTCGGCTGCGCCGCGCTGTACGACTACCCGCGCGAGAACATGGGCGAGATGGCCTGCCTGACGGTCTCGCAGGAAGCCCAGGGCACTGGCGACGGCGAGCGCCTGCTCAAGCGCATCGAACGCCGCGCCCGCGCGCTCGGCCTGGAGCGGCTGTTCGTGCTCACCACCCGGACCGAACACTGGTTCCTCAAGCGCGGTTTCGTCCACGCCACCGTCGACGACCTGCCCGAGGACAAGCGCAAGCTCTACAACTGGCAGCGCAAGTCCATGGTGCTGATGAAAAAACTGTGACACCGTAGGGGCAATCGCCGCCGCGCCGCGGCCGGGCGCCCCGCTTGGCTACAATAGCGCCAGCGCCGAAGCTCAAACGAACATACCAAGGAGTCCCCATGGCCCGCATGGTCCAATGCATCAAGCTGAACAAGGAAGCCGAAGGCCTCGACTTCCCGCCGCTGCCCGGCGAACTGGGCAAGAAGATCTGGCAAAGCGTATCGAAGGAAGCCTGGGCTGGCTGGCTCAAGCACCAGACCATGCTGATCAACGAAAACCGCCTGAACATGGCCGATGCGCGCGCGCGCCAGTACCTGCTCAAGCAGACCGAGAAGTACTTCTTCGGCGAAGGCGCCGACCAGGCCCAGGGCTACGTGCCGCCGCAGTCTTGATCCGGACCGCCGCATGACAAAAGGGGTGCCTCAGGCACCCCTTTCTGCTTTAAGTGGCGGAACGCCCGGCTCAGTAGTCCGTGCGCTGCACGCCGTCGCCAGTGCCCAGCAGCAGCACATCCGCGCCGCGCAGCGCGAACAGGCCCACCGTGACCATGCCCGGCACCTGGTTGACGGTCTGCTCCAGGCCGCGCGGATCGTCGATCTTCAGGCCGACCACGTCCAGGATCACATTGCCGTTGTCGGTCTTGTAGATGCCGCCTTCCTTGGTCATGCGCAGGCGCGGCTGGCCGCCCAGGGCCTGCAGCTTGCGCGCCACCGCGGCACGTGCCATCGGGATCACCTCAACGGGCAGCGGGAAGGTGCCCATGGTCTGGACCAGCTTGCTGCCGTCGGCGATACAGACAAAGCGTTTGGCCACCGAGGCCACGATCTTCTCGCGCGTCAGCGCGCCGCCGCCGCCCTTGATCATGGCGCCGCTGGCGTCGATCTCGTCGGCGCCGTCGACATAGACCGGGATCTCGTCGACTTCGTTCAGGTCCAGCACCTTGAAGCCGTGCTGCTGCAGGCGGCGCGTGGAAGCCTCGGAGCTGGACACCGCACCCGCGAAGCGCTCCTTGAACGCCGCCACGGCGTCAATGAAGAGATTGGCGGTGGAGCCGGTGCCCACGCCGAGCACGGCACCTTCGGGCACTTCCTGCTTGACGTAGTCGGCGGCGGCTTGCGCGACCAGCGCCTTGAGTTCATCCTGAGTCATGACAACAGCCAGATTGCGTTGGAGGAAACGCGTAGTGTAGCGGATTGCGGCGGCAGGTCATGCAGGCGACGGTACAATGGGCCGGACCGGCGTGGCGGGTGCGACCTGTGCGCCCCCTGATGCCCGCGAACGATTTTGCAGACGCTCAAGCAGACGACCAAGCGACCATGAACCAGCTCGAACAACTCAGGCAGTTCACCACGGTGGTGGCCGATACCGGCGACTTCCAGCTGATGAAGCAGTACACCCCGCAGGACGCGACCACCAATCCGTCGCTGATCCTGAAGGCGGTGCAGAAACCCGAATACCGCCACCTGCTGGAGCAGGCCGTGCGCGACCACCACGGCAACGGCGGCATCGATGCGGTGATGGATGCCGTGCTGATCGCCTTCGGCTGCGAGATCCTGGCGATCGTGCCGGGCCGTGTGTCGACCGAGGTCGATGCGCGCCTGTCCTTCGACACCGAGGCCAGCGTGGCCAAGGCGCGCCACCTGATCCAGCTGTACGAGCAGCGCGGCATCGCGCGCGAGCGCGTGCTGATCAAGATCGCCTCCACCTGGGAAGGCATCCGCGCGGCCGAGATCCTGCAGCGCGACGGCATCCGCTGCAATATGACGCTGCTGTTCTCGCTGGTGCAGGCAGTGGCATGCGCCGAGGCCGGCGCGCAGCTGATCTCGCCCTTCGTCGGCCGCATCTTCGACTGGTACAAGAAGCAGGCCGGCGAGCAATGGGACGCAGCCGCCAACGGCGGCGACAACGACCCCGGCGTGCGCTCGGTGCGCCAGATCTACGACTATTACAAGAAGTTCGGCTACCCGACCGAGGTGATGGGCGCCAGCTTCCGCAGCACCGCGCAGATCCTGTCGCTGGCCGGCTGCGACTTGCTGACCATCAGCCCCGAGCTGCTCGAGCAGCTGGCCGCCGGCCAGGGCCCGGTGGCGCACAAGCTGTCGGTGGACCAGGCCCAGGCCGCCAATATCGCCCGCATCGCCGCGGACGAGCCGGCCTTCCGCTGGCAGCTGAACGAAGATGCGATGGCGACTGAAAAGCTGGCCGAAGGCATCCGCCTGTTCGCGGCCGATGCGGTCAAGCTGGAAAAGCTGATCGGCGAGATCGCAAAGTAAGCGCATGTCCGGGCCGCAAGGCCCGGACATGCGCTCAACTGGCTGCCCGAGCCAGTTGCGGCCACAGCAGCGGCAGGCAGGCGCCTGCCGCTGCGGACAACACAATATCCGCGGTCTGGTCCAGCGCCGAGGGCTGCGGATTGACCACGATCACCGGCGCGCCATGCTCGCGCGCCACGCCCGGCAATCCCGCCGCCGGATACACCAGCCCCGAGGTGCCGACCACCAGGCACAGGTCGCAGGTCTGCGCCGCATGCTCGGCGCGGTAGCGCGCCACGCGCGGCAGGTCCTCGCCGAACCACACCACGCCCGGACGCATCAACGCGCCGCACAGGTTGCAGCGCGGCGGCATGCCCGGCAGCGCGGTAGCCTCGCTGCAGCGTCCGCACCCATCCAGCCATTTGTTGGCGAACAGGTTGCCATGCAGTTCGATCACGCCCTCGTTGCCGGCCCGCTGGTGCAGGCCGTCAACGTTCTGCGTGACCAGCGTGACCGGCTTCTGCGCGGCCAGCGCCACCAGCGCATGGTGCGCCGGGTTGGGACCCACGGCCGCGACCAGCTCGCGCCGGTGCAGGTACCACTCCCAGACCAGCGCCGGCTGGCGGCGGTAGGCGTCCTCGCTGGCAAGCTCTTCCGGGTCGAACTGTTCCCACAGCCCGGTCATCGCGTCGCGGAAGGTCGGCACGCCGGACTCGGCGGAAATGCCGGCGCCGGTCAGCACGAAGATATTGCTGGCGGCAGAGATCAGCCGGCGCACCTCCTCAAGCCCGGGCAACGCAGAAACACGGGAATCGCCGTTCGGCTCAGCGGAATCACCGGCCATAGGCTTATCGCGGCAGGCGCCGCTGGCGCACGGCCTCATACAGGCATACGCCGCTGGCCACCGAGACGTTGAGGCTTTCCACGCCGCCCGCCATCGGAATGCCGACCAGCTCATCGCAGGTCTCGCGCGTCAGGCGGCGCATGCCCTCGCCTTCGGCGCCCATCACGATCGCGGTCGGGCCCTTGAAGTCCATGTCATACAGCGACTTCTCGGTGCCGTCGGCGGTGCCGATGACCCAGATGCCGCGTTCCTGCAGTTCACGCAGGGTGCGGGCCAGGTTGGTCACGGTGATATACGGCACGGTCTCGGCGGCGCCGCTGGCGACCTTGGCCACCGTGGCATTGAGGCCGACGCTGCGGTCCTTGGGGGCGATCACGGCATGCGCGCCGGCACCGTCGGCCACGCGCAGGCAGGCGCCCAGGTTGTGCGGGTCGGTGACGCCGTCCAGCACCAGCAGCAGCGGCGTGCCTTCGATGCCATCGAGCAGTTCATCCAGGTTCAGCGCCAGTGCCACGTCTTCGGCACGTGCCACCACGCCCTGATGGCGGTCGGTGCCGGCCATGCCGCGCAGGCGCTCGGCATCGACCGGATGCAAGCGCACGCCCAGGCTTTCGGCCAGGCGCACGAAGTCCTGCATGCGCCGGTCGCGGCGTGCGGATTCGATATAGATATCGGTCACGCCCTTGGCATCTTGGCGCAGGCGTGCGGTGACGGCGTGAAAGCCGATCAGGAGTTTGTTTTTAGCCATGGCGCGATTGTACTCGCCCCCGCCCCCAAACCCGCCGCCGCGCGCGAGGGCGCGGCGATGGGCATGGCGGCGGCCATGGCGGCCGCCGCAGGCTTCAGCGCTTGCGCGGAGTGCGCGGGGTACGCGGGCTCTTGGCCGGCGTCTTGCCCGCCGGCTTGGCCTGGCGCGACTTGGAGGCCGGCTTGTGCGGCTTCTCCAGGTGCGAAGGCTTGGGCTTGGCCGCGTGCTTGGCCGGCTTGCCGCCGGTCTTCACATGCGGCCTGAGCGGCGTGATCACGGCCTCGAACACCGGCTGCTCTTCGATCACGCGGTCCAGCGTCTCGTCGAACGACTCTTCCGGCTTGGACGAGCCGCCCAGCAACGCAGCCAGCTGGCGACCCTTCTTGCGCGCCGGCACCGCATGGGCGGCGGGCACGCGCGGCTGGGCCTCGGTGCCGCCCGCGCGGGCACGCAGGGTCTTCGCCGACGGTTCCTGCACCAGGCGGAAGTCGATCTTGCGCGCATCCAGGTCCACGCGCGACACCTGCACGCGCACGCGGTCGGTCAGCCGGTAGCGGATGCCGGTGCGTTCGCCGCGCAGTTCGTTGCGGGCCTCGTCGTACTGGAAGTAGTCGCTGCCCAGCTCGGTCACGTGGACCAGGCCTTCCACATACAGTTCGTCGAGCTGCACGAAGATGCCGAACGAGGTCACGGCGCTGATGGTGCCGGCGAAGTCGCTGCCCAGCTTGTCGCGCATGAAGTAGCACTTGAGCCAGGCCTCAACATCGCGCGAAGCCTCGTCGGCGCGGCGCTCGTTGGCCGAGCAGTGCAGGCCGAGCTCGTCCCAGATGGCCTCGTTGCGCTTGGCGCGGGCCGCGGTCAGCTCTGCCTTCTGCTCGGCATCCCTGGCCTGCAGCTTGCGCGCCTTGGGCGAGATCGCCGTGTTCAGCTCGGTGCCGTGCGCGAAGGCCGGCTGGTACTTGGTATGCGCCAGCACCGCCTTGATCGCGCGGTGCACCAGCAGGTCGGGGTAGCGGCGGATCGGGCTGGTGAAGTGCGCGTAGGCCTCGTACGCCAGGCCGAAGTGGCCGATATTGTCCGGGCTGTACACCGCCTGCTGCATCGAGCGCAGCAGCATGGTCTGCAGCATCGGCGCATCCGGGCGGGACTTGATCTTGTCCATCACCTCGGCGTAGTCCGAGGCCTGCGGCTTGTCGCCACCGCCCAGCGACAGGCCGGCGGTGCGCAGGAACTCGCGCAGGTTCTTCAGCTTCTCTTCGCTGGGGCCCGCGTGGATGCGGTACAGCGCCGGGTGCTTGAAGCGCTCGAGGAAGTCGGCCGCGCACACGTTGGCGGTCAGCATGCACTCCTCGATCAGCCGGTGCGCGTCGTTGCGCGTGCGCGGCAGGATCTGCTCGATCTTGCCCTGCGCATTGCAGACGATATAGGTCTCGGTGGTGTCGAAGTCGATCGCGCCGCGCGCGCGCCGCGCCTTGAGCAGAACCTGGAACAGCTCGTACAGGTTCTGCAGGTGCGGCACCAGCTCGCCGCGCTTGTGCGCCTCGGGACCCTTGGTGTTGGACAGCACCGACCAGACCTCGTTGTAGGTCAGGCGCGCCGTCGAATGCATCACGGCCGGGTAGAACTGGTAGCCCTTGAGCTCGCCCTTGGCGGTGATCACGGCATCGCACACCATGCACAGCCGGTCCACGTGCGGATTGAGCGAGCACAGCCCGTTGGACAGCTTCTCCGGCAGCATCGGGATCACGCGGCGCGGAAAGTAGACCGAAGTGGCCCGGTCCAGCGCATCCGCATCCAGCGGCGTGCCCGGACGCACGTAGTGCGACACGTCGGCGATCGCCACGATCAGGCGCCAGCCCTTGGCGCGGCCGATCTTGACCGGCTCGCAATAGACCGCGTCGTCGAAGTCGCGCGCGTCTTCGCCGTCGATGGTCACCAGCGGGATGTCGCGCAGGTCGATGCGGTGGTCCAGGTCGGCCTGGCGCACCTCGTCGGGCAGCCCGGAGGCTTCCTGGGCGGCGGCCGGCGAGAACGCATGCGGCACGCCGTACTTGCGCACGGCGATCTCGATCTCCATGCCGGGATCGTCGATATCGCCCAGCACCTCGACCACGCGGCCCACCGGCTGCGCGTAGCGGTCGGGGTACTCGATCAGCTCGACGCTGACCACCTGCCCCACCCGTGCCTTGCCCTGCGCCTTGGGCGGGATCAGGATGTCCTGGCTGATGCGCTTGTCTTCGGGCGCCACCACCAGCACGCCGCCCTCGCTGAGCAGCCGGCCGATGACATAGCGGTTGGCGCGCTCGATGATCTCGACGATCTGCCCTTCGGGGCGCCCGCGCCGGTCGTAGCCCATCACGCGCACCTGCGCGCGGTCGTTGTGCATGGCCTTCTGCAGCTCGCGCTCGGGCAGGAAGATATCGTCCTCGCCGTCGTCGCGGATCAGGAAGCCGAAGCCGTCGCGGTGGCCCTGCACCCGGCCGGTGACGAAGTTGGGCTGATGGGCCAGCTCATAGCGGCCCTTGCGGTTCAGCTCGATCTGGCCGTCGCGTTCCATGGCCGCCAGGCGCTTCTGGAAACCGTCATGCTCCTTGCGCGTGACGGAGAGAGCCTTGGCGATATCGCCGGCCGACTGGGGGGATCCCGACGTTCTCAGCACGCCCAGGATTTCTTCCCGGCTGGGGATCGGATAGTTGTTCTGATTCAATTTTTTCTGGAAACTATTTGACAAAATTCTCGCGCTCTCTATAATGAGCGCTTCGGTTGTTTCGACACCTGCCCAGGTGGCGGAATTGGTAGACGCACTAGGTTCAGGTCCTAGCGGTGGCAACACTGTGGAGGTTCGAGTCCTCTCCTGGGCACCAGATCAACGGAAAACCCGCAGCGCTTTCAAGCCCTGCGGGTTTTTTGTTTTTGACGCCTGTTTCGCGCATCAGATCCGGCAACTTGCACTCCTTGCTTGGCGGCCTTGCCGCGATGTCTTAACTGCGAGCGTACGGGTTTTTTCCCGTCCGTGAAACTGCGCACCGTACCCCGCGCGGCAGCCGAACCATAAGGGTACGGCAATGTCGAGGAGTGTAACAGCTTCAGTGGCGATTCCGGCATTCCACCGGCCACTCGCGGCCACTTCAGCGTATCACTGACTCCCCTTCCTGCGTTCCTGCCTCATGCCCCTTGCTTGACAAGCGCGCCGATGTGTAACTATCATGGTTTCACATTGACCCTGACGTCCTGAGTCCAAGCAGTGAGCACAAGCAGCCGGTTCGCCGTGGCGGTTCACATCCTTACCCTGCTCGCCAGTTCGGCGCAGCCGGTGCCATCGTCGCTGATCGCCGGCAGCGTTGGCACCAACCCGGCGCTGATCCGGCGGCTGGTGAGCCAGCTGGCCGAGGCCGGCCTGGTGGCGACCACCATGGGCAGTACCGGCGGCGCCACGCTGGCTCGCCCGGCCGCCTCGATCACCCTGCTGAACGTGTTCCGCGTGGTCGAGACTACCGCGCTGATCACGCTGCACCAGAGCGCGCCCAATCCGGCGTGCCTGGTGGGGCGCGAGATCACCGGCGCGCTGCGCAAGGTCGCTGACCGTGCGCAGGCGGCCATGGACGATACCCTTGCCGGCATCACCATCGCCAGCATGCTCGCCGATATCGAAGGCAGCAACCAGCGCCGCAAGCGCTGATTTTTTTATCCCGATATGTAACCACATTGGTTTCATATCAACCCGACCCGAAACAAGGAGTGACCATGAAGATCGCAATCATCGGCGCCACCGGCCGCGTTGGCATGCGCCTGACCGACGAAGCCCTGCGCCGCGGCCACCAGGTGACCGCCATTGCGCGCCAGGCCAGCAAACTGCCCGCACGCGCGGGCGTGACGAGCAAAGACGTGGATGCGACCGACAGCGCCGCACTGGCCGCGGCCCTGGCCGGCAACGACGTCGTCATCAGCAGCGCGCGCTTTGCGCAGCTGAACGCGCAGCAGGTGACCTCGGCCGTACGCCAGGCCGGCGTGCCGCGCCTGCTGGTGGTGGGTGGTGCCGGCAGCCTCTATGTCGCACCGGGCGTGCAACTCGTCGATACCCCCAACTTCCCCGAAGCCTACAAGCCCGAGGCGCTCGCGGGCCGGGATTTCCTGGACGCGCTGCGCGGGGAACAACAGATCGACTGGACCTTCCTGTCGCCATCGGCGCTGTTCGAGCCGGGCGAGCGCACCGGCAAGTTCCGCATTGGCGAGGAAACCCTGCTGAGCGACGCAGCCGGCAAGAGCTGGATTTCGATGGAAGACTACGCCATCGCGATGCTCGACGAGATCGAGAAGCCGGCGCATTCACGCCAGCGTTTTACGGTCGGCTACTAAGCCGCAAGCGCGTCAGGCCTGCGCGCCGTCGTCCTGGGCGGCGCGCTTGCCGCGCTTGAGCCAGGCGGCCAGGTTGTGCGGACGCAGCGTGTCGTACTCTTCGAACGGCTGGTGAATCCAGGGGTTCGAGGGCAGGAAGGTCACGTGGTAGTCCGGCTCGACCTTCGAGCACGCCTTGTACCACAGCACCGCAGAACGCACCTCGGTCACGGCCGGATAGCGTTCCTTCAGGTGGCGACCCACGCGCTCCAGCGTGATGCCCGAATCCACCAGGTCGTCGACCAGCAGTACCCGGCCGGTCAGCTCGCCGCGGGTCATGGTGATGTACTGCGCGATGTCCAGGTTGCCCTGCTGCGTGCCCGCGGCCTCGCGGTAGCTGCTGGTGGCCAGGATGGCCAGCGGCACGTCGAAGATGCGCGACATCTGGTCGCCCACGCGCAGCCCGCCGCGCGCCAGGCACAGGATCTTGTCGAACTTCCAGCCCGACTCATGCACGTTCAGCGACAGGCGCGCGATCAGGCGATGGTATTCATCCCAGGAGACCCACAGGTTCTCGTCATCGTTCGTTGGCAGGTTCATCGTTTTACTCTTTGTATCGTCGGGTCGGTTGACCGATATGGCTCGGCCCGCTTGCGCGGGCCGATTATTTATTTCTGGCGGGCCGCAGCGCTCGTGGCGCCGCAGCCTTTAAGGCGTGCTTTGCCGCAGGTCAGGCCTTGTACGGGTGACGCAGCATGATAGTCTCGTCGCGGTCCGGGCCGGTCGAGATCATGTCGATCGGAATGCCGACCACTTCTTCCACGCGCTTCAGGTAGACGCGGGCCTGCTCGGGCAGCGCGTCCCACGCCTTCACACCGAAGGTCGACTCGTTCCAGCCGGGGAATTCCTCGTAGACCGGCACGCAGCGCGCCACAGCGTCGGAGCCGCGCGGCAGGATATCGACGGTCTTGCCGTCCAGTTCGTAGCCCACGCACAGCTTGATGCTTTCCAGGCCGTCCAGCACGTCCAGCTTGGTCATGCACAGGCCCGACACGCCGTTGATCTGCACCGAACGCTTGAGCGCGGCGGCATCGAGCCAGCCGGTGCGGCGCGGACGGCCGGTGACCGAGCCGAATTCCTTGCCGACGTTGGCCAGGCGCACGCCGACCGGATCCTGGCGCGACGGGTTGTCGTTGTCGTACAGCTCGCTCGGGAACGGACCGGCGCCCACGCGGGTGCAGTAAGCCTTGGTGATGCCCAGGATGTAGTTCAGGCGGCCCGGGCCAACGCCCGCGCCGGCTGCGGCCGCACCGGCCACGCAGTTGCTGGAGGTCACGAACGGATAGGTGCCGTGATCCACGTCCAGCAGCGTGCCTTGCGCGCCTTCGAACATCAGGTTGCCGCCGGCGGCGTTGACCGCGTACAGCTCGGCCGACACGTCGGCCACCATCGGCGCCAGGCGCGGCGCATAGGCCAGCGCTTCGTCCAGGGTCCGCTGGAAGTCCACGGCTTCGGCACCCAGGTACTGGGTCAGCATGAAGTTGTGGTAATCCAGGTTCTCGCGCAGGCGCTCGGCGAACTGCTGCGGATCGAACAGGTCCTGCACGCGCAGCGCGCGGCGGGCCACCTTGTCTTCGTAGGCCGGGCCGATGCCGCGGCCAGTGGTGCCGATCTTGGCGGCGCCACGGCGGGCTTCACGCGCCTTGTCGATGGCAACGTGGTACGGCAGGATCAGCGTGGCGGCCTCGGAAATGCGCAGGCGGCTCTGCACCTGCAGGCCGGCGCCTTCGAGTTCTTCGATTTCACGGAACAAAGCTTCGGGCGACAGCACCACACCGTTGCCGATGTAGCAGATCGTGCCTTCGCGCATGATGCCCGAGGGGATCAGCCGGAGAATGGTCTTCTTGCCACCGATGATCAGCGTGTGGCCAGCGTTGTGGCCACCCTGGAACCGCACCACGCCCTTTGCATGATCGGTAAGCCAATCGACGATTTTTCCTTTGCCTTCGTCACCCCACTGGGTGCCGATCACGACGACATTGCGTCCCTGGCCTACTGCGGATGCGCACATATTGCTTTGGTCAATAGGTTAAAAACGTATTCTACTCTTGTTGCCGGGCATTCCGACTTGCAGGCGCCGATTTTTGGGCGGGCCCGATGCGCAAGCGTCAGCGCGGCACCACTGCCCAGCCGGCGTCCTGGCGTACCAACTGCCGGTCGCAGTTGAATTCATCGAGCTCGTGGGTGTGGCCGGGCAGCGACTGGATCACGATCTCGCCAGCCGCGCGCAGCGCGGAAATAGCGGCCCGAAGTGCCGGGTCCGCGTCCCACGGCGCAAAGATGGCCAGGGCGCGCACCTCGATGGGTGACAGTGCCGCCACTTCACGCAGGTCCAGCGAGAAACCGGTCGCCGGACGGGCACGGCCGAACGCCTCGCCCACCTTGTCATACCGGCCGCCACGCGCCACGTAGTTGGGCAGGCCCGCAACATAGGCCGCGAACATCACGCCGCTGTGATAGTGGTAACCGCGCAAATCCGACAGGTCGATATTCACGCTGGCGCCGCGCACCTGCACCGCCAGGGCCGCCAGCTCATCCAGCGCGCGGCCGATGGCCGGGCTGGCCGGCAGCGTCGAGCGCGCGCGCTCGATCACGTCGACGCCGCCGTACAGCGTCGGCAGCGCCAGCAGGGCATCGCGCTCGGTCTGCGGCATGCCCACGGTCAGCTCGCGCAGCGCCGGCACGTCCTTGGTTTCCAGCGCGGCAAAGAGCGCGTCCTCGATCTTGCGGATCGACGGCAGGCCTGCCAGCAGCGCCTCGAGAATGCCGGCATGGCACAGGTCGATGCGGATCTCCGACAGCCCCGCCGCCTGCAGCGCGGCCAGCATCAGCTCCTGGATCTCGACGTCGGCTTCCAGGCCGGCATGGCCATAGATCTCGGCGCCGATCTGGATCGGCTCGCGCGTGGCGTGGAAACCCGCCGGGCGCGCATGCAGCACGTTGCCGGCGTAGCACAGGCGGGTCACGCCCGGGCGGTTCAGCAGGTGGGCATCGATGCGCGCGACCTGCGGCGTGATATCGGCGCGCAGGCCCATGGTGCGGCCCGACAACTGGTCCACCAGCTTGAGCGTGCGCAGGTCCAGGTCATGGCCGGTGCCGGTCAGCAGCGACTCCAGGTATTCCAGCATCGGCGGCATCACCAGCTCGTAGCCGTAGGTGCGGAACAGGTCGAGCATGCGGCGGCGCAGTTCTTCGATCTTGCGCGCTTCCGACGGCAGCACGTCGGCAATGTTTTCTGGCAGCAGCCAATGATTGGACATGGTGAATCTCTTCTCGGTCATTCGGTTGCCCGCGGGCGCAGGGCCTGCAGGTGCCGGGCCTTGCCCGGAAACTCAATGTTGCGGACGCCACGCGCCCGCGCCATCACTCGGCGATGATGGCTCCAGCCGGACAAAACCCCGGCAAGCCGGGGTTTCGTCAATTCGCCACACGGACAAGCGGCGGTGCTAGCGCTTGCCTCCGGAGCCGCCCGGGGCCGCCACGGCGGCACCGCCACTGGAGCGCATGTAGCGGAAGAAGTCCGAGTTGGGCTCCAGCACCAGCACGTCGCGCTTGTCGCGGAAGGTGTTGCGGTACGCCTCCATGCTGCGCCAGAACTGCGCGAACTGCGGATCGCGGCCAAACGCCTCGGCATAGATCTGCGACGCCTTGGCATCGCCCTCGCCCTTGATCACCTGGGCGTCGCGATAGGCCTCGGCCAGCACCACTTCACGCTGGCGGTCAGCGTCGGCACGGATCTTCTCGCCCTCGGCGGCGCCGGTGGAGCGCAGCTCGTTGGCCACGCGCTTGCGCTCGGCCTCCATGCGGCGGTACACGGACTCGCTGATCGCGGGCAGCAGGTCGACGCGCTTCAGGCGCACGTCCAGGATCTCGACGCCGACCGACTTGGCGTACTCGCTCATGCCGTTGCGGATGGCCTGCATCACCTGCTCGCGCTCGCCGGCGACCACGTCGGCCACGGTGCGCTTGCCGAACTCTTCGCGCGCCACCGAGTCGATGCGCTGGGTCATGCGGTCCTGCGCGCCGCGCAGGTTACCACCGAAGGCGACAAAGAACTTGCGCGGATCGGTGATGCGCCACTTGACGAACCAGTCCACCACCATGCTTTTCTTCTCGGCGGTCAGGAAACGCTCGTTGGCGGCCGCGTCGATGGTCTGCAGGCGGCGGTCCATGAACACCACGTTCTGGAACGGCGGCGGCAGCTTGAAATGCAGGCCCGGCTCACGTACCACCTGCTTGATCTCGCCGAAGGCGAACACCACGGCGTACTGGCGCTGGTCGACCACGAACAGCATCGACGACACCACGGCCAGCAGGATGAAAAGGCCAATCGCGAAGGAAATCAGTCGGTTCATGACGGTCTCCTCAGCGCGAGTCGCGGTCGCGGTTGCGCAGCGATTCGCGCGAACGGTTGTCCGTCGATGCATCCGGCGTCGGTGCCGGCGTGCTCGCGGCACCCGGCTGGCCCGGTTGCGGCGCGGCGCGGCTATCGGCCTGCCCCATCAGCTTGTCCAGCGGCAGGTAGAGGAGATTGTTGCCCTGGCGCGCGTCCACCAGCACCTTGGTCGAATTGGTGTAGATCTGCTGCATGGTTTCCAGATAAATGCGATCGCGCGTCACCTGCGGCGCCTTGGCGTATTCGGTCTGCACCGAACGGAAGCGCGAGGCATCGCCCTCGGCCTGCGCCACCACGCGCGAGCGATAGGCTTCGGACTCTTCCTTCAGGCGCGCCGCGGTACCCTTGGCGCGCGGGATGACGTCGTTGGCATAGGCCTGGCCTTCGCTGATCGCGCGCTCGCGATCCTGGCTGGCCTTGTTGACGTCGTCGAAAGCGGCCTGCACCTGCTCGGGCGGCTGCACGCTCTGCACGTTGACGGAAATCACGCGGATGCCGGTCTTGTAGGCCGTCAGGATCGCCTGGATCGACTTGGCCAGTTGCTGCGCGATCTGTTCGCGGTTCTCGTACAGCACCGCGTCCATCTTGTTGCGGCCGACGATCTCGCGCACCGAGGTCTCGGCGGCCTGCGTCACCAGCTCTTCATCGCCACCGCGGTCGGTCTTGTTGAAGAACAGGAATTCGGTGGCGTCCTGGATCACGTACTGCACGGTGAAGCGCACGTCGATGATGTTCTCGTCCTGCGTGAGCATCGACGCGTCTTTCAGGTTGCTGTCCTTGATCGACGTGGCGCGCCCCACCTCGACCGAACGCACGGCCGACAGGTTGACGATCTCGGCCGACTGGACCGGCCAGGGCATGCGCCAGTTGATGCCGGGGCCGGTGGTGTACTTGAACTTGCCGAACTGCAGGATCACCGCGGTCTGGCCTTCCTGCACCATGAAGAAGCCGCTGGCCAGCCAGATGCCGACCACGGCCGCCACGATCACACCGGCGCCAACGCCCGAGCCCTTGCCCGGCGTGCGCGGGCCGCTGAAGCCCTGGTTGCCGCCACCGCCGTTTTCCTTGCGGCCAAGCAGGCCGTTCAGGCGGCGGTTGAAGTCGCGCCACAGTTCGTCCAGGTCGGGCGGGCCGCCATCCTGCTGCGGACGCTGGTTCTGCTGGCGGTTATCGTCGCGGCCATCCTTCTTGTCATCGTCCTGACCATCCCGACCCCAACGCGGATCGTTCAGCGAGAAGATGGCGCGCAGGCGCTGCCAGCCCGCGCGCAGCGCGAAGCGGCCGCCTGGTGTCAGGCTCGAATCAGCATTCCGGGGAAACTGGGGCATGAAGTGCACGGGTCCGGGGAAGTTTGTAACAGGGGGATTCTAGCAGTCATCTGCGCCACTTTTGGCCAATTCGCGCAATCCGGGCAGTAATCGCACCGGAATTGGGCAGAACCGCCAGCGAACTTGCGCCGATCCTGCGGCGCACCGCCGGGCTAGGGCCGGCGCGAATCCCCAGCATCGGCGTCGTCGCTGCCGTCAGCCACGCCGCCGTCCTCTGCACGGTCATCCGCGCCGGCATCATCGTACTGTGGCACGTCGCCCAGGCGCGGATCATATGGCAGCGGTTCGGGCGGGCGGGTGGCCAGCCATTGCGCCACCTCGACCACGGCCTCGCGCAGCGAGTCCAGCCCCAGCCCCTCGCGCGCGCTCAGGAACACGCGGGTGGGGACACCGTCCTCGTCGCGCTCGATCAGCGGGCCCTGGTCCATCAGCTCGGGCGCCGCGTCGATCTTGTTCATCACCACGATCTGCGGGATGTCCAGGGCGTTGATTTCCGCCAGCACGCGGTTGACCTGCTCGATCTGCTCGTGGCGCACCGGGCTTGAGGCATCCACCACATGCAGCAACAGGTCGGCATGCACGGTCTCGTCCAGCGTGGCGCGGAACGCCGCCACCAGCTGCGTCGGCAGGTCGCGGATAAAGCCGACCGTGTCGGACAGCACCACGTTGCCCAGCCCGTCCAGGAACAGCCGGCGCGAGGTGGTGTCGAGCGTGGCAAACAGCTGGTCGGCCGCATAGGCGCCAGCCTTGGTCAGCGCGTTGAACAGCGTCGACTTGCCCGCGTTGGTATAGCCCACCAGCGAGATGCTGAGCGTGTCGTTGCGGGCACGCGCGCGCCGCTGCGTGCTGTGCTGGCGCTGCAACCGCGACAGATCGGACTTGAGCCGCTTGGCGCGCTCGTCCAGCATGCGGCGGTCCAGTTCGAGCTGGCGCTCGCCGGGGCCGCCGCGCATGCCGATACCGCCCTTCTGCCGCTCCAGATGGCTCCACGCGCGGACCAGCCGCGATGCGCGGTACTGGACCTGCGCCAGCTCCACCTGCACCTTGCCGACGTGGCTCTGCGCGCGCTGCCCGAAGATATCCAGGATCAGGCCGGTACGGTCGATCACGTGGCGGTTCAGGAATCGTTCCAGGTTGCGCTGCTGCGCCGGGCTCAGGGCGTGGTTGAAGACGACCACGTCAGCGTCCAGCGCGTCGGCGGCTTCCTTCAATTCCTCGGCCTTGCCCGAGCCGATGAACAGCGCCGGGTCCGGCCGCGAGCGGCGGCCCGTCAGCGTATGCACCGGCAGCGAGCCGGCGGTTGAGGTCAGCAGCGCCAGTTCGCTGAGGCTTTCCTGGAAATCATGCTTGCCGAAGTCGACGCCGACAAGGATCGCGCGCGAAGGTGCGGTATTGGAAGTAGCTCTGGGGTCCAAGGGAGGGCGCGAATGCGCTGGGAAATACGGGTTCAGGGGGAAGGCTGGCGGATGTCGGACACTGTCCTGGCCCCTGCCGGGACAGGCCGCCGCATGGTGCGGAACGTGGCGGCAGCGGCGGCTGCACTGGCAACCGCCGGACCGCTCGGCACCGGGCGCATTGGCACACCGGTGCCAGGCATCGAGGCGGCGCCGCCTGGCGCCCGCGCGATGCCCTCGGGCAGATCAGTCAGATCAGGCCTCGGCGGAATCATCCACGCGGAAATTGACCGCGCGCGCCGGAACGACGGTGGAGATCGCATGTTTGTAGACCATCTGCGTCACGGTATTGCGCAGCAGGACGACATACTGGTCGAACGATTCGATATTGCCTTGCAGCTTGATGCCATTGACGAGATAGATGGAAACCGGCACGTGCTCTTTGCGCAGCGCGTTCAGGAACGGGTCTTGTAGCAGTTGCCCTTTGTTGCTCATGGCACACTCCAAATTTATAGGTTTAGTGGTGAATGATGGGGGTGGAAATCCCCGGTTCAAGTCAGTCGGCGCAAAAACGCGCCAGAAAAAAGATCAAAAACGGTACCAAGTTGGCGTCAATGCACAGGGAACCCCCTGCTACCGTGAATTTAGCCGCAGTTCCAAACGAACGCAAACGAAAACTGGCCCCGCAAGGATCCGATTCCGGACTCAATCCTTCGAGTCCGCGTACGGATTTTTGTTCGTGCGAAATTCGATGCGAAGGGGCGTGCCCTTGAGCTTGAATGCCGAACGGAAACGGTTTTCCAGGTAGCGCCGGTAGGTTTCCGCCACGCCCGACAGGGCATTGCCGTGGACCACGATGATGGGCGGGTTCGAGCCGCCCTGGTGCGCGTAGCGCAGCTTCGGGCGCGACGCGCCGACGCGCTTGGGCTGCTGGAACTCCACGGCCTCCTGCAGCACGCGCGTCAGTTGCGGCGTCGGCAGCTTGACCATGGCCGCGGCAAAGGCGTCATCGACGGAACGCATCAGCGCGCCGATACCGGTGCGCTCGCGTGCCGACACAAAATGGAAGTTCGCGAAGCTCAGGAATTGCAGCTTGCGTTCCAGGTCGTGCTTGATGCGGTCGCGGGTATGGCCGTCCAGCCCGTCCCATTTGTTGACGCCCACCACCAGCGCACGGCCCGACTCCACGATAAAGCCGGCGATGTGCGCATCCTGCTCGGAAATATCCTGTTGCGCGTCGAGCAGCAGGATCACCACGTTGGCATCCGCGATCGACTGCAGCGTCTTGACCACCGAGAACTTCTCGATCGCCTCGAACACCTTGCCGCGCCGGCGCAGGCCGGCCGTATCGATCAGCGTATAGGGCTTGCCGCCGCGCTCGAACTCCACGTAGATGGCGTCGCGCGTGGTGCCGGGCATGTCGAACGCGATCACGCGCTCTTCGCCGATCAGGGTGTTGACCAGCGTGGATTTCCCCACATTGGGGCGCCCGACGATGGCGATCTTGACGCCCTTGCCTTCGTCGGATACTTCCTCGGCCAGTTCGGGGCGCTCCTGGACGGCCAGCTCGATGGCTTCGTCGACCAGTTCGCTCACGCCGTCACCGTGGGCAGCGGAGATCGCGTACGGATCGCCCATGCCCAGCTCGTAGAAGTCGGCCGCCACCGAGGTGTACTTCATGCCCTCGGCCTTGTTGACCGCCAGCATGATGCGCCGGCCGGTCTTGCGCAGGTAGTCGGCAATGGCACGGTCCTGCGGCGCCAGGCCGAGGCGGCCGTCGACGATGAAGATCACCACGTCGGCCTCGACCACTGCCTGCTTGGTCTGCTTGGCCATCTCGGCGACGATGCCCTCCTTGACCACCGGCTCGAAGCCGCCGGTATCGATGGCAATGAACGGACGTTCGCCGATGCGTCCTTCCCCGTAATGGCGGTCGCGCGTCAGGCCCGGCAGGTCGGCGACAAGGGCGTCGCGCGAGCGGGTCATGCGGTTGAATAGCGTCGACTTGCCCACATTGGGGCGGCCGACAAGTGCGATAACTGGTTTCATGCAATAAACGGAAACGGGGGCCGGCAATTGCCGCCCCCCGGTAACTCCGGAGTCAATGGGTCCGACGGCAGTCCGCGCCACCTGGGCGCGGACTGCCGCTTGTCCTGTCGGGCGCGGCACCGGGTCAACGGACCCGCTGCAATTGCCGCGCTAAGGATCATGCTACCGGATTCGGCGCTGACCGTACCGACAGGTGTACGGCAGCGCGCATTAGGGCCTGGCGCCCGGTCAGCCAGGCTGGAAACCGTAGACGTCGCCGTCGCGGGTCTGGATCACCAGGGTCTGCCCCGCCACTACGGGCGCGGCGGTGATGGCACTGCCATCGGTCTTCATGCGTGCGACGACCTGGCCGTCTTCGCGCGACATGAAGTGGACATAGCCTTCGAAGTCGCCTATCACCAGCGAGCGGCCCAGCGCCAGCGGCGCGCCCAGGCGGCGGTTGCGCAGGTCGGCGTTCTTCCAGCGTTCGGCGCCGTTCTGGCGGTCGAAGGCATGCACCACCGACTGCTCGTCGCTGGCGTAGATCGCATTGTCATCCTGCGCGGGGCCGCTCGGCGACGAGAAATCCTTGCCCCACTGCGGCTGGCCGCTGGCCAGCTCCAGGCAGGCGATCCGGCCCTGGAAGGTAGTGGCGCAGACCTGGCGGCCGCTGACCATGGGCAGGCCGGTGACGTCGTTCAGGCGCTCGATCTCCGACACGCCCTTCGGGTACGAGACCGCGCTTTCCCAGCGCAGCACGCCGTTACCCGGCGTCAGCACGCCCAGCTTGCCGCCGGGAAAGCCCATCACGATGCCGTCGCCGGCGAACACCATCCCCATCGCCGCACGCAGGTTGAGCGGGGTCTGCGAACGCTGGTAGATCCAGCGGCGCTCGCCGGTCTCGGCGTCCAGGCCGAACACGCGCGTGTCGGTGGTGCGCACCACCACCAGGCCGTTGCCGACCAGCGGCGCCGACAGCACCTCGCCGTTGACCTGTTTCTTCCAGATCTGCTTGCCGCTGGCGTCAAAGGCATAGACCGCGCCCTTTTCGCCCGCGACCGCGGTCACCGAACCATCGCTGCCCGGACCGGAGGTCAGGTCGACGTCGGTCTTGGCCTTCCACAGCAGGCGTCCGCTGGCACCTTCCAGCGCCATCACGTTGCCGTTGTTGGACGACACATAGACATTGTTGCCCGCCGCGGCCGGCTGCATCGAATAAGGGCCGCTCTTGCCGACATCGGCCTTCCAGGCCTGGCGCACCTGCAACGTGGCCGATACCGGCTTGAGCTCGGCGGGCGGGTGCTTGTTTTCCTTGCTGAACAGCGAGCAGCCGCCCAGTGCGGCCAGGCAGGCGGCTACCACCAGCGCACGGCTCATGGTGCGGGCGGGCTGGCGATGTACGGCACGGGAAAGCACTGACGTCATAGAATTACGGTCCTGTTTTTCGATCCGCGGGATAAACGGTATGGCACGAGTTCGGGAGCGGCCGGATCAGGCCGTGCCCAGCGCATCGAGCTTGAACTGGATGATCTGGCGCATCGCCGGCTCGGCCTGGTCCAGCTTGTCCAGCGCCTTGCGATAGGCCGTGCGCGCATCGTCGCGCTTGTCCTGTGCGGCGAGCAGGTCGCCGCGGCGGTCCGCATACAGCGCGGCGAACGCGGCCGGCGGCTCATCCTTGAGCAGCGCCAGGCCCTGGTCATAGGCCTTCTCGTCAAGCAGCACGCCAGCCAGGCGCACGCGCGCCAGGTGCGAATAGGCTTCATCGCCGTGGTCGATGGCCCATTGCAGCTGGCTCTTGGCCGCGGCCAGGTCGCCCGCATCGTACAGCACGCGGCCCGCGACCAGCGCGCTCATCGGGCCGTATGCGGTGCGGCCAAACTTGTCTTCCAGGTCGGTCGCGGCGCGCTTGATGCGCTCGACATCGCGTGCCTCGGCGGCCTTGAGCACCTGCTCGTACAGCACCGCGGCCTCACCGGCCTGCTTGCGCTCCCAGTACTTCCAGCCGTTCCAGCCGGCAAACGCCAGCAGCGCAATGATCAGCACCCAGGTCAGCGCATTGCCGTACTGGCGCCACCAGGTCTTCAGATTCTCAAGCTGTTCCTGTTCTTCTAGATCGTAAGCCATGTCGAGGCAATCACCTGCGTTGGTTGGATACTCGGGTACTGCGGTGGCGGCGCGCGTTATTCGCTGGCGCCGACCATGGCGTCGATCAGGTAATCGACCAGCCCTTCAGCCGGCACGGTGGCCTGTTGCCCACCGCCTTCGGCCTGATCGCGCTGGCGGAGTTCCTTGACCTGGACCACGCCCGCGGCCACTTCGTCGTCGCCAATGATAACGGCATAGGCCGCGCCGCTTGCATCCGCGCGCTTCATCTGCGACTTGAAGCTGCCGCCCTTGCCGTCCGGGCTGGCATGCAGCACCACGTCCAGGCCCGCGTCGCGCAGGCGCTCGGCGGCCACCATCGCCTGCTGCGCGGCCGCCTCGCCCTGGTGCACCAGGTAGACGTCGCAACCCACCGCTTCGGGCACCACGCCCTCTTCGCGGATCAGCTCGATGATGCGCTCGATGCCCATGGCCCAGCCGCAGGCCGGCGCCGGCTTGCCGCCCATCTGTGCGATCAGCGGGTCATAGCGCCCGCCGCCGGCGATGGTGCCCTGGGCGCCCAGCTTGTCGGTGATCCACTCGAACACCGTCAGGTTGTAATAGTCCAGGCCGCGCACCAGGCGCGGGTTGATCTTGAACGGGATGTTGTTGGCCTTCAGCAGGCGCTGCACGCCCTCGAAGTGCGCCAGCGACTCTTCGCCCAGGAAGTCGATCAGCTTGGGCGCGTTGGACGCCATCTCCTGCAGCGCCGGGTTCTTGGTGTCCAGCACGCGCAGCGGGTTGGTGTACAGGCGGCGCTTGCTGTCGTCGTCCAGGATGTCCCGGAAGCCTTCCAGGTACTTGATCAGTTCTTCGCGGTGCGCGGCGCGCTCATGGGCCTGCCCCAGCGAATTGAGCTCCAGGCGCACGCCGACCAGGCCCAGGTCGTCCCACAGGCGCTGGCACATCAGGATGATCTCGGCGTCGACGTCCGGGCCGGCAAAGCCCAGCGCCTCGGCGCCAAGCTGGTGGAACTGGCGATAGCGGCCGCGCTGCGGGCGCTCGTGGCGGAACATCGGGCCGGTGTACCACAGGCGCTTCGGGCCGTCGTACAGCAGGTTGTGCTCGATGGTGGAGCGCACGGCCGCGGCGGTGCCTTCCGGGCGCAGCGTCAGCTGCTCGCCGTTGAGCGAATCGGTGAAGGAGTACATTTCCTTCTCGACGATGTCGGTGACCTCGCCGATGCCGCGCACGAACAGCTGCGTATGCTCGACGATCGGCGTGCGGATCTGCTGGTAGCCGTAGGCGCGCAGCATGGCCCGGGCGGCATTCTCGAAATGCTCCCACAGCGGCGCGTCGGCCGGCAGCATGTCGTTCATGCCCTTCACGCCCTGCAGGGCTTTGGCGGGGCGTACCTTCGGTTCGGTCTTGGCGCCTTCGGCGGCCACGTTCTCGGATTGCGTCATTCTGTTCTTGTCAGGCTGCTGGCACCCGGCCGGTCCGGCTCAGGCTGCCACTTCTTTGTCGGTCCGCGCAGCGCCCGGGCCGTAATGCGTGCGAACGTATTCGTCTACGATCGCCTGGAACTCTTCTGCAATGCGCTCGCCGCGCAGCGTCTTCACCTTGACGCCGTCGACGAACACCGGCGCCGCGGGCGATTCACCCGAGCCCGGCAGCGAGATGCCGATATTGGCGTGCTTGCTCTCGCCCGGACCATTGACGATGCAGCCCATCACGGCCACGTCCATTTCCTCGACGCCCGGGTAGGCGGTCTTCCATTGCGGCATCTGCTCGCGCAGGTAGGCCTGGATGCTGGCCGCCAGCTCCTGGAACACCGTGCTGGTCGTGCGCCCGCATCCCGGGCATGCAATCACCATCGGGGTGAAATTGCGCAGGCCCATGGTCTGCAGGATTTCCTGGCCCACGTACACCTCTTTCTCGCGCGGCGCTCCGGGTTCCGGGGTCAGCGAGATGCGGATGGTGTCGCCGATCCCTTCCTGCAGCAGCACCGACAGCGCCGCGGTCGATGCCACGATGCCCTTGCTGCCCATGCCGGCCTCGGTCAGCCCGAGGTGCAGTGCGTAGTCGCAGCGGCGCGCCAGCTCGCGGTACACCGCAACCAGCTCCTGCACCTGCGACACCTTGCACGACAGGATGATCTGGTCGCCCGGCAGGCCGATTTCCTCGGCCTTTTTCGCCGATTCGATGGCCGAGGTGATCAGCGCCTCGATCATCACGCTCTGCGCCGGCCACGGCTCGGCGCGTCCGGCATTCTCGTCCATGATGCGCGCCAGCAGGTCCTGGTCCAGGCTGCCCCAGTTCACGCCGATGCGCACCGGCTTGTTATAGCGGCACGCCATCTCGATCATCTGCGCGAACTGCGTATCGCGCTTGGCACCCTGGCCGACGTTGCCCGGGTTGATGCGGTACTTGGACAGCGCCTCGGCGCAGGCCGGATAGTCCTGCAACAGCTTGTGGCCGTTGTAGTGGAAATCACCCACCAGCGGCACGTCGACACCCATGCGGTCAAGCTGCTCGCGGATCGACGGCACCGCGGCCGCCGCCTCGGGCGTGTTCACCGTAATGCGCACGATCTCCGAGCCCGCGCGCGCCAGTTCCTTGACCTGGATCGCGGTGCCGATGGCATCGACCGTGTCGGTATTGGTCATCGACTGCACGCGCACCGGCGCACCGCCGCCGATGGTCACGACGTTGTCGCCCCACGCGACGCGCGCCTGGCGCGTCTGACGGCGCGGCAGCGGGCCGGGCAGGACCGGGAGACAGAGCTGTTGGTTCATAGCGTTACCACCTTGCAAAGACGCACCTCGCCGCACCTTGCGCCCGCCTCAGGGCAGCGTCAGGCGCGCCACGTTGTTGCGGTTGGCTGCCTTCAGGTCGACCGGCGTGCCATTGCGCGTCAGCGACTCGACACCCTTGACGTTGCCGATCACCACCTTGTACGGAGCGGTGCCGCCGCCGGCCACGGTCTGGCCAGCCTTGGCGGTACCGCCCATGACGATCTTGCCGCTATTGTCCCGGATTTCATACCAGGTATCGGCGGCAAAACGGATCTGCAGTTCGCCCTCGCCTGCTGCCGCGGCAGGAGCCGTGGCGGCAGCGGGCACCGAGGCCGCTGCCGGGGCCGCCTGCGCGGCCGTGGCCGTGGCCGTGGCCGCGGGAGCTGCCGCGGCACTGGCCGGGACGGTTTCGGCGGACGGCGCCGGCGAATCGCTGGCAGCCATCACCGGCGGCAGCGCCGCGGTCACGGTGCCGGCTTCCGTGCTCTGGATCTCGGCGGCGGGCGCTTCGGCCTTCACCGTTTCGGCAGCGCTGCTGCGCGCATCGATCCATGCGCGGATATGGTCGAGCCCGAACCAGGCGCCCGCGGCCACCACCACCGCCACCAGCGCCAGCCAGACCCAGCGGCCGCCGCTGCCGCCGGAGCGGAAGCGGTTGCGGTCGTCGAAGGCCGCGTTGATGCCGCCTTCGCGCTGGCGGGCGATTTCCGCCACCTGCGCCACCGCGCGCGGCTGGAAACGCGCCAGCAGCGGGTCGATGTCGACATGCAGCATGCGGGCATAGGCACGCATCACGCCCTTGGCGAAGGTCACGTCGGGCAGCGCCTGCAGGTCGCCGGCCTCGATCGCGCGCAGCTTGCCTGCCGCCACCTTCAGCCGTGCGCTGACGTCTTCCACCGTCATCCGCTGCGCCTCGCGCTCGCGCGCCAGCGCTGCGCCGATCTCGCGTGCGGCAGCTTCGCGGTCTCCTTCGTGCGCGCCCCCGCCGACTTGTTGCGTCGGTACGGCCTGGCCTGCGGCGCGGTCGTGCTCACTCATCCCATGCTCCTTGTTCGTAGGCGGTCAACTCACGCGAGTCGGGGAAGCGGCTGCGCAGCTGCGCCCCAAGCGCATCCTGCGCGCGGCCGTCGCCCTCACGGTGGGCAATGCGCGCTCCCAGCCAGAGGGATTGCGCACTGACAAATTGGCTGTTGTTGACGCGCTGGACATACTGCCGGGCCTGCGCGAAGTCGCCGCGCCGGTAGAACACCAGCGCGAGGTTGGTGTTGGCCACCGGGTTGTTGCGGTCGTAGCCGAGCGCGGCCTTCAGGTTCTTCTCCGCCTCGGCACTGTGGCCCTGGCGCAGCTCGCACGCGCCCAGGCTGATCAGGGGCTTGGCCGGGCCGCCGGCCGACGGCGCCGACGCCGCGCGCTGCAGCATCGGCACGGCCTCGCCGTAGCGCCCTTCCTGGCACAGGAACCAGCCATAGTTGTTGAGCAGGTCGCCGTCGTTGCCACGCATCGACGCCGCGGTGCGGAAGCTGTCGTCGGCCAGCACCCGCTCGTTCATGTTCATGTAGATCAGCGCGCGCACATGGTAGGCATCGGCGAGCGACGGATCGATGGCGATGGCCTGCTTGATCTCGTCAAGCGCGACCGCATTCTGGCCGGCCTCGAGATAGTTGGTGGCCAGCTGCAGCCGGATGCCGGCGCGGCGCCTTGCATCGGTCTGGTCGGAAGCGGTCTGGAGATCCTGCGCCGGCGCATGCGGCAGCTGGCAGCCGGACAACATCAGCAGCCCGAAAAAGGCCGCAGCGATCAGACGGATCATGCAGGGCGAACCTCCCGAGGCTGGCCGTTGGCATTGACCGGCACCAGTGGCGTGATCTTGCCGAACTTGCCGCGTTCGGCCAGGCGCGTGCGGTCCTTCACTTCCCCGGCCAGCTGGCCGCAGGCGGCATCGATGTCGTCGCCGCGGGTCTTGCGGATGGTGGTCACGATGCCCGCGTCCATCAGCACCTGCGCAAAGCGCCGGATCTGGTCGTTGTTGGAACGCTTCAGGCCGGATTCGGGGAAGGGGTTGAACGGGATCAGGTTGAACTTGCACGGCACGTCGGCCACAAGCTTCAGCAGTTCCCGCGCATGCTCGACGCCGTCGTTGACGCCATCCAGCATGCAGTATTCGAAAGTAATGAAATCGCGCGGCGCGAATTCCAGGTAGCGGCGGCATGCCGCCATCAGTTCGGCCAGCGGGTACTTCTTGTTCAGCGGCACCAGCACGTCGCGCAGGGCGTCGTTGGACGCGTGCAGCGACACGGCAAGCGCTACCGGCAGGTCTTTGGACAGCCGGTCCATCATCGGCACCACGCCGGAGGTGGAGAGCGTCACGCGGCGGCGCGACAGGCCGTAGGCATTGTCGTCGAGCATCAGCCGCATGGCCGGCACGACGGCGTCGTAGTTCAGCAGCGGCTCGCCCATGCCCATCATCACCACGTTGGAGATGACGCGGTCATCCTTGGGGCCGCGGCCCAGTTGTTCGCGCATGGCGAACTCCGCCATCCACAGCTGGCCGATGATTTCACCGGTGCTGAGGTTGCGCGAAAAGCCTTGCTTGCCGGTGGAACAGAACCGGCAGTTGACGGCGCATCCCGCCTGCGAGGAAACGCACAGCGTGCCACGCGTTTCCTCGGGGATATAGACCGTTTCCACCGCGTTGCCCTCGCCCACGTCGAGCAGCCACTTGCGCGTGCCGTCGGCCGACAGGTTGTCGGTGATGGCGGCGGGCGCACGGATCTCGGCCCGCGTCGCGAGCTTTTCGCGCAGCGACTTGGCGAGATCCGACATGGCGTCGAAGCGGCTGGCACCGTAGTGGTGGATCCAGCGCTGCAGTTGCCGCGCACGGAACGGCTTCTCGCCGAGCTCGCCGCAATAAGCGGTGAGCGCGTCCGCGTCGAGGTCGAGCAGGTTGACGAGAGCGTTCATGACGGCAAACTCAGCTTCGGTATCAGTCTAGTCCAGCAGCGCCAGGCAATCAGCGGCTGTAGACGTTCATGCCCGGGAAGAAGAACGCCACTTCCACGGCAGCCGTTTCAGCGGCGTCCGAACCGTGCACGGCGTTGGCGTCGATGCTGTCGGCGAAGTCGGCGCGGATGGTGCCCTTCTCGGCCTTCTTCGGGTCGGTGGCGCCCATCAGGTCGCGGTGCTTGGCGATGGCGTTCTCGCCTTCCAGCGCCTGGATAATGACCGGGCCGGAAACCATGAAGTCCACCAGGTCCTTGAAGAACGGGCGCTCCTTGTGGACGGCATAGAACTGCTCGGCTTCGCCGCGCGACAGATGCACCATCTTGGCAGCAATGATCTTCAGGCCGGCGGCCTCGAAACGGGCGTAGATCTGGCCAATCACGTTCTTGGCCACGGCATCCGGCTTGATAATCGACAGGGTGCGTTCGATCGCCATGAAAAACTCCGAAAAATGAAGGGGTTACAAATGGATTAAACGTGCGATTCTAGCACGAAGACTATGACCCTTTCGAGGGTCTTCCCTGCTCTGGCGCGTGTCTGGCCGCCCCTGCGGCACAAGCCGGCACAAAGTATTCCAGAGCGCACATTACAACCTTGTCATGCCGGGAACGCGGCGCCCCGGCTAACATCCAATGTGAGCGGCGTCGAACGGACGTAAAACCAGTGCGGAGTGCCCTTTGAATTACTCCGCCCTTGCAATTCGGCCTACCCGATGCCACATTGACGATGGTTCCGTCCGGGGTCCATGCGAATCTTCGCAACCGAAGCCTCGAATCCCCGGCGCCTCACCGTTTTGAGACAGGAGTCACCATGGATAACAAGCTGAACACCTACGGTTTCGGCAATAGTGCGTCGACCGTCACTGACGTCGTCGTTCGCAACCGGGTCTTGCGCAACACTTACTGGCTGCTGGCCCTCTCGATGATCCCCACCGTGCTCGGCGCGTGGATCGGCGTGGCCAGCGGCTTCAGCCTCATGGCGGGCAGCCCCGGACTGTCGCTGATCCTGTTCCTGGGCATCGCGTTCGGGTTCTTCTACGGCATCGAGAAGACCAAGAACAGCAGCATGGGCGTGGTCCTGTTGCTGGCATTCACGTTCTTCATGGGCCTGATGCTGTCGCGCCTGATCGGCGCGACGTTGCAGTTCTCGAACGGGCCCGCGCTGATCATGTATGCCTTCGGCGGCACGGCGGCGGTGTTCGGCACGATGGCCACCATCGCCACGGTCAGCAAGCGTGATTTCTCCGGCCTCGGCAAATTCCTGTTCGTCGGCGTGATCCTGCTGATCCTGGCCAGCGTTGCCAATATCTGGCTGCAGCTGCCGTCGCTGATGATCACGGTGTCGGTGATCGCGATCGGCATCTTCTCGGCGTACATCCTGTTCGATGTGCAGCGCGTGGTGAACGGCGGCGAGACCAACTACATCACCGCCACGCTGGCGATCTACCTGGACGTGTACAACGTCTTCGTCAACCTGCTGGCGCTGCTGGGCATCTTCGGCGGCAGCCGCGACTGACGGCAACCGCCCCCGCAGCATGAAAAAACCGGCCTGATGGCCGGTTTTTTCTTTGGGCACACCTGCGCGATCAGCCGCGATCGAATACCGCGATCGACTCCACGTGCGAGGTATGCGGGAACATGTTGACCACGCCCGCGCCGGCGAGGCGGTAGCCCGCCTCGTGCACCAGCAGGCCGGCGTCGCGCGCCAGCGTGGCGGGGCTGCAAGAGACATAGACGATGCGCCGCGGCAGCACGTCGCTGCCCTGCTGCGCCAGTTCGCCAAGCGCCTTGCACACGGCCAGCGCGCCTTCGCGCGGCGGATCGACCAGCCAGCGGTCGAAGCGGCCCAGCGCAGCAACGTCCTCGGCCGTGACCTCGAACAGATTGCGGCACGCAAACTCGGTCCTGGCCGCCAGCCCGTTGTATTCGGCATTGGCCAGCGCACGCGTGGTCAGGGCCTCGCTGCCTTCGATGCCCATCACCGACTTGCCCTGCGTGGCCAGCGGCAGCGTGAAGTTGCCGATGCCGCAGAACAGGTCGAGCAAGCGGTCCTGCGGCTGCGCATCCAGCAGACGCAGCGCGCGGCCGATCAGCACGCGGTTGATCTGGTGGTTCACCTGGGTGAAGTCGGTCGGCTTGAACGGCATGCGGATGCCGAACTCCGGCAGCGTGTAGGCCAGCTCGGCTTCGGCCGGATAGAACGGGTAGACCGTGTCCGGGCCCTTGGGCTGCAGCCAGAACTGCACCTGGTACTGGTCGGCAAAGGCGCGCAGCAGGTCCTTGTCGGCATCGGTCAGCGGTTCCAGGATGCGCAGCACCAGCGCGGTGACTTCCTGGCCCACGGCCAGTTCGATCTGCGGCATGCGGTCGCGGATCGACAGCCCGCCCACCAGCTCGCGCAGCGGCACCAGCATGGCCGACACATGCGGCGGCAGGATCTCGCAGCGGGTCATGTCGGCCACGTAGCTGCTCTTGCGCTCATGAAAACCGACCAGGACCCCGCCCTTCTTGGCCACGTGGCGCACGGTCAGGCGCGCGCGGTAGCGATAGCCCCAGTCCGGGCCGGCGATCGGGCGGAACACCACGTCGGGCTTCACCTTCGACAGGTGCCACAGGTTGTCTTCCAGCACGCGCTGCTTGATCGCCAGTTGCGCGCGCGAGTCCAGATGCTGCATCGAGCACCCGCCGCAGACACCGAAGTGCTGGCAACCGGGCTTCACCCGCATCACCGATTCCTGCCGGATCTCGGCCAGGTGGGCCTGCTCGTAGCTGGGCTTGCGGCGGTAGCTGCGGTAGCTGACGGTTTCGCCGGGCAGCGCGCCCTCGACGAAGATCACCTTGCCGGGCGTGCCATCCTCGTTCACCAGGCGGCCGACACCGCGGGCCTCCATGTCGAGGCTGTCGATCGATACCACGGGATCGGCCGCGGGGGCGCCAGCGTCGGCGGCAGCGCGGACACGGGACTCTTTTGCGACGGGAGCAGCACCTTGATCGGCAACAGCGGCCGGGGCTGCCGGCGTTTCTTGGGGAGAGGACACGGCTTGGGACACCAGACGAAACCTGACGTATTGTTTTGCGAAAGCGGGATTGTATGCCAGACCGGGCCGGCACCGGTGGCAGCGTCCCGCCGACGTGACGGAGACGGCAAATGGAACTGATCTCGTGGAATATTCAGTGGGGCCGTGGCGCCGACGGGCATGTCGACCTGGGCCGCCAGGTCGACACCCTGCGCGGCATTGCCGACGCCGACGTGATTTGCCTGCAGGAGGTCACGCGCGGGTTCGGCGAACTGCGCGGTAGCCCTGGTGACGACCAAGTAGCGGAGTTGACCGCCCTGCTGCCCGGCTACCACCTGCTCTATGCGCCGGGTGTCGACCGGCGCACCGCCATCGGCGGCCGCAAGCAATTTGGCAACCTGATCGCCACGCGCCTGCCGGTGCGCGAAGTCTTCCGCCATGCGCTGCCCTGGCCGGCGGACCCGCAGGTGGCGTCGATGCCGCGCGTGGCCCTGGAAGCCACGGTAGAAGTCGGCACCCGGCGGCTGCGCGTGATCTGCACGCACCTGGAGTATTATTCGTCACATCAGCGCGCCGCCCAGGCCGAAGCCTTGCGCAACTGGCACGCCGAAGCCTGCGACCAAGCGCGACGCCCCGGCCGCAGCGAGCAATGGCCAGGCCCGTTCACGCCCGAGCCACGCCCGTCAGAGGCCGTCCTGTGCGGTGACTTCAACAGCAAACCCGACGATATCGCCTATCGCCGCGTGCTCGAGCCCTTTGACGATGCCACGCCGCCCTGGCGCGATGCCTGGTTGCACACGCATCCCGGCCAGCCGCATGCGCCCACCTGCGCCCTCTACGACAAGGAGCAATGGCCTGAGCCGCCGTTCGCCTGCGATTTCATGTTTGTGACAGGGAACCTCGCCGGGCGCATCCGGCGCTGCGAGGTCGATGGGGATACCGCCGGCTCGGACCACCAGCCGATCCTGCTGTCGCTGGATCTGTGAGTCCGTGCCGGCGGGACGCCGGCGCCCTCAGTCTTCGAGGTCTTCGGCTTCCGGCGTGAGACGCTGCAGCCGGAACGCCTGCAGGTATTCCATCCACTGCTCGCCAGGCAGCTCGGCCAGCGATTCCTGGACGAACTCCATCTCGATGTCGAACTCGCGCGGCGAGAGCCCGCCGCGCATCAGCTGGAAGCGGCAGTACATCAGGTAGGTGTTGACGACGTCGGTCTCGCAATAGGCGCGGATCTCGTCGAGCTGGCCGGCCTGGTAAGCGTGCCATACCTTGCTGCCGTCCATCCCCATCTTGCCCGGGAAGCCGCACAGCTTGGCCAGGTCATCCAGCGGCGCGCTGGCGCGGGGCTGGTACATCGCCAGCAGGTCCATCAGGTCCAGGTGCCGCATGTGGTAGCGGCTGATGTAGTTGTTCCACTTGAAGTCGCGGCTGTCGTCCTCGCGGCCCTCGCCCATTTCCCAGTAGCGCGGCGCGGTGACACCGTTGACCAGGCCGCGGTAGTGCAGCACCGGCAGGTCGAAACCGCCGCCGTTCCATGAAACCAGTTGCGGGCTGTAGCGCGCGATCAGTTCATAGAACTTCTGGATCAGCGTGGCCTCGCCGTCTTCGGGGGTGCCCAGCGAGCCGACATGAAACACCGCCGAGCCGTCGCGGTGCGTGCGGCGCAGCACGCAGGAAATCGCGGCCACGCGCTGCAGGTAGTGCGGGAGAAAATCGCTGCCGGTCTTTTCGCGGCGGGCGGCAAACGCATGCTCGGCGACTTCGGCGTCGCTCATCGCATCGGGATGGTCATGCAAACGGCGCAGGCCGGCGACATCGGGAATGGTCTCGATGTCGAATACCAGCACAGTGGTCATAGAACGGCGTCCTTCCTGACACCTTGCGAAGCGAAATGCCGCTTGAGCTTGACCAGCGCCTCCTGCTGGATCTGGCGCACGCGCTCGCGCGTCAGGCCCATCTCCTCGGCAAGCTCTTCCAGCGTGGCGGGCTCGATATGGTTAAGGCCGAAGCGGCGCTCCACCACATAACGATGCTTTTCCGACAGGCGCGCCAGCCAGAGCTTCATCAGCCCTTCCAGCTCGCGGTGCGCCACCTCCTGGTCGGGGGCGGCGTTGTGCTCGTCGGAGAGGAAATCCAGGAGGCTCGAGCCAGGATCGAGATCGAACGGCGTATCGAGCGAGGTGGTGTGTTCGTTGAGTGCCAGGACGTCCTGCACTTCGTCCGGCGTCTTGCCCAGCAGGTGGGCGATGTCTTCGAGGCTGGCGTCGCGCCCGTCGGTGCCGCCCTTCTCCAGATGGCGCTTGGCGCGCAGCACCTGGTTGAGTTCGCGGATCACGTGGACCGGCAGGCGGACCGTGCGCGCCTGGTTCATGATGGCGCGCTCGATGCTCTGGCGAATCCACCAGGTCGCGTAGGTCGAGAAGCGGAAGCCGCGCGACGGATCGAATTTCTCGATCGCGTGCATCAGGCCGAGGTTGCCTTCCTCGATCAGGTCGAGCAGCGGCACACCACGATTGAGGTAGCCCTTGGCGATGCTGACCACCAGCCGCAGGTTGCGCTCGATCATGACCTGGCGCGCGGCAAAGTCGCCGTCCTTGGCCAGCGTGGAGAAATGCAGCTCTTCCGGCGCCGACAGCAGCGGCTTGATGCTGATGCGGTTCAGGTAATGCTGGACCGTGTCCGCGGCCAGCTCGGTATGCAGTACCGTGCGGAAATCGTCATGCTCGGCGGGGGCGCCGTCGGTGCCATTCTCCGCGCTTTCCTCTTCCTCGTCCTCAGAGTCGTCCTCGTCGTCGTCGCGCAGTTGGCGCTCGCTGCGCTCACTGTCGTCGGCAAGCAGGTCGGCCTCGCGCAGGCCCACTGAAGTGGACGTGGCGATAGGCTCGTCGGTCACGGGAATCAGCTCGGCCGCGAGATCAGGCTCGAAGCCTTCCGCATCGGCGCGCTCGTCGGGATGTGCCACACCAGCCTTCACTTCCGGCTGCTTGGGACGGCGCGCCCTGCTGACGGTTCCGGAGGAGACAGTTTTCTGGCGTGGCATGAACCCTCACTGTGGCGGCAGGTACCGCATCGGATCAACCGGTTTTCCGTTCTTGCGAACTTCGAAATGAAGCTTTACCCGGTCGGTATCGCTGTTGCCCATCTCCGCAATCTTCTGGCCCTTTCGGACCGTGGATTGCTCAGTCACGAGCACCTTGTCGTTGTGCCCGTAAGCAGTAAGAAATGTCTCATTGTGTTTGATGATGACAAGATTCCCGTAGCCGCGCAAGGGGCCTACGTGAATCACCCGACCGTCATCCGCGGCCAGCACCGCATCACCCTTCTTGCCCGCAATATCGATGCCTTTATTGCCTTTGTCGTCGAATTTAGCAACCATCTGGCCGGTTGCCGGCCAGGCCAGCTTCATCGAACCGTCGGCGACCGGCGCCGACGCGGCCGCGGCAGGCGCTGCCGCCGGTGCCGCGGCGGCGACCGGCGGCGTCACCGGCGTGCCCACCGGGTGGGCCTGGTCGATCGGCTGGGCCTGCACCGTGCCCGGCACCACCGGCATGGTGGCCACGCCAGGCGCAGTGTTGACGTCGGCACCCGGCGGCACAATGCGCAGCAGCTGGCCGACCTCGATCTGGTTCACATTGGTCAGATTGTTCCACGCTGCCACATCGCGATACGACTGGCCGTTTTCCAGCGCGATACGGTAAAGGGTATCGCCTCGCTTGACCCGATAGTATCCCGGGGGTGCCGGTTCCTGCGTCGCGGCCGTGGTACCGGAAGTGGAGGTACGGTCAACGACCGGCGCCGGCATCGGCGAATTGGCGCAGGCGGCCAGCAGGGCCGTGAGCGCCGAAGCCGCAAAAAGTTGTCCGGCGCGTGCGAAATATTGCGATTTCACGATGTTGTGCATAGTTCGACTCAGATGGTGCCCGATTTTAAGGGCACAAAGAAAACGGCTTCAAGCGCGGTTCTGTGAAAGCGATGGCGGTTGCGTCGCTCGATCAGTAACAGCTGCTGTGTAACGGTCTGGCCCGGCACGCCCGCCGGCGGCACTACCGCCACCGGGGCGATCAGGCGCCCGCCCACGGCCAGCTGCTCGAGCAGCGCCTCGGGCACCTCCATGCCCGCGGCGGCCAGGATGATGGCCGAGAACGGCGCGGCCTGGGGCAATCCCAGCATGCCGTCGCCATAATGCAGGCGCAGGTTGGGCACGCGCAGCGGCCGCAGGTTCGCCTTGGCCTGCTCATGCAGCGGCCGGATGCGCTCGATCGAGAAGACTTCGCGCGTCACCTGGGCCAGCACCGCGGCCTGGTAGCCGCAGCCGGTGCCGATCTCCAGCACCCGCTCCAGCGGCGTATCGGCGGCCAGGCCCTCGCGCAGCAGCTCGATCATGCGCGCCACCACCGACGGCTTGGAGATGGTCTGCTGGTGGCCGATCGGCAGCGCGGCGTCTTCATACGCCTGCGATGCCAGCCCCGGCTCGACGAACAGGTGGCGCGGCACGGTGGCGATGGCTGACAGCACACGCTCGTCGCGAATGCCCCCGGCGCGCAGCCGCGCCGCCAGTGCAACCCGCGCCCGTGCCGAGGCCATGCCGCCACCACCGGCGGTGGCCGCCGAGGCGCGCTGCTCGACCGCGCTCGCAGGCACCGGCGCGGGCGCCGGTGCCGCGGTGCGCGGCAGGCGCGGCTTGGCCGGCTTGGCCGACGTGGGGGTGGGCGCGGCCGGCCGCGGCACGCCCACGGCGGGCATGCCGGCGGTGCGGGCGGGTGCGGGCTTGCGTTCGACCACCGCATCCAGCGGCAGCGGAAACTTGTTGCGAGGGGGCGTGGAACTCATCGGGGGCGCGACACAGCGATTCTGCGGCTCAGGACCGGCGGCCTACTTCAGCCACTGGTCGAGCGCATCGAGCTGCCCGCGGTGGGTCAGGTCGAGCTGCAACGGTGTGAGCGAGACAAAGCCCTGCGCGGTCGCGTGGAAATCGGTGCCCTCGCTGGCATCGCGCGCATCGCCCGCCGGGCCGATCCAGTAGTTGGTGTCGCCGCGCGGATTGACCTGCGTGATCACCGGCTGCGACGGATGGCGCTTGCCCAGGCGCGTGGCGCGGTAGCCCTTGATATGTTCGAACGGCAGGCTCGGGATATTGACGTTGAGCAGGAACGGCTCGGCCGGCGGCGTGCTGATGATGCGCTCCACCACGGTGCGCGCCACGCGCGCGGCGGCGTCCAGGTGTTCCCAGCCCTTGTCCACCTGCGAGAAGGCCACCGACGGAATCCCCAGCAGGTAGCCCTCGATGGCGGCGGCGACGGTGCCGGAATACAGCACGTCCTCGCCCATGTTCTGTCCCTGGTTGATGCCTGACACCACCAGGTCGGGTTTTTCGTCGAGCAGCCCGGTCAGCGCGATATGCACGCAGTCGGTCGGCGTTCCGTTAACGAAGCGAAAACCTTTTTGCACGCCTTCGCGCGCTTCGTAGATCGACAGCGGGCGCTGCAGGGTCAGGGAATTGGAGGCGCCGCTATGGTTCTGCTCCGGCGCGATGACCGTGATCCGGCCCAGCGGCGCGAGCGCAGCATGCAAAACGGCCAGTCCCGGCGCGAGATAACCGTCGTCGTTGGCGAGAAGGATATGCATGGCGCGATTGTACCTGAGCGCGCGGGCACAAGCGGCCCGCGCGCCGCCCTGAAAGCGCGTTTCTGACGCGGTATGCAGGCCACAAATAACCGCCCCCACAGCTTCGGCATGGAACTGAACGACCGTGCTATTACTGCGCTACACTTGCCCTGCCCGCCCGCATAAGCTTGACTGTTGCGGAATGCCACCAATATCACCGGAGACAAGATGAAAGCCGTACTGTGCAAAGCCTGGGGCCCGCCCGATTCGCTGACCATCGAAACCCTGCCCGACCTGGTGCCGGCCAAGGGCGAAGTGGTCATCGACGTCAAGGCGGCCGCCGTCAACTTCCCGGATGTGCTCATCATCCAGAACAAATACCAGGCCAAGCCTGAATTGCCGTTCAGCCCGGGCTCGGAGCTGGCCGGCGTGGTCAATGCGGTCGGCGAAGGCGTCACCCACGTCAAGCCGGGGGACAAGGTGATTGCCTACCTGGGCAATGGCGCGTTCGCCAGCCAGGCCAAGGCGCCGGCGGCCTCGGTGGTGCCGATGCCCCCAGGCATCGACTTCGAAACCGCGGCGGCCTTCACGCTGACCTACGGCACCTCGCACCACGCGGTCATCGACCGGGGCGAGCTGAAGGCCGGCCAGACCATGCTGGTGCTGGGCGCGGCCGGCGGCGTGGGCCTGGCGGCGATCGAGATCGGCAAGGCCATCGGCGCGCGCGTGATCGCGGCCGCCTCGACCGACGAAAAGCTGGCGGTGTGCAAGGAGCACGGCGCCGACGCGCTCATCAACTACAGTACCGAGGACCTGCGCGAGCGCATCAAGGCGCTGACCGACGGCAAGGGCCCGGACGTGATCTACGATCCGGTGGGCGGCATCTATGCCGAACCGGCCTTCCGTTCGATCGGCTGGCGCGGCCGCTACCTGGTGGTGGGTTTCGCCAACGGCGAGATCCCCAGGCTGCCGCTGAACCTGGCGCTGCTCAAGGGCGCCTCGCTGGTAGGCGTGTTCTGGGGCGACTTTGTGCGGCGCGAGCCCAAGGCCAACCAGGCCAATATGGCGCAGATGCTGGGCTGGATGAAGGAAGGCAAGATCCGCCCGCATATCTCGGCGCGCTATCCGCTGGAGCAGGCTCCGCAGGCGCTCAAGGACATGGAAGCGCGCAAGGTCACCGGCAAGATCGTGATCGTGCCCTGAGCGGCACGCACGCCGGCGGCGCTCCGCTCACTGGCAAGCCCGCCGGTAAAAGAAGGGCGCAAGGCGTGCGGCTACGCCCTGCGCCCGGCTGAGGCAACACGCCTCAAGCTGCCGGCCACCCTGGATGGCGCACACCCATGCGCCAGGCGGCTGGCAGTTCCCAATCAGGCAAACGCGGCCAACGCGGCCGTCCTACCCTCAGAAGCGATGCTGCAGGCCGGCCATCACGCCGGTCTGGTTGCTGCCGAAGCCGACAAAGTCGCGCGAGACGCTGACTTTCTGGCCGTTGCGTGCCTCGGCATAACCCACCGACAGATAAGCCAGCGTGCGCTTGGACAGCGCGTACTGGCCGCGCAGCGAGAACAGGATCGGGTCGGCATTGCTGCCGCCCTTGATGTTCTGCTTGTAGACCGCGCCGTACAGCGTGAACGCCGGCGTGAAGTCATAGCTGGCGCCGCCCCAGTACATATCGCTGCGGTCATCCGGCGCACCGGGGGTGAAGGTGCGCTTGTAGTTGCGGTAGCCGGCGTACAGCGCCAGGTTGCCGAAGTCGTAGCTGGCACCCGCATGGATGCCCTGGATGTAGTTGGTGCTGTCGGCCGGCGTGGTGCTGCTGCCGGCGCCGTTCTGCCGGTCCCAGGTGGCGGCCGCGGCAAACTTGCCGGCGTTGTAGCCCACGCCCAGCGCGTACTTGGACGAACTCTTGAAATCCCCCGCCACTTCGCCCATCGCCACGGTCGCGCCCAGCTTCAGGCCGCCGAAGCTGCCGTCATAGCGGATCGCGTTCGAGGCGCGCGAGAACAGGCCGTCCTTGCGGCCGCCGGTCGCGGTCGACGAGGTGGCCCACGAATAGGCCGGCGCGTAGCCCATCGGGTCAAACGGCAGCATGAAGTCGTAGGTCGTGGTGAAGGTGCGGCCCAGCACCACCTGGCCGTAGCGGCTGGACAGGCCCACCGTGGCGCGGCGGTCGAACAGCGTGTTGTCGGTGTCCAGCTTGCCGGTGTCGATGGCGATGCCGCTTTCCAGGGCGAAGATCGCCTTCAGGCCGCCGCCCAGGTCTTCGCTGCCGCGAATACCCCAGCGCGAGGTGTTCTTGCCGCCCGAGGTCAGTTTGACCGCCGAGCCTTCGGGGCCCGCGTGGCTGACATATTCGATGCCGGCGTCCACCAGGCCATACATGGTCACGCTCGATTGGGCGGATGCCGACCCGGCCGCAGCCAGACCCATCGCTGCGAATGTCATTGCCGTACGCTTCATGCTCTCTCCTTGCTTGTGCTTGTTGTGGTAATCGTTGGCGCCGTCGTTGGCGCTGCCCCGTCAGGCGAAGGATTGCCGGCTGAATGGCGGCCACCCGTCATGGCCGCGGTCCGCCCCGTGCGGCGGGTGGCCGGCGGCGGCGTCCAGCGCGGTTGTCTCCTGCTCGCTGTTGCTGGTTATGGCGCCCCGCGCGATGCGGGACGCTGGAATGGGCCGGATGGTAGGGGACGCGCACTTTCAGTTCGCTTTCGGAATGCAGGCTTTTCGCGGGCACGGCGCGGCTGCGGGCTTAGTGGTTTCCCTAGCTTCAAAGCAGGCGCGCTTCCCTGTATCAGTCTGGCCTCGGCCGTTCCGGCCGTTTTTCCGTATTGCCGCCTGACTGCCCTGCCCCATGCGTATCCTGCTTGCCGAAGACAATGTGATGTTGGCTAACTCCCTGAGCCAGGCCCTGGGCCAGGCCGGCTTCACGGTCGACTGCATGCACGACGGCCGCAGTGCCGACAACCTGCTCAGCACGCAGGACTACGCGCTGCTGATCCTGGACCTGGGGTTGCCCGGACTGGACGGGCTGGAAGTGCTACGCCGCCTGCGCCAGCGCCGCAACCCGCTGCCGGTGCTGATCCTGACCGCGCACGGCTCGGTCGAGGACCGCGTGCGCGGGCTGGACCTGGGCGCCGACGACTACCTGGCCAAGCCCTTCGACCTGTCCGAGCTGGAAGCGCGGGCCCGCGCGCTGATCCGCCGCGCCCATGGCCACGACAGCACGCAGATCGCCTGCGGCCCGCTGCACTACGACAGCGTCAGCCGCGCCTTCCTGCTCCATGGCGAGCTGCTGCCACTGACCGGGCGCGAGCGCGCCGTGCTGGAAGTGCTGCTGCTGCGCGACGGCCGCGCGGTCAACAAGGGAGCGCTGTCGGAGAAGATCTTCGGCATCGACGAGTCGGTCAATCCGGACGCGATCGAGATCTACGTGCACCGCCTGCGCAAGAAGCTCGACGGCAGCGGCGTGGCCATCGTCACGCTGCGCGGGCTGGGCTACCTGCTCGAAGCGCGGCCGGCGGCATGAAGCGGCCGCGCCAGGCGCCCAGCCTGCGGCTGCAGCTGTCGCTGTGGCTGCTGCTGCCGCTGATGGGCCTGCTCGCCTTCGATGCCTGGCTGACCTATGAGCGCGCCATGTCGGCCGCGCATATCGCCTTCGACCGCACGCTGGAGGCGTCGCTGCGCGCGATGCGCGAAGGCATCGGCCTGCGCGAGGGGCGGCTCGACGTCGACGTGCCCAACCTGGCGCTGGAACTCTTCGACGACCAGGCCGGCCCGCATATCTACTACCGCATCCGCGACGAAGACGGCGCCACCGTGACCGGCTACGACGACCTGCCGATGCCGGCCGAGGCGCCGCTGCGGCTGTACCGCACCGTGTTCTACGACACCGTATTCCGCGAGCAGCCGCTGCGCATGGCGGCCCAGCCGCTGCCTGTGCACGACGTGGGCTCGGTGCATACGCGGCTGGTATGGGTGCTGGTGGGCGAGACCATCGAGCCGCGCCAGTTGGTGGCGCGCGACATCCTGATCGGCTCGCTGCTGCAGGAGCTGATGCTGGTGACGCTGGCGCTGGGCATCGTCTGGCTAGGGGTGAGGCGCGGGCTGCGGCCGCTGAACCGGCTCTCCGACACAGTGGCGCGGCGCGGCACGCAGCTCGACCCGATCGAGCAGAAGGACCTCCCCGCCGAGATGAAGCCGCTGGTGCAGGCGCTGAACCAGTATATGGACCGGCTTCACGGCATGGTGCAGGCGCGCAAGCGCTTCTTCGCCGATGCCGCGCACCAGCTAAAGACACCGCTGGCGATCATCCAGGCGCAGTCCGAGCTGGCACTGCGCGAGCGCGACGGCGAACGCGTGCGCGAGCATATGCGGCTGTTGCACGGCACCGTGCGCCATGCGTCCAAGGGCGTGCAGCAGTTGCTGTCGCTATCGCGGCTGGAACCCGATGCGGGCTATGTGCCCACGCTCAGGCCGCTGCGCCTCGACACGCTGGCGCAAGGCGTGGCGCTGGACTGGGCGCCGGTGGCGCGTGGCAGCGACGTGGACCTGGGCTTCGAGCAGGAAGGGCCGGTGGCGGTCGCGGGCCAGGCCGAGCTGCTGCAGGAGCTGACGGGCAACCTGATCGACAACGCGATCCGCTATGCGGGCCGTGGCGCGGTGGTGACGGTACGCGTGGTGCTCGAAGGCAGCGTGCCACGGCTGCAGGTGATCGACAACGGCCCTGGCATTGCGCCGGCCGAACGCGATGCGGTGTTCGGGCGCTTCTATCGGGGCGAACGTGGACAGGCGGTGGATGGCACGGGCCTGGGGCTGTCGATCGTGCGCGAGATTTCGCGGCTGCATGGTGCAACGGTTAGGCTTGAGGATACGGCCGGAGGCGGGCTGACGGTGTCGGTAAGTTTCGACGCTGTAGACAAACTCGAGGTTTGTCCTTAACCGATTGCGCGCTCCCTCTCCCGCAAGCGGGAGAGGGGAGCAAACCGCCGGCCTGCCACGCTTGCCGGCAGGTCCTGCATCAGAGCTTTTCCGTCTCCCCGCTCTTCGGCTGCCACTTCATCAACCGCTTCTCGCCGGTGCCAACCATCCAGTCCAGCACCAGTGCAAACGCCGTCAGCACCACGATGCCGGCAAACACGGTATTTATGTCGAACGTGCCTTCGGCCTGCAGGATCAGGTAGCCCACGCCGCGCGCCGAGCCCAGGTATTCGCCCACCACCGCGCCCACGAAGGCCAGGCCCACCGAGGTATGCAGCGATGAGAACACCCAGCTGGTCGCGCTCGGCAGGTAGACATGGCGCAGCAGCTGCTTCTGGTTGGCGCCCAGCATGCGCGCGTTGGCCAGCACCACCGGGCTGACTTCCTTGACGCCCTGGTAGACGTTGAAGAAGACGATGAAGAACACCAGCGTCACCGCCAGCGCCACCTTCGACCAGATGCCCAGGCCAAACCAGACCGCGAAGATCGGCGCCAGAATCACGCGCGGCATCGAGTTCATGGCCTTGACGTAGGGATCGAGGATGGCCGAGGTCAGCGGACTCAGCGCCAGCCACAGGCCCACGCCCAGCCCCGCCACCGTGCCGATGCCGAAGGCCAGCACGGTTTCGATCAGCGTCACGCCCAGGTGCAGGTAGATATCGCGCTCGACGAAAAACCAGCTCCAGATGCGCTGCGCCACCATCAGCGGCTCACCAAAGAAAAAGGCAACCTCCTGCGAGCGCGTGGCCATGTGCCACACGCCGAGGATCACCACCAGGACGAGCAGCTGCCAGACGCGCAGCATGCCTTTGGAATCAGTACGGAATGCCATCGGGATTCAGGTCTTGTTATGTTGGATGGCTCAGGCCACCTTGCGCTGCTGGGCGTAACCCTTGAGCACTTCCTCGCGCAGCACGTCCCAGATCGCGGCGTGCAGTTCGACAAAACGCGGATGGTTGCGGATCTCGGCCACGTCGCGCGGGCGCGGCAGGTCGATCTCGAACTCGCCGATCGGGTGCGTGCCGGGGCCGGCCGACAGCACCACCACGCGGTCGCTCATGGCGATGGCCTCATCCAGGTCGTGGGTGATGAAGAGCACGGCCTTGCGCTTGGCGGCCCACAGTTCCAGCACCTCGTTCTCCATCAGCTGGCGGGTCTGGATATCCAGCGCCGAGAACGGCTCGTCCATCAGGATGATGTCGGGGTCCAGCACCAGCGTCTGCGCCAGGCTGACGCGCTTGCGCATGCCGCCCGAAAGCTGGTGCGGATAGCGGTCGCCAAAGCCGCCCAGGCCCACGCGGCGCAGCCATTCCTCGCCCTGCTGCACGGCGTCGGCACGCGCTACGCCACGGAATTCCAGGCCGGCTACGACGTTGTCCAGCGCGCTGCGCCAGGGCATCAGCGCCTCCGCCTGGAACATGTAGCCGGCGCGCCGGTTGATGCCGCGTAGCGGCTCACCGAACACGCGCACCTCGCCGCTGGAGGGCTCCAGCAGGCCGGCGCCGACGTTCAGCAGCGTGGACTTGCCGCAACCGGTCGGGCCGACCACGGAAAGGAATTCGCCGGGCTGGATCGATAGCGTGACGTCCTTGACCGCGGTATAGCGCTGGCTGCGGTCATCGCGCGAGACAAATGTGCAGGTGACCTTGTCGAGGGAAAGTGCGGGAGTGCTCATGGTGAACCGTCTCGGTCCCCGCCGTGGCGGCGCCGGGGCGCGGCGCGGGCGGGTGATGATGGATTGGCCATCGATGCCGCAAAGCAAAGGCCCGCTGCGGACAGCGGGCCGTCGGCACCGGCGGCACCGGCGGCAAGGGTCTTACTTGTACTTGGCGTTGGCCTTCTGCACGAAGGCGTTGGTGTAGGTGTCTTCCAGCTTGACCGACTTGCCCTTCAGTTCGGCGTCGAACTGGCTGAGCGCGTTGAACGCGGTGCGCGGGCCGTCGGCCGGCATGGTGCCGTCCGGCGAAATGGCTTCCTTGACCTTTTCCCAGGCGGCCAGGTACAGCGCGCGGTCACCCAGCAGGTAGCTTTCCGGTACGGTCTTGACGATATCCGACGGGCCCGCCTTCTGCAGCCACTTGAGCGCGCGCACCATGGCATTGGTCAGCGCCTGCGTGGTGTTGGGGTTCTGGTGGATAAACGCTTGCGAGGCATACAGGCAGCCCGACGGCATGCTGCCGCCGAACACGGCTTGCGTATCCTTGAGCGTGCGCGTATCCGAAGCGATGCGCACCTCGTTCTTCTGCGTCAGCATCGACACCACCGGATCCAGGTTGGCCATGGCGTCGATCTGGCCCGAACGCATCGCCGCCACCGCGCCGGCGCTGGCGCCCACGCCGATGAAGGACACGTCAGACGGCTTCAGGCCGGCCTTGGCCAGCACGAAGTTGGCCATCATGTTGGTCGACGAGCCCGGCGCGGTCACGCCGATCTTCTTGCCCTTCAGGTCGGCGATCGACTTGTAGTTGGGCATGGTCTTGTTCGACACCACCAGCACGATCTGCGGGGCGCGGCCCTGCAGCACGAATTCCTGGTAGCGCTGGCCCTTGGCCTGCAGGTTGATGGTGTGCTCGTACGCGCCCGAGACCACGTCGGCGCTGCCGCCCACCACGGCCTGCAGTGCCTTGGCGCCGCCGGCGAAGTCGACGATCTCGACGTCCAGCCCTTCTTCCTTGAAGTAGCCGAGTCGCTCGGCGATGGTCAGCGGCAGGTAGTAGAACAGGTTCTTGCCGCCCACCGCGATGGTGACCTTGGTCTTCTCGGGCTTGCCCTGCGCCTGTGCCTGGCCGAAGGTGAACCAGCCCGCCAGGAACAGCGCCAGCGCGATCAGGACTTGCTTCCAGAATTTTTTGTTATACATGCGAATCTCCTACCCGTTTGGACTGGCGCTGCGGCACGTGCGCTCGCAGGGGGCGCGCCGCGGTGCGGCAAATTGCGATGCTACCGGTCGGTGTGATGTACCGCATCGGTATCAATACCTAGCAAACCCGGCAGCCTAGCGCCCCTACCTTTCGATCACCTTGCCTCAGCCCTCGCCATCATTCCGCGTGGATGTCGGCGGACTTGATCACCTTGGCCCAGCGCACCAGCTCCGCCTTCTGGTATTGCGCCAGCTGCTGCGGGTTCATGTACTTAGCTTCGGCGCCCAGTTCCTCGGCCTTATTGCGGAAGGCCTCGGTGCGCATGATCTTCTCGATCTCGCCGGTCAGCTTGTCGATCACCGCCTTGGGCGTGCCCGCCGGCGCGTACATCGCGAACCACGACGACACGTCCAGGTCGGGGTAGCCGGCCTCGGGGGCCGAGGGTACATCCTTCAGGCTGGGCAGGCGGGTCTTGCTGGTCACCACCAGCGGGCGCAGCTTGCCGGCGGCGATATGGCCCATCAGCGGCGGCGGCGTGGTGATGGTCAGGTCCACCGAGCCGCCCAGCAGGTCAGTCATGGCCGGGCCCGTGCCCTTGTACGGCACGTGCGTGATTTTCGTGCCGGCCATCTGGTTCAGCAGCTCGGTCGACACGTGCTGCAGCGAGCCGTTGCCCGACGAGGCGTAGTTGAGCTTGTCCGGATGGGCCTTGGCGTACGCCACCAGTTCCTTCAGCGTCTTGACTGGCAGGCTCGGACGCACCACCAGCACCTGCGGCGCCGACAGGATATTGGCCACCGGCGCGAAGTCCCTGACCGGGTCCCACGACAGGTTCTTGATCAGCAGCGGCGTGATGACATGGTAGCCCGAGTACTGGACCAGCAACGTGTAGCCGTCCGGCCTGGCGCGCGCCACCACCTGCGCGGCGATGCTGCCGCTGCCACCGGGGCGATTGTCCACCACCACCGCCTGGCCGAGCGCCTTGGCCAGCGGCTCGGAAATCATCCGCGCCGCGAGGTCGGTGGTGCCGCCGGCCGCGGCCGATACCACCAGCGTCACCGGCCGGTTGGGATAGCTGCCGTCCTGCGCCAGCGCGGCGGGGGCGAACCACGCCGCACCGAGTGCCGCCAGCGTGGCGGCTACGGCCTTGCGCCGTGCAGGCATGGTGGGCATGACTGGCTTGTGTTGAAGGGCATTCTTCATGAGGGTCTCCGTGATCTTGTGGATGTGTTGTTCTTGTCTGGGTGCCAGGCTATGCCTGCCCGGCGAAATGCTCCGCCATCCAGGCCGGCGGCTGGTGCGTGCGCAGGCGCGGGCCGGCGCTGAGCAACTGGCTGTGGATGTCGCGCCCGACCAGCGCCGGCATGCCGGCCACCACGTCGAGCAGCGCGCTCAGGTCGACGCCGGTCTCGACGCCCATGCAGTCGAACATGTGGACCAGGTCTTCGGTGCTGACATTGCCGCTGGCACCGGGGGCATAGGGGCAGCCGCCGAGGCCGCCGGCGGCCGCGTCGAAGCGCGTCACGCCGGTCTGCCACGCGGCGAGGGCATTGGCCAGGCCCATGCCGCGGGTGTTGTGCAGGTGGATGGTCAGGCCGGTATCGGGCAGCGCTGCCTGGAAGGTCTCGCACAGTGCCGCGACCTGGTCCGGATAGGCCATGCCGGTGGTGTCGCACAGCGTGATGCCGGCCGCGCCCGCCTCGGCAAAGCGCGTGGCCAGCGCCATCACCGCGGCGCTGTCGACCTCGCCCTCGAAGGGGCAGCCGAACACCGTCGACAGCGATACATTGACCGGCACGCCGGCCGCGCCCGCCTCGGCAATCATGGCCAGCAACTGCTGCTGCGACTGCTGGCGCGTCATGCGCAGGTTGGCGCGGTTGTGCGTCTCGCTGGCCGACATCACCAGGTTGACCTCGTCCGGGCGGCACGACAGCGCACGCTCCAGCCCGCGCAGGTTGGGCACCAGTGCGGTGTAGCGCACGCCGGGGTGGCGCTGCATGCGGTGCATCAGGGCCTCAGCATCGGCCAGCGCGGGAATGGCGCGGGCCGAGGTGAACGAGGTGGCCTCAATGCGGGCAAAGCCGCAGGCAGAGAGCGCATCGAGGAAGGCGACCTTGGCGTCGGTCGGCACCACCACCGGCTCGATCTGCAGGCCGTCGCGCGGCGCGACTTCGTTGATCTCGATGCGCGCGGGGCCGCGCAACCGGCTGGCGGCGCTCATGCGATCACCTTGCGCGCGCGCAGGTCGGCGATGGCGGCGTCATCGAAGCCTGCCTGCTTCAGCACGGCATCGGTATGCTCGCCCAGCGCCGGCGCGCGGTCATGGATGGCGCCGGGGCTGGCCGACAGCTTGGGCACCACGCCCGGCACCTCCACGGTCAGGCCGCCGGCCGAGGTCACCGACTCGATCACGCCGCGGGCACGGTAGTGCGGGTCTTCGGCGATGTCCTTGACGGTATAGATGCGGCCCGACGGCACCTGTGCATCGCGCAGCACCGCCAGCGCCGATTCCACGGTCTGCGTGCGGGTCCAGGCGGCGATGGCGGCATCGATCTCGTCGACGCGCTGCACGCGGCCGTCGTTGCGCTCCAGCGCGGGATCGTCAGCCAGGTCGGCGCGGCCGATGGCCAGCATCATGCGCTTGAAGATGGCGTCGCCGTTGGCGGCCACCAGCACGTATTCGCCGCTGGCGCAGGGATAGGCGTTGGACGGCGCGATCCCCGGCAGCGCGCCGCCGGCGGGCTGGCGCACCGCGCCGAAGGCCGAGTACTCCGGCAGCAGGCTTTCGCTCAGGTTGAACAGCGACTCATACAGCGCCACGTCGATGACCTGGCCTTCGCCGCCGCGCGCGTCGCGCTGGTACAGCGCCAGCAGCACGCCCATGGCGCCGTGCAGGCCGGCGATGGTGTCGCCGAGCGACAGGCCGGCGCGCACCGGCGCGCGACCCGGCTCGCCGGTCAGGTGGCGCAGGCCCGCCATGGCTTCGGCCACGGCGGCAAAGCCGGGCTCGTCCTTCTTCGGGCCGGTCTGGCCGTAGCCCGACACGCGCAGCATGATCAGGCGCGGGTTGTCGGCATGCAGCACGTCCCAGCCCAGGCCCCACTTCTCCATGGTGCCGGGGCGGAAGTTCTCGATCAGCACGTCGGCCTCGGCGGCCAGCTTGCGCACCAGCGCCTGGCCTTCCGGCTGGCGCAGGTCGATGCAGATCGACTCCTTGTTGCGCGACTGCGCTTCCCACCAGACCGAGGTGCCTTCGTGCAGCATCCGCCATTTGCGCAGCGGGTCGCCCTGCCCCGGCGGCTCCACCTTGATGATGTGGGCGCCAAAGTCGGCCAGGGTCTTGGCGGCGAAGGGGCCGGCGATGAGTTGTCCGAGTTCGAGGACGCGAATGCCCTCGAGGATCTGTTGCGCCATGGGGTGTCTCCGTGCGATGCGGCTGTCTTGTTGCAGTGCGGCAAGACCAATGACTGGCGTGCCATACATTGCGTTCGGACGGAGTGTGCCCCAGCATGGGGCCTGCCAGGAATCGGCAATCGGTGAAGCGGGCTTTCTCGGAACGCGAAAGGCCCGGGGAAAGCCCTAAGAGGCGCGTGTCAGAACGGTGCTCGGTCCCCGCACAGGTGGGTGATCAGCAAGCGTGCGGACACGGTCAGCCCGGCCGGGTCGCGCAGCCCGATCAGCAGCGAGCGGCGCGCCCACGCGTCCTGCAGCGACACCAGCGACAGCCCCATCGACTTGACGTGCGGCTCGGCCGCGATGCGCGGCAGCACGCCCACGCCCAGCCCCGCCATCACCATGCGGCACATGGCGTCGAAGCTGCGCACCTGGATGCGCAGCCGGAACGGCCGGTCCAGCCGGCTGCTCTCCTCCAGCAGGCGCGCAGCCAGCGAAGTCTCCTGCGGCAGGCTGACGAAGTCGAATTCCAGCGTATCGGCGTAGCGCACCGGGCCGCGCGTGGCCAGCGGGTGATTGGGCGGCGTGATGATGACCAGCTCGTCCTGCCGGTACTCGATCGTCATCAGCCCGGCGGCGGGAGTGCGGTCGGCAAAGATGCCCACGTCGGCGCGGTTCTCGACCAGCGCGGCGACAATATCGCGGCTGTTCTGCTCTTCCAGCTCGATGCGGATGGTGGGATGGCGCTGCATGAACGACGCCAGGTCGTCGGGCAGGAACTGCGTGATCGCCGAGGTGTTGGCGCATACGCGCACCTGCCCGCGCACGCCCGAGGCGTAGTCCGACATTACGCCGGCCATGCGCTCCACATCCTGCAGGATGGTCAGCGCGTGGTGGAAACAGGCCTGGCCGGCTTCGGTGAGCTGCACGCCGGCGGCATGGCGGAAGAACAGCGGCGCGCCGACCGCGGTTTCCAGGTCGGAGATGCGCTTGCTGGCGGCCGCCACGGCCAGGTGCGACTGGCGCGCGCCGGCCGAGATGCTGCCCTGCCGGGCCACGGCGACGAACAAGCCAAGCGTGACGAGATCGAAGCGGGCCAGGTTCATGGGGCAGGCAAGAAAGCGGAGAAATCCAAAGACCGGCGCGCGGGCAAGCGGCCCCGCGCGATCGTGCTCAGAGGTTGCGGCGGTCCATCACCGCGCGGGCGATGGTGCCGGCATCGACGTATTCCAGCTCGCCGCCCACCGGCACGCCGCGCGCCAGGCGCGACACCTTGAGCCCGCGCGCCTTGAGCATCTCGCCGATGTAGTGCGCGGTGGCCTCGCCCTCGCTGGTGAAGTTGGTGGCGACGATGACTTCGCCGACCGGGCCGCCCAGCTCAGGCTCGGTCGCGCGCGCGAGCAACCGGTCCAGGTGGATCTCGCGCGGGCCGATGCCGTCCAGCGGCGAGAGCCGGCCCATCAGCACGAAGTACTTGCCGCGATAGGTCAGGGTCTGTTCGATCATGACCTGGTCGGCCGGGGTTTCCACCACGCACAGCACCGAGGCGTCGCGGCGGTCATCCAGGCAGGTCTCGCAGATCTCCTGCTCGGTGAAGGTATTGCAGCGCTGGCAGTGGCGGATATGGTCCGCCGCGCCGCGCAGTGCATCGCCCAGCTTGCGCGCGCCCTCGCGGTCGTGTTGCAGCAGGTGGTAGGCCATGCGCTGGGCGGACTTGGGCCCGACGCCGGGCAGCACCCGCAGCGCTTCGACCAGTGCCTGCAGCGAGGTCGGGGACGATGCCTTCACGGTTGTCTTCAGAACGGCAGCTTGAAGCCCGGGGGCAGCGGCAGGCCCGAGGTCATCGAGCCCATCTTTTCCTGCGTGGTGGCTTCGGCCTTGCGCACGGCGTCGTTGAAGGCGGCGGCAACCAGGTCTTCCAACAGGTCCTTGTCCTCGCCCTCGGCCAGCAGGCTGGGGTCGATGGTGACGCGCTTGACGTCGTTCTTGCAGGTCATGACCACCTTGACGAGACCGGCGCCGGACTGGCCCTCGACCTCGATCAGGGCCAGCTGCTCCTGCATCTTCTTCATGTTTTCCTGCATCTGCTGGGCTTGCTTCATCAGCCCGGCGAGTTGACCTTTCATCATGATGGAATGCTCCTGGATTCGGTAAGAAATTCGGTGACTGAAATTCGGTAAAGCAAATGCAAGCCGCGGATCAGGCAGCGCGCGGCTGGATCGAGCCCGGCACGATCTGGCCGCCAAAGTCGCGCAGCAGCCCCTGCACGAAGGGATCGGCCTCGATCACGGCCTCGGCCTGGCGCTGGCGTTCGGCGCGGGCCTCGGCATCGGCGGCCGCCGCGGTAACGGAAACCCCGCCCACCTCGCAGACCACGCGTACGGGTTCGCCGAAGTGGTCGCACAGCGCCTGCTGCAGCCGCTCGGCCACGCCGTTCTCGCCCAGGGCCGCGACCGGGATGCGCAGGTGGAAGGTACGCCCGACCACCTGGGTCAGTTCGCTCTGGTAGGCCAGTTGCTGCGCCAGGCCCTTCAGGGGCAGGCCGGCGGCCAGCACCGGCCATTCGCCAGTGAAGGCCGGCGGGGTGCCATCCTCGCCCGCCGCAGGCGGGCGAGGGGCGACGAATCTGGCGGACTCCGCGGGCGCCGCGGCCGGCTGCGTGGCAGGAGCAGCGGCCTCGCGGGCCGGCTCGGCCTCACGCGCAGGCGCCCTGGCCGGCCGGGCGGCGCCGTTGCGTGGCGCGGCGGCACGCGGTGCCGGTTCGTTGAATCCGTGGTCGCTGTAGCCGGGATCGCTGTCATAGGGGCCGATGACCGGCAGGTCAGGCGGCAGTTCTTCCCACGGCGGCACGTCGCTGCCACCCGCCAACTCCCAGGGCGGCACGGATTCCGGCTCCGGCTGGCGCGCCGCGGGTCGTGCCGCCGGCACGGGCGACTGGACTGGCGACGGCATGGACGCCTTCGCAGCCGGCGCTGCCGGCGGGCGGCTTACGGCTGCCGCGCCGGGTGCGCGCAAGGGCTGGGCCGGCGGGCGCTGGGCGGCGGCCGGTGCGGCCGGCATGGCCGGCGGGGGGGTCTTGCGGGCACCGCCGCCGCGTGCGGCGGAACCCTGGCGGGCAGCGGCCAGTGCGGCGGCGGCGGGCGACATGGCTGCGTTGCCGGCCGCCGGGCGCGCTGGCGTGGCTTCAGCGGATGCGGGAACGGTGGCCGGCGCTGCGGCAGCTTCGGCCACGGGCGCGGGCGGTACCGCCCGCGCGGGCATCGGGGCACGGGCAGGCGCCGGTGCCGGTGCCGGTGCCGGTGCCGCCGCAGTATTAACCCTGGCCTGCGCGACGGGACTGGCTGCAGCCGTCGCATAGCGGCCATCAACGGGCTGGGCGGCCTCTGGCGCAGCGGTGCCGCGCTGGCGCGCAGGTGCTGCGCCGCCGCCCTGCCCTTGCGTCGCGGTCGGCTCAGCCGACGGCCGGAACGCCAGCATGCGAAGCAGCGTCATGGTGAAGCCGGCGTACTCGTCCGGCGCCAGCGCCAGCTCGCTGCGGCCCAGGTTGGCGATCTGGTAGAACAGCTGCACTTCCTGCGCGTCGAACACGCCGGCCAGGCGCCGCACCTCGTCGGCTTCGGGCCATTCGTCCTGCACCGAGGCAGGCACGGCCTGCGCCAGCGCCACCTTGTGCAGCAGCGAGCCCAAGTCCTGCAGCGCGCCGGCAAACGACAGGCTGCGGTCGGCCATGGCATCGGCAATCGCCAGCATGGCGGCGCCGTCTTCGGCGGCGAGCGCGTCGAGCAGCTGCACCAGGTAGCCCTGGTCGATCGCGCCCAGCATGCCGCGCACCGCGTCTTCCGACACCTGGCCGGCGCTGTAGGCGATGGCCTGGTCGGTCAGCGACAGGGCATCGCGCATCGAGCCGTGCGCGGCCTGGGCCAGCAGGCGCAGCGCGTTGCCGTCGTGGGCAATGCCTTCCTGCGCCAGGATATGGTCCAGGTGCGAGACGATATGCCCCGGCGGCATCTGCTTCAGGTTGAACTGCAGGCAGCGCGACAGCACCGTGACCGGGATCTTCTGCGGGTCGGTGGTGGCGAGGATGAACTTGACGTGCCCCGGCGGCTCTTCCAGCGTCTTCAGCATGGCGTTGAAGGCGTGGTTGGTCAGCATGTGCACTTCGTCGATCATGTAGACCTTGAAGCGCCCGGAGGTCGGGGCGTAGACCGCCTTGTCCAGCAGCTGCGCCATCTCGTCGACGCCGCGGTTGGAGGCGGCGTCCATCTCGATGTAGTCGACGAAGCGGCCGCTGTCGATCTCCTGGCAGGCCTTGCACTGGCCGCACGGCTGGGCGGTGATGCCGCCATTGCCGTCAGGGCCGGTGCAGTTCAGGGCCTTGGCCAGGATCCGCGACAGCGTGGTCTTGCCGACTCCGCGCGTGCCGGTGAACAGGTAGGCGTGGTGCAGCCGCTGCTGTTCCAGCGCGTGCGTGAGCGCGCGGACCACGTGCTCCTGGCCGACCAGCGTGGTGAAATCCCTGGGGCGCCATTTGCGCGCTAGAACTTGATAACTCATGGCGGCGATTGTAGCAAAAGGCGGCCCTCCCCCGGCCGCCGCTGCCGCTGGCTTGCGGTCTTTATCTGCCCCATGCGCCGCGGGCCCGCCCCGGTGGCCGCAACCCGCGCGCGGCGGGGCTCAGCCGCACTCGCCCACATAGCCGCAATTGGCGCATTTGGCGCAGCCATCGACCTTGTGCAGGGCGTGCGCGCCACACTCCGGGCACGGCTTGCCGGTGCCGACACCGGGGGTGCCGGGAGCCATGCGGGACTGGCTGGCGAGATCCGCCCCGGCGTCCAGCGCCTGCTGCCCGCCCTCGCGCTGCGCCAGCCGTGCCGCCAGGGCGGCCACCGGCACCTGGCCGCCCTCGGCATCCAGGAAGCCGCGCTTGATCAGGATGCGCTGCAGCGCGTAGCTGAGCGCGGCCACTTCCGAGTCATGGAAGCGCGGCACCTCAGTGCCGTCCTGGCGCACCAGCGTGCCGTAGCGCACGGTGCCCTTGTCCCAGACCACGTTGCGCATGTCCGCCAGCGCCTTGGCCACCGACCCGCCCGAGCGCGCCACCATCGACAACAGCCGCATGGTCGAGGTGATCCACTGCTGGCCCTCGCTGCGCTGCCCCGCCGGCATGAAGAACTCCACCGGACGCTCGATCTCCACCGGCTTGCCGTCGGCCACGCCGGCGACGCGCATGAAGTTGACGGTCAGGTAGACGGTCTTGTGGCCCTCGTAGGTCAGGTATTCGACCTTGGAAGTCACGCCCTCGAGGTCGCCCACCGGCCGGCTGCCGAAGGGTCGCACCAGCGGGTTGTCGTCGGCCACGGCAGCGGCCGCCGCCGGGGCCCCCACCGACAGCACGGCCCCCAGCACCGAATTGGGGCGATAGGTCGCCAGCCCCTTCAGGCCGGCCTTCCAGGCCTCCAGGTACAGATTGCGGAAGGCTTCGTACGGGTAGTCCTCCGGCACGTTGACGGTCTTGCTGATGCTGGTGTCGATATACGGCTGCACCGCTTCCAGCATCCGCATATGATCCAGCGCCGACATCTGCAGCGCGGTGACGAAGGCGTCCGGCAACTGGGACATGTCGGCCCCCATGTGACGATAAAGCCGCCATGCATGGTCCGCCACCTCGAAAATGCGATAGCCGTTGTCCGGCATGCGCTTCTTGCGGTTGTAGGTCCACGAGAAGGCCGGCTCGATGCCATTCGACGCATTGTCGGCAAAGGCCAGCGTGATAGTGCCGGTGGGCGCGATCGACAGCAGGTGCGAGTTGCGCAGCCCGTTGCGCGCAATGGCATCGCGCACGCGCTCGGGCAGCCGGCTGGCAAACCCGCTCTGCAGGTAGGCACTGGCATCGAACAGTGGGAAGGCACCCTTCTCCGCGGCCAGTTCGGTCGACGCCAGGTAGGCATCGTCGCGCATGCGCTCCGAGATCCGCGCCGCCAGCTGCCGCGCCGGCTCGGTGTCGTAGCGCAGGCCCAGCATCACCAGCGCGCTGCCCAGCCCCAGGAAGCCCAACCCGACGCGGCGCTTGGCGTGGGCCTCGGCCTGTTGTTCCGGCAACGGCCAGAAGGTCACGTCGAGGACGTTGTCGAGCATGCGCGTGGCCACGCGCACCACCTCGGCAAAGGCATCGAAATCAAACTCGGCCTGCGGCGTGAACGGCTGGCGCACGAAGCGGGTCAGGTTGACCGAGCCCAGGCAGCAGCAGCCATAGGACGGCAGCGGCTGCTCGGCGCAGGGGTTGGTGGCCTCGATGCGCTCGCAGTAATAGAGGTTGTTGTCGGCGTTGATCTGCGACAGGAACAGGATGCCCGGCTCGGCATGGTCGTAGGTGGCCTGCATGACCTGGTCCCACAGGTTGCGCGCCGGCACACGCCGGTACACCCATTGCCCGTCGTCGCGGCGGTAGGCCCCCGCGGCAATCATGTCGGCGCCCGGCTCGGCCTCATGCACCAGCTCGACCTCGCCGTCGGCCTGCACCGCCTGCATGAAGGCATCGGTGACGCCAATGGAGAGGTTGAAGTTGCTGAGTTCGCCCTTGTCCTTGGCGTGGATAAAGCTCTCGATATCCGGATGGTCGCAGCGCAGCACGCCCATCTGCGCCCCGCGGCGCGCGCCGGCCGACTCCACCGTGGAGCACGACGCATCGAACACCTTCATGAACGACACCGGACCCGATGCGCGCGAATGCGTGGCCCGCACCAGCGCGCCGGCCGGACGGATCGCGGAGAAGTCATAGCCCACGCCGCCGCCGCGGCGCATGGTTTCGGCGGCCTGCGCCACCGCCGTGTAGATGCTGGGGCGGCCGTCGCGCGGCTCCGACACCGAATCGCCCACCGGCTGCACGAAGCAATTGATCAGCGTGGCCTGGATGCCGGTGCCCGCCGCCGAATTGATGCGCCCGGCCGGCACGAAGCCGTTTTCCTGCGCCCACAGGAAGCGCGCGCCCCAGGCCTCGCGCTGGTCCTCGGGCTCGGCCTGCGCCAGCGCGCGCGCCACGCGCTGCCTGACCTCGGCAATGCTGCCCTCTTCGCCCTTGGCGTATTTCTCGATCAGGACTTCGGTGGAGATTTCCTGCGGCGCCAGCGCACCGCGAATGATCTGGTCGTTTGCGTTCATGTATTGGCTCACCACGTGTGCGGGTTCGTGAATGGTCGGGCCGGCGCGGCCCACATCGCCTGCGCCAGATCAAGCCAGCGCCATGCCGCGGGCAATGACCCGCGTTCGCAAGGGGCATTCGACGCAATTTCTCCGCGACTTCGCGGTCTGGGTTACAATGCCGCTCGGACGGGCCTCCTCGCATGGTGGCGCGGTCAACCTGGTCAGGTCGGGAACGAAGCAGCCACAGCCGTTTTCCGCCAGTGCCGAGGGTCAGGCTCGTCCACCTCACACCCCCTCCTGCTTTACCCCTGCCGTACCCCTGCTTCAACCCACCCCGGTAATACCCAACCGCACGCACCAGCCGCCTGCAGCGCAGTCCCTGTCACTTTAGTACAGCCGGGCCGCCATCGCGCGCGCCGCACACCCCATTTTGCGCCGATTCTGGCACCCTGTCCGGGCGCCAGACCGGCTCTCAGAACAGCGAGCCCTGCTGCGGCACCGGCGGCGCCAAGCGCTCGGCGGGAATCCATTCGCCATCGGCAGTGGCCACACCGGCCTCGATGCGCTTGCCCGGGAACATCGGCGCGATCGCCGCCGCATAGCGGCCCAGCTGCGCGCGATAGGACGCGTGCTCCTGTGGCAGCAGGCGCAGCTTGTAGTCGACGATCACCACGCGGTCGTCGAACTCCACCAGCCGGTCGATACGCAGCAGCCGGCCGCGTGCGTCATAGAGTTCGACCTCGTTGCGCGCGCTGCAGGCATCGCCCGCCTCCAGCAACGGCGCCAGCGCCGGCGCGCGCAGCATCGCGGCCACGGCTTCCAGCGCTTCTTCCACCTGTTGCCGCCAGGCCTGCCGTGCCGGCTCGGTGTGCGCGCCCGTCAGCGGGAACCAGCGCAGGACGGTGTCGATCGCGGGCACGCCGGCGAAGGCTTCCGGATAGCGCGTCAGGCGTTCCAGCAAGGCATGCACCAGCTCGCCGTGGCGGGCCGCCGCGGCGTTGAAGACGATGCCGTCGGACTCGTCTTCCACTTCCGTGCCGTCTTCCGCAAAGGCAATCCCTTGCTGGTCATCCACGGCATCGCGGTAGCGCAGCCGGAAGTCGGTAAAGCGCACCGGCTCGCTCAGGCGCGCGAGCGTCGGGGCCGGGTCCTGAGCGTTGGCCACATCAGCAAGCTCGCCCGGATAGGCCGGCACCATCTCGCCGACGCCCGCAGCCTGCAGCCGCACGTACCAGCTGCCGGCGATCTCGGTATTGCCCTCACCGGCACTGCTGCGGCTGGCACGGCCCTTGACCCCACTGACCAGCAGGCCTTGCTGCGCGCGCGTCATGGCCACATACAGCAGGTTCCAGTTCTCGCGCTCGCCGAGCGCCGCCTCGGCCTCGAACAACGGCGCGCGCGCCAGCCCGCGCTCGCTGCGCTTGCCGTAGGCCGAGAAATGCCGCGGCACCGGCGACGACGGCGGCCAGTCGACCAGGATGCCGCCCCGGTCCGCGGCCGGCTCGCTATGGTTGGCATCGAGCAGCACCACGAACGGCGCCTCCAGCCCCTTGGCCGCGTGCACCGTCAGGATATGGACCGCGTCGAGGCCGGCATACGCCGGATCATCCTCGGCCGGCTCCACGTCTTCGGCGCTCTCGCCCATGCCGCCTTCGTCGGGGCTTTCGCCCTCGTCGCCGCGGCGGATTGCCTGCAGTTCGTCGATAAACTTCGGCAGGCTCGGATAGCGCCCGCCGTCGAGGTCCAGCGACAGCTTCAGGAAGGCGTCGAGGTTGGCCAGCACCTGCTCGCGGATATCCGGCGGCGCGGCCTCGGCGTAGCGGCGGCGCACTTCGCCGCCGTGGAAGATCTGGTCGATCAGGTCATGCACCGGCTGGTGCGGCGCGACGCGCAGCCACTGGCGCAGCCGCGGCACGCCTTCGCGCAGCGCGTCGGAGACGTGCGCGGGCAGGCCGCCGGCCTCGATGCGCGCCCACCAGCCGCCCTCGCCTTCCGTCCGGGCCAGCGCCAGCAGGTCGTCGTCGGTCGCGCCCACCAGCGGGCTCTTCAATACATGGGCGAGATCCAGGTCCGATTCCGGCGTCATCAGGAACGCCAGCAACGCCGACAGGTCGAGCGCCTCGAGCGTGGCCAGCAGGCCGCCGCGGCGCGGGCTCAGGCACGGGATGCCGGCCTCGCGCAGTGCGCGCTCATAGTCGGCCAGATGGGTCTTGCGGCGCACCAGCAGGTGCATGTCGCTCCAGCGCGCGGGGCGTTGCTCGCCGCCTTCGTGGACCGGCACGGAGTCGCGCACCAGGCGCAGCCACGCGGCCACGCGCCGGCCTTCCTCCAGGCGCAGCGAGTCGCCGGCCTGGCGGCGCGGCTGCAACAGCGTGTCGCGATGAGCGGTGGCGGCTTCGGCGGACTGGTCCTCTGCACCATCGTCAACGGCGTCTTCAGCCTTGTCCTCGGGCTCGACCAGCGGCAGCAGCCAGACCGGTCCGTTGCCACCGGCCAGTGCCGTGGTCTGGGTCGCATACAGCGGATAGCGGCCTTCGGCGCGCGCGTTGTCGAACACGGCGTTGACCCAGTCGAGCACTTCGGCACGATTGCGCCGGGTGCGGTTGGTGCGCAGCACGGTGGCGCCGAACGCATCGCGCAGCATCTCGCCGGCCGCACCAAAGAGCCGTGCATCGGCACGCCGGAAACGGTAGATTGACTGCTTGGGGTCGCCCACCAGGAACACCGTCGGCCGCTCGCCCAGGCCCGCGTAGCCGGCCAGCCAGCCCTGCAGGATGCGCCACTGCAGCGGGTTGGTGTCCTGGAACTCATCAAGCAGCAGGTGGCGGTAGCGCGCATCGAGCCGCACCTGCAGATAGGTGGCGGTTTCTTCGTCCGACATCAGCCGCGCGGCCTGCCATTCCAGGTCGGCAAAGTCCATCGCACGCTGTTCATCCTTGTGCTGCTGGTAGCGCTTGAGCAAGGCATCGCCAATACGGAACAGGGCCTGGTTGATCGCCAGCACCGCGGCCTCGCAACAGCGTGCGCTGATGTCGTCGAGCATGGCGCAGATCGAGGCATGCTCGTCCAGCAACGCATCGACCATGCCTTCGCCGCCGGCGGCCTTGACCAGCGCCGCCGTGCGCCGCAGGGAACGCGGGCCGCCGGTGGTGGTGAAGAACGCGACGCGCAGCTGCGCGAACACCCGTTCGGCGGGCTTGCCGGGTGCGGCGCCCGCTTCGCGCCAGGCGGTGATCGCCATCAGCGCATCGGTGATGCGGGCGGCGTGGGTCTGCTCGGTCTTCCCTGCCGAGCCCAGGCGCAGTGCCAGCGACTCGCAGGCATCGCGCCAGCCTTCGTCGGCCAGCGCCTGCAGCAGCACGTCGCCCTGCGCGTCTTCGCCCAGGCAATCTGACAGGGCCTGCAGCGGTTCGCCGCCTTCCTGCATCGCCCACCACTCGCTGCGGGCGTGGAACATCGCGTCCAGCAGCGTGCGTGCCTGGAAATCGCCGACGGTATCGACCAGCGTTTCCCACGCGGCGCGCAGCTCGGCGTATGGCTCAGTGGCTAGCGCGCGCCAGACCGGGGCCCAGGCTTCGCGCTTCATGCGCAGCGCATCTTCGCGCAGCGCCGCGCCCGGCACGATGCCCGAGGCCAGCGGCGCGCCGCGCAGCAGCGTGCCGAACCAGCCATGGAAGGTATCGATGGCCATGCGCCCGGGCGCGGCCAGCACCTGCGCATGCAGGTGCCGCGCGCGCGGCAGCGCCCCGCGCGCGGCGTCGGGCGAGAGCCCGCGCTGCACCAGCGCGGCGATCACGTCCTCGTCGCTGTCGCGCGACAGCTGCGCCAGCACCTCGAGCAGGCGGTCGCGCATTTCCTCGGCAGCCTTGCGCGTAAAGGTGATGGCCAGGATCTCGTGCGGCGCGGCGCCGGCCAGCAGCAGGCGCACCAGCCGCGCCACCAGCAGCCAGGTCTTGCCGCTGCCGGCGCAGGCTTCCACCACGACCGAGTGCGCCGGATCGCAGGCGGCGCGCGTGAACTCGGCCTCGGAGACGGGCTGGCCGTCGCGCTGGTAAGGCTGGATGTGGTCTAGGTCGTGGGGCGTCATGATGTCAGCGCCGGCACGGCGGTGGATTCCCAGAAGCCCTTGCGGCACAGGCCGCGGGCGGTGCAATACAGGCAGGCCGAGGCATCGCCGAAGGCCGGCAGCTGCGCGCGCTGGCGCAGGCGCATCACGTCGTCGCGCATCTGCCGTTCCAGCCAGGTGACGGCGGCTTCAAAATCCGGCAGGCCGACTTCGCGCTGCGCCGCCGGCGCGCCCTCGCGCGCGCCTTCGAGCGACACCCAACTGCCCGCTGCCGCATCGGCACGCAGCAGGCCGTAGAACGGCAGCTGACAGTCTTCCTCGACCTCGGCCAGCTTGCGCTTGAGGCGGGTGGCGCTCTGCGTCTTATAGTCGAGCACGGCATGCGCGCCGCCCGGCCCCTGGTCGAGCCGGTCGATGCGCCCGGTCAGGCGCAGCGGCTGGCCGTCGGGCATCGGCAGGTCGATGCCGGCATCGAGCTCGCCGCCGCGCCAGAACCAGCCCTCGGCCTCGCGCGCGGACTGCCAGGCGACGTACGACGGCAGCACCTCGCGCCAGCGCCGGTAGTAGGCGATGGCGTTGCCGTCCTCGGCCATCAGCGCGCCGAAGACCTCCTCGGAGATCTCGGCCAGGCGGGCCAGGCGCTGGTCCTCGGCCAGCGTCTCGCCGCGCTCGCGCCGTGCCTGCAAGTCCTTGTGGTAGCGCAGCAGCACGTGGTGCAGGGTTTCGCCGATCTCGCGCTTCTCCAGCTCGTCGCTGACCGTCTCCAGCCCGGCCAGGCCCAGCATGCGGCCGGCAAAGAACTGGTAGGGGCAGCGGCGCAGCATGTTGTAGGCCTGCGCGCTCCAGCGCACCGGCACCAGCGCGGGCTCCGCCGCCGGGGCCGGCATGCCGTGCGGATCGGCGAAGGTTTCGTGTGCCTGCGGCGGCGCGGTGGCTTCGATGCTGGCGCCCGCGCGCGCGCAGCACGCCGCCAGCCGCTCGATCCAGCCCGACACATGGTGCGGTTCGCCGCGGCTGCCATAGCGCTGCCAGGTCAGCACCACGTCGTCGTTGTTCAGCAGCACCTCGGCCAGGTCGCGCGCCTGCTGCGCGAAGCGGGCCTCGCGGTCTTCCAGGTCCAGCTCGCGCCGCATCTGGTTGGAGAAGAACATCAGCTCGGCGGCGCTCGATGGCAACTGCGCGTCATCGCAGCCGACGATCACCACGCCCTCGAAGCGGCGCATGCGCGCGCCGTTCAGCGGCAGGATGGTGATGCGCGCCGGGCCGCTGGCCGAGGGTTCCTTGTAGGCGACTGATTCCAGCAGCGCCGACAGCATCGCGCGGAACTCGCCCTGCGACAGCGTGGCATGGCCGCCGGTCTCATCCCGCGGCAACTCCTGCAGCCGCGCCAGCGCATCGAGCAGCTGGCTGCCGGCATCGTCCGCGGCCAGCGCTGCGCGCATGCCGAGGCCATCGAGCATGCCGTCGAGCCGTTCCAGCCAGGTCGCCAGCGGATGCTGTGCCAGGCCGCGCGGCCAGCGCGCGGCTTCGTCGGCGAGCAAGGCAATCAGGCCGTGCGCCGCGCGGCGCGGCCCTTCGCCCGCATCCTCGTCGTCACTGAGCGCCTGCTGCGCGGCCGTCGGTGCGTGACCGAACAGCTGGCGCAGCCGCGCCCAGCCGCCGGTGATGCCTTCGCGCCGCACCTGGCGCTCGAGCAGCGCGATGGCCGCGCCGCGCCCGGCAACCTCCGGCAGGCAGAACGGGCTCTTGAGCAGGTCCAGCAGCGCGGCGGTGTCGCCGTCGCGCACCAGCAGGTCGAACCAGCGCATCAGCGCGGCGGCGGCGCGCGTGGTGGAAAGCTTCCAGCCGGTCTCGTCGCGCACCGGCGCACCGGCACGCGCCAGCAGCGCACGCGCGCGCCGCGCCACCACGCGGTCGTGGGCGACCAGCGCCACCTGGCGGCGGCCCTCGTTGAGCCATTGCACCAGCTGCGCGGCCGCGGCGGCGGCCTCATCCTCGAAGCGCGCGCTGCCGATCACGCGGACCGAGGGGCGCTGCGGGGGCAGCGCAGGCATTGCCGGCGCAGGTGCAACGGCTTCGGCATCGTCGGCGATCCTCGCTTCCGGCCACAGCGCCAGCAGCGTCTGGTACCAGTCGGCATCGCTCTCGCCCTGCCCGGTCCAGTCATAGCCGACCTGCAGCACCGGCACCAGCTCGGCGGCATCGCGCAGAAACGCGGCTTCAAGCGGCGTGGGCGGGGTCGGCGCGATCCAGATCACCGGGCCGCGCAGCTGCTGTGACAGCTCGCGCAAGGCGCGGCGCCGCGCCGGCAGCGGGTCGTCCGGCCCGGACAGCGCCTGCCAGAATGCCAGCACGATGCGCGCTTCTTCACCGAGGAAGCGCTCGGACAGATGCGAATAGGTCCGCTCCAGCGCGCCCTGCAGCAGGCCGGCGCGATCGTCGCCGTCGATCTCGTCATCGTCACGGATGGCAGCATCTTCGAGCCAGCGCGCGTTGAGTTCATCGCAGACCGACAGCAGCGTCTGCGACAGGCCCCATGCGGCGGTCTCGTTCTGGGCGCCGAAGGCACGGCGCAGCCAGTCCTGCCCGCGCACCGCCTGCTGCACGGCCAGCAAGCGCGCGGCCGGGCTGCGCACCGGGGCGCCGTCGGGCGGCAGGTCGAGCAGCCAGTGGCCCAGCGTCACCACGCGCGGCAGCAGCCGCGGGCGGCCCGCGGCGCGCGCGGCGGCGTCCAGCGCCTGGCGCACGCCCGGGATCTGCGCGGCGGTCGGCACGACCACGTGCGCGCGCGCCTCTGGCGCGCCACAGCGGTCGAGGAAATACCAGGCAGCGGTGGCCGCCTGGTCGAGGAAATCAGGGCCAGGGCGGAAACGTAGCGACGTCATGGGCGCGTGGGGCGCAGCCCGGAGTGGCTGCGTGAACTGCGTCGGTCGGCGAAAGCGTCAGGTAGCAACGGAACGAACGGGAACAAAACGGAGGCCGCCGGCCCGGGCGGCAGGCGGCAAATGCGATGCGGACCAGTCGGTGCCGGCTCAGTCCGAACCGCTTTCCAGGCGGGCGCGGATCTCGCGCGCGGTTTCAAGCAGGCCTTCATACCCGGAGCGTGCATGCTCGGGCAGGTCGGGATCGCCCACCAGGGTACCCAGGGTCTCGATGATGCTGTAGACCAGGCCGCGGGCGGCACCGCTGGCAATGCTGTTGGTCTCCACGGCGCTGCTGATATGGTCCAGCGCATCGCTCAGGTGGTCCACGTCCGGCGCCTGGCCGGGCTCGGGCTGCGAAGGCTTGCGGGGATCGGTGTTCATGTCGATGACCTAGTCAGTGGCGCAGGATGCATGGATGGTCCGCCGGCGGCGCCCGCGAACCGCTTTCTATTCTACGCGTACGTCCCACGCATCCGGCACCGCGCGCACGCATAAGTGCATTCTATGACACACCCATTCGCACACGGCAAGCGATTGTCCGAATCTCTCGGCGCCATAGAAAATAAGCATTTCAATGAATCCCCCGATTGCAGCAGAATCATTTCCGTGCCGGCGGTCTTCCGAGTGTTTGCCAGGCCGGTCTTGAAAATCGGCAAACTGGTAACATATCGGCAGCACCGGGCGCGGCAGCGGCCCCCACAGCCTGTTTGCGGGCTGCGGAGGCCGCCCGACGGGTCCGCGCAATCTCGTGTAAGGTAACGGTTCGGCCCTCCGAAGTCTCCAGCCTTCAACATAAACAGAGCGAAACCAGAGGTTTTCCGCCATGAGCGAACAAATCAAGTATGTGAGCGACGCCTCGTTCGACGCTGACGTCCTCCAGTCCGACAAACCCGTCCTGCTCGACTTCTGGGCGGAATGGTGCGGCCCCTGCAAGATGATCGCGCCGATCCTGGACGAAGTCGCCAAGGACTACGGCGACAAGCTGCAGATCGCCAAGATCAATGTCGATGAAAACCAGCAGGTGCCGGCCAAGTTCGGCATCCGCGGGATCCCGACGCTGATCCTGTTCAAGAACGGCGCGGTCGCGGCCCAGAAGGTCGGCGCGCTGTCCAAGTCGCAACTGACGGCCTTCCTCGACGGCAATCTGTAAGCTGCGCGCCGGCACCTGACCAACGGTCCCGGTTTCGTCACGATCCGACGTGCGTGCGCCACACCCTGGCGCGCCGGTCGGATTGTGCTAAGATGCCACCAACAACTCCCCGAGCGTTCGCTCATTTTCTCCCCCTTCCATTAGGTCTCGCCCGTCCGGGCCCATCTGTACCCCTCGTCTATGCACCTGACAGAACTCAAATCGCTTCACGTGTCTGCGCTTCTCGAAATGGCGGCTACGCTCGAGATCGACAACGCACAACGGATGCGCAAACAGGAACTGATGTTTGCGATCCTGAAGAAGCGCGCCAAGATGGGCGAAACCATCTTTGGAGACGGCACGCTCGAGGTGCTGCCCGACGGCTTCGGCTTCCTGCGCTCGCCCGAGACCTCGTATCTGGCCAGCACGGATGACATCTACATCAGCCCGTCGCAGATCCGCCGCTTCAACCTGCATACCGGCGATACGATCGAGGGTGAAGTGCGCACGCCCAAGGACGGCGAACGCTACTTTGCGCTGGTCAAGGTGGACAAGGTCAACGGGCAGCCGCCCGAAGCGGTCAAGAACCGCATCATGTTCGAAAACCTGACGCCGCTGCACCCGAACCGGCCGCTCACGCTCGAACGCGATATCAAGGCCGAAGAGAACATCACCGGCCGCATCATCGACATGATCGCGCCGATCGGCCGCGGCCAGCGCGCGCTGCTGGTGGCATCGCCCAAGTCCGGCAAGACCGTGATGCTGCAGCACATCGCCCACGCCATCGCCAACAATCATCCCGAAGCCGACCTGTTCGTGCTGCTGATCGACGAACGCCCGGAAGAAGTGACCGAGATGATGCGTTCGGTGCGCGGCGAAGTGGTGGCCTCGACCTTCGATGAACCGGCCATCCGTCACGTGCAGGTTGCCGAAATGGTGATCGAAAAGGCCAAGCGCCTGGTCGAACTGAAGCGCGACGTGGTGATCCTGCTGGACTCCATCACGCGTCTGGCGCGCGCCTACAACACCGTGGTGCCTGCCTCGGGCAAGGTGCTGACCGGTGGTGTGGACGCCAACGCGCTGCAGCGCCCGAAGCGCTTCTTTGGTGCCGCGCGTAACCTGGAAGAAGGCGGCTCGCTGACCATCATCGCCACCGCGCTGATCGAAACCGGCAGCCGCATGGACGACGTGATCTACGAAGAGTTCAAGGGCACCGGCAATATGGAAGTGCACCTGGAACGCCGCCTGGCCGAGAAGCGCGTCTATCCGTCGATCAACCTGAACAAGTCGGGTACGCGCCGCGAAGAACTGCTGATCAAGCCGGAAATCCTGCAGAAGATCTGGATCCTGCGCAAGTTCATCTCCGACATGGATGAAGTGCAGGCGATGGAATTCATCATGGACAAGATGAAGGCCACGAAGAACAACGCCGAGTTTTTCGATATGATGCGCAGAGGCGGCTAAGCCTCGCTGCGGCATTGCCGCAACGCAGACAGGAAGGCGTGCCACGGCACGCCTTTTTTGTTTCCCGACGATTTCACGCGCCGGACCAGCCGGCGCCTCGCCATGCTCGGCAAACTGACCGCATTCCTGCGCACCCGCTCCCGGGCCCGCAAGCTGGAGCACTACGCGATCCCCGACGCGCTGTGGACACAAACCGTGGCCACGCTGCCGTTCGTGCAGCGCTACGGCAGCACCGACCTGGCGGCGCTGCGCGAACTGGCCACGCTGTTTATTGCCGAGAAGGAATACTCCACCGCGCACGACCTGCCGCTGGCCGACGACATGGTGGTGAGCGTCGCGGTGCAGGCCTGCGTGCCGATCCTGAAGCTGGGGCTGCCGTGGTATCGCGGCTGGCATGGCATCGTGCTCTACCCGGGCGAGTTCATCATCCGCCGGACGGTGCAGGACGAGATCGGCCTGGTGCACGGCGTGGTCGAGGAAGCCAGCGGCGAAGCGTGGGAGCACGGGCCGGTGATCCTGTCCTGGCCCGACGTGCACACCCCGGGTGCAGGCATCGACAGCGATCACGACCTGCCGGCCGACACCTACAATGTGGTCATCCACGAATTCGCCCACAAGCTGGACATGCTCGACGGCGAGCCTGACGGCGTGCCGCCCTTCTCGCGCGTGCTGCATCCGGACATCGACGCCGAGGCCTGGGCGGAAACCTTCCTGACCGAATACGACCGCTTTGCCGAAGCCTGGGACGCGCGCGACGAGGCCGACTGGGAGCACCCCGAACGGTTGCCGCCAGCGCTGCGCATCATCGACCCATATGGCAGCGAAGCGCCAAGCGAGTTCTTCGCCGTGACGTCAGAGGCATTTTTTGTCGAGCCGGGCGGACTGGCGCGGCACTGGCCGGTGGTTTACCAGTCGCTGGCCGCGTTCTACCGGCAGGATCCGGCCACGATGTGACGTTATTGCTATATTTTCGCGCAACACTTTCTGTGTCCGACACTGCGCGGCTCCTTCCCCAAGTTTTTGTTTTTCTGCCATAATCCCGGTTTGCCCGTTACCGGCAAGTGGTTCGTTCGTCGCCGCGCCATGCCCTCTCGCCATTTGGCGGAGAACTGCGGATTGCAACGGACTGGCTACCCAACCAGAAAGGACTCATCATGAAAGAAGGCATTCACCCGAATTACCGCGAAGTCGTGTTCCAGGACATGTCCAGCGACTTCAGCTTCATCACCCGCTCGACCATCCAGACCAAGGACAAGATCGTGAAGGACGGCAAGGAATACCCGCTGGCCAAGATCGAAGTCTCGTCGGAATCGCACCCGTTCTACACCGGCACCCAGAAGATTATGGACACGGCCGGCCGCGTGGAAAAGTTCCGCCAGAAGTTCGGCAGCAAGCTGGGCAAGGCTGCGAAGTAATCGCTGTCGGCGAACCCCGCTTTGCAAGGCCCGCGGACAGATGCTCCGGGGCCTGTGCGAACCAGCAAAGAGGCAGCATCGGCTGCCTCTTTGCTTTTGTGCCGGGCCATTGGCCGGCACTGCTGCACCCTGGGATTCTCCCCACACCCCGTGTGGCCTCCACGCCATGCCACAGCCCGCGCGGCCGCCGCATGCGCGATACTGTGGCCTTCGCGCCATGGCGCCACGGCCCGACCTGAGCATCGATGCGTCAAGCCAATACCTCACCCGTCCAGTTGACCGCTGCCGCGACCGGCGCCCTGCCGCGCGCGCTGCTGCTGGCGATCTGCATCATCTACGGCCTGGTCGGCCTGTTCGGCCGCGACCCGTGGAAGAACGAGGACGCCGCCGGCTTTGGCGTGATGTGGCAAGTGGCCACCGGCGGCATGCACGACTGGCTGATGCCGAATATCGTCGGCCGTCCGTACAGCGAGGACGGCCCGCTGGTGTTCTGGATCGGTGCGCTGATGATCCGCGGCTTCGGCGGCTGGCTGGGCGCGGCTGACGCCGCGCGGCTGGCCACGGCGCTGTTCTTCTTCGCGACCTGCGCCTGCATCTGGTACACCACCTACCTGCTGGGCCGGCGCGACGAGGTCCAGCCGTTTGCCTATGCCTTCGGCGGCCAGCCCAATGCGCGCGACTACGGCCGTACCCTGGCCGACGGCGCGCTGCTGATCTTCCTGGCTTGCGTGGGCCTGGCCATGCGCGGGCACGAGACCACGCCGCAGGTGGGCCAGGTCGCCTTTATCGCACTGGCCCTGTATGGCATGGTGCGCAGCCTCGACAAGCCCATCCAGGGCAGCCTGATCTATGGCGCAGCGCTGGGCGGGCTGACGCTGGCCAGCGGACCCCTGCTGCCGCTCGCGCTGCTGGGCGGCAGCGCGGTCTGCGCGCTGGCATGCAAGCCGCTGCCGTGGCGGCGCCTGGGTGCCATCGGCATTCCGCTGGCGCTGCTGATCGTGCTGGCGTGGATGGCGGCCGCCTATTTCGGCGCGGCCGACCGCAACGAGGCCGTGACCTTTATCCGCGATTGGTCGCGCTATGACCGCCGCAGCTACGGTGCGCCGAATATGGCGACCTTCGGCTTCAACATGCGCAACCTGTTCCTGTACACCTGGCCGGTGTGGCCGATCGCAGGCTGGGCCTGGATTGCGTGGACCGGCATGCGCCGGGCGCCCCACGTCGCGGCACCGCTGGCGCTGCTGTTGCCGGTGCTGATCCTGCTGTTCCTGCAACGCAATGCGGGCGATGCGCAGTTCATCCTGCTGCTGCCGCCGATGGCCGTGCTGGCAGCCTTTGCGCTGCCCACGCTGGCGCGCGGCGTGATCAACGCCATCGACTGGTTCGCGCTGCTGTTCTTCACCATCTTCGGCGGCACGGTCTGGTTCATGTGGATCGCCAAGACCACCGGCTGGCCCCCGCGCATCGCGCGCAACGTGTTCCGCCAGCTGCCGGGCTTCCAGCATGAGTTCACCGTCGCCGCGGTGGTGTTCGCGCTGGCGGCCACGCTCGCGTGGGTGCTGATCGTGCGCTGGCGCCTGTCGCGCGCACCCAAGCAGATCTGGCGCCCGGTGGTGATCTCCGCCGCCGGCACCACGCTGATGTGGGTGATGGCGATGACGTTGTGGCTGCCTTCGATCAACTACGGCAAGACCTACCGCGACGTGGCCCAGGCCGCGGCCATGGCGCTGCCCCCCGCGTACCAGTGCGTGCAGCCGATCCGCATGGGCGATGCGCAGCTGGCGTCGTTCGCCTACTTCGGCCATATCCGCTTTGGCGGCCCCAACGACGGCTGCGACGTGCTGCTGCGCCATGACGGGGTCGATTACGGCGAACCGGGAAATATCCCGCACTTCGAGTGGCGGCTGGTCTGGGAAGGCCGCCGCCCCGCGGACCGCGACGAACGCTTCCGCATGTATCGCCTGGTCGATACCTCGCGCGCCGCCCATCCGCGCCCGGACCTGCCGCGGCATCGCCTGCCGCGCCAGCCCTGAGCCGTAGCCGCGCACCCCGCAACATACGCAGCGCCTGACGCGCCATCGAACCATTCCGGCCGCAGGCAGCTGCGGGGCTGAAGCGCCAGCCCCGACCGAGCCTGCAGAGCCCTGAATGACCCTGTTCCAAGACTTTCGCCGCATTACCAGCCTCGCCGCCCCGGTGCTCGCCGGCCAACTCGCCGTGATCGCCTTCGGCGTGATCGATACCGTGATGGCGGGGCGCGCCTCCGCCACCGACCTCGCCGCCGTGGGCCTGGGCGGCTCGATCTACGTCACCATCTATATCAGCCTGATGGGCGTGCTGCAGGCGCTGTCACCCATCGCCGGGCAACTTTATGGCGCCGGCCGCATCGAGGCGATCGGCGCGGAGGTCCGGCAGGCCGCCTGGCTGGGCGCAGCGCTGGCGCTTCCCGGCGTGCTGCTGCTGGCTTTCCCCGGACCGCTGCTGGCCTTCGCCAAGGCCCCGCCCGAGCTGGTCGAGAAAGCTACCACCTACCTGCATTTCGGCGCCTTCGGGTTGCCGGCGGCACTAGGTTTCCGCATCTATTCGGCGCTGAACAATGCGCTGTCGCGCCCGATCATGGTGACGGTGCTGCAGATTGGGGGGCTGGCGCTGAAGGTGCCGCTCAATGCCTGGTTCATTCACGGCGGCCTGGGCGTGCCAGCGATGGGTGGCCCCGGCTGCGGCCTGGCCTCGGCGCTGATCAGCTGGGCCTGGTGCATCGCCGGGCTGCTGATCCTGCGCTATGGCAGCGCCTATCACCCGCTGCGGATCTTCGCCACCTGGAGCTGGCCGGCCGCCGCACCGCTGCGCGCGCTGTTGCGCCTGGGCGTGCCGATGGGCCTGACCTACCTGATCGAGATCACCTCGTTCACGCTGATGTCGATTTTCATCACGCGCCTGGGCACGGTGACGCTGGCCGGGCACCAGATCATCGCCAACCTGGGCGCGGTGGCCTACATGCTGCCGCTGTCGCTTGGGATTGCCACCTCGACGCTGGTGGCGCAGCATCTCGGCGCGCGCGACCTGGCCGGCGCAAGCCGCCTTGCCTGGCGGGGCATCCGCATGGCGGTGACACTGGCGGCGCTGACCGGCGCGCTGCTGTGGCTGCTGCGCAAGCCGGTGCTGCACGCCTACGCAAACGATCCCGCGGTGGTTGCGGCGGCGCTGCCGCTGGTGCTGTTCGTGGCGTTCTACCAGGCCTTTGACGCCGTGCAGGTAATGACGGCCTTCATCCTGCGCGCCTACAAGATCGCGCTGATCCCGACGCTGATCTACGCCGGCTCCCTCTGGGGCATCGGGCTGGGCGGGGGGTACGCCCTGGGCTTCGGCCTGATCGATGGCATGCCGGCCTTCACGCGCGGCGCGAGCGGCTTCTGGCTGGCCAATAGCATCAGCCTGGCAATCGCGGGCATGCTGCTGGTGCGGTATTTCAGCCGGGTCAGCAAGGATCCGGAAAACTGAGCCTGCCAGGAGTGGCCGCCCACGGTGGCGGCGCCCTTCATCTCCAAGCGGGATTCACTGGCAGACAAGCCGCATCCACCTGAGGCTGTCGAACCAGCTGCTTGCCCGCGCGAAGCCCTCAACCGATTGCAGAGCGAGAAGCTGGTGGTATCGACCACCTCGCGCGGATTCCGGGTCGCACCATTTTCCGAAGAGGAGATGTGGGATGCCATCGAGACCCGCATCGTCATCGACTGCGAAGCGCTTCGCCGCTCGCTGGCCAAGGGCGACGATGTCTGGGAATCCCGGCTGGTCGCGGCCTTCCATGCGTTGATGCTGGCATCCGGGCACCGGATCTCGGACGCCGCCGGCGACCCGCCAGCCGATGACGAGCAACTGGAGGAACGTCACTATGAATTCCACCGCAGCCTGATTTCAGCCTGTGGCTCGCGCTGGCTGCTCGACTTGTCCGCGCAGCTCTATGCGCAAACGGAGCGCTACAGGCGGCCGAGCCTACGCGACCGCAGGTACTTCAAGCTGGAACGAGACGTGGCCACGGAGCACCGCCAATTGCTCGACGCCGCGGTGGCGCGTGATGCCGGGCACGCGGCCGGCTTGCTGGCACGGCACTATCGGGAAACGGGCCGCATCGTCAAGCAGATCCTGGCGCTCGGGCCCGCCGAGGCCCCGGAGCGCTGATGACTGAAATGCTGTAACTCCTTGATTTTTGGCAGAGTGGATGGGGCTCGCCCACATGCCGCGGCTGTGCTTGCAAGCGCAGCCCTTCGAGTCCCGCGGAAAAGAAAAACGCCCGCTTGCGCGGGCGTTCTAATTTGGCGGAGTGGACGGGACTCGAACCCGCGACCCCCGGCGTGACAGGCCGGTATTCTAACCGACTGAACTACCACTCCTTAGTCGGCGCCGTCTGGAACTATTGCTCCTGACGACTGGCTGGGCGTCTGATTACGCCCTGCTGTTATGGCGTCCCCTAGGGGATTCGAACCCCTGTACTCACCGTGAAAGGGTGATGTCCTAGGCCTCTAGACGAAGGGGACAGAAACTTGTTTTACAACGCGTTTTCTGCCTTGCGCTGGAAAGTCCGCCATGTTAGCAGGCTTTTTCGCGCCTGGGAAGCTTCTTTTCAGACGCTTCCCAAATTCCTGGTGGAGCTAAGCGGGATCGAACCGCTGACCTCTTGCATGCCATGCAAGCGCTCTCCCAGCTGAGCTATAGCCCCGTATCCGGTAATGCTGGACGGTTACTGCTGGAACCACCTCGCTGTCTGCCGCTTACCGCAGCATTTGCAGCGAAGACAGGATTATATAGCGAATTTCGCAACGAATGCAACATTTTTTATTGCGTTTGCAGCGATTAACGACATAATCCCTCACCCAAAGAAAAACCCGCATGGCGCAAACCATGCGGGCTTAGTTTTGGCGGAGTGGACGGGACTCGAACCCGCGACCCCCGGCGTGACAGGCCGGTATTCTAACCGACTGAACTACCACTCCTTAGTCGGCTGCCGTTTCAAGCTAATGCTTGAGACGACATGCTGGGCGTCTGATTACACCCTGCTGTTATGGCGTCCCCTAGGGGATTCGAACCCCTGTACTCACCGTGAAAGGGTGATGTCCTAGGCCTCTAGACGAAGGGGACAGAAACTTGTCTTTCAACACGTTCCGTCTGGTGCCACCCGATACTGCCTGGATGACACCGAAATCTTGGTGGAGCTAAGCGGGATCGAACCGCTGACCTCTTGCATGCCATGCAAGCGCTCTCCCAGCTGAGCTATAGCCCCATGGTACTGCCATTTACTGCTACTTGCTGCGTTTTCGCCTGATTTAACTACCGTTTCAAGCGAAGCCAAGATTATATATCAACTACTAATCTTTGCAAGCTCCCGTTTTGGTTTTTTTCGCTTTCCCGTCACTTCAAAAATCCGTTCGGGGATTGCGAGGATCCTTGCGGATCCGCCGTCCCGCTTGGTCAGAGACCGCGCTGCAGGGAGAACGAGATTATGCGCAAGTCCGGCCCGAAGCGCAAGCCCCCGGCGCGGACTTTTTCACGACTTTTTACGCGGCTGCCGCCAGGCGGCGCAGCACTGTGTCGCGGCCGAACAGTTCCAGCACGGCGTCGATGCCCGGCGTCTGCAACTGCCCCGCCACCAGCAGGCGAACCGGCATGGCCAGCTTGGGCATCTTCAGGCCGAATTCGGCGAGCACTGCCTTGAAGGTGGCGCCGATGGCCTCGCGCTTCCACTCCGGCAGGGCGGCCAGCTGGGTCGCCAGCGCGGCCAGCGCGGGCTGGATTTCCGGCGTCAGGTGCTCGGCCTTGAGCGCGGCTTCGGCCTGCGGCTCGCCGCGATAGAACAGCAGCGCGGCCTGTGCGACTTCCTTCAGCGTATTGGCGCGATCCTTCACCAGCGCGATCACGCCAACCAGGTCCACCCCTTCCACCTTGCCGCCGAGCGCCTCGATGAACGGCTGCGTCAGTGTGGCCAGGCGCTGGTTGTCGCCGGACTTGATGTAGTGGTTGTTCAGCCAGGCCAGCTTCTCGGGGTTGTACTGGGCGGGCGACTTGCCCAGGTGATCCAGGTCGAACCATTCCACGAACTGCTCGCGCGAGAAGATCTCGGCGTCGCCGTGGGCCCAGCCCAGGCGCGCCAGGTAGTTCAGCACGGCCTCAGGCAGGTAGCCCTCGTCGCGGTAGCCGGTCACTGCCATGGCGCCGTGGCGCTTGCTCATCTTCTCGCCCTGCTCGTTGAGCACGGTCGGCAGGTGAGCGTAGACCGGCGGCGTGCCGCCTAGCGCGCGGATGATGTTGATCTGGCGCGGGGTGTTGTTGACGTGGTCGTCGCCGCGGATCACGTGCGTGATCTGCATGTCGAGATCATCCACCACCACGCAGAAGTTGTAGGTGGGGGTGCCGTCCGGGCGCGCGATCACCAGGTCATCGAGTTCGTCGTTGGAGATCTCGATGCGGCCCTTGACCGCGTCGTCCCACACCACGCTGCCGCCGATGGGGTTCGTGAAGCGGATCACCGGGTCTACGCCGGCCGGCGGCTCGGGCAGGACCTTGCCCGGTTCCGGACGCCAGAAGCCGTTGTAGCGCGGCTTCTCACCGCGCTCGCGCTGGGCTTCGCGCAGTGCGTCCAGTTCTTCGGTGCTCATGTAGCAGCGGTAGGCCAGGCCGGCATCCACCATTTGCGCCACCACGTCGCGATAGCGGTCCATGCGCTGCATCTGGTAGAACGGGCCTTCGTCGATGTCCAGTTCCAGCCAGGCCATGCTTTCGAGGATCACGTCGACCGCTTCCTGCGACGAACGCTCGACGTCGGTGTCCTCGATGCGCAGGATGAAGTCGCCCTGCATGCGGCGGGCGAAGGCCCAGGGATAGAGCGCGGAGCGGATGTTGCCGAGGTGGATGAAACCGGTCGGGCTCGGCGCAAAGCGGGTGCGGACGCGTTGGGTCATGGTCAGGGGCAGAAACAAGAAAGCCCGCGCGCGGCGGCGCGCAGGCTGGTGTATGTGCAGGCATTGCATTATACCAACGCGTATAGCCCGCCCCGCCCGGCGTGCCGGCGCCGTGCGGAATCATTTATGCTTGCGCCGGTCTGAGGTGATGCCGGTGATTCAGGCAATGCGGCGCCAGCCTCCTGGGAGCAGCGCCCGCATCACATCCCCGAATCCGCCGGTCCCACCTGGTTACTGATCCCGCTTCATGCAACGACGTCATTTCCTCGGCATTTCCGCCGCCGCCCTGCTGGCTGGCTGCGCGTTCGGCCCACGGCCCGCGCCGCCGGTCGCCACCACGCCGCCCGCGCCGCGGCCCATCAAGATCGGCCTGGCGCTGGGCGGCGGCGCGGCGCGCGGTTTCGCCCATATCGGCGTGATCAAGGCGCTTGAGGCCCAGGGCATCCACGTCGACCTGGTCACCGGCACCAGCGCCGGTGCAGTCGTGGCGGCGCTGTACGCCAGCGGACTCAACGGCTTCCAGCTGAACAAGCTGGCGCTGACCATGGACGAAGCCGCCATCGCCGACTGGGCCCTGCCCTTCGGCACCCGCTTCGGCGGCTGGCTCAAGGGCGAGGCGCTGCAGAACTACGTCAACCGGCTGGTGCAGAACCGGACCATCGAGGCCATGAAGCTGCCGCTGGGCATTGTCGCCACGGACCTCAAGAGCGGCGAGAAGATCCTGTTCCGCCGCGGCAATACGGGCCAGGCCGTGCGTGCGTCGAGCAGCGTGCCCGGCGTGTTCCAGCCGGTATCGATCCAGGGGCGCGATTATGTCGACGGCGGCCTGGTCGAGCCGGTGCCGGTGGATTCCGCGCGCAGCATGGGCGCGGACTTTGTCATCGCGGTCAATATCTCGGCCGACCCGTCGGCGCAGAAGAACGCCGGCCAGAGCGGCGTCCTGCTGCAGACCACCGCGATCATGGGCCAGTCGATCAACAAGATGGCGCTGGCGCGCGCCGACGTGGTGATCCGGCCGGAATTGCCCGACATGGGCGGCAGCGACTTCAACGCGCGCAACCGCGCCGTGCTGGCGGGCGAGCAGGCCACCGCCGCGGTCATGGCAACGCTGCGCCAGCGCCTGGAACAGGCCCGCCTGACGCCGGCCGGCACGGTCGCGGCGCAATAGCCCGGGAGGCCAGGCCTGGCCAAAACAAAAAGGACTGCCGCGGCAGTCCTTTTTTGCTTGTAGCGTACCGAATCCTCAGCCGCCGTACATCGATGCGCGGGCGGCGTTGGGGTCGTAGCGCTTGAGCGTCTCGACCATGTCGCCGAGGCCTTCGACGCGGCTGCTGCCGTCCTTGCCGTCGTCAATGCGGCGGGCACCGTTGTAGCGGGTCACCCAGTATGTCGCACGCATGTCGTCGACACGGATCTTGCTGCCCGTGGACGGGGCATGCACGAACTTGTTGTCGCCGATATAGATGCCGACGTGCGAGAAGGTCTGGCGCATGGTGTTGAAGAACACCAGGTCGCCCGGTCGCAGGTCGCTGGCAGCCACGGTGGTGCCGACACGGCTGATTTCAACAGAGCGGCGCGGCAGCATGAAGCCGAAGGTGTCCTGGAACACGTAGCGGACGAAGCCGCTGCAGTCCAGGCCGGATTCGGGGCTGTTGCCGCCGAAGCGGTAACGCACGCCGATCAGGCCCAGCGCATTCATGACCAGGTCGCCAGCCTTGCTGGCAACATTGCTGGTGGAATTCACCACCGACGACAGCAAGCCGCGCTTGCCTTCCGGATGCGAGTCCGCGGCCTGGGCCGTGGCATCGATACGGGTGTCGGCATCTTTGAATACCGTGTCCGCCAGCACTCCATTCGACACAGTCGCACCGCAGGCAATGGCAATTCCGACGGCGGCGCGCGCCAGGGAATGAAGCACCGATCGCTGCATTGGTTCTCCCGTTGAACGTTCCAAAGCAAGCCCCGGCACAAAGTCCGGGGCGGCTGGGTATTTGTGAATTTCGCGTGAACGTTTCAGGAACGTCGCGTGAAAATCCTGTGAACTACGGGGCAGACCCTACGCAACATCCGCGCCAGGCGCTCTGGCCGGTCCTGCACCGCAAACGTGCGTGGCACGCGTCAATGCGTCGGACGGACCACCCCCAAAAATAGCTCTGGCGGGATGGTAAAGGGTTGCCATTCACATGTCAAAGTTCGTTACAAATTCGGCGGATTTGGCTTCCGAATCAATGATATAGGCAGGTTTTCGCATCTTCTTTATCGGATTTATCCTATCGATCGGTGCTAGCCGGACGGCGCCGCGGCACTGATGCGCCGCAGCACCGGCGCCGGCCATTCAAGCCGCGCCGACCTGCGCTGCCGCCATCAGCTTGCGCGTATAGGGATGCTGCGGTGCGCCCAGCACCACTTCGGTGTCGCCGGCCTCGACTACCTCCCCCGCCTTCATCACGATGACCCGGTGCGCCATGGCACGGATCACTGCCAGGTCGTGGCTGATAAACAGGTAGCTGAGGTTGTACTTGTGCTGCAACTGGGACAGCAGCGCCAGCACCTGCTGCTGGATCGAGACATCCAGCGCCGAGGTTGGCTCATCCAGCACCAGCACCTGCGGCTTGAGGATCAGGACCCGGGCAATGGCGATGCGCTGGCGCTGACCGCCCGAGAATTCATGCGGATAGCGCCCCAGCGCGGTGCGGTCCAGGCCGACCTCGCGCAGCGCCTCGATCACGCTCTGGCGCGTGCCCTCGCGCGACAACCCGGGCTGGTGCAGCGCCAGGCCTTCGCCAACGATCTGCTCGATGGTCATGCGCGGCGCCAGCGACCCGAACGGATCCTGGAACACCACCTGCATGCGCGCGCGCAACTGGCGGCGATCCTCGCGGGTGGCGGTGTCGAAGCTGCGTCCGAGGAAATGGATGGTGCCCGCACTCTTGCGCTGCAGGGCCAGCACGGTATGCGCCAGCGTGGTCTTGCCCGAACCGGACTCGCCAACGATGCCCAGGGTCTCGCCCTCGCGCAGCAGGAAGTCCACATCCTTGACCGCGGCGAACTGGTCCTTGCCGAACCAGCCGGCCAGGCCACGGCGCTTGCGCGCATAGTTGACGCCCAGCTTGCGGGCCTCCAGCAGCACCGGCGCCAGCGGCACCAGCGGCAGTACCTCGCGCCGGGGGCGGCTGTCGATCAGCTTGCGGGTATAGGGATGCTGGGGGGCGGCGAACACCCTGGCGGTCTCGCCGGTCTCGACCAGCACGCCCTTCTCCATCACGCCTATGCGCTGCGCGAAGGCGCGCACCAGGTTGAGGTCGTGGGTGATCAGCATCACCGCCATGCCGAACTCGGCCTGCAGGTCGCGCAGCAGGTCCATGATCTGTGCGCGGATGGTCACGTCCAGCGCCGTGGTGGGCTCGTCGGCCAGCAGCAGCTTGGGGCGGCACGCCAGCGCCATGGCGATCATGGCGCGCTGGCGCTGGCCGCCCGAGAGCTGGTGCGGAAAGCTGTCGAAACGGTGGGCGGCGTCGCTGATGCCGGTGCGCTCCAGCAGCGCGATGGCGCGCTCGCGCGCGGCGCGGCGGTCCAGGCCCTCGTGCAGGGCCAGGGTTTCGACGATCTGGTTGCCGATGGTGTACAGCGGGTTGAGCGCGGTCATCGGCTCCTGGAAGATCATCGCGATCTCGGCGCCGCGGATGCCGCGCATCTCGCGGTCCGATACCTCCAGCAGGTTCTTGCCCTCGAAGCGGATCGCCCCGTCGTAGTACGCGTCTTCCACCAGCCGCAGCATCGCCAGCGCGGTCACGGTCTTGCCGGAGCCCGACTCGCCCACCAGCGCATAGCGCTCGCCGGCGCGCAGGTCGAAGCTGACCTCGCGCACCGCGCGGGTGGCATGCTCGCCATGGCCGAAGGTGACGGACAGCTTGTCCACGCACATCAGCAGGGAGCCGGGCGCGGGCACCTCCGCCGGCGCCAAATCCGGCTGGATCACGGGAGACACCGCGGTCATGGCGTGGCCTCCGGTGCCGCCCCGGTGGGCGCGCCCGCCGGGATCTTGGGTTCGACGCGGCCGCGCAGCGCGGCCAGGCCCAGCCGGGTATCGAAGGCATCGCGCAGCGCATCGCCCATGAAGGTCAGCAGCAGCAGCGTGACCACCAGCACCGCGAAGGTCGACAGCGAAATCCACCACGCATCCAGGTTGGCCTTGCCCTGCGCCAGCAGTTCGCCCAGGCTGGGCGTGGTCGGCGGCACGCCCAGGCCGAGGAAGTCCAGGCTGGTCAGGGCCAGGATCGCGGCGCTCATGCGGAATGGCAGGAAGGTGATCACTGGCGTCAGGCTGTTGGGCAGGATATGGCGCCACATGATCTGCACGTTGGACAGCCCCAGCGCCCGCGCGGCCTTGACGTAGTCGAGCGAGCGGTTGCGGTAGAACTCGGCGCGCACGTAGTCGGACAAACCCATCCAGCCGAACAGCGACAGCAGGATGATCAGCAGCGCCAGGCTGGGCTCGAAGATCGAGGCGAAGATGATCAGCAGGTACAGTTCGGGCATCGAGCTCCAGATCTCGATGGCCCGCTGCGAGAACAAGTCAAAGCGCCCGCCGAAGAAGCCCATCAGCGCCCCGGTCAGCGTGCCGACCAGCACGCCGATCACGGTCAGCGCCATCGCGAACAGCACCGACACGCGGAAGCCATACAGCAGCCGCGCCAGCACGTCGCGGCCACGGTCATCGGTGCCCAGCCAGTTCTCCGCCGACGGCGGCGCCGGATTGGGCTCCTTGGCAAAGTAGTTGAGCGAGTCGTATGAATACTGGTTCAGCGGAAACACCGCGAAATTGCCGTTGGTGGTGATGCGGTCGCGGATATACGGATCCAGGTAATCCGCGGGCGTGGCGAAATCGCCGTCAAAGGCGGTTTCGGGGTAGACCTTGACGATGGGGAAATACCATTCGCCCTTGTAATGCACCACCAGCGGCCGGTTGCTGGACAGCAGCTCGGCGCCCAGGCTCAGCACGAAGATGGCGACAAAGATCACCAGGCTCCAATAGCCGCGCCGGTTGCGGCGAAAGCGCTGCCAGGCGCGCTGGCGCGGCGACGGCGAATGCGGCAGCCCGTTGGGCACCGCGTGCGTGAAGGGTTTCATCGGTGCAGGCCTTCGAAATGGATGCGCGGGTCCACCAGCACGTAGCAGACATCGGAGATCAGGCGCGTGAACAGCCCGATCAGCGTGAACAGGTAGAGCGTGCCCAGCACCACCGGATAGTCGCGCCGCAGCACCGCCTCATAGGACAGCAGGCCCAGCCCGTCCAGCGAGAACAGTGTCTCGATCAGCAGCGAGCCGGTGAAGAAGGCACCGATGAACGCCGCCGGGAAGCCGGTCACCAGCGGGATCAAGGCATTGCGGAACACGTGCTTCCACAGCACGCGGCGCTCGCCCAGGCCCTTGGCGCGCGCGGTCAGCACATACTGCTTGCGGATTTCCTCGAGGAAGGCGTTCTTGGTCAGCATGGTCACCACTGCGAAGCTGCCCACCACCGAGGCTGTGATCGGCAGCACCAGGTGCCACAGGTAGTCCATCACCTTGCCCATCAGCGACAGCTGCTCCCAGTTGTCGGAGGTCAGCCCGCGCAGCGGGAACCACTGCACGAAGGTGCCGCCGCCGAACAGCACCAGCAGCAGCACGCCCAGCACGAAGCCCGGAATGGCATAGCCCACCAGCACGATGATGCTGGTCACCACGTCGAAACGGCTGCCCGCCCGGATCGCCTTGGAGATGCCCAGCGGCACCGATATCAGGTAGGTCAGGAAGAAGGTCCACAAACCGATGCTGACTGACACTGGCAGCTTGGACTTGACCAGCTCCCACACGCTGCGGTGCTGGAAGTAGCTTTGCCCCAGGTCGAATTGCGCAAAGCGCTTGAGCATCAGGAAGTAGCGCTCCAGCGGCGGCTTGTCAAACCCGTACAGCGCCTGAATCTCCTTGATCTTGTCGGGGTCGACGCCGCGCCGCCCACGGTATTCGGCACCGCCGCCGCTGGCTTCGCTAGCGGCGCCGCGCCCTTTCAGCTCCATCATCATCTGCTCGACCGGACCGCCCGGTACGAACTGGATCACGACGAAGGTCAGCGTGATGACCCCGACCAGCGTCGGGATCATCAGCAGGATGCGCTTGAGCAGATAGGCAAGCATGGCCCGTTCCTTCCTTTGTCCTTGCTGAACGCGTCAGCGCCCGTGCGCCTCAACGGGCCTGCGCCTGCAGGTCCGTGCGCCACCAGTGGCTCAGGATCCAGCCTTCAGCCGTGTAGAAATACGGAAGCCGCTCCGGATAGGCCAGCGTCTTGCGGTATGCAACCCGGTGCGAGGCGCTGTACCAGTTCGGCACGATGTAATAGCCATGCATCAGCACCCGGTCCAGCGCGCGCCCGGAGGTGACCAACTCTTCCCTGGTATGGGCGTGCAGCACATTGTCCACCAGCTTGTCGACCACCGGCGACTTCAGCCCGAACAGGTTGTCCGAGCCCGGCGTGCCGGCCGCCTCGCTGGAGAAGCGGTCGCGCAGTTCGTTGCCGGGGCTTTGCGAGTCGGGGAAGCGGATCGACACCATGTCGAAGTCGAAGTCTTCCAGCCGCTTCTGGTACAGCGCGAAATCCGTGGTGCGCTGGTGCACCTGGATGCCAAGCTTCTCCAGGTTGCGCACATAGGTGGTGATCACGCGGCTCATGGCGCCGCCGTCGTCAAGGAACTCGAACACCAGCGGCTCGCCCTTGGCATTGCGCAGCGCGTCATCGGTATAGGTCCAGCCGGCCTGGGCCAGCAGGCGCCGCGCCAGGCGCAGGTTGTCGCGCAGCGAGCGCGGCGCCGCGGTGCTGGGCTGGACCACGTCGGGGCCGAACACCTCCGGGGGCAACTGCGCGCGCAGCGGTTCCAGCAGCAGCAGTTCGCCCGGGCCGGGGCGGCCATCGAAGGTGGCGCTGGCGGCCAGTTCGCTGTTGGAGAACCAGCTGTCCAGACGCTTGTAGGCGCCATAGAACAACTGCCGGTTCAGCCACTCGAAGTCCAGCGCAAGAATCAGCGCCTGGCGCACGCGCACATCCTGGAACACCGGCTTGCGCAGGTTCATGACGTAGCCCTGCATGCCGGCGCCATTGCGGTGCGGGAACTCGGTCTTGAGCAGTTCGCCGTTGCGAAAGCGCGTGCCCTGGTAGCTCTTGGCCCAGTTCTTGGCCTTGTATTCGACGATGGCATCGAACTCGCCGGCCTTGAATGCCTCCAGCCTGGCGGTCTCGTCCTTGTAGAGCCGGTAGACCACGCGCGCGAAATTAAAGCTCCCCCGCCGCACCGCCAGGTCCTTGCCCCAGTACTTCGGATCACGCTGGAAGATAATGCCGCGGCCGGCGTCGTAGCGCTCGATCAGGTAGGGCCCGCTGGTGACGGGCGGCTCGAACGTCAGCTTTTCGAACGGGACCTTGTCGGTCCACTTCTTCGAGAACACCGGCAACGAGCCGACGATCAGCGGCAGTTCACGGTTGCGCTGCTTGAAATCAAAGCGCACCGAGCGCTCGCCGGTGACGGTCACCGCCTTCACATCGGTACACATGCTGCGGTAGCCCGGGCTCGAAGCCTTGCTCATCAGCATGTCATATGAATATTTGACATCCGATGCGAGCACCGGGTCGCCATTGGAGAAGCGCGCCTGCGGGCGGATCGTGAACGTGACGGACAACTCGTCCGGCGCCACCGTGACATCGTCCGCGAGCAAGCCATAGGCGCTGGCGCTCTCGTCGGCGCTGCTGATCAGCAGCGACTCGAACATCAGTGCGTTCAGGCCGGGCGCGGCGGTGCCCTTCAACGTGAACGGGTTGAACTTGTCGAAACTGGTGCGCCGGTCCGGATTCGCGAGCGTCAGCGTGCCGCCGACCGGTGCATTGGGATTGGCATAGTCGAAATGCGAGAAATCGGCCTTGTACTTCAGGTCCCCGTGCAGCGCGAAGCCATGCGCCGCCAGTGCCGGACTGGAAAAGAGAGTCCCCCCCGCCGCCAGCGTCAACGCCAGCCCCATTGCCGCCCAACCACGCACTACCGCATCCCGCCGGAAGCACTGCCATGCCGCCTGAAGCGGCCAACGTGCTTGAATACGCATCCCCTTGGATTCCTCCACTATCACCTGTGGGGCCCGGCGTTCTGCGGCCGGGCCAAGTATGAGACAATTTTACATGCGTCTGGGGTGGCTCCAGCCATCCGGACATTCCCTCTGCGCGGCGCAATAAAAGGGCCGCAGGACAGCCCGGCACGCGCACGGCCGCACGGCGGACGCACGAAGCGTGCCTGATACACCACCTTGGAGAATTTATGGGATTTCTGGCAGGTAAGCGGATCCTGATCACCGGCTTGCTCTCGAACCGCTCGATCGCCTACGGCATCGCCTCGGCGTGCAAGCGCGAAGGCGCCGAACTGGCCTTCACCTACGTCGGCGAACGGTTCAAGGACCGGATCAGCGACTTTGCCAAGGAATTCGGCAGCGACCTGGTATTCGAGTGCGACGTCGGCAGCGACGAGCAGATCGCGGCAACCTTCGCGGCGCTGGGCCAGCGCTGGGAAAAGTTCGACGGCCTGGTTCACTCGATCGGCTTCGCGCCGCGCGAAGCCATCGCCGGCGACTTCCTGGATGGCCTGTCGCGCGAAGGCTTCCGCATCGCCCATGACATTTCCGCCTACAGCTTCCCGGCACTGGCCAAGGCCGCGCTGCCGCTGCTGTCGGACAAGGCCTCGCTGCTGACGCTGACCTACCTGGGCGCCGAGCGCGTGGTCCCCAACTACAACACCATGGGCCTGGCCAAGGCCTCGCTGGAAGCCAGCGTGCGCTACCTGGCCTCCTCGGTCGGCCCGCGCGGCATCCGCGCCAACGGCATCTCGGCCGGCCCGATCAAGACCCTGGCCGCCTCGGGCATCAAGGGCTTCGGCAAGCTGCTCAGCCACTTCGAGGACGCCGCGCCGCTGCGCCGCAACGTCACCATCGAAGAAGTCGGCAATGTGGCCGCCTTCCTGCTGTCCGACCTGGCCAGCGGCGTGACCGGTGAGATCACCTATGTCGACGGCGGCTTCAACGTGGTCGGCGCAAGCGTCGCGGACGTGCAGTAAGCCCGGCCCGTTTGCGGGACGCGGATGAAAAAGGGGTGCCGGCGTGGCACCCCTTTTTCTTGCCTGCGGACGTGAGCGCGCGCCAGGTGCGCCCTGACACCCTACGCCACGACGGGCGCGCCCTGCCGGCCCATGCTCAGCATCGACCAGGCATAGACCACCAGCCCGCCCAGCGCCAGGAGCAATCCGACCCAGCCGGTGGACTCCCAGCCGTAGCCGGAGGCGATGGTCACACCGCCCAGCCATGCACCGAGCGCGTTGGCCATGTTGAAGGCCGAGTGGTTGAGGGCCGCGGCCAGCGTCTGCGCGTCGCCGGCGACATCCATCAACCGGATCTGCAACGCCGGGCCCAGTGCCACCGTGGTGCCGACCAGCAGCACATTGATGGCACCCAGCCACGGATGCGACGCGGTGAAGGTGAAGGCGCCCAGCACCAGCGCCGCCCACACCAGCACGGCGCCGATGGTCGGCATCAGTGCCTTGTCGGCCAGCTTCGCGCCGGCGAGATTTCCCGCCACCGTGCCGATGCCGAACAGCGCCAGCACCACGGGGATGCCCGCCGCCGGCATATGCGCCAGCTCCAGCATGGTCGGCTTGATGTAGCTGAACACCGAGAACATGCCGCCAAAGCCGACCGCGCCGATGCCCAGCGTCAGCCACACCTGCTTGCGCCTGAGCGCCGACAGCTCGCGCAACGGGCTGGCACGGCGGTCGGCCGGCACGAATGGCACCCAGCGCCATACCAGCAGCGTCGTCAGCGCGCCGAGCGCGCCGACGATCAGGAAGGCCGAACGCCAGCCCAGCCAGGTGCCGACGGTGGCCGCGATCGGCACGCCCACCAGCGTGGCGCTGGTCAGGCCCAGCATCACCAGCCCCACCGCCTGCGCACGCCGCTCGCGCGGGACCAGGCTGGCGGCAACCAGCGACGCCACGCCGAAGTACGTGCCATGCGGAAAGCCCGTGAGCAGGCGCGCCACCATCATCGACAGATAGGAAGGTGCCAGCGCGCTGGCGATATTGCCGGCGGCAAACACCGCCATCAGCGCGATCAGCAGGTTGCGCCGCGGCCAGCGCGCGCCCAGCACCGCCAGCAGCGGCGCGCCGATGACCACGCCCAGCGCATAGGCGCTGATCAGGTGGCCGGCCTGCGGGATGGAGATGGCGAGATCGCTCGCGGCATCGGGCAGCAAACCCATGATGACGAACTCGCCGGTGCCGATGGCGAAACTGCCGACGCCGAGCGCCAGCAGCGGCAGGCGGCCGGGTGGATTGTTATCGCCGGAAGCAAGGGAAGCGTCGGCGCCGCGGACGGGATCCGCGGCCGATTGTGCATGTGGGGCGGCCATGTACAGGATTGCAGGATGTTCAACAAAATGCCGCCCGCTGACGGACGAGGTCAGTGCCCTCGCCTCTGATCGATCCAGCGTGCTCCTGTGCGGCGCGCAGGCGGTATTGTGCGGCAAAACCGCAAATCGTGCCGGCGCCGCGCCAGGTCAGCCCTGCAGCTGGTAGCGCTCCAGCCAGTGTGCATAGGGCGCCGGCAGCACCCACGACGGCCTCTGCACCTGCAGGCGCCTGGCGGCGTGATAGGGCCAGTGCGGATTGGCCAGCAGCGCGCGGCCGACCATCACCAGGTCCATCTGCCCGTCCGCCACCGCGCGGTCCGCAAGCTGCGGATCGTCGATGCCCCACGAGGAAGCGACCGGCAACCGGGCTTCGCTGCGCACGCGGCCGGCAATCGGCGCAAGGAACGCCGGCGCCCAGGGGATCTTCGCTTCCGGCGTGGAAAAGCCAACGCTGACGTTGAGCAGGTCCAGCCCGCCCTCGCGCATGGCGCGCGCCAGCTCGATGGATTCCGCCAGCGTCTGCTCGTCGTGGCCGTCGAATTCGATCACGCCGAAACGCGCGGTCAGTGGCAGGTGCCCGGGCCATACCTCGCGCACCGCGGCCAGCGTCTCCAGCAGGAAGCGGCTGCGGCCGGCGGCGTTACCGCCGTATGCGTCATTGCGCTGGTTGGCGTGGCGCGAGAAAAAGCTCTGCGCCAGGTAGCCGTGGGCGAAATGCAGTTCGAGCCATTCAAAGCCGGCTTCGCGCGCCCGGCGCGCCGCGTCGACAAAGTCGCGCTGGACCCGGGCAATGTCGTCGAGGGTCATGGCCCGGGGCACCTTGGGCAGGTGTGCGCCAAATGCCACGGCCGACGGCGACAGGGTGTCCCAGCCGCGCGGGTCGCCTTCGGCGATATGGTCGTCCCCTTCCCAGGGGCGGTTGGCGCTGGCCTTGCGCCCGGCATGCGCGATCTGGATGCCCGGCACCGCGCCGCCGGCCTTGATCGCGGCAGCGATGCGGGCCATGCCGGCCATCTGCGCATCGTTCCACAAGCCGGTGCAGCCCGGGGTGATGCGGCCATCGGCGGACACGGCGGTCGCTTCGACGATGACCAGGCCGGCGCCGCCGCGCGCCAGGCCGGTGTAGTGGGCCAGGTGCCAGTCGTTGGTGAGGCCATCGACAGCGCTGTACTGGCACATCGGCGGGATCGCGATGCGGTTGCGCAGCGTGACATCCTTCAGGTCGAACGGGGTAAACAGGGCAGACATGCTCTTGGATTCCTGCATTGCGGAGGTTGGCATGACCGCTATGCTAGGCCCGAGCCACTATAATGAAAACCACCCATCGATTATTGTCGTGATAAATATTCATTATGGTGCATCCACAGTGGCTCCGCTCGTTCGCCACGCTCGCCGAACTGGGCAACTTCACCCGCACGGCTGACCAGCTCGGGCTGACCCAGGCCGCCGTCAGCCAGCATGTACGCCATCTGGAGAGCGAGTTCGGGCCGCTGCTGATCCGCCGCCCGCGCGCGCTCGAGCTGACGCCCGCCGGCAACGCGCTGCTGGACTACTGCCGGGAACTGTACAAGGCCGACGAGCGGCTGCGCACGCGCCTGTCGGATGCGGATGGCACCAACGGCGAAGTCTCGCTGATCACGCCGGGCAGCATCGGGCTGTACCTGTACCCGGTCTTGCTGGCGTTCCAGCAGGCCAACCGCGGCGTGGTCGTGCGCCATCGCTTCGCCCCGGACCCGGAGGTGGTGGAAGCAGTGCTGCAGAACCGCTATGAACTGGGCCTGGTCACGCTGCCGCCGGACGATGCGCGCCTGACGGCCAGCCCCTTCACCTCGGAGTCGCTCGAACTGGTGGTCCCAGCGCAGGAGACGGCCCACACTTGGGAGGACCTGGCGCGCATTGGCTTTATCGACCACCCCGACGGGCAGGCAATGGCGAGCCGGCTGCTCAGCCGGCGCTTTCCCGCCAACCCCGGCGTGGGCAGCCTGCCCTGCCGCGGCTTCTGCAACCACATCGGGCTGATCCTGGAACCGGTGGCGCGCGGGCTGGGCTTCACGGTGATCCCGCGCTACGCGCACCAGGCCTTTGCCCGCGCGGACGCGGTCAGGGTGGTCGATTGCGGGTCGCCGGTGGTCGACACGCTATGGCTGATCCACCGGTCGGAGTGGCCGCTGTCCGCCCGCGCGACGCGGGTGCTCGACTATCTGCGGCAGCATGTGTGGGGTTGCGCGACAACACCTTTCCCCGCGCCGGCCTGACTGGCCTGCGTTGCGCACGGTTACCTGGTCACGTGGGCCAGCCGGTGCCACCAGTACCGAAGCGAATGCTTCGCTATGCCGAACACCGGCTTATGGTGGATGCCAACCCGGATGATGTAGCCGTAAAGCCCGACCAGCACTGCCAGGAAGACCAGGGGCCAGATGATCCCTGTGCCGCCGGCTTCAATCATTTTTTCTTCTTGGCGACATCATCGTGCCCGCCCCGGACCTGGACCGTGCTGAAGGGGGAGGCCGGCGCGGATGGCTTCTTCGGTTGCTTGGGTTTCTTGGCTTCGCGGCTGCTGCGTAGTTGACTCTTGGCCATGATGAACTCCTGAGTGGCTTGCCTGGAGATAATGGCAACCCCAGCATACGCGCTAAATCGCCGGCCAAAGAAATATCTTTCCTGGAACAGCGTCCATGCGCCGCGGCAAGCGACGGCGAACAGATGCCCGGCTCCCGGCAAACAGGCGCATACTAGGGTCGGATCGGCAGCACCCGCCGGCGCCTGCGAGCCAAGCTTGCACGGCGTTCCATCACCGGACAGGAGTCTGCAATGGCACTGAACTTCCCCAATCCCAGCCGCAGCTACGATTCGGCGCGGCACTGTGTTTGCTTCTGGGGCTACGACAACGCGCGCGAGGTCGCATTCCAGGTCTCGGATGACATCCTTTTGCGCCTGAGCCACCAGGGCACCGCCGAGGAAGCAGCCCTTCTCGCCACCTTCGACCATCATCGGGACCAGATCCTGCAACTGGCGAGAGAGCTCTACAACCCAGGGGAACGCACCACCTACACGATCTCCTGAACAAGGCCGCAAACGCAGCGCGGCGGTGGCACCCCACCGCCGCGCTGCTTTGTACTGCCCGCTACGCTTGGCGCCAGGTCAGTTCAATCCGCCGGGGTTCTGCGCCATGCTGTGCTGCTTCTGGACCAGCACAAACGGTGCTCCCACACGCAGTCTGTGTGCATTCGCCAAGCCAGGTTAATTACTGGTCTCTTGGACAGGTGAAATCCAGCCTAGGAGTCCGTCGGACTTGAGCCCGAGGGAATCCGATGGATCGGTGCGCCGCGGCTTTTGAGACGGTGTCGCGCTGATCGAGCGTTCTCAGCGGTTGGCGAGTCTCCACGAGGGCGTATC
>NZ_QKWJ01000070.1 GCF_003353055.1 Cupriavidus lacunae
CGCTGATCGGGCTGTGTTCGATAAAGCGTTCCACCACTGCGTCCAGTACCACGCCACTGACTCCGTCTTCGGTTCGAGGACACGGAGCTTGCCCTATTCTTCATCACCTTGAAAGGGGTGGCTGTAAGGGCCCATCATGGCCACGCGCCGCCCCGATCCCTTCATCGAACACCTGCTCGAGCTGATGGGGCCCCTGGCGGCGCGCATCGGTCCCGTTTCCGCCAGGCGGATGTTCGGTGGCCATGGCCTGTTCTATGACGGGCTGATGTTCGCGCTGGTGTCAGGCGGCACCTGCTACCTGAAGGCGGATGACGCCACGCGTGGCAAGTTCGAGGCCGAGGGCAGCGAGCCCTTCCGCTATCAGTCCGCGAAGCGCGAGGTCACCATGCGCCACTACCTGAGCCTGCCGCCGGCGGCGCTGGAATCGCCCAGCGCGATGACGCCCTGGGCGAAGCTGGCGGTGGAGGCGGCGCTGCGGCTGGGGAATGCGGGCTGAGGCCGCTTTCCGCTGTCGCGCCAATCCGCCGACGGTGCCATACTCGGCACCATGGTCACCGCCACTTTCCGCTTCTACGAGGAACTGAATGACTTCCTCGCGCCGGACCAGCGCCGGCGTGACCTGTCCTGCGCCTGCGCACGCGCCGCCACGGTCAAGCACATGATCGAGGCACTGGGTGTGCCCCATACCGAAGTCGAACTGATCCTGGTCAATGGCGAGTCGTCCGGCTTCGAGCAGCAGGTGCGCGATGGTGACCGGGTCTCGGTCTATCCCAAGTTCGAACGGCTCGACGTGTCCCCGCTGCTGCGGGTACGCGAGCAGCCGCTGCGGGTGGTGCACTTTGTCGCCGACGCCCACCTGGGCGGGCTGGCGCACCTGCTGCGCATGACCGGCTTCGACACCCTCTACGACAACCATTTCGAAGACAGCGAGATTGAGCGCATTGCGGTCGATGAGGGCCGCATCGTGCTGACGCGTGACCGCGAGCTGCTCAAGCGCCGCGGCATCACCCACGGCTGCTATGTGCGTGCGATCAAGTCGCAACTGCAGGTGCGTGAGATCTTTGCGCGGCTCGACCTGGCGCGCAGCGCGCGGCCGTTTTCGCTATGCCTGGACTGCAATGCGCCGCTGCATGCGCTGGATGCGGCCAGCGCGGCCGGGCGCGTGCCCGAGGGGGTGCTAGAGCGCCATCGCAGTTTTGTCACCTGCGACCAGTGCCGGCGCGTATTCTGGGAGGGCTCGCACTGGCGCTGCATGCGTGCGCTGGTGGATGAGCTGGTGCAGGCGGCGCCGGGTTAAAACGCGCCGGACTCCGTGACGATCCACGCCATCGCGATGTCGTGCGCTTGCGCCTGCAACGGTACGCGGCAGGCCTCGTAGCCAATCCCGATCGCCAGCGGCCGCGGCGCCAGGGCCGCCAGCGTGCGGTCGTAGAAGCCGCCGCCGTAGCCCAGGCGGAACTTGTCCGGGCTGAAACCGACACAGGGTATGAGCAGCGCATCGGGCGTCGCGGCGTCGGTGCCGTCGGGCACCGGGATGCCGTAGTGGCCGGTGGCCATGGGCGTGTCCGGGGTCCACAGGTGGAAATCCAGCGGCGCGCCCGGGCGGCTGACCGCGGGCAGCGCGGCCTGCCGCCCGGGCTCTGCGGCAAGCCACTGCGCCACCGCGCCGCGCGCGTCGAATTCCTGCTGGATCGGCCAGTAGAAGCCCAGGCAGCGCACGGCCAGGCCGGCCAGCAATTCGGACAGCGAGGCGGCGATGCGCGCGTCGGCGTCGGCACGTGAGGGCAGGGCGGCGCGCTGTGCCAGCAGCTGCGTGCGCAGCGCGCGGCGGTCGTTGTCGGCAGGGGCGGGCGGTGCGGTGGCGGGTATGGAAGACATGGCGTGGGATAATGACCCTCGTCCGAACCAACACGGACGGCGGAGCCGCGGCTGGGCACAGGTTGCAAGCGCCAGCGCCGCCGTCATCGACAAGGAAGAAGAATGCTGAAGGGAGTATATCTGCAGCGTGCCGGCCGGGCCGCCTGGATGGCGCTGGCATGTGCAGTGCTTGTCACGCCCGTCCACGCGCAGAAGCGCCCGCAGGCGGTGTCGCGCCCGCAGGCGGCGGTGATCCCGAGCGATCCAGACGAGGCCTTCGCCGCATTGCGCGAAGCCGCGCGCAAGAACGACGTGGAGCGTGCCAACGCGATCTCGGCCACGCTGGTGGATTACCCGGTGCCGTCCTATGTCGAGTACTTCCGCATCAAGCCGCAGCTGTTCGACGCCAGCGGCCTGGCGCGCATCGACGCGCCCGACGACCAGGTGCGCGCGTTCCTGCAGCGCTACAAGGGCGATGCCATTGCCGACCGCATGCGCAATGACTGGCTGCTGGTGCTGGGCAAGAAGCGCGACTGGGCCAATTTCGATGTCGAATACCCGCAGTTCGCGCTCAAGGACGATACCCAGGTCGAGTGCTATGCGCTGCTGTCGCGCGCGCTCAAGGGCCAGAACGTCGCCGCCGATGCGCGCAATGCGCTGAGCGACCCCAGGTACTACGGCGAAGGCTGCGTCGACCTGATCGGCTACCTGGCGCAAAGCCAGCAGATCCAGCGCAGCGACGTTGCCTTCCAGGCGCGCCTGGCGCTGGAGCAGAACTACCTCACGCTGGCCGGCAAGATCGCCGCGCTGCTGCCCGACGCGCGCGTGGACGGCGATACGCTTGCCACCGTCGTCAAGGTGGCGCGCAACGACCCGTCGCAGGCGGCGGCCTACCTCAGCACGGCCCAGGGCGCGCTGTCGCGCGACGAGCAGGGCGCGGCCTGGGGCGTGATCGGCCAGTTCGCGGCCAAGAAGCTGCTGCCCGAGGCGGCCGGCTACTACCGCCGCCAGATGGACCTGGGCGGCAACCAGTGGCTGTCCGACGACACCCAGGAATGGCGCGTGCGCGCCGCGCTGCGCCAGGGCGACTGGAAGCAGGTGCGCCAGGCGGTGGAGCTGATGCGCCCCGAGCTACGCGCCAAGGATCCGGCCTGGATCTACTGGTATGGCCGCGCGCTCAAGGTCGACGGCCGCGACACCGAGGCCCAGCAGAACTTCCAGCAGATTGCCGGCCAGTTCAATTTCTATGGCCAGCTGGCCAGCGAGGAACTGGGCAACCGCATCACGCTGCCGGCACGCACCACCGTCAGCGACGCCGAAGCCATGGCCATGCGTTCGCGCCCCGGTTTTCAGCGGGCACAGAAGTTCTATGCCATGAACCTGCGCTTCGAGGGCAACCGCGAGTGGAACTGGGAACTGCGCAATATGAGCGACCGCGAGCTGCTGGCCGCGGCCGAATATGCGCGCCGCCTGGAACTGCTGGACCGCACCGTCAACTCTGCCGACCGCACCCGCAACGAGCATGACTTCACGCTGCGCTTCCTGATGCCGTACCGTGACATCATGCAGCGCGCCACCGACGATGTCGGCCTGGACATGGCGTGGGTGTACGGCCTGATCCGCCAGGAATCGCGCTTTCTCATGAATGCGCGTTCGTCGGCCGGGGCCCATGGCCTGATGCAGGTGATGCCGGCCACGGCCAAGTATGTGGCGCGCAAGATCGGCATGGCAGACTTTTCGCCGTCGATGATGGGCGATCCCAATATCAACATCCTGCTCGGCACCAACTACCTGAGCATGGTGCTGACCGACCTGGACAGCTCGTGGATGCTGGCCTCGGCGGCCTACAACGCGGGCCCGGGCCGGCCCAAGGCCTGGCGCAGCACACTGTCGCGGCCGGTGGAGGGCGCGATCTTTGCAGAGACCATTCCGTTCAATGAAACGCGCGGCTATGTGAAGAATGTGCTTTCCAACGCTACGTACTATGCTGCATTGGTGAGTGGCCGGCCGCAGTCGCTGAAATCGCGCCTGGGCATGGTCGCGCCGTCGGCGGTGACCACCACCAGCCTGCCCTGAAATCGCCCCTTCCAGAGGGGGCAAGACGGGCCCTGCCGGCATCATCCGGCGGGCCCGGGCTGGCGCGAGGTGCCGTGACGTGCAGTTTTCGTGGCACGGAGGCATCATGCAGACCAGCAACGTCCTCGTTATCGGTGGCGCCGGCTTTATCGGCAGCCATCTCGTCTCGCGCCTGGCCGGGGCCGCCTCGGCCTCGGGCGCGCCGCTGGAACCCGGCGCCAATCCCGATTCCCCGATTGCCCCTGAGCGCATCGTGGTCGGCACCCGCAGTGTCGAGCATGCGCAGCACCTGCTGTTGCTGCCGCGCGTCGAGGTGGTGGAGCTGGGCCTCGCCGACAATGCCGCCCTTGACGACGCCATCGGCTCGCTCGGCGTTGACGGCATTGTCGTCAACCTGGTGGGCGTGCTGCACGGCGAGCGCGCCGATCCCTATGGCGAAGCCTTTGCCAGCGCGCATGTGGAACTGGTGCGGCAGATCGCGGCGTCGTGCCTGTCCACCGGTGTGCGCCGGCTGTTGCATATGAGCGCGCTCGGCGCCGACAGCAACGGGCCGTCGATGTACCTGCGCAGCAAGGGCGACGGCGAGCGCATCGTGCGCGCCAGCGGTCTGGACTGGACTATTTTCCGGCCCTCGGTGGTGTTCGGCCCCGACGATCACTTCCTGAACCTGTTCGCCCACATGCAACTGATGGCGCCGGTGGTGCCGCTGGCGTGCGCGCATGCGCGCTTCCAGCCGGTATTCGTGCAGGATGTGGTGCAGGCCTATCTGAATGCCATGGTGAATCCGGCCACGATCGGCCACGGCTATGAACTGGGCGGCCCGCAGGTCTATACGCTGGAGGAACTGGTGCGCTTTGCCGGCCGCGCCTCCGGCCATCCGCGCCCGGTGATCGCGCTGCCCGATGCGCTGGCCCGGGTGCAGGCCAGCATCATGGAGCATATGCCGGGCCAACCGCTGCTGTCGCGCGACAACCTGGACTCGATGCGGCTCGACAATGTGCTGGAACACCCGGTTGCACCCGAACTGAACCTGCATCCGGCCAGCCTGGAGTCAGTCATGATCGACGCGCTGGCCGGGCGCAACCGCGATACCACGCTGACCCATATGCGCGCGAGCGTGCACCGCTGACGCGCCGGCGGCCCGTGCGCCCTATGTGACCGGATTTCATATCCATTGCTAGCGCAATTCACTTTGACGCGGGCGGACGCGCTGGCAGAATGACCAGTCCGGCACGCGGCCGTCACACCGGCTTGCCAGCCTGCAGGCCGCAGGCGCCGCGCCTGCGCCGCCCCCCCCGTTTCCTCCCCCAAGGACCCACGATGAAGCTCGTCATCGGCAACAAGAACTATTCCTCCTGGTCGCTGCGCCCGTGGCTGCTGCTGCGCCAGGCCGGCATCGATTTCGAAGAAGTGCAGGTGCGCCTGTTCACCGGCAGCTTTGTCGCCGAGATCGCGCGCTATTCCCCCGCGGGCAAGGTGCCGGTGCTGGTCGACGGCGAGGTCACGGTGTGGGATTCGCTGGCCATTTCCGAGTACGTGGCCGAGCGCTTTCCGGAAAAGCACCTGTGGCCGGCCGATCCCGCCCAGCGCGCGGTGGCGCGCGCCGTCTGCGCCGAAATGCATGCGGGCTTCGGCAACCTGCGCAACCAGTTGCCGATGAACGTGACCGCGGTGCTGCCGGGGCGCGGCTGGAACGTGGCCGTGCAGCGCGACGTGGAGCGCATCGCCGCGATCTGGGACGGGCTGCGCAAGCAGCATGGCGCGCGCGGGCCGTTTCTGTTCGGCGAGTTCACCGTGGCCGACGCGTTCTTTGCGCCGGTAGTAAGCCGCTTTGCCACCTACGGGATTCACCTGCCGGACGATGCCGAAGAGGCCAAGGCTTATGCCGACTTCGTGCTGGCGCTGCCGGCCATGCAGGAATGGATTGCCGGCGCGCGCGAGGAACGCGACTTCCTGGCCGACGACGAGCCGTACCGGCTGGTCCCCGACCGTCCCGATGCGATAATCGTCAACCACTAGCAATACCGCCGGCCCGGGAACCCTCCCGGCCGGCCCATGACGAGGCCAGAACGATGCAGGTGTATGCCGTCGGCGGCGCAATCCGCGACGAATTGCTGGGCAAGCCCAGCCAGGACCGCGACTACGTAGTCGTCGGCGCGACCCCGCACGAGATGGAAGCGGCGGGCTATCGCCCGGTCGGCAAGGACTTCCCGGTCTTCCTGCATCCTGAGACCCATGAGGAATACGCGCTCGCGCGCACCGAGCGCAAGACCGCAATGGGCTACAAGGGCTTTGCCTTCTACTGCGAGCCCGATGTCACGCTCGAAGACGACCTGGTCCGGCGCGACCTGACCATCAATGCGATGGCGCGCGCGGTCGACGCCGACGGCAATCTGGCCGGCCCCGTGATCGATCCGCACGGCGGCCAGCGCGACCTGCAGGCCCGGCTGTTCCGCCATGTTTCCGACGCGTTTGCTGAAGACCCGGTGCGCATCCTGCGGCTGGCGCGCTTTGCCGCGCGCTTCCACGATTTCAACGTCGCCGCCGAAACCATGCGGCTGATGCGCGAAATGGTCACCGCCGGGGAAGTCGACGCGCTGGTGCCCGAACGCGTGTGGCAGGAGCTGGCGCGCGGGCTGATGGAGGCGCGCCCGTCGCGCATGTTCGAGGTGCTGCGCGACTGCGGCGCGCTGGCGCGGCTGCTGCCCGAGCTGGACCGGCTGTGGGGCGTGCCGCAGCGTGCCGACTATCACCCCGAGGTTGATACCGGCGTGCACGTGATGATGGTGATCGACTGCGCCGCTGCACTGGGCGCACCGCTGCCGGTGCGTTTTGCGGCGCTGGTGCATGACCTCGGCAAGGGCACCACGCCCGAGGACGTGCTGCCGCGCCACATCGGCCATGAGTTGCGCAGCGTCAAGCTGCTTGAGGCCGTCTGCGCGCGCCTGCGCGTGCCCAACGACTGCCGCGACCTGGCCGTGGTGGTGGCGCGCGAGCACGGCAATATCCACCGCTCGCTGGAATTCAGCGCGGCCGCGGTGATGCGGCTGCTGGAGCGCTGCGATGCGCTGCGCAAGCCGGCCCGCTTTGCCGAAGCGCTGCAGGCCTGCGAGGCCGACCTGCGCGGGCGCAAAGGCTTTGAAGCGAACGAGTACCCCCAGGCGGCGCGCTTGCTGGCTGCGCTGGACGCAGCGGCGGCCATCGACGCCGGCGCGATTGCGCGCGCATGCGCCGACGATGTCAGCCAGATCCGCGACCGCATTCATGCGGCGCGCGTGGCGGCGGTGGTGCAGCGGCTCGGGTGCTAGCGAACTAGCGATAAACCAGCACCGGAATCGCCGTATGCGTCAGCACCTTGTGCGTTTCGCTGCCGATCAGCAGCGCCTGCACGCCGCGCCGCCCGTGTGAGGCCATCACGATCAGGTCGCATTGCCGGCTTTCGGCCGCGTCGATGATGGCCTGGAAGATGTGGTCGCCGGTGACGCAGGCGGTATCGCAGCTCACGCCAGCCGCGGCGGCGTCCTGCGCAATCGTCGACAGGTAGGCCTCGGCCTGCCGGTAGGCTTCCTGCATATAGCGCTCCCGGGTTTCGCGCAGCATGGCGGTCTGCAGGCGCATCACGTCATAGTGCGCAACGACCTGGACCGCGGTGATGCTGGCCTGCAGCGGCTGGGCCAGCGCGATGGCTTTGCGATACGCCGTATCGGACAGGGGCGAGCCGTCGACCGCCACGAGCAGATGCTTGAACATTTTGGTCTCCTTGCAAGCTGGTGCCCGACCGCTGGTGTCGCTCAGGCACCGAGAAACAGCCGGCCGACCTCCGGGTCCCGGCTCAGTTCGCCACCGGTGCCGGCCATGGCCAGCTGCCCGGCCACCAGGACATAGCCGAGATCGGCGAATGCCAGCCCTTTGCGGGCGTTCTGCTCGACCAGGATGATGGTCTTGCCCTCCTCTTGCTGCAGTTGGCGCAGGAGTTCGAACACCATGTCGACATAGCGCGGCTGCAGCCCGATCGAGGGCTCATCCACCAGCAGCACGGCGGGATCCATCATCAGCGCGCGCGAGATTTCCAGCAGCCTGCGCTCCCCGCCGGAGAGCACGCTGGCGCGCTGGCCGCGCCGTTGTGCGAGCGCGCCATGGCGCTGGAAGATGCGCTCGGCGGCGGCCGCGGCGTCTCGCGGGTGCCGCATCAGGTACCCGCCCATCAGCAGGTTTTCTTCGACCGTCATGTCGGCGAAGAGCGAACCCTCCTGCAGCACATAGGCCATGCCTGCCTGCCGCAGCTTCTGCTCGGCGCGCAGGTGGGTGACCGGCGCGCCGGCCACGGTGATGGTCCCCGACATGACTCGCGCGAGGCCGTAGATGGCGCGCAACACGGTGGACTTGCCCGCGCCGTTCGGGCCGATCAGGCACAGCGAACCGCCGCGCGCCACGCGCAGGCTGAAGCCGTGCAGGATCTCCATGCCGCCATAGCCGGCGACCAGGTTGTCCACGGCGACCATCGGCGTGCCGCCAGCCAGTTGCGCGAGTTGCGCCACGGTTGGCCGGGGGCGCGAGAGCGCCGCGGCGAGCGTGGCGGCAGGCGCGCTGGCAAGCGGCCGGGCCAGGGTGTGGGCAGTGCGCACGGCGATCACGGCTGTCCTCCCAGGTAGGCCTCGATCACGGCGCGGTCGGCAGTGATCTGTGCCGGCGATCCCTGCGCCAGCACCTCGCCATGCGCCAGGCAATAGACGTGATCGGCCAACTGCATCATGACCCGCATATTGTGTTCGATCACCAGCAGCGCAATGCCGAGCCGCGTGTTGATGTCCCTGAGCAGGGCGACCAGGCTGTCGATCATCACCGGGTTCACGCCAGCGGTCGGCTCGTCGAGCAGCAGCAGCCTGGGCTCGTTCATCAGGGCCATGGCGATCTCGAGCAGTTTCTGCTGCCCGAACGACAGGTCCGCGCCGCGCTGGTCCGCGCAGTCCTGCAGCCCGGCCGTGCGCAGGATCTGCCGGGCCCGTGCTGTCACCGCCGGTGCCTGCTGCGCGCACATGGCGGCGAGCCCTTCATGCACATGGGGCACGCTGACCAGCAGGTTTTGCAGGCAGCTCATCTTGCCGAACACCCGCGTCTGCTGGAAGGTGCGCACCAGGCCCAGGCGCGCGATCGCGGGAACGCGCAGCCGCGAGATCTCGCGCCCGTCGAACGCGATCGATCCGCCGTCGATCGGGTGGTAGCCGACGATCGAATTGAACAGGGTCGTCTTGCCCGAGCCGTTCGGCCCGATCAGGCCCACGATGCCGCCGTGCGGCACCTGCAGCGAGATCTCATGATTGGCGACGACGCCGCCGAAGCGCTTGGTGACGCCGCGTACCGCAAGCAGGTCGGTCATGGCGCGGCACTCCCCGTCAGGCGGCGGCGCTTTGCGCTGGTCTCATGCAGCCAGCCCATGATGCCGGTCGGGAACAGCACCACGATCAGCACGATCAGCATGCCCAGCGCAACGCGCTGCCAGTTCAGCAGGTAAGTCCAGAACAGCTCCTGGGTGAGGTGGAACAGCGCGGCGCCGATCACCGGCCCCCACAGCGTGCCCTTGCCGCCCAGGATTGCCATCACCACCATCCACACGCCGAAGGTGGCGCTGGCAAAGGCCAGCTCGCGCGGATCGATGAAGCCCACCAGGTTGCCCGTCAGGGCGCCCGCCATGCCGAGGAAGACGGCGCAGACGCACCAGGCCAGGATCTTGTCGCGCGTGGTGTGCAGGCCAAGCGCCTCGGCCTTGTCCTCGTCGTCGCGGATGGCATTGAGCGCCAGGCCGAACGGGCGCGCATAGAGCCAGCGCAGCGTCAGCAGGGTAGCCACGGCCAGTACCAGCATCGCGTAGTAGAAGAACGGCTCGCGGCTGCCGGCCGCGCCCGGGAACAGCGGCAGCGTCATGCCCGACCCCGCGCCGATGAAATCCCAGCCGGCGGCGGCATCGGCGAAGGCGATGCCCAGGCCCAGCGTGCCGATGGCGAAATAGTGCCCGCGCAAGCCCAGCATGGCCGGGCCCAGCGCCAGCGCCGCCGCCACAGCCGCCAGCGCCGCCAGGCCGGTACCCGCCGCCAGGCCGGCGAAGTAGCCCAGCCCGAAGTCGCGCTGCGCCACCGCGCAGACATAGGCGCCCACGCCGAAGAACACGATGTTGCCGAAGGAGTTGTAGCCCATCTGCCCGCCCGTCACGTCCCACGTCAGCGCGAACAGCACCATCAGCCAGAGAAAGGTCAGTTGCGTGGTGACGCCGGCGAACAGCCACGGCGCTGTCAGCGCGGCCACGCTGCCCGCAAGCAGCGCCAGCCGGGCAGCCGTGGCGGCCGGGGTGACCCGGGTGAGCGGGACATCCGATTCGGGCCGGCGCGCGCCGCGCAGGTGCGGGTTCATCGCAGGTAGCCTCGCCGCCGGCGCAGCATCAGGTTGCGGCTCACCAGGATCGCCACCAGCAGGGCGTAGAGGAAGGCGGTCTGGTATTCGGTGCCGAGCAGGAAGCCGGCGTAGTTCTCGGCAATGCCCAGCCCGCCCCCGGCGCCGAGCACCGGCAGCATGCTGCCCAGCCCGGCCACCACCACGATCATGAAGGCGCGCACGGTATAGGGCAGGCCCAGGTAGGGGTGGATGATCCAGGTCATTGCCACCAGCCCGCCGGCCGCGCCGCAGATGGCGGCATTGAGGGCGAAGGTCGCGGCGTAGATGCGATCCGCGTCCACCCCCAGCACACGGGCGGCGCGCGCGTTCTGGGCGGTAGCCCGGATCGCCTGGCCGCGGCGGGAGTGCCTGAGGAACAGCATCAGGCCGGCGCCCAGCGCCAGGGCCGCGGCGAATGCCGCCAGCTTGATCTTCGGCACCACCAGTGCGCCCGGCAGGAACAGGCTGCCCAGCCCCGCGTCGAGCGTGCGCACATTGGCGCCGAAGGCCAGGTTGGCGAGCTGCTGCAGCACGATGCTCAGGCCGAAGGTGGCCAGCACCGAGACAAAGAGATCGCGCTCGACGAGCCGGAAGATGACGATGCGATAGAGTCCCCAGCCCACGCAGTACATTACCGCCGCGGCGACCGGCACGGCCAGCAGCGGGGGCACGCCCTTGCCGGCCAGCCAGATCACGATATAGCCGCCCAGCATCACCAGCTCGCCCTGGGCGACGTTGATGAGGTTCATCACGCCCCATACCAGCGCCATGCCGTAGGCGGCCAGCGCGAAGATCGCGCCGGCCAGCAGGCCGTCCACCACGAGCTGCAGGTTCAGCTCAGGACTCTGGACGAGGACCGCGAGATTGGTCATCTGCGTCAGGCCGCGCAGCAGCCCCCTATTTGCGCCGCGCCCAGGCAGGTGCCGGATAGATGACCTTCGACGACGCCCACTTGCCCGGCGCGACCACCTTGAACTTGCCGTCCTGTACCTGGTACAGCACCATCGACTTGGCGATGTTCTTGCCGCTCTGGTCGAATTTGAGCGGGCCGTAGAACGTCATCAGGTCGGTGGCGGCAAGCGCCTCGCGGACCTTTTCCGTATCGAACGAGCCGGCGCGCTCGAAGGCGTCGGCGAAGGCCAGCACCGCGGCGCTGGATTCGGCCGCCTGGTATGGTGCCTCGTAGTGATACTCCTGCTCGAAGCGCTGCGCGTACTGGTCGGCCGTGCCGAACCAGCGGTCCTTGTAGCTCAGCGAGCGGTCCCATTGCGAGCCGCACACCGCGAATTCCGCGCTCTTGCCGAACTTCTCGATGATCTGCGCGGAGTCGCAGTGGGTCAGGGCCAGCATCGGTACGTCAATGCGCATCTCCGCCACCTGCCGCACTGCCAGCGCCGCGCCCTTTTCATGGCCGGATACCACCAGGATGTCTGGCTTGAGCGCCTTCACCTTGGCCAGTGTGACCGACATGTCGTTCAGCTCGGGCGGCAGCTTGTCGTCGATCACCACCTGCATGCCAAGGCGTTTCGCATCCTCTTCGACGCCGTCGCGCACGTCCTGCGAGAAGTTGTCGTTCTCGATGACGATGGCCACCCTGAGGCTCTTCGGCGGCTTGCCTGCCCGCTGCGCTTCCTCGGCGGCAAGGTTGATGGCGGCGCGCAGGTAGTAGTCGGAGGTATTGAGCACCGCGAACATATAGCGGTAGCCCTGCGTGAACAGGTTGCGGTCCGCCCCGTTGCCCTCGACCATCGGGATCCGGTACTTCTCGGTGACCGGGGCGATCGCCTTGGTGAGCCCGGAGCTGTAGGGCCCCAGCACGAACTTCACGCCGTCCTGGCTGATCAGCCGCTCGGCCAGCTGCGCGCCGCGGGCCGAGGTGGATTCGTCGTCGTAGAAGATGATCTTCAGCTGGTAGGCCTTGCCACCGACCTTGACGCCGCCCGTCTCGTTGATGCGCTTTGCGGCAAGCGTGTAGCCGTCCTGGGTGTTCTTGCCGTTGGTGGCGTATTTGCCGGAGAGCGAGACCGCTGCGCCGAGCACGATGGCGTCGCCCTCCACCCTGGCGGCGGCGGGGACTGACAGCGCCAGTCCCAGGCCGGCGAGGGCGCAGAAGGCGGCATCGCGTATCCGGGTAACGGACCCGGACCTGGCACCGGCCGGAAAGCTGCGTGCGGATGCGGTTTTCATATCACCTCCTCACTGTTTCCAGCTTAGGTCTCATTTCTGAAAGAGGAAGGGACGGCATGTCACGATTCCATCACTTTATGACATGTGTCGGGATTTCCTATTCATGAAATGAAGCCTACCCTTAAGAACAGGGTAGCTGGCTACCTGAACCGGGGTGGGAGCCGACCGCTTTCTCGTACAAGGAGATAGCCATGGCCAAGGCAGCGCATCCAGGTGGCATCGATACGGCCGTCGCCACCAGCACCTATGCGGATACCAACACCGCTGACACCAACACCGCTGACACCAACACCGCTGACACCAACACCGCTGACACCAACACCGGCAGGCGCAGGTTCATCCGGACCACCGGCGCCGTCGGGCTTGCGGCTGGCCTCGGACCCTTCCTGATCCCCAGGCACGCCCACGCGGCAAAGCACACCCTCAAGATCCTGCAGTGGAACCACTTCGTGCCGGGCTACGACAAGTGGTTCGACGACACCTATGTGAAGCAGTGGGGCCAGAAGAATGACACCGAGGTGGTGGTCGACCACGTTGGCATTCCCGCGCTGGCCACGCGTGCCGCCGCCGAAGTGTCCGCGCAGAAAGGGCATGACCTGTTCATGTTCCTGTCGCCGGCGCCGGTCTACGAGGAGCAGGTGATCGACCATCGCGAGCTCTACGAGGAATGCCAGCGCAAGCATGGCAAGCCGGTCGAGCTGGCGATCCGGAGCACGTATAACCCAAAGACGAAGAAGTACTTCGGCTTCTCGGACAGCTTCGTGCCGGACCCGATCAACTACCGCAAGGACCTCTGGGACGACGTCGGCATGAAGCCGCCGGACACCTGGCTGGACGTGCTGGCCGCTGGCCGCAAGATCAAGGCCAGGCACGGCATCCCGGTCGGCATCGGGCTGTCCGCGGAACTGGACACTGCAATGGCGATGCGCACGATCCTCTATGCCTTCGGCGGATCGGTTCAGGATGAGCGGCACACGGTGGTGCTGAACTCGAAGAACACCCTGGAAGCGGTGAAGTTCGTCAAGGCGCTATACCAGGACACCATGACGCCGGAAGTGCTGGCATGGGACCCGTCGTCCAACAACCGCGCCATGCTGGCGGGCAAGATCTCGCTGTGCCTGAACGCAATTTCCATCACCCGCGAGGCCGAGAACAAGAACCTGCCGATCGCGCGGGATATCTGGCTCACGCAGGCCCTGCAGGGGCCGGTGCGGCGCATCGCGCTGGAGCACGTGATGGATTGCTACGTGATCTGGAAATTCGCCGAGAACATCGCCGGCGCGAAGAAGTTCCTGGTGGACTATATCGACAACTTCCGGCAGGGCTTCCTGGGCAGCGAGTTCTACAACTTTCCCTGCTTCCTCAGCACCGTGCCCGACTTGCAGAAGCTGATCGCCGACGACCAGAAGGCCATGCCGCGCGACAAGTACAAGGTGCTCGGCGCGCTGATGAACCAGGCGACCAATGTCGGCTACCCCGGCTACGCCAATGCGGCCATCGACGAGATCTTCAATACCTGGGTCCTGAACACCATGTTCGCCAAGGCCGCTACGGGCGACGAGACGCCGGAGGACGCGGTCCGTCTTGCCGATGCCGCGTGCAAGCGCATTTTCGCCAAGTGGCGCGACAAGGGCATGGTGTAGCGCGCGGCTCGGTATGTGACTGGACATGGCTTCCGTAGAGGTTCGCTCGCTCAGCAAGCATTTCGATGGCGTCAACGCGGTGGACAATGTCGACCTTGGCGCCCGCGACGCCGAGTTCCTGGTCCTGCTGGGGCCGTCCGGCTCCGGCAAGACCACGCTGCTGCGCCTGATTGCCGGGCTCGAGGCGCCCAGCCGCGGCGATATCCTGGTCGATGGCCGCGTCGTCACGGCGCTGCCGCCCAGGCTGCGCAACATGGCGATGGTGTTCCAGAGCTACGCCCTGTACCCGCACCTCAATGTGTTCGACAACATCGCCTTCCCGCTGCGGGCCAGGCATATGTCGCGCGAGGAGGTCGGGCGCAAGGTGGACTGGGCCGCGCAATTGTTCGGCATCGCCCCTTTGCTGCAGCGCAAGCCGCGCCAGCTGTCCGGCGGCGAGCGCCAGCGGGTGGCGCTGGCGCGCGCGGTGGTGCGCGAACCGGTGGCGTTCCTGCTCGACGAGCCCTTGTCCAATCTGGACGCCAAGCTCCGGACCTCGGCGCGCGACGAGCTGCAGCGGTTCCAGCGCCGCCTTGCCATCACCACCATCTACGTCACCCATGACCAGATCGAGGCGCTGGGCCTGGGCGATCGCATTGCCATCCTCGACCACGGCAGGATCCACCAGACCGGCACGCCGCAGCAGGTCTATGAGCAGCCCGCCAATCTCTTCGTCGCCACCTTTATCGGCTCGCCGCCGATGAACCTGATCGAGGCCGACGGGGTCGTGACCGGCTTCCGGCCCGAGCATTTGCTGCCGCGCGAAGCCTATCCCGCGGAGGAGGCGCTGCGCGCCTTTGCCGTGGACGTGACGCGCATCGAGAACCTGGGCTCGGACCGCCTGGTGTATGGCAGGCTGGAAGCGCCGCTGCCGCCGGCCAGCGTGGTCTCGCGCATTCCGTGCACGGTGACGGTCCCGATCGAGGCCGGCACCGGCCACCGCTTCGTCGTGCGCGAGCGCGACCTGCGCCGCTTCGATGCGAAATCCGGCGCCAGCCTGGGAGCCGCGCCGTGAAGCCGCTGTACATCGCCACCGGACAGCCGGCGGCGGATCTGGCGTTGCAGCCCGCGCAGCGCCTGACCGACGACGACCGCTGGCTTGGCCGCGCCATGCTTGCCCCGGCGGTGATCTACATCGCCTTGCTGGTCGGCTTTCCGTTCCTGCTGTCGGTCTACTACAGCCTCTCGGATGCCACGGTGGGCAGCCAGGTGCTGCACTTCGTCGGCCTGGAGAACTTCCGGCGCGTGCTGGAAAGCAACACGTTCTGGCGTTCGCTGCGCAACGCGCTGGTCTTCACGCTGGTGTCGCAGGCGCTGGTGGTGGTGCTGGCCAAGATGCTGGCGATGGCTCTGTACCTGGACTTCCGCGGCAAATGGCTGGTGCGCCTGCTGATTCTGCTGCCGTGGGTGGCACCGATCTCGCTCGGCACCATCGGCTGGCTGTGGATCTTCGATCCGGTCTACAGCATCATCAACTGGACCCTGGCCGCGGCCGGCGTGCTGGGGCCGCACGACTGGCCGGTATGGCTCGGCCAGCCGGAGCTGGCGATGATGTCGGTCATCATGGTGGACGTCTGGCGCCTGCTGCCGCTGGCCACGGTGATCATCCTCGCCGGCCTGAGCGGCATTCCGCAGGACATCCACGACGCCGCCGCCATGGATGGCGCCGGCTTCTGGCGGCACCTGTTCCTGATCAACATTCCGCTGGTGATGCCCATCATGCTGGTGGCGCTGCTGTTCGGCATCGTGTTCACCTTCACCGACATGATCATCATCTACGTGCTGACCCGGGGCGGGCCGTACGACACCACCCAGGTGCTGGCCAGCCTGGCCTTTTTCACCGGCATCCAGGGCGGCGACCTGGCGGAAGGGGCGGCCATCTCGCTGTTCCTGTTCCCGGTGCTGGTCGCGGTCGTGATCGTGCTGCTGACCGTGGCGCGCCGCGCCGAGGTGACCTGAAATGGGTCCCGCAGCCATCGCGTGGCGACGTTGGGGGGCGCGCGGCGCCCATTTTGGCGTCCTTGCCGCGTTTGCGGCGTTCTGCGCGTTCCCCTTCTACTGGATGCTGATCACGACCTTCAAGGATGTGCATGACCTGATCAACACCGCCAACAACCCGTTCCTGTTCAACCTGCCGCCCACGCTGGAGAACCTGCGGATATTGTTCGGCGAGACCCGCTATCTGCGCTGGGTGCTCAATACCCTGGTGGTGGCCGTCGGTGTGGTGCTGATCACGCTGCTCCTGGCCGTGCCCGCAGGTTACAGCCTGGCCCGGCTGTCGGGCCGCTGGGGCCGGCAGTGGGCCATCGGCATCTTCCTGACCTACCTGATACCGCCGACTATCCTGTTCATCCCGTTCTCGCGCATCATCGGCGCGCTGGGCCTGCAGGATTCGCTGTGGTCGCTGGTGCTGGTGTATCCGAGCTTCACGGTGCCGTTCTGCAGCTGGCTGATGATGGGGTTCTTCAAGGCGGTGCCGCGCGACATCGAAGAAGCCGCGATGATGGACGGCCTGAGCCGCTTCGGCGCGTTCCTGAAGGTGGTGGTGCCGCTGTCGTCAAGCGGCATACTGACCGTGGTCATCTTCAGCGCCACGCTGGCGATGCAGGAATTCGTCTATGCGCTGACCTTTATCACCAGCTCGTCGCAGTACACGGTGAGCGTCGGCGTGCCGACGTTCCTGGTGCGGGGCGATGTCTATTTCTGGGGGTCCCTGATGGGTGCCTGCCTGATCGTCAGCGTGCCGGTGGCTGCGCTCTACAACAGTTTCCTTGACCGCTTTGTCGCGGGCTTTACCGTCGGTGCGATCAAGTGATTCCGTGGACTAAAGCAGCTTGCCGATCACCAGGGCAACCATCGACAGCAGGATCGTCGAAGCAAACGGCAGTACGAACTCGCGCCCGAACAGCCGGAAGCGCACATCCCCCGGCAGGCGTCCCAGCCCGATCTTCTGCAGCCACGGCAACGCCGCGGACAGCACGATCACGCTGAAGAAGATGGTGAAGGTCCAGCGCAGCATGGCCGGCCTACAGCGCGTGGCAGCGGTCGCCGCGGGCGAAGCCTGCCAGCGGCTCGTTGTCGTCCAGCCCGCGCGTCAGGGCGATGACCTTGAACAGTTCGCCCATTTCCGCTTCGGACAGCAGCTTCTGCACCGCATTGGCCTGCGGCAGGAAGGCGCCTGCGTCGGACGGATCCAGTTCCATCAGCAGCTCGGTGATGCCCGCGTTCATCAGGAAGCGCGCCTGCGAGGCGAAGCCCGCCACGGTCAGCCCCGCATCCACCGCGGCATGCGCGATGCCGCTGAAATTCACGTGGGCGGTGATGTCCTGCAGGCCGGGGTACAGGAACGGGTCCGGGTGCGCATGATGGCGGTAGTGGCACATCAGCGTGCCGCCGGCGCGTTGCGGATGGTAGTACTCGCTCGCCGGAAAGCCGTAGTCGATAAAGAAGGCCGCGCCGCGCGCCAGCATGGCGCCGATGGCGCGCGCGAAGCCCTCGGCCTCGGCATGGGTCTCGGTGACGAGGTCATGGTCGCCGGGGATGGCGCACAGCGCCTCGGGCACGTCGGCATCGGCCAGTGGGCGGTCCTCGAAGCGGAAGGCGGGCTCGCCGACATGGCTGCGCACCACGCCGCGCTCATGCCAGCGGCCGCCGCTGCGCGCATAGAGCTGCACCGGCATCGCATCCAGCACCTCATTGCCGACGATCACGCCGTCAAAGGTGGCAGGCAGCGTATCGAGCCAGGTGACCCGCTGCGCCAGGTGCGGCGCGCGTTGCGCCAGCGTGGCCTGCTGGCGCGCGCGCAGCTCGCCCGACAGCTCGACGATGGCGTACGTTTGCGGCAACTGGCCTTCCTGCTCCAGCCCCAGCAGCAGGTCCGCCGCCAGCCGGCCGGTGCCGGCGCCGAATTCCAGCAGGCGCGGCAATCCCTGCGCCAGCAGCGGCGCGAACTGGCGCGCCAGCGTGCGGGCGAAAAAGGGGCTCAGTTCCGGGGCGGTGATGAAGTCGCTGCCGTCGCGGGCATCGCGCCCGAACTTGGCCGAACCGCCGCTGTAATAGCCCAGGCCCGGCGCGTACAGCGCCATGGCCATATAGCGGTCAAAGCCGATCCAGCCGCCGGCCGCATCGATGGATTCGCCAATACGGGCCGTAAGGGTATCGGAAGCGGCCTGCGCGTCGGCGGGCGGAAGGGGTAAACTAGCGGCTTTCTGCATCCTGCAATTGTAGCAATGCCCGCATCCAATACCCGTGCCAGCCAGACCAGTGATCAAACCGGCGGCCAGCGCGCCACCGCCCGCGGCGTGGCGCTCGTGACCGGCGGCGCGCGCCGCCTGGGCCGCGCCATCGCGCTGGAACTGGCGGCGCAGGGCTGGGACGTGGCCGTGCATTGCCATCGCTCGGTGGACGAGGCCGAGGCCCTGGCCACGCAGATCCGCGCGCTGGGCCGCCGCGCCGCGGTGCTGCGCGCCGACCTGGCCGACGAGGCCGCCGCCGGCCGCCTGGTGGCGGACTGCACCGCTGCGCTGGGCGTGCCCACCTGTCTGGTCAACAACGCCTCGCTGTTCCAGTACGACGTGGCGACCAGCTTCTCGTATGCGTCGCTGGATACGCATATGCGTACCAATGTCGCCGCGCCGCTGCTGCTGGCGCGCGAGCTGCACAAGGCCCTGGCGGCCGCTGCCGGCGACGACAAGGCCGCCGAGCCGCGCGGCGTGGTGATCAACCTGCTGGACCAGAAGCTCGACAACCTGAACCCGGACTTCCTGTCGTACACGCTGTCCAAGGCCGCGCTGCAGACCGCCACGGTGCAGCTGGCCCAGGCGCTGGCGCCGCGCCTGCGCGTGGTGGGCGTGGCCCCGGGCATCACGCTGGTGTCGGGCGAGCAGTCCGAGCAGAGCTTCCGCCGCGCGCATCGCGTGACGCCGCTGGGCCAGTCGTCCACGCCCGAGGACATCGCCCAGGCGGTGGCCTACCTGGCGCAGGCGCGCGCCGTGACCGGCACCACGCTGTACGTGGACGGCGGCCAGCACCTGATGCCGCTGGCGCGCGACGTGATGTTCCTGACCGAGTAAGCTGGAAGCCAGCAACCGAATACCGTAGTCCCTGATGTGCCGCGCCCGCCGGGCGCGGCTTCCTTTTTCCCTTCTGCAGCCCGCTCATGACCATGCTCGCCGCCCTTTCCCACCCCAGCCTGCAAGACTGCCGACGCATGTTCCTGCGCAACTATGAAGTGCAGATCAATATCGGTGTGCACGAATTCGAAAAGAAGGGCGAGCAGCGGGTGCTGATCAATATCGACCTGTTCGTACCGCTGGCGCAGAGCACCCCGCAGGCCGACAAGCTCGACGAAGTGGTCGACTACGACTTCATGCGCAACACCGTGGCCGAGCGCATGGCGCAGGGCCACGTGCACCTGCAGGAAACGCTGTGCGACGACGTGGCGCGCGCCATGCTCAAGCACCCCAAGGTGCGCGCCGTGCGCGTATCGACCGAGAAGCCCGACGTGTACCCGGATTGCGATTCTGTCGGCGTCGAGGTATTCCATATCAAGCAGGCCTGAACTGCGGCTGCCTGCTTGTCTGCAGCTTGCGGACGCCTAAAGTAAAATGTTGCCCCTTCGCGCCGCGCCGGCCATTCCATCCGGCGGGCGCCACGCAACAGGATGCTCCATGAGCCACTCGAACAACTTCTACCGCCTCGAGACGAGGCTGCAATCGCAAACCGGCAAGGCCATCGGCGACTTCGGCATGATCGAGGATGGCGACACCGTGCTGGTCTGCATGAGTGGCGGCAAGGACTCGTACACCATGCTGTCGGTCCTGATGGCGCTGCAGAAGCGCGCCCCGATCCAGTTCAAGCTGATCGCGATGAACCTGGACCAGAAGCAGCCTGGCTTCCCCGAGCACATCCTGCCCGAGTACCTGAAGTCGGTCGGCGTGGAATATGTGATCGTCGAGGCGGATACCTACTCGATCGTCAAAGAGAAGGTGCCCGAGGGCAAGACCACCTGCTCCCTGTGCTCGCGCCTGCGCCGCGGCGTGATCTACCGCACCGCCAAGGAGCTGGGCGCCAACAAGATCGCGTTGGGCCACCACCGCGACGACATCGTCCAGACCTTCTTCCTGAACATGTTCTTCGGCGGCAAGATGAAGGCGATGCCGCCCAAGCTGTCGACCGACGACGGCCAGCACATCGTGATCCGGCCGCTGGCGTACTGCTCGGAGAAGGACATCGCGTCGTACGCGCGCGCGATGGAATTCCCGATCATCCCGTGCAACCTGTGCGGCTCGCAGGAAAACCTGCAGCGCAAGAAGGTCAGCGAGATGCTGCAGGACTGGGAGCGCCAGAACCCGGGCCGCATCGACAATATCTTTGCGGCGCTGCGCAACGTGGTGCCGTCGCACTTGGCCGATACCGACCTGTTCCCGTTCACCGGGCTGGCCACTGGCCTGGCCAAGGTGGACGAGGCGTCACTGTTCGGCGAAACGACCTTCCAGCAGCAGCCGCTGACGTTCGCCGGCAGCGTGGAAGAGAACCGGATGGAGTTCGTGCGCTTCGAGCGCCCGCCCGCGGCCGCTGCTGTGCCGGCGGCGGAGCAGGCCGGCACGCAGTAAGGCTGCCGGCAGCGCAAGCCCGCTGGCGGTTTGCTCTCTCTCCCGCTTGCGGGAGAGGGGCTGGGGGAGAGGGCAGGCACAGGCATACCGACAGGCTTCACTTCGTCGAAACGCCGGCCCGCTCCCCAACCCTCTCCCGCAAGCGGGAGAGGGAGCACCTCATCGGTTTTTCAATTCCCTAATTCGTCGCCGCCGACTGCACTGGCGCGTTCGCCTTCTCGCGCATCAGCGCATGGGTGTCGTCGATCCACTTCTGGAAGCGGTCCTGCGCGTGCGCCTTCTGCTGCGGCGTGGTCATGTTGGCTATTGCCACGGTCAGCGCGATGCCGGCATTGTTGCTGGCTTCGTGGCTGGCGGCGTGCCTGGCGGGCGGGTTCTGCCAGTATTCGCGGAAGCGGCTCAACAGGTCGATCACCTGCGCCTTGGGCGGCTGGGTGGCCTGCACGTAACGCACCATCCTGAGCCATTCCTGCTGGCGAGCCACGCGCTCGGCGTAGCGCGCCTCGGCATTCTGCACCACCGGACCCACCTTGGTGCGGATGGCCTGTTCTTGCTCGCTGGAGAAGCTGCCGTAGATCAGGCGGGCGTACTCCATCACCTTGTCAAAGCGCGCGTCCTCGCGCTCGGCCGGGTCGGCCTTCAGGAATTTCTTGCGGTACTTGGCGTTGCCCTCGGCAAACTTCTTTTCCATGCGCGCGATCTGGTCGGGCGTGAGCGTCAGCAACAGGTCAGCCGTATCGGGCATGGCCTGTTCGAACGACCGCCGTGCCAGTTCCTGCGAGGCGTCCTGGAAGTGCCCGACCATGGCCGGCGTGACCGGCTGGCGCACGTCGGCCTTGGCCTGCTGCAGCAGGCTGGCGATTTCCGGCAACTGCGATTTGCGGTGCCAGGCGAAGAAGCGGGAGATGGCCTCGCGCGTCAGCGGCTCCTGGGCCGCGGTGACGTCGACATAATTGTCGATCCACCAGTACGCCAGCCGGTCGCCCTGCTGGTATCCCAGCTTCATCGCGCTGCAGGCGCACAATGCCGCCGCGCCCAGAATCGCGAAAATCCACCGGGCCCGGCAATTGTGAAATTCCGAAACGGCGGTCCGTAGCGCAGAAACCGCCATGTTAAAATCGGCGCGCATTGCAGCCGGGCCGCCCTGATGACCGCCAGCCAAGTCCTGGCAAGGGTTTGCGGGATTATGCGCAGGCTTGGCGGCAGCGTTCCGCCCACCCCGGCGGCGCAGCCGGCCAAACACCCGGCCGGCGTTTTCCAGAATATTTTCGGACACACTCACTTAGGGGTCTCCTTGTGAATATCGTCATTCTCGCCGCGGGCATGGGCAAGCGGATGCATTCCGACATGCCCAAGGTGCTGCACCCGGTAGCCGGGCGGCCCATGCTCGCGCACGTCCTGGATACGGCACGCGCCCTGTCGCCGTCGCGGCTGGTGGTCGTGGTCGGCCATGGCGCCGCGCGCGTGCGCGAGGCCGTCGCCGCCGACGATGTTGCCTTTGCCGAACAGGCCCAGCAACTGGGCACGGGCCATGCGGTGATGCAGGCACTTCCCATGTTGGACGACAACCAGCCCACGTTGGTTCTGTACGGTGACGTGCCGCTCACCAGCGTTGCCACGCTCCAGGCACTGGTGGCCGAAGCCGGCGCGCAGCGCTTTGGCGTGCTGACCGTGGAAATGCCCGACCCGACCGGCTATGGCCGCATCGTGCGCGACGCCGCGGGCAGCATCGTCCGCATTGTCGAGCAAAAAGATGCCACCGAGGCCGAAAAGGCCATCCGCGAGATCAACACCGGCATTATCGTGTGCCCCACCGGCCACCTGCGCAAGTGGCTGTCGACGCTGCGCAACGACAATGCCCAGGGCGAGTACTACCTGACCGATACCGTCGAGCGCGCCGTTGCCGACGGCGTGGAGACCGTCTCGGCCCAGCCGGCCGCGATCTGCGAGACGCTTGGCATCAACAGCAAGCTGCAGCTGGCCGAGGTCGAGCGCATCCACCAGGGCAACCAGGCCCGGCGCTTGCTTGAAGCTGGCGTGACCCTGCTGGACCCGGCACGCATCGACGTGCGCGGCGAGCTGAGCTGCGGGCGCGATGTCACCATCGATGTCGGCTGCGTGTTCGAAGGGCGCGTGCACCTGGAAGACGGCGCCCGCATCGGCGCCCATTGCGTGATCCGCAACAGCACCATCGGCGCCGGCGCGCAGGTGCACCCGTTCTGCCATATTGATGAGGCCAGGGTAGGCTCCGCCGGCCGCATCGGTCCGTACGCGCGCCTGCGCCCGGGCACCGAGCTGGGCGAGGACGTGCATATCGGCAACTTTGTCGAGGTCAAGAACGCACAGGTGGCGGCGCACAGCAAGGCCAATCACCTGGCCTATGTGGGCGATGCCACGGTGGGGTCGCGCGTCAATATTGGCGCGGGTACCATCACCTGCAACTATGACGGGGTGAACAAGCACCGCACCGTGATCGAGGACGATGTCTTTATCGGCTCCGACACGCAGCTGGTGGCGCCGGTGACGGTGCGCCGCGGCGCCACGCTTGGCGCCGGCACCACGCTGACCAAGGAAGCACCCGCGGACAAGCTGACGCTGTCACGGGCCAAGCAGATGACCATCGACGCCTGGCAGCGTCCGGTTAAGCAGCCGAAGCAGTAAGCGTCAGGGGCCGCCCACGGGCGGCCAGGGCATGCGCCGCCAGCGGGTGGCGCCACAGGATTCATACCGGCGCCACAGGCCTACGGGCAGGCGCCAGCAAACGGGGGTTCAGCATGTGTGGCATCGTCGGCGCGGTTTCCACGCGCAATATCGTTCCGGTCCTGATCGAAGGGCTGCGCCGCCTGGAGTATCGCGGCTATGACTCGTGCGGCGTCGCGGTCGTGCGCGACGATGCGGTCGAGCGCGCGCGCACCGTGTCGCGCGTGGCCGACCTGGACGCGCAGACGCAGGCGTCGGGCCTGTCCGGCTTCACCGGCGTGGCGCATACGCGCTGGGCCACGCATGGCAAGCCCGATACCGTCAACGCCCACCCGCACCTGTCGGGCGAGACCATCGCGCTGGTGCACAACGGCATCATCGAGAACTACGAGCCGCTGCGCGAAGAACTGCGCGCGGTCGGCTACGGCTTTGAGTCGCAGACCGATACCGAGGTGGTCGCCCACCTGATCCACCAGGCCTACACCTACCCCAGCAGCGCCACCCGCGGCGACCTGTTCGCTTCGGTGCGCGCGGTGACCAAGCGCCTGCACGGCGCCTACGCCATCGCCGTGTTCGCCAAGGACCAGCCCGGCCGCGTGGTCGGCGCGCGCGCCGGCTCGCCGCTGGTGGTGGCGCTGGGCGAGAACGAGGCCTTCCTGGCCTCCGACGCGCTGGCCGTGGCCGGCACCGCCAACCGCATCATCTACCTGGAAGAGGGCGATGTGGTCGAGATCACGCTGGACGGCGTGACCATCCACGACGCCGGCGACCATGCGGTCGAGCGCGAGGCGCGCGTGGTCGAAGCCCATGCCGCGTCGGTGGAACTGGGCCCGTACCGGCACTTCATGCAGAAGGAAATCTTCGAGCAGCCGCGCGCGCTGGGCGACACGCTGGAAGGCATCGAAAGCATTTCGCCGGAACTGTTCGGCAGCGGCGCCGCCGAGGTCTTTGCCGGCATCGACAGCGTGCTGATCCTGGCCTGCGGCACCAGCTACTACTCCGGCTGCACCGCCAAGTACTGGCTGGAAAGCATTGCAAAGATCCCGACCCAGGTCGAGGTCGCCAGCGAATACCGCTACCGCGAAACCGTGCCCAACCCGCGCGCGCTGGTGGTGGTGATCTCGCAGTCGGGCGAGACCGCCGACACCATGGCCGCGCTGCGCCATGCGCGCGCGCTTGGCCACGTACACACGCTGGCAGTCTGCAACGTGGCCACCAGCGCCATGGTGCGCGAGACCGAACTGCGCTTCCTGACCCGCGCCGGCACGGAAATCGGCGTGGCCTCGACCAAGGCCTTCACCACGCAACTGGCCGCGCTCTACATGCTGACCCTGGCGCTGGCCAAGGTCCGCGGCCTGCTGACCGAAGACGCCGAGGCCAAGGCCCTGACCAACCTGCGCCACCTGCCCGCCGCGCTGCATGGCGTGCTGGCGCTGGAGCCGCAGATCATCGCCTGGTCGGAAGACTTTGCCCGCCGCGAGAACGCCCTGTTCCTCGGCCGCGGCCTGCACTACCCGATTGCACTGGAAGGCGCGCTCAAGCTCAAGGAAATCTCGTATATCCACGCCGAGGCCTATCCGGCCGGCGAGCTCAAGCACGGTCCGCTGGCATTGGTCACCGAGGCCATGCCGGTGGTCACCGTCGCGCCCAACGACGCACTGCTGGAAAAGCTCAAGTCCAACATCCAGGAAGTGCGCGCCCGCGGTGGGCGCCTGTACGTGTTTGCCGACAGCGACACGCAGATCCAGTCGTCCGACGGCATCCAGGTGATCCGCCTGCCCGAGCACTACGGCGACCTGTCGCCGATCCTGCACGTGGTGCCGCTGCAGCTGCTGGCCTACCACACGGCCTGCGCACGCGGCACCGACGTCGACAAGCCGCGTAATCTGGCGAAGTCGGTGACGGTGGAGTAAGGCACGCCTGCAATCGCCAGATTGCGTGCGGCCTTTCCATCAGAAGTCACCAAAACCTGCATTAAGTCTGCCCAGCCACCGCCCCGGAATCCCAAGACCGGGGCGGAATTGGGCGCTTCTGATGGCATCGCCGGCGCGGCGCCTTGCACGCCAAGCCGGCCGGGTTGGAGCCCGGATTTCTTGAGTTCCGACCCCCAATCATTCACTTTTGCAGTTTTCCGACGTGCCGACCTCGCTCGGCCTCTCGACCTGAGCCACAGAGTCTCCTATCGTGAATGCGCGTGTCGCTCTTTTTTCAAATGGCGAACCGGCGTGGATTTCCCGAGCTGACAAGTGCTGTTTGCCGCATTTTCCAGCAGCGGAACAAGGGTGACAGGGCAATAATGCGTTGACCTTGTCAGGTCTGGGCGCCTGGGACGACGAACGTGGTGAAGAAGGCGGTCACCGATATGCCGCCTGGCGTCGGAGAAAGCAAGTGAAAAATGCCCACCAGGTATCGCCCGACAAGTTGGTGCCGCACGGCCAGTCCATCCAGCCTGCATGGGTTCGCATCACGCACTGGCTGAACGTCGTTGCTGTGCTCATCATGATGCTTAGCGGCTGGCGCATCTACAACGCATCGCCGCTGTTCGGCTTCCATTTTCCCAATGCAATTACCTTGGGCGGCTGGCTTGCCGGGGGCCTGCAGTGGCATTTTGCGGCGATGTGGCTGCTTGTCGCCAATGGCCTGTTCTATCTGGTGATGAATATCGTCACGGGCCGTTTCCGGCGGCGCTTCTTCCCGCTTTCAATCCTCGCTGCGCTGCGTGACATTGCAGCCGCCATGCGAGGCAAGCTCGCGCACCCCAATCTGGCCGAATACAACGCCGCCCAGAAGCTCTTCTACGCGGGCGTGGTGGTGGTGATTGTGGTGACGGTGCTGTCTGGCCTTGCCATCTGGAAGTCGGTTCAGTTTCCCACGCTACGTGTATTGATGGGTGGCTACGACGCTGCGCGTTGGGTGCACTTCATCGGCATGAGCGCGATTGCGCTATTCATTGTCATCCATGTGGTGATGGTGTTGCTGGTACCACGCACACTCATCATCATGCTGCGCGGACGCTAGTCGATGCGGAGAATAGTCATGAGCAAAGCTGAGCGAATCGTCAGGCTTGACCGCAAGCTGATATTGAACGATGCAACGCACGAGTTGAGCATGCCATCTCGCCGACTGTTCGGAAAGCGTGCCATGACGCTTGGTGGCTTGCTGCTGTTGACAGGCTGCAGCATCACCGACGAATCGTCGGTTGATTCCTTCCTGATGGCAGTCTCGCGCTTCAATGACCGCGTGCAGGGATGGCTGTTTGATCCTGACCGGCTGGCGCCGACCTATCCCGAGTCAAGGCTGACGCGGCCGTTTCCATTCAATGCCTTCTACGGCCTTGCTGATGTGCCAGAGGTAGATGCCAGTGATTTTCAACTGGAAGTCGGTGGCCTGGTCTCGCGCAAGGCGGCATGGACCCTGGAGGAACTCTACGCGTTGCCGCAGACGTCGCAGGTGACTCGCCATATTTGTGTGGAGGGGTGGAGTGCCATCGGCAAGTGGGGCGGTACGCGCTTCTCTGATTTTCTCAGGCGCGTTGGTGCCGATACCACTGCAAAATACGTGGGCTTTGTCTGCGCGGATGACTACTACACCAGCATCGACATGCCCACGGCGCTGCATCCACAGACTTTGCTTACCTTCACTTACGACGGCGAGCGCCTGCCGCCGAAGTATGGGTTTCCGATGAAGCTGCGCATGCCCACCAAGCTTGGGTACAAGAACCCGAAGCACATTGTCGCGATCTACGTCACTAACAAGTATCCCGGCGGTTATTGGGAGGACCAGGGATACAACTGGTTTGGGGGATCCTGATCCCCCCGAAACCTGAGCGGCAAGTCTGCCGGTTTCTCCCTATCAATCCAATCAAGGAGCACAACATGAACAAACGCCTGGTTTTGCTGCTTTCCTCCGCGGTGTTGCTTGCCAGCCATGCATGGGCACAGGACGCAATGAAGAAGGACGACATGGGCAAGGGCGCCATGGGTGCCAGCGGCAGCATGGCGAAGGATTCCATGGGGAAGGACGACATGGACATGAAAAAAGACAAAATGAGCAAGAGTCACGCCAAGAAGCCCCAGGAAAAGAAGGAAGGCATGAGCAAGGATGCGATGGGCAAGGATGCAATGGGCAAGGATGCGATGAGCAAGGACGCCCCGAAACAATAGTAGGTCTTACGCACGTTCCATCGCCCTGGGCGATCAGGCAAATGAAGCCTCAGCTTCCGTTGGACGACAGCGGTTGAGGCTTCCATCCAGCAGGTTTCCCGTGGAGCTTGATGGCATCGTGATTTATGTTTGCTGGTTGCAGAACTTACGGATTGTCACGACTTGTGGGTCAACTCGGGCGCCGGCTGTACCGTTTTTTCCGGTAAGCAAGGCGCATTGCCGAGCTGATGAATGTTTCCCAGGAGTCCACGTCATGAAGAAGCTGTTCGCTGCACTCGCCTCCGCCGCCCTCGTCGGTACCGTATTCGCGCAGACTGCTGTGCCAGCTTCCGCGACGCAGCCGCAGGGCGGGGCCGCGAAAGACCAGGCAAAGGTCGTCAAGGAGATGAGCACCACGCCGGCAAAGGCCGACAAGAACACGAAGAGTGCCGGCATGCAGGGCAATGAAGTAAAGGCCCAGGCCAGCGCCACTAAGGAGAAGGCTGACGTAAAGGCCGATGCCAGCAAGTCAGCCGCCAAGGGCACCCATCACAAGGCGAGCAAGACGAAGGCCGCCCATGCAGAGGCCGGTATGGCGAAGCCCGATGTCTCGAAGGCCGCGACCAGCATGGATAAGACGAAGAACCAGTAAGCTGCTCCCGTCGGGCGTACCGAGGGGACGTTGCCAGGGCGAAGGCCGTGGCAATGAAGCCTGAGTGCAGGAGCTTTGCGGAGAGTGCAGGCTAGCTGGAATGCCAGCCTGGTCTCTCCGCACTTGTCATGCCTGGGGAGCTTTCGCATGCCAGTTCATGACGTCGGGGTTCGCCGACTGCAAGGCGGAGTTCGCGGTCTTCGATGATTCCCTCGCCGCATGCAGGGCACTGCATCGCCCTCAGCACAATCGTCTTGTCTGGCTCAGGAGCTTCTATCTCCAGAGTGATGGCGGTCAGATCAGCCTTGTCACACACGGGGCATAGCATGATGGCGATGTGAAGTTGTGGCGAGTCAGTCAGCGGTGGGCGCGCTGGCCCGCGAGCAGCATGAACCCTGCTGTTGCTGCACAGGAGGGCACTTGCGGGTGCCGTACGAGCAGAACACACAGCAGTCGCCCTCCCTGGGCCGAAGCACCGTTCCGCAGCCCTCGCACTCGTAGAACCACTGGCAGGCATCGGTCGGCATCGTCTCAGTCTTGCTGTGGCCGCAACTGGGACAGGTAATGGTTGACTGCAACTCGAAGGTGCGCATTGTTTTCCCTGCCTGACAGTCTCCATCGGCCCGCCGTCAAACTTCCTTTTCGACCCGTTTACACGTAGTCTAGGTCCGTACCTGAGTACGGAGTCAAGAGATGGAGTCGACCCTGACAATTGGGCAGTTGGCCAAGGCGGCCAACGTTGGCGTGGAAACGGTTCGTTATTACCAGCGATGCGGATTACTGCCGATACCCGAACGCGTGCATGGTGCCATTCGTCAGTATGCCGAGTGCAGCCTGCAGCGGCTTCATTTCATTCGCCGGGCCCAGGCACTTGGGTTCACCCTGGACGAGGTTCGTACGCTGCTGCAACTGAACGACGGCAGCCAATGCGGAACTGCGCGCGCGCTGGCCGAACAAAAGCTGCACCTCGTCGAGGAACGGTTGCGCGATTTACGGATGCTGCGGACCGAGTTGAGAAGTCTGGTTGGGCAATGCCGCGACAATCGCGACGAGGTCATGTGCCCGTTGATTGCCAACCTGTGCGAGGCGAACTGGCCAAAGTAGTCGCGGCTCAGGCCCTTGTGCGTCATGCTCCGTGGCGAGGGCCGGCCGTTATGACACGTACGACAAGAACGCCCGCGCCATCTCCCTGTCCAGCCGCCGGTCCGACAGTGCAAAGGTGCTCTCGCGGTTGATCAGCGCATACAGCAGCGTGCCGGCCAGCGCCTGGTGCGCCAAGCGGATGCGCTGTTCCAGGTCCGGCGAGGCGCCCGCCGGGTGCAGCCGCGCCAGGCGCACAGCCAGGTCGTCCATGTACTGGCGGTTGAGTTGCCGGATCGGGTCCTCGCCGATGGTCACGCGGACAACCAGTGACGCGCGCAGTACCCCCTCATTGCGGTAGGCCCAGATGCGGCTGTCGCGGGCCAGCGTGTGCACGGCGTCTTCCAGCGTCGTGGGGGAACTGTCGAGTTGCGCCAGGCGCGTCGCCATGGCTGTACGCAGGGTGACCAGCGACAGCGCCTGCAAGGCCTTGAAATAGCTCTCCTTGCCCTCGAAGCGGCTGTAGAACGCGCCGGTGGTGACGCCGGCGCGCGCGCAGATCTCCTGGATCGAGACCTGTTCCAGCGTGCGCTCGCGCAATAGCCGGCGGCCCGCATCCAGCAGCAGCTGGGTGGTGCGCAGTCCGCGCGAATAGCGCGGCACCGCATAGCCCGCGTGGCCTTCCAGCGCGGTCAGCTTGTCTTCCATGACGACCCTTTCTCCCAGCGGGCGTGGCTACGGGCCCGTTCCGTTTTGTCGGTGTTTCTACTGATGTCGTGAACGGTATCGGACCAACATACTGGCCCGAAAACGTAATCCATATTACGAATTGAGCGGTGCCATGCCTATCAGGTGCCGCCCGGATACCGATGAGCGCCCTTCGGGAGACCACGCATGACCAAGTCTTACCAGCCGCGCCGCGCGTGGCTGACCGCAGCGCTGTTGTTCTTCTTCCTGGTGGTCAACGCCATGGACAAGATGGTGGTGGGCCTGCTGGCCGCGCCGATGATGAATGAACTGGGGCTGACGCCGGCGCAGTTCGGCCTGGTCGGCAGCAGCTTCTTCTGGCTGTTCGCGGTTTCCGGCGTGCTGGGGGGCTTTCTTGCCAACCGCACGCCGACCTCGCGGCTGCTGGTCTGCATGGCGCTGGCATGGTCGCTGTGCCAGATCCCGCTGGCGCTGTCGTCCAGCCTGGCGGTGCTGATCGTGTCGCGCATCCTGCTTGGCTTCATGGAGGGGCCGGCCGCGCCGGTCGCCATCCACGCCTGCTACAAATGGTTTCCGAACAGCCGGCGCAACCTGCCCGTGGCGGTGCTGACGCAGGGCGCTGGCATCGGCATCGTGCTGGCGGGCCTGCTGATCCCGGCAGTTGCCGCGCACTGGGGCTGGCGCAGCAATTTCTACCTGCTGGCGGTGCTGGGCGTAGTGTGGGCGGTGGTATGGCTGGCGTTCGGGCGCGAAGGGGCACTCGACGAACCTCCGGCCGCGCATGGCGTTGCGGCCGGCAGCGCGCCGCAGCGCCTGCCGTACCGCGTAATGCTGAGCGATCCCACGGTGCTTGGCTGCTTCGCGCTGCGGCTGGCGGCGTACTGGGGCCTGGCGCTGTGCCTGACCTGGATCCCGGCCTACCTGCAGAGCGGGCTGGGCTTCGATCACGCCGTCAGCGGCAAGCTGTTCGCGCTGATCGTCGGCACCAACCTGCCGCTGACGCTGGCCATTGCGTGGTTCTCCGAGCGCCTGCTGGCGCGCGGCGTGTCGTCGCGGGTGGCGCGCGGGCGGGTGTCTGCCGGCATGCTGCTGCTGGCCGGCGGATTCTTCCTGCTGCTGCTGTGGCCGGACACCACGCCGGCGATGCGGGTGGGTTTGCTGGTGCTGGCCTGCGTGTGCGCACCGGCGGTCTATTCGCTGGGCCCGGCGATGCTGGCCGAGGTGGTGCCCGCGGGGCAGCGCGGTGCGATCCTGGCCATCGATGCCTCGGTGTCGTCGGTGGCTGGCGTGCTGGCGCCGCTGGTGACGGGCGTGCTGGTGCAGAACGTGCCGGGCGCACGCGGCTTCGAACTGGGCCTTGGCGTGTGTGGCGCGATCATGGTGGTGGCGGCGCTGGCCGGGCTGTACGTGGTCGACCCCGAGCGTTCGCGCCGCCGGCTGGCCGCGCACCTGCCGCCGCGTGAGGACGCGGGGCAGCCGGCGGTGGCAGCTGGCTGAATCCCGAAAGTGCGGGCCGATCTACGGCCCGGTACCGCGTCTGGCTTGCCCGTTTTCGTATTTAAACAATGCCGCGCAAAGCGCTTTTGAAAACCGAATGGAAACCATTGACATTCGCATCCGCAACAGCGCGTGAAAACCCTGGAAAAATGCGACGGCGAGGCCGAATTTGCTTGATGTCCGCTCTTGCGGGACTACCATGAAAATCGCGGCGGGATAATCTCTGCGCGTTTTCGCGATTTCGAAACCGAGAGTAAGTTCAATCGTTTTGAGGGGTCGTTGGGGGCAGTCATGAAAAGCGACAAGAAGGTGATCCAGTTACTCAATGCTCAGCTCCGGCATGAGCTGACCGCGATCAACCAGTATTTCCTGCATGCCCGCATGTACCGGCACTGGGGACTCAGCGCCCTGGGCAAGCATGAGTACGACGAATCGATCGAGGAAATGAAGCACGCCGACAAGCTGATCGAGCGCATCCTGCTGCTCGACGGCTTGCCCAACCTGCAAGACCTGGACAAGCTGCTGCTGGGCGAGAACACCGAGGAAATGCTTGGCTGCGACCTGAAGCTTGAGCAGGGGTCGCAGGCCAGCTGCAAGGACGCGATCAAGTATTTCGAGTCGGTCGGCGATTATGTCTCGCGCGAAATCGTGGTCGGTATCCTCGCGGACACCGAAGAACATATCGACTGGCTGGAAGCGCAGCTGGAGCTGGTGCGCAAGGTCGGGCTGCAGAATTACATCCAGTCCGCCATGGGCAGCATCGGCTAGCCCGACGCGGTCTCCTGCAAAGATTTCAATTTCCCGCTACACTGCGGCCCGCAGCACGTAGCGTCGCTCAGGCGCGGCGTCAGCGGCGGGGTGGCAGAGTGGTTATGCAACGGCCTGCAAAGCCGTGTACGACGGTTCGATTCCGGATCCCCGCCTCCAGTCTTCCTTGCCCGGCACATGGTGCCGGGCATGCCGGCGCGTCCGCGCAATTTCCCCGATTGTCTTGCACCTGTCATCGGCCTTCGCCATACCGGCGGCCGGCCTGTGCCGCACGCGCCACGACCGGTATGCCGCAGGCAATTCCGGACACACATTTTCCGTTACTTCCCCAATGGATCAATGACACCGAATCGGTTAGTGTTGCCCGACAGGCCTGCCGGCCTGCGTGCAACCCGTGCCGCCTGATGGCGGCACAGCCATGTCCGGGCTTCCATGGTGTTCCCGTCGCGAGGAAATGTGAAAAGGAGAGGCTCCAGATGATCAAAGACCTGCGGATCCGGGCGGCCATGCCCTCGGACGCGCCAGCCGTGGGAGAGGTGCTGGAACGGTGCGGCCTGCCGGTGGACGACGTGCCACGCCTACTGGAGCATTTCCATGTGGCCGTCTTTGGGGCGCAGATCATTGGCTGCGCCGCCGGCGAGCGCTGTGGCGAGACCGTGGTGATCCGTTCCGTGGCGGTGCTGCCCGAGCACCGTGACCAGGGCGTGGCCACGCACGTAGTGCGCGCCGCGCTGATGCGCGCACGCGCCAACGGCGCAAGGCGCGCGGTGCTGCTGGCGTCGAGCTGCCCGAGCTATTTCGCGCGCTATGGCTTTACGCTGGTGCCGGCCTCGAAGCTGCCGGCGGAAGTCATGTCATCGAGCGAATTCCACCGCCGGGCGGACACGCCGCCGCTGTGCATGTGGTGCGAGCTGAGCTGAACCCAGGGAAGGCGGCGGCGCGCCATAGTGCAAGGTTCAGTGCGCCCCCTCGCAGCGGCTGATCTCCACTGTCACGTGCACCAGTTCCTCATGCACGGACAGCGCCTCGCGCACGCGCTGCGGCGTCAGCGCGGCGTCATGCGTGACCAGGCAGACGATGCAGGCAAACTGCTGCCGGCCCACGCGCCACACATGCAGGTCTGACACGCGGGTGCTTTCGTCACCGTGGTCCAGGCCTGCCAGCACCTCGCGCACTTCTTCCACCACCGGGTGATCCATCTCGCGGTCCAGCAGCACCGTGCCGCTCTGGCGCAGCAGGCCGATGGCCCATCTGCCGACCAGCACCGCGCCCACCAGTCCCATCACCGGATCCAGCCACGCCCAGCCCAGCCACCAGCCGCCGGCCAGCGCGACGATCGCCAGCACTGAGGTCGCGGCGTCGGCCAGCACGTGCACATAGGCGGCGCGCAGGTTGATGTCGTGGTGGTGGCCGTGGCCATGGTCGCGTTGGTGCCCATGTTGGTGGCCATGGCCGTGGCCATGATGGTGGTGGCCATCCTCATGCCCGTGGTCGTGTCCATGCGCATGGCCGCCCAGGATCAGCGCGCAGCCCAGGTTGACCAGCAGGCCGAGCGCGGTCACGGCCATGGCTTCGCGATAGTGGATGGCCTGTGGGGTGAAGAGCCGTTCGACCGATCCCGCCGCCATCAGCGCGGCGATGCCCAGCAGGAACACCGCGCTGGCGAAGCCGGCCAGCACTTCGATCTTCCAGGCGCCGAAGGCAAAGCGCCCGTCGCCGGCATAGCGCCGCGCGGCGCCATAGGCAAAGGCGGACAGGCCGATGGCCAGGGCGTGCGAGCTCATGTGCCAGCCATCGGCCAGCAGCGCCATCGAGTTAAACCAAAGCCCGGCTGCGATCTCCACCACCATGGTGATGGCGGTGATCACCATGACCAGGCGCGTGCCGCGCTCGGCGGCGCGGTTGCCGGCGTCAAAGGCGTGGCTGTGGGTCCAGGCGGACAGGTCGTGGGTATGCATTGTCGGATCCTGTGGTGCGCTTGAAGCGGTGCGGGTGGCCCGGCATCAGGCCGGGCACGCGCCAAGCGTAGCAGAGCAGCGGCCGTGCGCCCGAGGCGTCCCTGATGGCGGCAGGGGCGCAAGCCCGATGTCCCCGCCGCCCCTGGGCAGTGCCGCAAGTGCTTTCTGCGTTACGAAAAGCCCCACAATTCACGCGGAGACTCCACTTTCCCCTTACATACATACATGAATGGATGTATGATTCAGCGAAAAATTCACATTCCCATCACATCTTTGTTGCTGATTTCGAGATGAGTTATCGCTTTATTGCCACCTGTCTTGCCGCCTGGGTAGGCGTCTGCGCCACCGCCGGCTGGCTCGTCGAGCGCCTCTGGAGCTGACCCCCCGGCCAGCCGGCCCAGGGCCTGAATCCATCCACATCAAGCCGCGCGCTGCGCTTGCGCCAGGCTGTCGAAGAACTGCCACAGCTGTGGCGCATCGCCGGTGGCCACGTTGAACCGGATCCACGGCGAGTCGGTCTCATCCGGCTCGAAATACGAGCCCGGCGCCAGCCAGATGCCATGCTCCAGCGCCAGCGTGGCGAGGCGGTTGCCGTGCAGCGGTACGCCGCGACGGGCGGCCAGCACGGCCTCGTTCAGGCGCGCCCATGCGAACATTCCGCCCTCAGGGCGCAGCAGCACCTCCAGCCCGTGGGCTTCCATCTTCTCCGTCACCCGATCCTGCTGCGCGCGCAGCCGCTCGGCCAGCGCCGCCACGTGGCGGCCGTAGTGGCCGCTGGTCAGCACGGAATAGACCAGCCGCTCCGTCACCTCCGATGAAGTGAGGCCGACCGCCATCTTGGTGCGCGCGAAGGCCTTGGCCAGGTCCGGGCTGGCTGCCAGGTAGCCGACGCGCAGCGAGGGCGTGATGGTCTTGGAAAAGCCGTTGATGTAGACCACCTGCGACAGCCCGTCCATGGCCGCCAGCATCGGCGAGCCGGCCGGGGCCAGTTCGCGGTAGATATCGTCCTCGACCACCAGCAGCCGGTGCTGCTCGGCCAGCTGCAGCACGCGGAAGGCGTTCATGCTGCTCAGGCTGGCGCCGGTCGGGTTCTGCAGCACGGTGTTGATAAACAGCGCGCGCGGGGCGTGGGTGCGGAGCGCATCGTCCAGGGCATCCGTGTCCAGCCCCGCCGCGGAGCGCGGCACGCCCACCACGCGCAGCCCCGCCAGCCGCAGGATCTGCAAGAGGTTGCAGTAGCAGGGCGATTCCACCAGCACCGTATCCCCGGCGCGCAGCAGCGTGCGCACCACCAGGTCCAGCGCCTGCGTCGCGCCCTGCGTCAGCACCACCTGCTGCGCCTGCAGCGGAATGCCGTACTGGCCCAGGCCCGCGGCAATATGCTCGCGCAGCGGCGCAAAGCCGTAGGGATGGCCGTAGCCCGACAGCTGCGCCGCCGGCACGCGCGCCGAGGCGCGCATGGCCTGGTGCAGCCCTTCCTCGTTGAGCCAGTCGCCGGGCAGCCAGCCCGCGCCCGCCTTGATCGGCACCGAATGGTCGGCAAACACGTCCGACAGCAGCCACGCCGCATTCAGCCCCGGCGCTTCCCATTGCGGCGCGCGCGCGTGCCCGGCCGGGGCATGGCGGTGGGCCACGGTATAGCCCGAGCCCGGGCGCGCCGCCAGGTAACCCAGCGCGGTCAGCCGGCCGTAGGCCTCGGCCACGGTGAAGGTGCTGACGTGGTGGTGCTGCGCAAAGCGCCGCACCGAGGGCAGCGCGGTGCCGGCGCGCAGCGCGCGCTGCTCCACCAGCGCGGCGATGCCGGCGACGATCTGCTCGGTCAGGGTGTCGCCGTCGCGGCGGCTGCGGGTCAGGTTCAGGGTCAGCATCAGGCACTCGGACAGGCGTGAACCTGTACAGTTTAGCGGCTGCCGGCGGACCCGCGCGCGGTGGTTTTCCATTACGTGAAATTTGCCGCAGTGCAGCGTGGCGTGGGCGCACCGCGAGCCGATGCCAGTCGTGGCAGCGTGCATGAAGCGGGCGCCGCAACGATGCTTGCCTGTACGGTTTGGCGTGATCAAACTGTACGGTAAGGCAGGGTTGTCTGGACTGTATATTTTGTCGGCCGGAAGGCGCCGGTAGAGTGGCCGTCATTGCCACCGCGCTGCCCGACAGCGCGCCACCCGCCAATCTGACCCGATCGACCCGTTTCCCCCAGGAGGACGTATGGACGCCGCCAAGACCGTGATTCCCGATCTCGATGCCCTGTGGATGCCCTTCACCGCCAACCGCCAGTACAAGGCGGCGCCGCGCCTGCTGGCGTCGGCCAGCGGCATGTACTACACCACCCACGACGGGCGCCAGATCCTGGACGGTTGCGCCGGCCTGTGGTGCGTGGCCGCCGGCCACTGCCGCAAGGAAATCGCCGAGGCGGTGGCGCGCCAGGCCGCCACGCTGGACTATGCGCCGCCGTTCCAGATGGGCCATCCGCTGTCGTTCGAGGCCGCCACCAAGGTCGCCGCGATCATGCCGCAGGGGCTGGACCGCATCTTCTTCACCAACTCGGGCTCGGAATCGGTCGACACCGCGCTGAAGATCGCGCTGGCCTACCACCGCGCGCGCGGCGAAGGCCAGCGCACGCGCTTTATCGGCCGCGAGCGCGGCTACCACGGCGTGGGCTTCGGCGGCATGGCGGTGGGCGGCATCGGCCCCAACCGCAAGGCGTTCTCGGCCAACCTGATGCCGGGCACCGACCATCTGCCGGCCACGCTGAATATTGCCGAGGCAGCCTTCTCCAAGGGCCAGCCGCAATGGGGTGCGCACCTCGCCGACGAGCTGGAGCGCATCCTGGCGCTGCACGACCCGTCCAACGTCGCCGCCGTGATCGTCGAACCGCTGGCGGGCTCTGCCGGCGTGCTGGTGCCGCCGGTCGGCTACCTGGAAAAGCTGCGCGAGATCACCAGCAAGCACGGCATCCTGCTGATCTTCGACGAGGTGATCACCGCCTTTGGCCGCCTGGGGGCCGCCACCGCGGCCGAGCGCTTCAACGTGACGCCGGACCTGATCACCATGGCCAAGGCGATCAACAACGCCGCGGTGCCGATGGGCGCCGTCGCCGTGCGCCGCGAAGTGCATGACACCGTGGTCAATTCGGCCGCGCCGGGCGCGATCGAACTGCTGCATGGCTACACCTACTCCGGCCACCCGCTGGCCGCCGCGGCCGCGATCGCCACGCTGGACCTGTACCAGCGCGAGAACCTGTTCGGCCGCGCCGCCGAACTGGCGCCGGTATTCGAGGCCGCGGTACACAGCGTACGCAGCGCGCCGCACGTGAAGGACATCCGCAACTATGGGCTGGTCGCCGGCATCGAGCTGGAACCGCGTCCTGGCCAGCCTGGCGCGCGCGCCTACGAGGCCTTCCTGAAGTGCCTGGAGCTGGGCGTGCTGGTGCGCTACACCGGCGACATCCTGGCGTTCTCGCCGCCGCTGATCATCTCCGAAGCGCAGATCGGCGAGCTGTTCGATACGGTGAAGAAGGCGCTGCAGGACATCAGGTAAGCGGCGCACGCCGCATCGCATGGCCGCCGGACCTGCGGGTCCGGCCTCCCTGGTCTCAGGCCGCGGCGCGCTGACGCGCGTGCCGCGGCAACTGAAGGAAATCCCAAGTGAGCATCGCAGAAAACCGGCAACTGGCTGAAATCCACCATTACATCGGCGGCGCCGTGCGCCGCGCCGGCGGGCAACGCCAGGCAGACGTGTTCAACCCCGCCACCGGCGAAGTCGCCGCGCGCGTGGCACTCGGCACCACGCAGGACGTGGCCGATGCCGTCGCCGCCGCCAAGGCCGCCTTCCCCGCCTGGGCCGACACCCCGCCGCTGCGCCGC
>NZ_QKWJ01000071.1 GCF_003353055.1 Cupriavidus lacunae
CAACCGCACCATCAGCTTTACCGTCAACGACGGCACATTGGATAGTAATGCTGCGGCCAAGACGGTCAGCGTCACCGCGGTCGACGATTCGCCCGTCGCGACCTCCAGCGGCGGCACGACGGCATTCACCGAAGGCAACAACGTCGCCGGCACGCCGGTTGCGATCGACAGTGGCGTCACGGTCAGCGACGCGGACAACACCACCCTCGCCAGCGCCACCGTTGCCATCACCGGCAATTTCCACAGCGGCGAGGATGCGCTGGCGTTCACCAACAACCCCGCCACCATGGGTAATATCTCGGCGAGCTACAACAGCGCTACCGGGGTGATGACCCTGACCTCGGTCGGCGCGACTGCCACGACGGCGCAATGGCAGGCGGCGCTGCGCTCGGTCACCTACACCGACAGCTCGGACACGCCCAACACCAGCACCCGCACCATCAGCTTTACCGTCAACGACGGCACGTCCGATAGCAATGCCGCGGCCAAGACGGTCAGCGTCACCGCGGTCGACGACACGCCGGTGGCTACCACCAGCGGCGGCGCCACCGGGTTCACCGAAGGCAACAACGTCGCTGGGACGCCGGTTGCGATCGACAGCGGCGTCACGGTCAGCGACGCGGACAACGCCACCCTCGCCAGCGCCACCGTTACCATCACCGGCAATTTCCACAGCGGCGAGGACGTGCTGGCGTTCGCCAACAACCCTGCCACCATGGGTAATATCACGGCGAGCTACAACAGCGCGACCGGGGTGCTGACGCTGACCTCGGCGGGGGCAAGCGCCACGACGGCCCAGTGGCAAGCGGCGCTGCGCTCGGTCACCTACACCGACAGCTCGGACACGCCGAACACCAGCAACCGCACCATCAGCTTTACCGTCAATGACGGCACGGCCGATGGCAATACGGCGACCAAGACGGTCAGCGTCACCGCGGTCGACGATTCGCCCATCGCGACGTCCAGCGGCGGCACGACGGCCTTCACCGAAGGCAACAACGTCGCCGGCACGCCGGTTGCGATCGACAGCGGCTTCACGGTCAGCGACGCGGACAACACCACGCTCGCCAGCGCCACCGTTGCCATCACCGGCAATTTCCACAGCGGCGAGGACGTGCTGGCGTTCGCCAACAACCCTGCCACCATGGGTAATATCTCGGCGAGCTACAACAGCGCGACCGGGGTGATGACGCTGACCTCGGCGGGGGCGAGCGCCACGACGGCGCAGTGGCAAGCGGCGTTGCGCTCGGTCACCTACACCGATAGCTCGGACACGCCGAACACCAGCGACCGTACCGTCAGCTTTACCGTCAATGACGGCACTGCCAATAGCAATACGGTGACCAAGACCGTCAGCGTTGCCGCGGTCGACGACACGCCGGTGGCTACCACCAGCGGCGGCGCCACCGGGTTCACCGAAGGCAACAACGTCGCTGGGACGCCGGTTGCCATCGACAGCGGCATCACGGTCAGCGACCTGGACAACACCACCCTCGCCAGCGCCACCGTTGCCATCACCGGCAATTTCCACAGCGGCGAGGATGTGCTGGCGTTCACCAACAACCCCGCCACCATGGGTAATATCTCGGCGAGCTACAACAGCGCGACCGGGGTGATGACGCTGACCTCGGCGGGGGCAAGCGCCACGACGGCGCAGTGGCAAGCGGCGTTGCGCTCGGTCACCTACACCGATAGCTCGGACACGCCCAACACCAGCAACCGCACCATCAGCTTTACCGTCAACGACGGCACATTGGATAGCAATACTGCGGCCAAGACGGTCAGCGTCACCGCGGTCGACGATTCGCCCATCGCGACGTCCAGCGGCGGCACGACGGCATTCACCGAAGGCAACAACGTCACCAGCACGCCGGTTGCCATCGACAGCGGCATCACGGTCAGCGACCTGGACAACACCACGCTCGCCAGCGCCACCGTTGCCATCACCGGCAACTTCCACAGCGGCGAGGATGTGCTGGCGTTCACCAACAATCCCGCCACCATGGGCAACATCACGGCGAGCTACAACAGCACGACCGGGGTGATGACCCTGACTTCGGCCAGCGCGAGCGCCACGCTAGCCCAGTGGCAAGCGGCGCTGCGCTCGGTCACGTACACCGATACGTCCGAGATACCGAACACCAGCACCCGCACCATCAGCTTTACCGTCAACGACGGCACGAGCGGAAGTGCCGTGGCAACCAAGACGGTCTCGGTGACTTCCGTCAATGACAGCCCCATCAACACGGTTCCCGCCGCCCAGAATGTCGATCAGAACAGCTCGCTGACATTCAACACCGCCAACGGCAACCTGATCGCGGTCAGCGACGTCGATTCCGGCGGCGGCGTGGAGCGCGTCACCCTGACGGCCATCAATGGCCTGGTCGCGCTCCGCGGTACGACCGGCCTGAGCTTCATCGTCGGCAGCGGTGCCGGTGATGCCACCATGACCTTCGAGGGCACGCTGGCCAACATCAACGCCGCGTTGAATGGCCTTGTCTATACGCCCACGAGTGGTTATCACGGCGCCGGCAGTATCCAGGTCACTACCAATGACTTGAGCGGCCCGGATGGCGCGAAGACGGCTACCGATACGATCGCGATCACGGTCAATAGCATCAGTCCTGTCGTCAGGAACGTCGATGCCAGCAGCGCCAACGGCACCTACAAGGTGGGCGATACCGTCGATGTGGTGGTGACGTTCGACCAGGCGGTGATCGTCGATACCAGCGGCGGCACGCCAACCCTGCTGCTGGCAACGGGCGCCGTGGATCACAGTGCCCGCTACGTCTCTGGCTCCGGCACCGACACGCTGACGTTCCGCTATACCGTGCAGGCCGGCGACAGCAGCGCCGATCTCGATGTGGCATCCTCCGCCGCGCTGACCTTGAACGGCGGCGTGATCACCAACACCAGCAGCGATGCCGCGGTGCTGACTCTGCCGACGGTCGGCGGTGCCCATTCGATGGGCGGCCAGCACGACATCGTGGTGGACGGCATCGCGCCGACCGTGGCTAGCGTCAGCGCGCCGGCCAACGGCACCTACGTCACCGGCCAGAACCTCGATTTCACTGTCAACTACAGCGAGAACGTGGTGGTCGACACCACCGGCGGCACGCCGCGCATCGCCGTCACGCTGGACACCGGCGGCACGGCCTATGCCAGCTATTTGTCTGGCTCCGGCACCAATGCCCTGACATTCCGCCTGACCGTGGCGAGCGGCCAGCTCGACAGCAATGGCGTGAGCGTTGCCTCCGCGCTGGACCTGCACGGCGGCACGGTCCGCGACGTCGCGGGCAACGATGCGGTGACCACGCTGAACAACGTGGCGCCCACCACTGGTGTACTGGTCGACGCCGTCGCTCCGTCCGCGCTTGCCGTCATCACCGCGGACCCTACGCCGACCGCGGGCAATGCCGTTCACTTCACGGTGAGCTTCAGCGAGAACGTCACCGGCGTGACTGTGGGCGATTTCGCACTGTCGGGATCCGGCACGGCAACCGGACAGATCGCCTCGGTAACGCAGATCGACGGGCACACCTATAGCGTGGTGGTGAACAACCTGACCGGCGACGGCCAGCTTGGCCTGGACCTGAAGGCCAGCGGTACCGGCATCACCGATACGGCCGGCAACGCCATTGCCGGCGGCCTGGCCGGGCAGCGCTACGTGGTCGATCACACCGCACCCGTGGTGCTCGGCGTGAGCGCGCCGGCCAGCGGCGACTACAACGCCGGCAAGGTGCTCGATTTCACGGTGAGCCTGTCCGAGAACACGGTGGTCGATACCACCAGCGGCACGCCGCGCCTGGTGCTCGACGTCGGCGGCCAGGCCGTGTACGCCGACTACGTGTCGGGGAGCGGAACCACGGCACTGACCTTCCGCTACCTCGTCGCGGCCGGGCAGAACGACGCCAATGGTATTGCCGTGACCGGCTTGCAGGCCAACGGCGGTGCGATGCGCGACAGCGCCGGCAATGCGTTCGACGTGTCCCTGCACGGCGTGGCGGACACACGCGGCGTGACGGTGGACACCACACCGCCCACGGCCGTGGGCATTGTCCGCCTGGATGCGTCGCCCACCTCTGCCCGCACGGTGAGTTATACCGTGACGTTCGCCGAAGGCGTGACCGGCGTGGATGCCGGCGACTTCACACTGACCCGGACCGGCTCCGCGACCGGCACGATCAGCGGCGTCAACCAGGTCGACGCGCGAATCTATACCGTGGTTGTCACCGGCCTTGGCGGCTCCGGGCAGATCGGGCTGACCCTCAACGCGAGCGGCACGGGCATTGCCGATCGCGCGGGCAACATACTGGTGGCGGGCGCGAGCGGCGATCCGTATGAGGTGCGCTCGGTTGTCCACCTGACGACGCAGCCCGCGCCAGCCCCGGTGCCCGTGCCGGGGCCGGCATCGCTTGCGCCAGCCCCGTCGGCACCGTTGATCATCCTGACCGCGCTCGACGCGGCGCCCGGCGTCGATGCGCCGACCCTCAACCTGGGCGGCAGCGGCAACGGCATTGGCTTCAGCCCGGAAGCCATCGGCAGGAACCCCTTCAATGCGGATCCGCTGTCCGCCGGCAGCCAGGGCTTTGCGCCGCCGCCGCCGGAAGGGCGCATGAGCCTCGTCGATGTCGGCGGGACTGGCAGCGTCGGCTTGCAGGCCATGCCGGAGATCGGCAGTTTCTCGGCGCGGGCGGGGGAGGCGATCAGCATTGCGCTGCCGGCTTCGCTCTTCCGGCAGAGCGATCGCGACGCCACGGTGACGGTGGAGGTGCGCCTGGCCAACGGGCGCCCGCTGCCGCCATGGCTCAAGTTCGACCCGGTGACGGGCACGCTGGCCGGCAAGCCGCCGCATGGCATGAACCTGCAGTTCCAGATCGAAGTCATCGCACGGGATAACAAGGGCAACCGCGCCAGCAGCCATCTCGACCTGAACGTGAAAGCGCCAGCCGACTCGCGTGCCGGCGTGGAGCACGCCGACCCGCTCGCGCGGGGCAACGCGAGCCACGCCGATCCTTTGGCCGGCCTCCTGCAAGCGGCCGCGCAGCCGGCAGGCAAGCCCGCGCTGGCGGTGCAGTTCGATCAGTTCGGCCGGCCCGCGCAGCAGGCTGCCAATGCGGCTTTGCTGCATCATCTGCAAATGAGCCGGCAGCCGCAAGCGGGAACGCAAGCACAACCAGAGCAGCAGCCGGAGCAGGTCTAGGCCGGTAGCGAATCACGCCATGAACCAACATAAAACGCAGCAACCCCGGAAAGAGGAACATCCGTTGTCGAACGCTATCTCTCGCCTTGTACAACCCGGACCCAAGCGGCTGGTCTCCGTCCTGGCCGCCACTGCGATGGTGGGTGGCTGTGCCGTTCAGCCGGTGGCCACCACCCTGGCCGAGCGCCAGGCCGAACTGCCTGACCAGCGCCAGGCGATGTACCAGAACCAGGAGGCGCTTGCCGGCCCGGTCACGCTCGAGGAGGCCATGGCGCGCGCGCTCAAGTACAACCTGGACGGCCGGCTCAAGCTGATGGAAGAAGCCATGGCGCAGCGCCAGCTTGACCTGTCGCGCTGGGACATGCTGCCCAGGCTGACGGCCGATGCCGGTTACGCCTGGCGCAACAACGAACTGGCATCGTCCTCCAGGGACGTGGTGACCGGGCAGCAGTCCCTGGTGCCGTCCACCTCGTCGGATCGCTCGCACTACAACGGCGGCCTGAACCTGGCGTGGAACGTGCTGGACTTCGGCGTCAGCTACTACACCGCGCGCCAGCAGGCAGACCGCGTGCTGGTCATGGGCGAGCGCCGCCGCAAGGTCGTGCACCTGATGATGCAGCAGGTCCGGCAAGCCTACTGGCAAGCGGTGGGCGCGCAGCAGCTCGAAGCCAAGGTGGAGCCCATCCTCACTCTGGCGCAGGAGGCACTGGATGACTCCCAGCGCATCGAGAAGGAGAAGCTGCAGTCGCCGCTGGAAACGCTGAACTACCAGCGCCAGTTGCTCGATATCCTGCGCCAGCTCGAAGCCGTGCGCGACGAACTCGCGCAAGCCAAGCCGCGCCTGGCGTCGATCATGAATGTGCCGCCGGGTGATGACTACACGCTGGCTGCCCCGGACGGCTTCACCATGCCCAAGCTGCCGGTGGCCGCCGACAAGATGGAAGAAACCGCCCTGGTCAACCGGCCCGAACTGGTCGAGGCCGGCTACAACGAGCGCATCGGCCTGGATGAAACCAAGAAGGCGCTTGCGAAGCTGCTGCCAGGCGTGACCTTCCAGATGGGCGCGAACTTCGACACCGACAGCTTCCTGGTGAACAACACCTGGAACAGCATCGGTCTGCGCATGAGCTGGAACCTGCTCAACCTCCTCAACGCCAGCAACATCCGTGCCGCCGCCGACGCGCAGTATGAAGTGGCCAAGCAACAGCGCCTGGCCCTGAACATGGCGGTGCTGACCCAGGTGCACGTGGCGTATCGCGGCTATATAGGCTACAAGCGCGCCTTCGAGCTGTCGGGCAAGATGAACGACGTGGACCAGCGCATCCTGACGCACACGCAGAACGCCACCCGCTCCAACGCAGCCGGCAAGCTGGCGGAGATTCGTGCCGGCGCCAGCGCGGTGATGTCCGAGCTGCGGCTGTATCAAGCCTACGGCGCGCTGCAGAATGCGTCCGGACAGATGATGGCCACCCTGGGCCTGGACCCGTTGCCGACGGCCGTCAGCGGCTACGACCTGCCGACCTTGCGCGTGGCCATCGCCGAGCACGAGAAAACCCTGGTTGAGCCCGCCAGGCAGGCACAGTAATCCAGGAGCCAGGCAGTTCAGCCGTCCCGTAATTCAGCAATCTGGCAATCCAGTTTTACCGTCACTCCATAATGAAACGCTTTGCATTGAACGCCGCTGCCTTGCTGCCGCTGCTGCTGGCGGCAGCAGCAGCCGGCGCGGCACCCGTGGCCGCTCCCACCACGTTTGCCGGCGCCGACAAGGATGGCCGTATCCGAACCCAGCTGGCGGCGCGCGACTTCGCCACGATTTCCAGCGAGCTCAACGCCAAGATCGACCGCCTTCCATTGCGCGAGGGCGACAGTTTCCGTGCCGGCCAGACGCTGGTGTCGTTCGACTGCGCGCTTTTCAGCGCCCAGCTCCACAAGGCCGAAGCCTCCTCCGGGGCCGCGCTGAAGGTACTTGCCGTGAACAAGCGCCTGGCGGAGCTGAACTCGGTTAGCAAGCTAGAGATCGAGCAGGCGGAAGCCAAGGCCAAGGAGTCGGCTGCGGAAGCCGCTTATATGCGCTCCACCGTCAGCAAGTGCAGCATCGCGGCGCCGTTCTCCGGTCGGGTCACCAAGCGTCTGGCGATGGCGCACGAGTTCGTCACGCCGGGCAAGCCGCTGCTCGAGATCGTCGATTCCAGCGATCTCGAGCTGCAGATGATCGTGCCGTCCCGGTGGCTGGCGCGCATCAAGCCGGGCACGCCGTTCACGGTCCTGGTCGATGAGCTCAACCAGTCGTTTCCGGCCAGGGTCAGCCGCATCGGCGCCAGGATCGACCCGGTAAGCCAGGCGATTTCCATCACCGGCAAGATCGAGGGCAGCCAGGCGGCGTTGCTGCCGGGCATGAGCGGCTGGGCGAGCTTCCCAGACAAATGATGCAAGCCGCCGATACGCCGACTGCCGTTGCGCCGCTGCTCGCGCTGCTGCAGCTGGAGCGCCGCGCGCGGGAAGCGCAAAGTGTGGAGGGCCTCGGGTTCGTGATGGCCAACGAGACGCTCAGCCTCGTGCCCTACCGGCAGGCGGCGGTCTGGCTGGAGAGTGGCCTCGGGCACGTCGCGGCCGTATCCGGCCTGCCGCAGGTCGACCCGAACGCGCCCTATCTGCAGTGGCTGGCCCGGCTCTGCCGCGGGCTGGCCCATGCCCATGCCGATACCGTGTCCATCGACGCCGGTTCGGCGCCAGCCAAGGCCCGCGCCGACTGGGCAGACTGGCTGCCCGCGCACGGGTTGTGGCTGCCGCTGAAAGACCAGCTCGGCCGGCGCGACGGTGCGCTGCTGCTCGCGCGCGAGACCCCCTTCACCGAGCACGAACTGGCGGTGCTGGCCGAGGTCACGCACGCTTACGGCCACGCGCTGGCGGCGTTCCGGCCAGCGCAGCCGCTGGGCCAGCGGCTTAAGGCCATGCTGCGGCCGGGGCGAACGCGCCGCAGGGTCTTGCTCGGCCTGCTGGCGGTCTGCCTGATTCCAACGCGACTCACCGTGCTGGCGCCGGCACAGGTCTCCGCGCGGGATCCGTTCCTGGTTCGCGCGCCGCTCGACGGGGTGATCGAGCGCATCTACGTCCAGCCGAACCAGCCGGTGCCGCAAGGCGCGCCGCTGTTCAGCCTGGATACGGTCGCGCTGCAGACCCGCCGCGCTGTGGCTGAGCGCGCTTACGACACGGCTCAGGAAACGTATCGCCAGTCGGCGCAGATGGCGGTGACCGACGATGAAAGCCGCCTCAAGATGGCACAGGCCCGCGGCGAGCTGGACCAGAAGGCGCTGGAACTCGACTACACCGCGCGGCAACTTGCGCGCGTGCAGGTCAAGGCCGAGCGCGAAGGCGTGGCCGTCTTCGGCGACGTGAACGACTGGCAAGGCAAGGCCGTCACCATCGGCGAGAAGGTACTGCTGCTGGCCGATCCGGCCAAGGTGGAGCTCACGGCGCAGATGCCGGTGGCGGAACAGGTCAGCATCGAAGCCGGCGACGCCATCACCTTCTACCCGGATGCCAACCCGACCCAGGCCTTCGATGCCCGCATCATCAGCGTGTCCTATGCCGCGGCCGAAAACGACGGTGGTGTGCTGGGCTACCGCGTGCGCGCCAGCTTTGCCGCCAAAGACCTGCCGCGACTTGGACTGCGTGGCACGGCGCGCCTGTCGGCCGGCTGGGTACCGTTTCTCTATCATGCGTTGCGCCGTCCCTTGACGGTCGCACGCCAGTGGATAGGCCTTTAACGTGTTGCCCCCATTACGTCAGGACCTCACGCTACACCCCGGTCCCGCCGACACCAGCGGCGCACCGACCTGGACCTTGCACGACCCGGCTGCCAACAAGTTCTATCAACTGTCCTGGCCGGCCTTCGAGATCCTCTCGCGCTGGCCGCTGAGCGACCAGCGCGCGCTGCTGGAGGCCGTGAACTGCGAAACCACACTGAGCGTGGGCGAGGACGAGCTCGAGGCCGTGGTGCAGCTGCTCCACCGCCACAACCTGTTGCTTGCGTGGCGGGCAGAAGACAGCGCTCGGCTGGGCCGCATCGCGGGCGCGCGGCGCGTCAGCAAGGCCATGTGGCTGCTCAAGCATTACCTGTTCTTCCGCATGCCGCTGGTGCGGCCGATGCCCATGCTGCAGCGTTGCGCGCCCTGGGTCGAGTGGGCGTTCAAGCCACGCTTCTGGTGGGGCACGGGGCTGGTTGCCTTGTTTGGCCTCTACCTCGTCTCGCGGCGCTGGGATGAGTTTACCCATACCTTTGCCTCGTATGCGGGCCTGCAGGGATTCCTGGGCATTGGCCTGGCGCTGTCGCTGGCCAAGGTGCTGCATGAACTGGGGCACGCATTTACCGCCTACCGTTACGGCTGTCGCGTACCGACCATGGGGGTCGCCTTCCTGGTGATGTGGCCGGTGCTCTACACGGACACCAACGAAGCCTGGAAGCTCATGCGGCGCGAGGACCGGCTCAAGATCGGCGCCGCCGGCATGCTGTCGGAACTGGCGCTAGCCGCCTTTGCCACGGTGGCGTGGAGCTTCCTGCCGGACGGGCCTCTGCGCGCCGGCGCGTTCATGCTGGCGACCAGCACGTGGCTGCTGACCCTCGCCATCAATGCCAGCCCGTTCATGCGCTTCGACGGCTACTTCCTGCTGGCTGACTGGGTCAACATGCCCAACCTGCACGATCGGGCATTCGCGATGGCGCGCTGGTGGCTGCGGGAACGCCTGTTCGGCTTCGACGATCCGGCGCCCGAGTCGTTTTCGGCGTCGCGGCGCCGCTTCCTCATCGTCTTCGCCATCCTCACCTGGCTGTATCGGCTCGGCTTGTTCTTCGGCATCGCGCTGACCGTCTATCACATGTTCTTCAAGACGCTGGGGCTGGCGCTGCTGGTCGTCGAGCTGGGCGTGTTCATCGTCATGCCGGTCGTGCGGGAAGTGCTGGCGTGGCGCCGCCGCCGTGCGGATATCCACTGGAACGCGCAGACCCGGCGCACCGTGGCCGTGCTTGCCGTGCTGCTTGCCATTGTGGTGATTCCCTGGCGCGGCGCCCTTCGCGCGCCGGCCGTGCTCAGCGCGAGCCAGAGCCAGTCGCTCTATGCGGCCCAACCCGGCTACGTGAGCGGCGCCGCGGTGCCCACCGGGCAGGCCGTGGTCGCCGGGCAGTTGCTGGTGCAGTTGGTGTCGCCGGAACTTGACTTCCGGCTGGCCGCCGCGCAGGGGCAAGCACAGCAACTGCGCTGGCAGGTCGAGCAGCAGCCGTTTGCCACCAAGCTGCGCGAGGAGGGTGATGTGCTGCGCCGCCGCTGGGCCGCCGCCCAGGCGGAAGTGGCGGGCCTTGCCGAAGAGCGCGAGCGCCTGGCGGTGCGCGCGCCGTTCGCCGGGCGCGTGGTGGATGCCAACCTGTTCCTCGCCGATGGCGCGTGGCTGGCGCGCGGCGAGCCCCTTTATCATATCGTCGGCCAGGATAGCGAGCTGAAAGCCGAAGCCTTCATCGGCGAGCAGGACCATGCCGCGCTCACTGCCGGCAGCAGCGGCGTCTTCGTCGCCAACCTGCCGGAGTTCGGCTCGGTGCGTTGCGCCGCCGCTCAGATGGACCAGGTCAATGTAGCCGGCCTGGAGCAACGCACGCTGGCCAGCCTCTACGGCGGCCCCATCGCGGTTACGCGCAGCCAGCACAACGGACTGGCGCCGACCACGGCTATCTACCGCGTGCGCTTGTCGCATTGCGACCCACTGCCGCTGACGCGGGAATTGCCGGGTACCGTGCTGTTGGCACGCCAGCGCCATAGCCTGGCCGGCGATGCCTGGACCGCGCTGCTGGGTCTGATGCAGCATGAACGCGGCCTTTGATCGCACAGCCCGACGCGAAGAACCGGATTCCACACAGCATGCTCATTTCTCAGAACGCATCGAACGCATCGAACGACGTCTGGCGCCGGCCGGGCACGGTCTGGATCACCGGGCTGTCGGGAGCCGGCAAGACCACCCTCAGCCACGCGCTGCGCAAGCGCATGCTGGCCGTAGGCCACCCGGCGCTGCTGCTGGATGGCGATGAAATCCGCGCCGGCCTCAATCGCGACCTCGGCTTTTCGCAGGAGGACCGTACGGAGAACATCCGCCGTGCCGCGGAGGTGGCACGGCTCGCCAATCGCAGTGGCCTGTGGGTGGTGGCGGCATTCATCTCGCCGCTGCGCAGCCAGCGCCAGCAAGCGCGAGAGATCATCGGGGGGGATGATTTCCTTGAAGTGTTCCTGAGCACCCGTTTCGCCGTATGCGCGCAGCGCGATGCCAAGGGTCTCTATGCCAAGGCATCGGCCGGGCAGGTCAGCCAGTTCACCGGGGTGAGCGCCCCGTATGAAGCACCAATTGCGCCTGACCTGGCGATCGATACCGAAGTCATCGGTCCGGAGTTGGCGGCGGGGCTGATATGCGAAGCGTTGGCAATGCGGGTATTGCCAGCGTTAGCTGAAGGCGGCCGTTGATCCTGTGATGGGTTCCGCCAGATTCACAAGGACCTCGGCATCGCTTTTCGCACGCAGGGCTCAGCATCGCGAATGCCGGCTGGCGGCCGATCCGGTCCACAATGTGCAGGATCTCTCTGGTGTCGAAACTGTCCTGCAGGCAGCGCAAGGCATCGGTGTCAACCGGGCCGTCAGGGGTCTGGGTGTTAGGCATGGCGCGGTTTCCGAACGGAGTAGGCGGGTGTAGCGAATAGACTGTCGCGGATCCAGGCTTCCGGAACCCGCTCATGCTGGTGAGATAGGGGCTGAGGCGTAGAGCCTTTGCCTCAATTGCCCGGCGACGACCATTGCGACCGCTGCGCGAATACTGCCTGGGACGGGTCGAAGGGGCCCGGCTGGTACACCGAACTCCTCCCGTGGCTCAGTCTTCCTGTCGTAGTCGTCTCTCAATTCGGAGCAACGGCACGCACGGTTACTTCGTCCTTGTCATCGTCTCCAGGGCCCTCCTGCTCGGTCGCCATCGGGAGCGACTCTACTGGATAGCCGTGATGTTCCCACGCATCAAGACCGCCCTTCAAGGCGCGTATATGCCGGAATTCGGCGCATTTGCTGCGAAATCTCTTTCGCCGTGGCTTCGTTAGGGCAAACGCAATAGACCACGAGGTCGTGCTCAAGCAGCGCCTCATCAACTTTCTCCGGTGATGCCAGGTCAATCGGTATCGCGCCGGGGATGCGGTGCGGTTCTGCCTGGCGTACTGCTTGCGGGCGAGCATCGAGAATGACAGGCGGACGCTCGGACCGCATCATCTCATCCAGCTGCTGCGGTGTGATTCGAATATGCGCGAGCCTGCGACGAAAACGCAGGCGCTGAATCCACCGGTATGCTGCGAAAAATGCTCCGACTGCGAGGAACACTTCGGCAACAGTTACGCCATGCGCACTGACCAGAGTCATCATCCTGGTCAGAGCCACGCTCCCGACTACATCGCGCCGCCAGCGATGTCCCACGAGAAGAAGATTCTTCGGTCAATTCGAACTTCGAAGATTTGGTGCGCCCCATTATCGCTTTAGGCATTTACCTAGCCTTGGGCGGCGCCCTCGTACACGTAATCCTGGCGGGCACTGCGCGTCGACTCCGAGGCTAAATGAACTCACCGGTTGACATTGCCCCGAAGTGTCGCCATGAGTAACCGGCTGGACTAACGTCGGCAAGGCCCAGTCGACGAAGTAAGTTAAGTCTAGACTGCCGCCTGGGTGCCAGGCCCCGGAAAACCCACCAGCATGGCGCTCGCCCATTTTAATCATCGTAGTCGTCATGCCAGCGTCGCCATTCCCGCCGGCGCTCCCGCAATTCGCGCTCCCTCCATCGCTGTTCGTGCCATTGGCGCTCTCTCCAGGCACGGCCCTGCCAGTCGTCGTAATAGTAGGCCGGAGCCGCTACCACTGGCGGCGGCTGAACGACCACGGGAGCTGGCTCGTAGTAGACGGGCGGCGGGGCGACAACCGCTGGCACTGGGATGCCAATACCAATACCGACGTCCACCCGCGCCTCGGCCATGTTAGAGCCAAGTGCGGTAACGCCGACCAGAAGCATGAGCGCTGCGGCTTTTCGCATGATTTTCTCCTTTTTTCTCTTGCAGAGACTTTAGGTCAGCGTGGTTCGGCGGTGTATTAGCGGATTCGCACAACGGTGACTTTCTGTAACGCCACTCGAGGCGCTAGGTGTTCAGCCGGACTTTTGAAGCCACAGCTCAACCGACCATCTTCCACGTGGGCCGAGGTCGGAGTACTTCCGAAAGGACGAAGCCCCGTGCTGGGGGGCGAATCCGGCCGTGCTCGCGTCTTGGGCTTGCTTGTTTCAAAACTTACGGATTGTCACGACTTGTGGGTCAACTCGGACGCCGACCGTACCGTTTCTCCCGGTAAGCAAGGCGCATTGCCGAGCTGCTAAAAATCCCAGGAGTTCACGTCATGAAGAAGCTGTTCGCTGCTCTCGCCTCCGCCGCCCTCGTCGGTACCGTTTTCGCGCAGACTGGTGTGCCAGCTTCCGCGACTCAGCCGCAGGGCGAGGCGGCGAAAGACCAGGTAAAGGTTGTCAAGGAAAAGAGCGCCACGCAGGCAAAAGCCGACAAGGACAAGAAGAGTGTCAGCGCGCAGGCCGCCGAAGCAAAGGCTCAAGCCAGGGCCGGCAAGGAAAAGGCCGACGTAAAGGCTGACGTAAAGGTTGACGCCAACAAATCCGCCGCCAAGGGCACTCACCACAAGGCGGGTATGACGAAGGCCACCCATACTGAGGCTGGTATGGCGAAGGCTGACGCAAAGAATGATTCCGACAAGGCGAAGGCCAAGACGGATGTGGCGAAGCCCGAGGCGCAGCCCGAAGCTACGAAGGCCGCAGCCAGCATGGACAAGACGAAGAAGCAGTAAGCTGCTCCCACTGGGCGAACCGAGGGGGCGTTGCCAGGGCGAAGGCCGCTGCAACGTAGCCTGAGTGCAGGAGCTTTGCGGAGAGCGCAGGTTGGCTGGAAAGCCAGCCTGACCTCTCCGCGTTTGTCACCTTTGGGAAATCGCCATGAAACCCATTCTCGCATTGCTGATTGCCGTATCTACGCTGCTCGGCGGTTGCGTCGTGGTGCCATACGATGGCGGGTACTATGGTGGTGGATATTACGGTCCGTACGGGTACTGGGGCCACCGGCACCACGGATACCATGGACATCATGGAGGCGACGACTAACGCGGAATTTGACGCTTTCGTTGCAACCGAAACTCTAGCCATTCAGTTTCGACATCCGATAAAACGACATCGGGCTGCGCGTGGCCAAGCCAAAGTAGCAATTTGCCCTGTGTCAGGCAAGGATGGCGTGACAGATGACGTTTCCGAGGCGGTCGACTCGCCCCGACTGTGCTCGCAAGGCCATGCCAAGAGCGTGGTCTGTATTGGGATGTCGACAATTTCCGTGTGCTCGGCGCGTCTGGCGTTCGTAATGAGCAGCTCACCGATGGTGGCCGGAACGACGGTGTCCTCAGTAGCGCGGACCACCTTAAGCGGCCAGGAAATGACGCTATCTGTTCGAAGACAACTGAGCGCCGCCGGCTTTGCGCCGTGCGGAGTATCTTGGTGAAGGCTGGTCCGAAGGGACCCGCGAAAGCGGCCGAATCGTAGGCGGCGCCGACCAGTGTGACAAGTCGCCCGAGGGGCGTCGATATACAACAGAGCAAAGTGGTCAGATGCCACAACAGCAAGCCACCACTTTGCTCACAACGGTGCGCCAATGGTATCGAGCGTGGTAAATGGTAGGTTGAAAGTACTATCGCGCCTTAATCCCATCGCACGGGGCAGCAGTGAAATGGCAACCGTTCCCCTTAGCGGCCGGCAGCGATTCCATAGAATGAGCCAGACCGGGAATTCGACACGATATAAGAGTTCCTTCGAGCCCAATTCAGCGCTGCTTTGAATACCTCGGACTCTCGCTGACTCCAATCACTTCTCATTAGGGGAGCGGCGTCCTGTGCTATCGTGGCATACACGGCCGCTTGGTGTAGAGGCTCGCGGCTCCGCTTTCCTGGAATAGTAAATGTACGAATCGTTACGTGCATATCATTCGAAACTGCAGAGTTGCTTGATGAGCGATTATGTCGACATCCAAGACATTGCTGTGACGGCCATCTCCTAGCTCGCTTTTTGCGTGAACGATTGGAATGGAAAAGAGTTAGCCGGGTTCGTCGATGACTAAGCTGTTGCGGCACTGCGGATTACTCGCTCCGGAAGATTCCCCGTCTCAGGAGTTCATGTCGACCCAGATGCGCCCCCAAGAGCTCGCATAACTCAACGCGTACTCTCTGTCGAAAAAATACTCGAGCGTTGAGAAGGTGCGCGGCGGGCCGCCAAGCTTCTCGATGACAAGCTCGGCGGCATGGAGACCGCCTTGCGCAGGGACTGCGCTGGCTTTGAGCAGGTATCCCCTATGCGAGGTTAGAGCGGGTGCCGTCATGTATTGGTTCACTCATCTGTGACCGTTCGTCGGGGGCATCGGGGTAGGCATCCTCAGAAGCAAGTATCTCAGCAACAGATTACGGTTCGGTGACGCTCTAGTCCGCTCTCGGTAGCCGATTTGGCAGCTACCCATTGGACTGCGGGCCCCTGTCCTTGGGCATACCGGTTGCAGCGGTTTGCCATTCACCGGCGATACGACAAAGTGAGCTATGGTTGGCAATTCTATGCATACCAAAACGGCGGCAACGGAGCGGGACCTTTGCAAGCTGGAGCAAGGTGTCTAAATCTTCGGTGAGCGCGTCGTCGTCCCTGTAGTAGTAGCGGCAGAAATTCCACTGCAGTCTCCGACCATGATGCGAAATAGTTCAGTAAGCTTGCGCTATTATTCTGATTATGAATCGCCCCAATTTGAAGCCGAAACACCCCTTGTCGTCGCTCGACTCAAGGGTCCGCCCAGAATCCCACTTTCAAGGCACCAGCTTCGGTTTCTCCGGCTCCAGCGGTCGTGAGAAAGCAGCAGCAATCCTATGGGTTCGCCTGCAAATAGCGCGGCATGGAGTATCGATGGCCGATTTGGAGGCAACAGGCTGCTTCCAGCGTCCGGCTGCCAACGGTCCTGCTCTTTATAGGAATGCGGCAGGGGAACGCTGGGACGGCCATGGGCCGCTACCCGACTGGCTGCAAAGGGGCGTCAACGCAGGGCAGAGCATTGAGCATTTCCGCGCTGAGTGACTGAGGTGTACGCCCGGCAGTTACTTTGGCAGTCCTGGGGACACCCCGTGGTATTCCCATGGTGAGGCGACGTCCTGGGGTGCTCTGCGTTCATTTGTGCGCGTGGTGCGTCTGCGCGTTAGCGTGGTGCCGTAACGCACCCTTGACTCGCTTCGCGACAAACAGTGGCACATAGTCTTGAATGCGCGCCTCTGCAATGAAGTCCTGCGACGTTTCAACATAAATTTTCGTATATCGGCTCCCCTCGGCGAAAAAAAGCGAACCGAAGTTCGCGCAAGAAAATTCCCGGGGCTGCGCGTGTGCGCTAGGAAATGCTATAGGGCAGGGCCAGCACCTTCGTCGTGGGTCAAATGCTTTGTGGATTTCTTGGCCGTATCGTCGGACGCGCCGGCGGGCGTCGAAAAGGCCGATTGCCATGCTGCTAGAACAGATTCGCTTCCCGTGGGCGCGTTCTTCGCGAGGTTTTCGAATAGCTCCTGCGCATCGCGCTGACATTGCTGGAGGTGTGCTTGGGCGGCCGTCGAGAATTCGCCTTGAATGCTCGACAGGATTTCGGAGACCTGACGGCCGTAAGACGCCGCCTTTTCTGCTACGGGCTGCGTCAGGTGCACAGGCAAGGCAACCCACTCTTGCTGGTTGTTGGCGGAAAGCGTCTTGCTCAGGATTTCCTGATTTTCGGCGAAGGTTGATTTGACTGCTTGCAGATTTAGCTCAGCCAGCTTTTCGATGCCTTCGAAGGCTATGGTCGCCAGACCAAGGAGCCTTTCCATGCCCGCTTTCTGCGCGGAGATGGATTGTTCGGGGATAGGAGTACTCATCACTGCTCCATAGGGTGAGGCTGCGAGTGTTCGAGGGGAACTCTGAATCAGGACACGAATAGTGCGCCGCCAGGGTGAAAGTCTTTGCTGCGTTGCGGCAAAAATCATTCTAGGGGCGATTGCTCGGAAGTCAAGAGTCGAGTTTCCGGTTGCCCGGAGAGGGCGTAGCAGAAACGGCCCACACATTGAACGCAATCCACACATGTCGATATGGTGTCAAACAAGTGCGCCAAAAGGCTGATATCGAAGGAATTGCGCGTTAGCCTTGATGCTGCTCAGCGTTAGTATGTCGGCCACTTGGGCCTGAAGTGGAAAAGCGCGCGCCGACGGCGACAGAACAGCGTCAGCATTATCGCAACTCGCATCACATACTGAGTGCTGATGCTTAGGTCCCGCGCGGAATCGCGTGTATGTGCCGCATTTGCAGCGTGGTCTGTTTGGCACGAGCCGGCAATGACCGCTCACAAGGCCAGACGGTCAGCGCTCATCTTCGGCCCTTCGACTGCAGGCGCAAACACGCGCCAGCGGCCGTCATCGTGCCGAAAGAAGGACGGCGCGCGCAAACCACCCGGTTGCGTGGTCTCGACGCATACGTAGCGTCGCCGGGCCGGGAGGTGCGACTGAATTCACCTACGTGAAACGACGTCGTGGGGCGAGGCGCGAGCCATTTTTTGACCTGAAAGCGCAGCGGCTGCTCATACATGCCTTCATGACCCCTCCAAATCCCGATTCTTTTTTGCCGCGTCTATAGGGCCAACCAACGTCATGGCCTAGGGCGCTGGTAGCTAATAGCAGTCCTCGAACTCTCGCGGCATTTTGCCTGGATATGCGCCCGCGTCGTGCCGTCGTCGTGGCGCTGTGAGCCAATGCTCGAAAGCCCGGGGACGGCTGCCGATACGTACGGCAGCAGACGCTAGGGTTCGACCTTAATAACTGCCGTAGCGCTGGCGCCGGTACCAGAGGATTCACGAAAAGCGAGCAATTCCTGGGGGATGCCCTTGCTATATTAGACAACATCACGTTGGCAAAGACTCTTCTTATGCAAGTTCGGCTGCCCTTAAAAAACACCCTGCGCATTGCTGTCCTGGCCTATTGCCTGATGCTGGCGTGGTTGTATGTGCGCCAAGACCACTTCATCTACTTCCCGATAACGACTGAGCCGTCACTGTGGCGGGAAATGGCCGTGCATGCTGGGGCCCAGATTATTCCTGGAGCAAACGCTATTGTGGTGGAGCCTCCAGTCGTTGATGCATTGACGAGAACAGCAGTCTTCTTTCATGGAAACGACAGCAATGCCTTTGAGCGGCTCAGCTTAGCCATGACTTTCAACAATCGTGGCTTCCGCCTTGTGTTGGCTGAGTATCCTGGATATGGCCCCAATCCGGGAAAGCCGTCACAGGCCACCATTGTTCCCTCTGCAATAGCTTTGATGCAAGAGATTTCCCGGCGTTGGCCTGGTCGCGTGACGCTGGTTGGCGAGTCCTTGGGGAGTGGCGTGGCGGCGCAAATTGTTGCTGCCATGCCTGAGAGCGTTGACAACCTAGTGCTCATCACGCCGTTCACCAGTCTGCGAGAGACAGCAGCTAAAAGAATGTGGTTTGTTCCAGTCAGCCTGCTATTGAAGTCTCCCTTTGATTCCAGCGCCGCGCTTAAAGATTATCACGGGCCTTCCTCCGTGCTGGTAGCTGGTCGGGACGAGTTGATTGGCCCTCAAGCGGGCCTAACACTCCACAAGCAACTCGCCAGCCAAGGGCCGTCCAGCCTACTTGTGCTGCCACAGGCCACACACAACACGTGGGTGTTTGGCCTTACAGAGCAGAACTGGGACCTGCTGCTACACGTCACGCCTCGATAAGCACTTCAGGTTGAGCAGCCGTCAGGTGAGTCATAGCTTCCTTGACGGCGACCGACGAAAAACCACGATACGCCAAGAAGCGGAACACTAGTCTATGGCGAACTGAGCGGGGGCGCCAATGGCTCTGGTGGAGTAATGTTGAGAACTTTTGGCATGGCGTTTTCCAAAAAGGTACGCGGTGTCTGCACGTCCTCGGATGACAAGTGCCCTTTGAGGGGGAGTTCGCCTTGCCAGTACATTTGTACCTCGTCACGCCATATCAAGTACCCTAACAAGTTGCGGCAATACACGTCTGTCTCGAATTTGCCGTTTTTGTCTACTACCATGCCCGAGGCTGCCGGAACACCGGCCAGCGCCTCGCGTAGCAGCAAACCTTGGAGACAGACATGCCAACGAAGTGCATCGCTTTCTCAAACAATGACGTGATTCTGGTGGCCTGGTCGTTTGAGCACAAGCTCAAGGACTGCATAGGCTTTGACATCCGCCGCATTGTGGCTGCGGATGCAATGCTGGACAGCAATGCGCCGCAGGGCGAGTCACTACCTGCAATGGCGGGCTTTCCCAGTGACCCCAACGCAGGTCAGCATGGCCAAACCACTGCCGAAGGGCCTATCCAGAAGTTCTTTTGGAAGGACCTCGAGGCAACCGACCTCAAATCCACGGGCCCCTACATCTACCAGGTTATTCCCCTTGCCGGAACCTTCCGCAGGAATGAGCCGCCTGAACTGAAGCCCTACCCCGGCATCGACCCGCTATATTCCAATCCTGTCGAATTGACGGCGGACCACGGCCCGAAAGATGCGCCGGACACCTTGCAGGCCTATTTCAATCGAGGAATCCTGGCCACGCAGGCGTTGAATCATCAAGTTCCCAAGAGCAAGAAGACGGGTGCGCCCGACCAGGGTGCGTTGCTTAAGCGTATTCGAGACCCCAAGGATGCCTTGCGCAAGTCACTTGCAAGTGACCTCATCACGGCGTTGCCAACCTTGCTCATGGAGGCGAAGCAGAACGGTGGAAATTGCTACGGTGCCCTGTACGAGCTCGCCGACGAAGAACTCGCGAGCTATCTGATTGGCAACAAGAAGGCGCACCTGATTCTGTCGAACACTTTTGACAGCCACACCGGCGACCCTGACAAGGAAAACGCGCCCGCTCGCGAAACATTGCACCATTCCGGGGTCGATGTCCTCGACCGGATGCTTCCGGACGGAAATCACATCGGTCACAACAAGTTCATGTTGTACCTAGACTCGAAGAACGTTCCGACGGCCGTACTAACCGGCTCAACGAACTGGACGTCAACCGGACTTTGCGCCCAAACCAATAACAGCCTCATCATCCGTTCGAAGTCTGTTGCCGACGCCTACTCCACCTACTGGGACAGGCTCAAGCAAGACACGGACGAAGCCAATGGCGACGGACACGCGTTGCAGGGCCAGACATTCCGTACAGACAACCGGACACCCGCCAGCGTCGAAGTCCCCGGGGCCAAAAAAGCGGCCGTATGGTTCTCCCCCAACACTTCACAGAAGACGAAGCCGAAGACGGTCAAAGAACCGCCCGTTGACATGGCTGACGTCTGGAACTGTATCTTGGAGGCGAAGCAAGCTGTCCTGTTCCTAGCCTTTGACCCGGGCACGCCAAGCATCGTGGATGCCGCCGCCCAAGCGCTGGTGGCAAATAAGAAGCTGTTCGTTCGCGGCGCCCTAACGAATGCCGACCGTGCGCAGAACTTCGTCATCGACCTACACGATAACCAGACGGACCCTACCGACCCAGCGCAAGTCATCCCGGCAACTGGTGTCAATGATGCCTTCGGGGTCTGGGAAAAAGAACTGCTCAGCGCCGGCCATGCGGTCATCCACGACAAGATTGTGGTCATCGACCCCTTCGACCCGGAAAATTGCACGGTCATTGCGGGCAGCCACAACCTTGGATACAAGGCATCCTTCACCAACGATGAGAACTTCCTCATCATCAAGGGCAATCAAAGTCTTGCGCAGGCCTACGCTGTTCACGTGCTGGACGTTTACGACCACTACCGCTGGCGCTATTTGCTTGCTCAGTACGGAACCAAGGACAGCTGGAAAGGGCTTCACGAGGATGATACCTGGCAGGACCGGTACTTCCCGCAAGCCGGCAAACCGGGCAACGCGGAATTGGCATTCTGGCTAACGGCTAACCCTTTGGCGAAGTAAGGAACGCTTGAGTTCCAAGAAAGAAAGCCTTTTTGGAAGTGCTCCCTCGGTAAGTGAGCCTTAGCTCAGTCGAATCCCCAGGAAGCTCAGTGGGCTGCTCGGGGATTCGCTTTACATGCTTCTTGATTTGTATAAAAGGGCATTTGCAATCGATAGTTCGAAATTCGAACTCGATCTTGGTGATGCCTTTCCTGAGGATGAGTTGTCCGACCCTTGGGTCCGAATTCGCCCTACAAAGTTCTCATCAGCATTCAGTTTGTCCTTTCTGGATAGCGTCCCGGTTCGCATGTTCAAGTCGAAAAATGCCACTTTGGAACTGCCTGAATAGGGGTAAGTTAGTTTGATTCGTTGCGCGGTATGTTGCAGCCGGCAAATCCTAGGTCGATACCTTGCTCAAAGTGCCTGCAGGCGAATATCTCCCGTCCGTAGGGCTAGGCGTCGTGCACCGCATCGTGGTACGTGGAAATTGAGGCATCGCATTGCCTTGCGACCCGGCATCTCACTTACCCGCCGACTCCTTCTTCAGACGCCGGTTGAGCGCCTTCAGGTACCGTTTCTTGACCGTCTTGGACATAGGTGTGGATTCCCTCGGCCGAACGTTATCTGAGAACTCCGGCCGCGGCTTCATATGCGTATAGGGAATGTGTCCCGATGACGATGAAATGCTCGGCGATATTGAGCCGAGTCGTTGCGTGAAGGATAGCTACAAGGATGTCTGGCCCCCGGGCCGACGTGGACCGCGCGATTCAGGCGCCGATGTCAGTCAAGCTCGTCAGTAAGTGTCTTCAGAGAGCGTCAGGGCGGGCGGCACGAGCAGCTTGTCGTGCGGCACCAGCACGGCCGCCGGCACCACCACGCGCGCGGGTCGCGCTGTCGACGAGGCCCCCGCAGCGTGGGCACTGGCGTGTCGGCGCGTGGTGCGATGAATCCTTCCATCGCTTTCGCCACAACTGCGCCGTGGCAACAACCATTACAGATGGGCCAAACGCGAGCAGGCCTTTGCAAAGCTTCACTGCTTCCTCATGCACGCCTGTCTGGGCCGCGAACGAGACGGACCGCCATTTCAGGCGAGACAGCCTCTGCCCCAGACATCGAATGATGGCCGCAAAACACCTGTCTGGGCCATCTACCCGCGGGTAATGTTCCTACACCGGCGGGCACATGAGTGCGGCGTGATGGTGGGGAGCATGTCGTCATGATCGCGCCACTGCTTGTGCGCCCCTCTGCCGACCCGCAAAACCAGAGAGCGCTATGACGAAGACGTATCGCATCGGCCAGATCGTGCCGAGCTCCAACACCACCATGGAAACCGAGATCCCGGCGATGCTGGCCGCGCGCCAGCTGGTGCGCCCGGAACGCTTCACCTTCCACTCAAGCCGGATGCGGATGAAGAAGGTGGTCAAGGAAGAGCTGGCGGCCATGGACGCCGAATCCGACCGCTGCGCGGTGGAACTGAGCGACGCCCGCGTCGACGTGCTTGGCTACGCCTGCCTGGTGGCCATCATGGCGATGGGCCACGGCTACCACCGCGTGTCCGAGCAGCGCCTGCAGGCGCACACCGCCGAGAACGGCGGCGATGCGCCGGTGATCACCAGCGCCGGTGCGCTGGTCGATGCGCTTAAGGTGATGGGCGCGAAGCGCATCGCCGTGGTGGCGCCCTATATGAAGCCGCTGACCGAGCTGGTGGTCGACTACATCCGCAACGAGGGCTATGAGGTGGTCGACTACCGCGCGCTGGAGATCCCCGATAACCTCGAAGTCGGCCGCCACGACCCGGCACGCCTGCCGGAGATCGTCGCGCAGATGAATACGGCCGATGCCGATGTCATCGTGCTGTCGGCGTGCGTGCAGATGCCGTCGCTGCCGGCCGTGGCCAAGGTCGAGGCGATGACCGGCAAGCCGGTGGTCACCGCCGCGGTCGCCACCACCTACGCGCTGCTCAAGCGGCTCGGGCTGGAGCCGGTGGTGCCGGGCGCCGGCGCGCTGCTGTCGGGCGCTTACTGAAGGGGGCGGCCATGGCAGACAGCACCTTCCTCTACGGCGCCAACGTCCACGCCAACGGCATCCGCCAGCACTACCTGCGCTATGGCGGGCAGGGCGGCGCGCGTGCGCAGCGCGATGCCGTCATCATCGTGCCGGGCATTACCAGCCCGGCGGTGACCTGGGGCTTTGTCGGCGAGCAGTTCGGCCGGCAGTTCGATACCTATGTGCTCGACGTGCGCGGCCGCGGCCTGTCGCAGGCCGGCGCGGAGCTGGACTACAGCCTCGACGCGCAGGCTGCCGATGTGGTTGCGTTTGCGCAGGCACTGGGGCTGCAGCGCTATGCCGTCGTTGGCCATTCGATGGGCGCGCGCATCGGCATCCGCGCCGCGCGCGGCAAGCCCGCAGGCCTGACGCGCCTGGTGCTAGTCGATCCGCCGGTGTCGGGCCCGGGCCGCCGTCCGTATCCGTCGCTACTGCCGTGGTACATCGATTCGATCCGGCTGGCGCAGCAGGGCATCGACGTGGAAGGCATGCGCCGCTTCTGCCCGACCTGGACCGAGGACCAACTGCGCCTGCGCGCGCAATGGCTGCATACCTGCGACGAGCGCGCGATCCTGGCCAGCTTCAATGGCTTCCATGAGGACGATATCCACGCCGACCTGCCGCATGTCGCCGTGCCGACCCTGCTGATGACCGCGGGCCGTGGCGACGTGATCCGGGAGGAAGACGTGCAAGAGATGCGCAAGCTGCTGCCCGCATTGCTGCTTGCACATGTCGCCAACGCCGGCCACATGATCCCGTGGGACGACGAGGCCGGTTTCTACCGCGCCTTCGGCGACTTCCTGGGTGCGGCGCTGAACTGCTAATGGAGCGAACATGCCCGTAAGCGATTACCAAAACCACCAACCCGGCGGCAACCATGACGCGACGCGCCTGACCTCCGGCAACCTGGCAGGCAGCCGTTGGGGCCTGCGCGGCGTAGAAGACCTGGGAGGAGGTCTGAAGGGTGTCTTCACGCTGGAAAACGGCTTCACGGTGGACGACGGCAAGTCATCGTTCTCAGGCCGTCTGTTTGGTCGCCAGGCCTATGTTGGCCTGCAGAACAACTGGAACGCCCTGACGCTGGGTCGGCATCAGACCCCGCTCCATGATTTCGACGCTGACTTCGACCCGATGGCCATCAGCACCAACTACTCGATCCTCGGGCAGGACGCAGCTTTCGCCAGCCGTGCCGATAACTCGGTCAAGTACGTCGGCACCTTCAATGGCCTGTCCGCCAGGGCCTTGTACAGCTTTGGCGCGAACACTGGCGCCGGCGCCTTTGGTGAAGTCCCTGGCAGCCCCAGGATTGGGCGTGAGTACAGCGCCAGCCTGACCTACGCTGCTGGTCCGCTCGCCGTCGGCGCTGTCTACGACGCAACCAACCTCGGCCTGGCCGCGACCGGTGCCCTGACGGATGCCGAGATTCGCCGCGCCAGCCTGGCTGGTTCGTACGCAATCGGCCCCGTCAAGGCCTACGCTGGTTATCGTTGGGCCAAGGCGCTCGGTGGCGCCACGCTGCCGGGTAACCTCGGCGCTAACAACGTCTCGAATCTGTACTGGCTGGGTCTGCGCTATCTGCTGACTCCGGCATTGTCCCTGACAGGCGTTGCCTACTTCCAGGACTTCCGGGGCACCAAGGCGGATCCGTGGAGCTTCGTGGCATCGGCTGACTACGCTCTGTCCAAGCGTACCGATGCTTACTTGAATCTGGGTTACGCCAGGAACAAGGATGGTTCGAATTTGGGTCTGACCGCGGGTGGCCCCGGCGCCATCCAGGGCAGCGGCTTCGGCACTGTTGCTGGCTCGGAAAACCAGTTCGGTGCGGTGCTTGGCATCCGTCACAAGTTCTAGCTGTCCCTCCAGTCTTGGCTACCATTCGCACCGAACCGGCCCCCTCCCTCCCGTGCCACGCTTGCCCCGGCAAACATGAAACTCTGAAATTCTTGGTCAAAGACAGCTTCGATCGTCCGATCAAGGTCTTTAGTCTTAAACTGTTTTCTCGTGAATGACCTATCCTGAAGGGGGAATATTGTTCACGGACACATACACGGATTGATCGCGCGGTGCAAGAAAAATGCGGGAAAAACGACGAGCGATATAATGCAGCCCCCGTTGCTCATTCCCTTATTGGATTAGGGAGGTAAATGATGTGGCTCTATCGGGTCGATGAACCTCACCTTGGAGCGCTTCGAATACGGGAATGGCGTCGTCGTGTGCGCCATACGATTGGTTTGCTGGTCTTGCTGCTCGTCGGTGCCGTCGTGGGGCTGGCGCTGCTTGATCGATCGAACGCATCGCCCGGCGCCAAAATGTTTGCAGCATTGTGGGACGGCATGAACCTTGTCACCACGCTCGGCGATTTCTCCGAATTCGATGATCGCAAGAAGATGTTCATGCTGTTGGCCATGTTTGCGACCATGCTGGTCGGCGGCTACGCAGTTTCAAGGATTACAGGGATGCTGTCAGGCGACGACGTGATGGCGTATCGCGAGAACAGGGCGATGGAGCGCAAGCTGGAAAGGCTTGTCAACCATGTCGTCGTGGTTGGCTTCGATGCGCTTGGTGAATTGGTGGCGGAACGATTGCGCGAGGCAGGCGAGACAATACTGGTCTTGGTAGCGGATCGGTACGCGGCCGAGCGAGCATGCGCTCATGAGTATATGGCCTTACTTGGCTCACCTGGCGTGTTCGACGAAGTCCTCAGGCTCGCGCGGCTTGATTGCGCCAAAGCTCCTTGTCGTGGCTGTCCACGATGCTGACAATAAGCTGGCTGTCACATTGATGGCCCATACACTCAATCCTACGCTCGCTATCGCCGTGCCCGGTGAGAATAACTTACGGAAAAACCTGCTTGAGAGCGCCGGCGCGTCGGACGTTGTGATCGGGGACGAGCTTGTCGCGAATGCCTTGATGAGCAAGCTCTTTATCCGTATAGACGCGAGGAAATGAATTCGGCAAGATCTTCGCAAACGATTGCAGAAACAAATGATGGAACAGACTCAGCGCCGCAGCGTCGATGCGGGGATATGCAGCGCTGCTGCCCAGCCTTCCGTCGTTGCGTGCAGGCTGCTGACGTCGGGCTCCGGCAGCTTGCCCGCACATTCGTGTTCCAGGAAACGCTGCGTCTCGTCGAGGCTGAACCGCAGCATCGACGCTTCGATCTCCAGCAGCTCGTTCTGCGCCCTGAGGCGCGCGAGCGGCAGGGGCGGGTCGGAGCGCGTGCCGATGATCAGATGGAGATTCGACGGCGCATGCGCGAGCATGAACGCCACGGCGTCATGGATCGCCGGGAGGTTGATCAGGTGATAGTCGTCCAGGAACAAGTAGACCTCGTCCTCGATCTCGGCGAGCTCATTGATCAGGGTCGCAATGACGGTTTGCGCCGGAACGAGGGACGTTTCCGCCGTGAGACCGATGGCCGATGCGCCCACGCTGCTGCACGCCTGGCGCAGCGCCTTCGCCAGATGATGGAGGAAGCGGGCCGGCTCATCGTCGCCGCCATCCAGCGATAGCGGCCGAGCGGGTGCCACCAGAACGCAATCGCGCGTGAGCCACGCCGTTGCCAGCGAGGTCTTGCCGAACCCGGCGGGGGCCTTAATCACGGTGAGGCGCGTGGCCGTGACCATCAGATCGAGCAGGCGCGGTCGATCGATCAGCCCTGCCGGCAGGCGCGGCGGAATCAGCTTGGTGGCAAGCAGGAGGGGTAGCTTCTCGGTAGCCATCCGTTCTCCAGAATCAAGGCGCTGCCGCCCAGCTGAAGACCTGCTCGATCAGCTGATCGCTGGCCTCCGAGAATGCCTGCGCGCCCCCGGCTGCATCCGGCGTGCGTGTCGGCACCTGTGCCCGGAACATGGCACTGCGTACCTGCGCCGGGTTCGACTCGCTCAGCGTTGCAACCGCCGCCACCCGCGCCTCGCTCTCGGTGGCGCTGGCGTAGTGCTGGACGAACTCCACTACGCGCAGGCTGAGCGCGAGCGGACGCGGTTCGCCGGCCGCGCGTGCCGGCTGCGGCGACGATCGCGCCTGGGCGTAGGCGCGCATCATCAGGTCTTCGATCAGCACTGGCGGCCGGTCGATCCATTGGTTTTGCGCATAGACTTCGACTGCCTGGGCGGCCTTGTAGTCGAGCGAGTACAGGAAGCCGGTCTGGTTGATCCAGGGCGCAGCCGTGACCCGCAACTGCAGGCCGGGCGGAAGCTTACCGGCGGCGGTGGCGGCACGCTCCCCACCGGTAATGGACCACCGCGTCGGTTGCGTAGGTGCCGAGGCGCACGCCGCGAGCAGGCATACAAGCAACCCACCCGGTAGCAGGTTTGCGAATGCTCTCTGGAGAAGATGTGTCGGCACAATCAGCCTCCGAATCCAACTTCGCCCGGGCCGGGCCTGGCGGGATGCTTGCCGAAGATGATCCGTTGCGGATCGTCGCGCTGCTGAACCGCGACCTCATTGAGCGAGCTGGTCATTTCATCGACGCCTTGCAGCGTCTGCTCCAGCTGGGGAAGGATATTGCGGTCCACTCGCGCCGCGGAACGGTCAAAACTGCTTGCCATGCCCTTAAAGCCGGACAGCGTGCCCGTGGCTTCGCGCTGCAAGCCGGCGACTTCAGTCTTCAGGTCCGCGGTAAGGCCGCGCAGGTCGCCCGTCAGGCGGTCGACCCCGCCCAGGCTGGTGCGGGCGGACTTGAGCAAATCCGGAAGTTCGCCGGACGCGATGCTGACATTGTGCATGGTGTTCTGCAGGTCTTCGCGCATGGCCGGGTTGACGATCTCGATCAGCGCCTGCGTGAGCCGCCGCAAGTCGTCCACAGCTTCGGGCAAGGAGGCGCCGACGCGTTGCAACGACGATTGCTCCAGCGGAATGGCGGCGTTGTCCTGGTCAAGCGGGGAACCGCGCCCGCTGTCCAGCAGTTCGATGTCCGACAGGCCCGTGATGCCCTGGCTGACCAGCCTCGCCGTGGTCGCGGTGCTCAGGCGCAGCGGCTGCGACAGGCGCGCCGTGATCACGACCTGCTTCTGGTTCTTGGGATTGATCCGCAGATCGGCCACCTTGCCAACGGGAATGCCGCGGTAGAGCACAGGCGCTTCGCGGTTGAGGCCGCTCACGGACTCTTCGGAAATCAGCGTGAGGTCCTGGGCATAGACGTCGCGGGTGCGCCCCATCCAGACGGCAAGCGCGGCACCGGCTGCCACCAGCACGACGAAGAAGATGCCGGTGAAGAGCGCATAGGTCTTGCTTTCCATGATGCCTCCCGTGGATTGGCCTGGCGACAGTCAGGACGCGCCGGTCATGAAGTATTGGTGGATAAAGGGGTGATCGACCTTGCGGACTTCTTCCAGGGTGCCGTTGGCCACGACGTGCTGGTCGGCCAGCACCGCCATGACAAGCGAGGCAAGCACATACCCGCCCAGGAGGCGCAGAAAATCCCCGACATGGCTGAATGGATGGAGCAGGGCTTCACCGATTGCTGTCAGCGTATCGATGAGGATATGTCGCCTTGGCAAAGGCGGCGCATCGCCGACCGCGAGGATCTGTTCCAGCAGTGCGCGCTGCGCGTCGCTGCAGACAAGCTGCTGCGGCAGCACGCGATTCCAGCTCCGCACAAGCAGACGCAGGCCGACGGTGTCAAAGCGCTCCACGCCGCTGATGTCCCAGCGCGATGCGGCCAGGGCGTGAAGTGCCCTTTCGGTGGCGGCGATCTGGCCGTGCAGTGCGGAAAACGTCCACAACCCTTCGAGAATCGCTGTGCCGTTCGCGATACGGCAGTGCGGCTGTCCGGCCGGGGCACGTTCCATCGACACAGACGCAGCCATCGGACTACCTCCCTGCGGTCATCACGGTAGCGCACCGCGCCAGCCGCCTGCCGGTCGTCAGGTGAACCTGAAGCTCCTCTTAACATAGTCGAAAAAGCGCCGTGCGGCTGGCTTCGGGGACGCAGCCCGACTATTTTTGGCCAGACTTCCCCTGACTCAGTTCAGCCGGGAATTCAAGCGCCTTTTCGGCAGAAACCCCGCCGCAAAAGCCAGGTTCATGAATGCCGAGGCCGCATATCCGCGATCCGGTTCGATACCGGATCGCGGCAACCCGTGGTCAGGCAAAACGGTCGGTCAGTACCTGTGCGGTCAGTTCGCGGCTCTTCCAGAACATGTGATGGATGCGTTCTGCATACCTGTGCAGCGTTTCCGCATCAAGCTCACTGAACTCCAGCACCACGGACGGCCGCGTGCCATCACCAGGCACCTGCTCAATGGCGTCGCAGGGCGGGAGACCGTACTTGCCGAGAAACGCGCGAACTTCGTCATCCGAGGTGCCGGGTTCGATATTGGTCAAAAGCAGGCGTGACATGATTCCCTCTTGCATGGACATTAGGGGGCATTGGCCTGGCCAGCCTGAAATCTGGCGACTGCCAGGTCAAGGGTGAAGAACATCCGGTCGCGCGTCAGCGTTTCGCCTAACGGAGAGTGCTGGACCATCGCGAGCACATCGGGATTCATGCCGACCAGCCAGAGCAGGACCCCGTCTTCCTCGCGCAACCTCTTTTCCGCGTCGATCAGCATATGGAGCGCGGTGTACTCCAGGTCCGAAACGCCGGCCAGGTCCAGGGCCAGCACCTTTGGCGCGGCCTGGGCAACCATTGGCCTGAGCTTATGACCGATACGCCGCGCATTCGCAAAATAGACTCTCCCTTCCGGCCTCAGCATCAGCAAGCCGGGAATCGTTTCGTCTTCAGGATGCGCATCCGACCGTGGACGGAATACGTTGGTGTTCGGTTTGCGGACCAGCATATAGATGGGCGGGTCGGACGTCTGGTAGGCCAGGGCCAGCAGGGAAACGATGATGGCAATCACGATTCCCTGCAAGGTACCCAACGCGACAACGCCCGCCATGGCAATGACCGCCCAACTGAATTCTGTCCGTCGAACACTGAGGATCAGGCGAAATTCGGCGGGCTTGATCAGCGTGATGGAATAGACGATGACTACGGCTGCAAGGGTGGCTTCCGGCATCAGGCCCACCAATGGTGCGAGCACCAGCATCGTCCCCAGGGATGCCAGGGCGGTCACCAGGCCGGCCAGTTGGGATCGCGCGCCGGACATCTGATTGACGGCGGTCTGCGTGGTCCCGCCGCCGGCTGCCATGGCGCCAAGGAAAGCACCGCCCAGGTTCGCGAATCCCGTGGCCATCAATTCCCGATTTGCCGCCGGCGGCGGCTCGCCGCTTTGCACGAACGCCCGGCCGGCGGCGATACTTTCCGTAAAGCTCATCAGCGCAACGCCAAGCGCTCCGGGCCACAGCTGCTGCATCAGTTCCACGTCGGGGAGCGTCAACGGCGGCAGGCCGGTCGGCACCTTCCCGACACTGGCCACGCCATGGGCAGGGAGGTTCAGGAGTGCAACGCCGGCAATGCCGGCAGCCACGGCAATCAGGGGCGCGGGAGCCCGCGGCATCCAGTGCTCCATTGTCAACAGGATTCCGACCATCGCGATACCCACGGCCGCGGTCGCCAGTGACGCATGCGGTATGCCCTGCGCAATGGCCAGCAGGTTATGGAAGAACGAACCCTTTTGAATATGAATGCCAAGCAGCTTCGGGATCTGGTCCACCACGATGACAATGCCGATCCCCGCCTTGAAGCCGACCAGCACGGGCTCGGAGATGAAGTCGGCGACGAAGCCGAGGCGCAGCAGTCGTGCCGCGAGGAGCATGACGCCTACCAGGAACGTCAGCGTGGCCGACGCCGCGATCAGCGTCGATGAATCGGGGTGCGGGCCCAGGCTGGAGAATGCCGCGGCGACCAGGATCGCGAGCGTCGTCGTTGTACTCACGCTGAGCGTACGCGAACTGCCGAGCATGGCGTAGATCAGCATTGGGGCAAAGACGGTATACAGGCCTGCCTGGACTGGCAGGCCGGCAATGGTTGCATAGGCAAGCGCCTTGGGGATGACCACCGCGGCAGCCGTCAGCCCGGCCACCACATCCGGTGCCGCCCATTCCTTGCGGTAGTCATGCAGCCAGCGGGGCATCGGCGGGCTGACAGAGCCCGTTGCCATGCGGCACGCACCAGCGAACAAGCGACGGCGGCCAGCCTGGGGTTGCCATCCGTGTTGCATGGTCACGTCTCCTGGACTTGTGCTTCGAAAGGGGGCCTAGAACTTCTCGGGTACGTACTTGTATGGGTAGTCCGGCTCCACATAGCCTTCCGGCTTTTGCCGCTTGGGCAGGACAGGCTCCTTGCGCGGCATGCTCTCGTAAGGAATCCTGTTCAGCAGGTCACTGATGACATTCAGGCGCGCGCGCTGCTTGTCGTCGGAATTGACCACGTGCCACGGTGCCATGGCCGTGTCGGTGGCGCGGAACATCGCGTCGCGGGCGCGGGAGTAGTCATACCAGCGGCTGTAGGACTTCAGGTCCATGTCGGACAACTTCCATAGCTTGCGACCATCGTGGATGCGCGCCTCAAGCCTGCGTGTCTGTTCCTCCTGGCTGACTTCAAGCCAATACTTGAACAGCAGAACGCCGGAGTGAATGATGGCCTGCTCGACCAATGGCACGGCGCGCAGAAAGCTCTCTACCTGCTCCTCGGTACAGAATCCCATGACGCGCTCGACGCCCGCGCGGTTGTACCAGCTGCGATCGAAGATCGTCACTTCCCCGGCTGCCGGTAAGTGGGGCAGGTAGCGTTGTACGTACATCTGCGTCTTCTCGCGGTCGGTTGGCGCCGGCAGGGCCACGACGCGGAACACGCGCGGGCTCACACGCTCCGTGAGCGCCTTGATGGTGCCCCCTTTGCCAGCGCCGTCCCGTCCCTCGAAGACGATGCAGATCTTGGCGCCGCTCTGGACCACCCACTCCTGCAGCTTGACCAGCTCCACATGCAGAGGCAGCAGCGCCTTCCTGTATTCCTTGAAGGACATGGACTTCCTATGCTCGCCCGAGTCAGATGGGGCGAGCCTGGCCTTTTCTTTTCCCTTGGGCATGTTTGCCTCCCTGAGGTGTGCCTGCCTTCCTGTGTGAAGTGGCGCTTACAGTTTGGTCGCCAGGGTGCAGAGAGTCAAATTGCTGTCACGTTGAGACTCGGAGGCGCGGGCTATCGCAGGTTTATTCTCGCAAGGTCCACGATTTCATCGCCTCGCCCGCTCAGGATGGCGCGCAGCATATACAGGCTGAATCCCTTTGCCTGCGCCAGCTCGATCTTTGGCGGCATGGCCAGTTCGTGCCTGGCTGTGACCACGTCGACGAGCGCCGGCCCGTCGTGTGAAAAGGCATCGCCCAGCGACTTGGCCACGTCTTCGGACTCCTCGACCCGGATGCCGAGCAAGCCCGCCCCCTCGGCGATCGCGGCGAAGTCTGTCGGAGCCAGGTCGACGTTGGTATCGAGGTAGCCCGCTGCCTTGAGCGCCATCGACACGAAGCCAAGGAGGCTGTTGTTGAAGACGACCACCTTGATCGGCAGATTCAGCTGTCGCGCGGTCAGCAGGTCGCCCAGCAGCATCGACAGGCCGCCATCGCCGGACAGTGAAATAACCTGACGGCCAGGGTTGGCCCCTTGCGCGCCAAGTGCCTGTGGCATTGCATTGGCCATGGAGCCATGGTTGAACGAGCCATGGAGCTGGCGCCTGCCGTTCATGGTCAGGTAGCGGGCGGCCCAGACCGTTGGCGTGCCGACATCCGCGGTTAAGATTGCGTCTTCCGTAGCCGCTTCGTCGATCATCCGCGCCAGGTACTGGGGGTGGATCGGCCTGCCGGGACCGGAGGGCGTGGCCAGGTCGTCCAGTCCCTGCCGTGCCGAAGCATAGTGGGCGCAGGCATGCTCGAGGGACTGGCGGTTGGCCTTGCGCCCCAGGCGCGGCAGCAGAGCCTGGATGGTTTCCCAGACCGCGCCGACCAGTCCCAGCGTCAGCGGAGCGCGGCGGCCGAGCTGCGCGCCCTTCCAGTCGATCTGCAGGATCTTTGCCTTGTCCGGATAGAACGGCCGGTACGGGAAATCCGTGCCGAGCATGAGCAGGGCGTCGCAGGATTCCATGGCGTGGTAGCCGGAGCTGAAGCCGATCAGGCCGGTCATGCCGACATCGAAGGGGTTGTCCCACTCGACAAAGGGCTTGCCGCGCAGCGCGTGCACGATCGGCGCGCCGAGCGTGTCGGCCAGCGCGATGACCTCGTCGTGTGCGTCGGCGGTTCCGCTTCCGCAGAGCATCATGACCGCCTCGGAGCCGTTGAGCAGATCGGCGAGCCGGTCAAGGTCGGCCTGCGCCGGGATAATGGCGGGGTGCGCCGACTCGGTCCAGGCGGGCAATGCTTCCGGCCCCTCGCTCAACGCGACGTCACCCGGCAAGACGATAACCGCCACGCCGCGCTGTTCGATCGCGGTGCGCATCGCGCGCTCCAGCAGCCGGGGGAACTGCTGCGCGTTCGAGACCAGCTCGGCAAAGTGGCTGCATTCCCTGAACAGCTCCTGGGGGTGGGTCTCCTGGAAGTAGCCAAGCCCGATCTCGGTCGAAGGGATATGGGCGGCGATGACCAGCACGGGCTGGTGGTTACGATGACAATCGAACAATCCGTTGATCAGTTGCAGATTGCCGGGGCCGCAACTGCCCGCGCACACGGGGGCCGAGGCGGGGAAGTTAATGTAGACGGCCGGGTATCTGGCAAGTCACGCGAGTCCCTCGTCGTTCAGTGGCTGATGCACCCCTGGACGCGCGACGACACTCGATAGATACGATTGCACCAGGGGGCAGGGCTCAAGCAATAGTTCGACGCCAATTCATGCGCGATTCCGGCACGACCCGCGACGTCGGCAAAGGCGTGAGGGTGGCAGCGCCGAAGGACCGAGTCGGCCGATGAAGAGCCAATTGCCAACCTCAGCTCGGATGACCGCTCACAGCCCCTCACGGGGCCTTCGACAGGCGGAGGCCGGATTGGCGATGACATCATCCTTTGATGTTGCTGCATCGAAGTAGGGGCGAGTGAAATCCCTGCAGTGAAAGGTACAGCCCGCCGCCATTGCTTGGAAGTGAATGTGTGAGTGAGAGCGGCGACCAAGAGGGCGGCAATTTCTGGTCGCCCTGTTGGTGCTCCGACCTTGGTATCCCCCTCAAGCCTCGGTCCCCCATCGGCGGGCTGTATTGCGAAGGTTACGCAATTGCAACAGTCCACGGTATGAGTCGTATGGAGGAGGCCCTTGTCGGTTCGTGAGGTTGTATTTGTCGCGAAACAGTGCGTCGTCAATCCCCCGCAGCCTTAACTTTGTTGCCATAGTCAAAACGTATTACCCCAAAGGGGGGGCGGCGCGCTGAGATCGATCAATTTGGCTAGCTGGAAATGAAGGCGCTGGCCTGGGCAAAATTCGCGAGTCAGACGTGGCGGAGTGAATCCTCAGGCCATGCCGGAAACTGTTGAGGCCTGGAGAAACTCCCCAATTCCAGCGTCCAACCACTATCGGCGGAATCCCCTTGTGTCGCCATGGCTTCAGTCCCCCATGACGGGGCGCACACTCGATGCCTGCCGGTACGTACCGCGCAATCTCTGGCTACACCTGGGCGAGCAACAGGGCATTGAACCGCCCGATCTCGGCACGCTGTACGCGCTTTATGATGTCACATCGACACGCTGGTCGAGCACCAGGCCTGCGCGTATCGGGCGCTCAGCTTCGGCGCGATGACGGAGCATCAGCGCCACTATGTGGTGACCTGGCTCAAGGCCGATCTCGGTCAGACAGGATCGCAATGGCTTGCTGCAGGATCTCAAACGGTGGCTGTACGAACATCGCGTCCCGCTGCAGCGCGATCGCACGCTGCGGCAACTGGTCGCGTTCTCGAAACCACGCTGACCGGCGAGCTGACGCAAGCCTTCGCTCACAACGTCATGGCACAGCTTGTCGGATCCGCTCGAAAAAACCTGGATTGTCGGCGACGGCTCACCTGTGATACAAGATAGCCGCACGTCTGGCGCAGGCCGGTGGCGTCATCTACAACTAGTCTTCCTTGGAACATTCAGAACATGGCAACAGGTACCGTCAAGTGGTTTAACGATGCGAAGGGTTTTGGGTTCATCACGCCGGACGACGGCGGCGATGACCTGTTCGCGCACTTCTCCGAGGTTCAGGGAAACGGCTTCAAATCACTTCAGGAGGGCCAGAAGGTCAGTTTTGAAGTCAAGCAAGGTCCCAAGGGGAAACAGGCAGCGAGCATCAAAGCGCTGTAAGTTCTCCGCGCCGCAAACGCGTCCTGTCAGGGCAGCGATCGGGCCAATGCGTGATCGCTGTGGGACTGGAGTAGGGCGTCGAAAGGAGGGCGTACTCCTCGCCTTTGTTCAGCGCTCGAGAAAGGGCCTCAACTTGTCAGCGCGACTGGGGTGCATCAGCTTGCGCATCGCCTTGCTCTCAATCTGACGGATCCGCTCGCGGGTCACGTCGAACTGCTTGCCGACCTCTTCAAGCGTGTGGTCAGAGGTCGTATCGAGCCCGAATCGCATCCGCAGGACCTTGGCCTCGCGCGGCGACAACTCGTCGAGCGCCTCATCGATCGCGGCGCGCATGTTCGCGTGAATCGCAGCCTCAGTCGGTGAACTCGCAGAGACATCCTCAATCATGTCGCCAAGCGTCGCGTCGGCATCGTCGCCCACAGGGGTCTCGAGCGAGACCGGTTGCCTCGCGATCCTGAGGATACTGCGCACTTTTTCCTCGGACATCTCCATGCGCTCCGCGAGCACGGCGGGATGCGCTTCCTGTCCCGTCTGTTGCAGGAATTCGCGCGAAATCCGGTTCAGCTTGTTGACCATCTCGATCATATGCACCGGCACACGAATGGTGCGCGCCTGATCAGCAAGCGCACGCGTGACAGCCTGGCGGACCCACCAAGTGGCGTACGTCGAAAACTTCCAGCCGCGCCGGTATTCGAACTTGTCCACCGCCTTCATCAGGCCAATATTGCCTTCCTGGATCAGATCCAGGAACTGCATGCCGCGGTTCACGTATTTCTTGGCAATTGAAATGACAAGACGAAGATTCGCTTCGATCATCTCCCGCTTGGCCTGCCGCATTTTCAACTCCGCGGCACTCATCTGGCGGTTGATCTGCTTGAGCTGCTGGAGTGGCAGCGAGACCCAGGCCTCGATGTCGATGAGTTTCTGCTGCCCGGCCTGAATGGCCGGCAGATGTCGCTCAAGCGCCGCGCCAAATTGCCGCGAAGTCGCCGCCATGCGGCTGGTCCATGCAAGGTCGGTCTCGTGGCCCGGGAACGACTCGACAAACGCCTCGCGTGGCATGCCGCAACGGTCGACGGCGATCTCCAGGATGCTGCGTTCGATCGCACGAACCTCAGTAACCTGTGCGTGCACACTGGCGCACAGGCGGTCGATGGTTCTGGCCGTAAAGCGGATCGGCGCCAGTTCGCGCTGGATTGCCGAGCGCAATTGCGCAACGGCCGCGGAACGGGTTTTGCCAGTAACGGGTACATCCGGCAACTGCTCGAACAATGCACGCACGCGCGCGAAAACCGCAAGACTGTCGCTCGTGAGTTGTTCGAGGCGGGCCGCGTTCGTTTTCTCCGGATCCCCGGCGTCCGTTTCAACGTCGTCACCGTCTGGGTCATCATCGGAGGCGTCTGCTTCCACTTCAACTTCTTCGGACTCCAGCGCCATTTCGCTTTCATTCACGTCGTCGCTGATGCCATCGACCAATTCGTCGATACGCAGTTCGCCAGCAGCGATGCGGTCCGCGTCGACAAGAATCGTGGACACGATCGACGGACACGTGGCGATCGCCTGAATCATGTCCTGCAGGCCGTCTTCGATGCGTTTTGCGATCTCGATTTCGCCCGCGCGGGTCAGCAGATCGCGGGTACCCATTTCACGCATGTACATCCGGACCGGATCAGTAGTGCGGCCGAATTCGGAATCGACGGTCGACAGTGCAGCTTCTGCCTCCTCGTCCGCCTGATCGTTGGATGCCACGGCGGCCGCAGCGTCGTTTAGCAGGAGCGCCTCTGCGTCCGGCGCCTGCTCGTACACGGCCACCCCCATGTCGCCGAACGTGCTGACGATTGTCTCCATCGCAGCAGTTTGCGTAAAGTTGTCGGGCAGGTGATCGTTGATGTCCGCGTGGGTGAGATAGCCGCGCTCACGGCCAAGCGCGATCAGCGCGCGCATCTGGCGGTGACGCTCCTCGTCCTGGCGCGCCATTGACGCGATGTCCAGCGGTGTTGCGACGGCGTGGGTCTTTTCCTTTGGCGCGCGGCGGCCGGCTTTTGACGTAACCGCGATCACGCGGGGTACTGAATTGTCGCGAACTGGATTTGCCAATACATTCTCCTCGACAGGTTGGCCGACGATCGTCGCGGGCATAACGGCAGGTCAATTTTCCTGTCGGGGTGCGCACGAAATCGTGGAATGATGCACGGACAGTCGAGGCCGGGATGCCTCTCGCGGAATCCGGTGTGCGCAGAACGGGGAACCTTAAATCATACCGGACATCGTTGTGCGGCGCAATATGCGGTGGGTAGAGATGTAACGGGGAAGTGGCGAAAGATCATAGGCGTAACACGCAGCCGCCCGCACCAGCCGCTGCCACGGCAATGTGACACCGAACAATGCACCAAGGATCCAGCCATAGGCGCCTTAGGCCAGGAGCCACATCCATAGGTGGTGAGGCCACCTAAAGTGGGCAGAATGGTCGAGGTAGTAGCCCGCTAGGAGATTGTCGGATTTTCGGGGATCTCCAGTCGTCCGGCGGGACGGGTTGAGCGTTGATAAATTCACTGTTCGCTGAGTGAGCCCATAGATGAGTCGTTTCGTGCCCGTTGATCGTCA
>NZ_QKWJ01000072.1 GCF_003353055.1 Cupriavidus lacunae
GAGCGATGGCGAGCCCGGCGTGAAGACGATTTGGCTTGGCCTGAAAGAAGTTCATGTCGCTGCGAAGACTTTGCGAGGATTACGAGCCGTCGATGATGGGGACAATTGTGTATAACCGCATGCGCTATGGGACCTGCTACTTTGGCTTCAATGTCCACGTCGCCTTCGCGGAAACGGTCTTGCACAACGAAGTGGCTGACCCGAAGCATGGTGGGGTTCGTATTGCCTGTTCGGAGTTCGACCGCTACGTGTTCACCTTTGAGGGCGCGCCATTGAAAGTGGCTGTCCTGCATGGCGTTCCGCTGAAGTCGATCGGTGGTGACGGTTCTCTTTCGACCGTGACCCCCTATTCCCTTCCGCAGCAGTGGTCCCGTGCTGTGCATGACCACGGAGCGGGTGTGGATGGATTTCTGTACATCTCCCGGCACGTCAATACGGAAGAGGCCTTGGTTGTTTTTGAGCGCGCAAAAAAGAAGATCAAGCTCAAGGAAGCGGTGAAGTTCCTGGACTATCCCGGCGCGGCGCGGGTGTTGGCGGATTTCAAGGTACACCCCATCTGAAGTCTCGCGTCCGGCCGGATATTGAGCGGGGGCTTCGGTCTCATTGTGGAAGAGCAAGTGCGGTACTACGCAGTTGACTCAAAACTAGAGCGAAAATGCGGCACTAGCACCTAGCGGTTACGCCGAGGACGCGAGTGAACGGTAGCTTCGGCCAGATTCTGTTGAAAGACTCCCTCCTTGCAGTTGTCGGATTGGCTCGCGAAAAGTCGGCCTCTCAGATCGCTCTACAAACCGCTCATGAACACGGTTAGGGGTTGGAGGACACCCTAAAAACCTGGTTGGGACGTTGGTCGGGGAGTTTTTCAATAGAATGGCCGATGTCGCAACGTTCACGGGCGCAAATGGAAGGACAGCTTACTGAGCGGAGCCGACGTCTGAGTGTCTGAGCAACGGTGCGAGCGAATGACGCTTCATGGCCGATCGCCGACCTCGATGAAGCCAGCAGGGATAGCCGCGCACACGCTCACGGCGCGAGCATGATCCTCCCAGTGAGATCCGCCATGCGTGGTGACAATCCTCGTTCGATCAAGACGCAGGCTATTGCGTCCTTATACGCCACGGTTTCCTTCATCGCGTGCTACTGGTAGATCGCGTGCAGATTTCCCTTGTTGGAAAAACCATCACGCACGCGACCGTGCGCGAAGCCCCGTGATGCCGGTCCTTGTCTCGGATTGCCCGCCTGCTGTCAGGCCATTTCACTGGCAGCTTCGCCAGCCAGCGCGACTTCCGTCTCGTCGGACACCGTGCTTTCCGCTATCGCGTTGTCGTCTTCGGAAACCATGTCGCCCAGACCGATGACGACCGTGATATTCGGCGTCCAGTTCTTGCGGTCGGTGCTGACCTCTGCAAACGTGGTCACCGTTACGGTGTAGCCCTGCGCTCTGAGGTCGTCGGCTAGCCGTTGCGCGCGCGGTTCCAGCGCTGCTTGCGGATTGTCTTCGTTGATGTCGAGTACCAGTCTGGTCTCGAATTCTTCCTTGCCCCTCTGGATTGCCGTTTGCATTGCCTTGAGTTGCTTGTTCGCGAGCGCGACGAGCTTGCTGTACCTGGACTCTTCCTGGCTGGCGCGCAGTGCCTTGGCGGCGTTGATGATTTCGGTTCGGTCCACGAACATAATTGCCTTTCGAGGTGAAGGAGAAAGCGCAGGCGCCGCACGGGCTTGACTTCAGGAGCCAGCTTTTCTGGGATGCGACGGCAACTGTATAAATATACAGTGCTCGCCGGCTAACTGGCAAGGAGCAAAGGGTGAAAGTCCCTGACAGCGGAAGATCTACCTCTCCTGGCTCCGGCTGAGGCTGGGTAGCTTGTAGGTGCCGGATTCAGGCCGTCAGCCGTAAGGGAGCAACCGGCTGCTCAAGTCCAAACGTCATGACGACCAAGTTGAGAGGAGCCGACCGGCGCCTTACGACCCCAAAGCGGCCGGCCGGTTCGCCGAAGCAGGCGGCTGCATCTGCCAAGCAGACATTCCCTCTTTTTGCAGTCCCGGCTCGTGGCGCCGATCTGTCGCGTTGAAGCTAACTTGAGCTTTGGCTTTGATGTAAGCACTATCGGATATCCGGTGCGGGTATCGTGGACACGCCCTGGGCCAGCGCGGCCTGGTGCTGCACCTCAAGCGCCTTTCGATACCCGTCGCGTTGCTGCAATCGCGCCCAGTAGGCCGCAACGGCCGGGGTGAAGTGATTGCTCAGGTCCAGATGCGTGGCGAGTAGCAGCGCGTAGGCGACGGACACGTCGGCTGCGGTGAAGCGTCCGGCGCAAAGAAATTCGCGTGTCGCGAGCACAGGCTCCAAGCTGCGCAGCCGCGCGAGGAACCATCGGGCGTAGTCGTCCGCCACCTGCGGCTGGCGACGCTCTGCGGGCTCGAAGTACCGATAGCGCAATACCAGCGTCTGCGGAAAGGTCAGCGTTGCTTCACCGAAATGCAGGGCATTCAGATAGGCGCCGTAGTCCGGCTCGTCGACGGCCACGTCCATCGCGCCCGGCGAGAACCGCGCAGCCAGGTACTGGCAGATTGCCGCCGACTCGGTCATCAACTGCGCACCCTCTGCGAGCGCGGGCACCGTCCCCAGCGGGTTGACAGCCAAATAGCTGCGCTGCTGCGAACGAGGCGGAAAGGGGAGCACCTGGAGGTCGTATGACACGCCGATCTCTTCCAACATCCACAGCGGCCTGAACGAGCGAGCGCTCAGGCAGTGATACAGGGTCAGCACGGGGCGATTCTCCGCAGTCATCGATTCCTCCTACGCGCTGTGATCGACGACTTTCATCTGCATGGCGTTCATGCGACCGCCATGCACCGTCAGCTTCGCCAAGGCAGTGTCGATCTCTCGCAGGTCGGTCGACGAAAGCGGCAGAGCGACGGCCTGCAGGTTTTCCGCGAAGTGGGCAGGACTTCGGGTGCCGGGGATCGGCACGATCCAGGGTTTTTGCGCCAGCAGCCATGCCAGCGCCACCTGCGCAGGCGTTGCGTTCTTCCGCACGGCGACGCGCTTCAGGAGATCGAGGAAGGGCTTGTTAGCGGCGATGTTCTCCGGGGAGAAGCGGTCGAAGCCAGAGCGCAGGTCGCTCTTCGGATCGAGCTTCGTGCTCGCATCGATCTTCCCGGTCAGGTAGCCCATGCCCACGGGTCCCCACGGCACAAAACCGATGCCCAGCTCTTCGCAAGCCTGGAGCACCCCGTTGTGCTCCGGATCCCGGTTCATCACGGAATACTCGGTCTGGACCGCCGTCACCGACTGCACTGCGTGGGCGCGTCGAATGGTTTTGGCACTCGCCTCCGACAGCCCGAAATGCAAGACCTTGCCTTGCGCGATCAGGTCCTTAATCGTGCCGGCGACATCTTCGATCGGAACCGCCGGGTCCACGCGGTGCTGGTAGTAGAGATCGATGCGGTCGGTCTTGAGTCGCTTCAGCGATGCCTCGACCACCTTCCTTACGTGCTCGGGACGGCTGTTCAGCGCGCCGTTGTTGTCCATGTCGAAGCCGAACTTCGATGCGATCACTACCTGGTCGCGGATGGGTGCGAGTGCCTCACCCACCAGCTCTTCGCTGGTGAAAGGGCCATAGACTTCTGCCGTATCGAAGAACGTGATCCCGCGCTCATGAGCATTGCGCAGCAGCGCGATCGCCTGGCCCTTGTCAGCAGGCGAGCCGTAGTTGGCGCTGATGCTCATGCACCCGGCACCAAGTGCCGAGACTTCGAGATTGCCGAGTTTTCGCTGGGTCATGATGGTTGGTCCTTTGGTTTGTGCGGTTGCGGCCCAAGCCCTTGGTGCGAGTGTCAGTCCTACGCCGATGAAGGCCGTGGTGATCAACAGATCGCGCCGCGTCAGAGCCGACGCCGACGTCGAGCTCGATTGGGCGGGTTGGATCGAGTTGTTCATGGTGAATCCTTGAATGGGTGGCGGATCACGTTCAGACTGGGACCCAGTTCTGAAGCCAGTACGCGTACGGCGTGGGCAACACCTGGGTCTTTGCGCCGAGCTCGCGCGCAGCGGTGTTCGGCCAATGCGGGTTGTCGAGAAGTCGCCTGGCCAGCATGACGAATGCGACCTTGCCCTTGCGCACGAAGCTGTCCGCTTCTTTCGCATTTGTGATCAACCAGCTTGTCGTCACCTCAAGGCCTGTCTCGTCGCGCACGTTCCCTGCAGTCTCGACGAGGAGGTTCGCCGCCCACGGAACAGGTGCGAGCGTCGAGAAACCGATGCCGACATCGACAAGATCGAGCCCTTCGGCCTTTAGCCATTTGAGAACCTGAATGGCTTCGGGCAGATTTCTGTCGTCCTGTCTGTCGAACTCAAGCACGCCGACCCTGGCAGTCAACGGCAGATCGGCGGGCCAGACGCGGCGCACGGCCGCGACGGTCTCGACAAGGAAGCGCGCGCGGTTCTCGAGGCTCCCGCCATAGGCGTCATCACGCTTGTTGGAGTGATGGGAAAGGAAGTTCTGCGCCAAAAAGCCGTGGGCGAAATGAAGCTCGATCCACTTGAAGCCGGCTTCACGAGCGCGCTGCGCAGCGTCAGCAAAGTCCTGCTGCACGCGCCGAATGTCTTTGACGCTCATGGCGCGAGGAACATGCGCTTGCTCGGGAATCAGCGGCACGGCCGATGGAGCAATTGGCTCCCACACACGCGGATCGTTGGCGGGCATCGGAGCACCGCCTTCCCATGGCGGCGTGCAGCCCGCCTTGCGGCCCGCATGAGCGAGTTGGATGCCAGGGACGGCGCCAGCGTCAGAGATCGCGCCGGCAATGGTGGCCACACCGGCCGTGTGAGTATCGCTCCAGAGGCCAAGATCCCCGGGGGTGATTCGCCCCTCGGGCGAAACAGCCGTAGCCTCCACGACGACCAGCCCTGCGCCTCCGCGCGCGAGCCCCGTGTAGTGAGGCAGATGCCAGTCGGTGACGCTCCCGTCGATTGCACTGTACTGGCACATCGGCGATGCAGCGATGCGATTCCGGAGGGTGACTCCGTTGAGGGTGAAGCTGTCGAACAAACCTGGCATTTCAAGACTCCTTAGTGGAGTCCAATGTAGGTTTCGGCTTCTGAAAGAAAAATGGCCTAGCGCTGCATGCTTTATGAAGCTATGCTTCAAAGTATGAAACTTAAACAGCTCGACGGCCTAGTGGCGTTCTGGAAAGTTGCGGAGCACCGAGGATTCACCGCAGCGGCCGCCGAGCTGGAGGTTTCCCCCTCGGCGCTTAGCCAAGCCATACGGCAACTGGAGACGCGCCTTGGCGTTCTGCTGCTGCACCGGACGACCCGAAGTGTGAGCCTTACCGAGGCGGGCGAGATATATCTTGCGCGAGTTGGTCCAGCGCTCGGGCAGGTTGTTGAGGCCGGCGAGGAACTGAACGTCCTTCAGGGCAGGCCGTCGGGAATACTTCGCCTCAATGCGGCTCGGATTTCGATCGCGATGGTGCTGCAGCCGATGCTGGCTGGGTTTCTCAAGGCGAACCCGCATGTCCAGCTTGAACTTACGAATGACGAAGGCTTCGTGGACATCGTGGAACGCGGCTTCGACGCCGGCATCCGCCTTGGCGAAAGTGTTCAGCGCGACATGATCGCCGTGCCTCTAGGCGGGCCGATCAGCGTTGCCGTCGTCGCGTCACCGGCGTATCTGGCAAACAACCCGGCACCCGTTCATCCGGACGATCTGGCGGACCACAACTGTGTCCGCTTTCGCTTTGCCGGGACCGGGGCGATCCACAAATGGGAGTTCCTGATGAAGGACCGACTCGTGGAGTACGAAGTCGCGGGCAACCTGACGATCAGCGACACGATCTTCAGCGTTGAGGCCGCGCTCGAAGGGGTTGGGCTTGCCTACACATTCGAGCAGCTCGCGCTGCCTCACATCAAGGCGAAACGGCTGAAGCGGGTCCTGGTTCCGTTCTCGCCAACCTTCCCAGGCTTCTATCTCTACTATCCAAGCCGGCGCAACCAGTCGACCAAGCTCAAAGCGCTGGTGGAGTACGTCAGTGGTCGACGCTCTTGATGCGATGGATTTCGTCGCCGACTGCTCGAAGGTGCAAGCGGTCAGACGCTGACCTTGCACGGCCGCCCGCTCATGGCCGAACCTGCCCACCGTAACCAGGACTGCATCGGCCCTCACACCCCGCAGATCGGCAAAAGGCCAAAGAAAAATGCCCTCCATACATCGGAGGGCAGACAGTACAGGAAAGGACGCAGGCTTCTGGCCCGCAGCCGGCAATGGTACCCCCACGACCGCGCGTGGCGATCGGGGGGGGGGGGCGGCTAGCGGCTTGCCGGCCGGCGCGGCCCGATTGGGCGCGACAACAGCGTGGTCACCGCGCCACCAACGCACCAGCCATCCAGATTGTCCTCAAAGATGCCGTGGACAAGCCGATCCAGGCAGATCACCTCGATGCCGTCCGCTTCGACGGTGCCGAGGATGTTTGCCACGGTCGTGCCGCGGGTACCACGGCGCTTCACGGTGGCCACACCCTCGCCAATGGCGATCGTGCAATCTTCAGTTTTCATGCTGCGTCCTTGAGCAGTTCACGTTGATCCCGGGCCTTGCGGCCATGCAGCTTGGCGAGATCGTCCACAAACTCATCCAACAGCGTGTCCATGTGCAGGAACGCCTCGTCTTCCAGCTCCGGTGTCGCCCAGTCCAGGCCCGCCTCCATCGCGTCCCGTTTGTGCGCCACCATCTGGTCCTGGTAGGTATCGATACTTCCCGGTAGATGGAAGTACACGACCTTCAACTGCTCCTTCCGGTTCCACCGAAGCGCGCGCCGCATCGCCTGATACTCGATACGCCACGTCCAGGAGCGGTCATAGAAGAGGACATAGTCCGCATTGGGCAGGTTGTAGCCCGCCCGGCCGGACGCCTTGGTGCATAGCAGCCCCGTGGCATCGCCGCCCACGAATCGCCTGTCCTTGTCGGCCACGCGCTTCGTGATCGGAATCCCGCCGTGGAACGGCACGGTGTCGACTCCCCTCGCCTTCAACTGACTGGCGATGAGGGTGATGACGCCCGGGTTCTCCGCGAACAGGATGGCCTGCTTCCCTTCTGCCGCGATGGCCTCCAGCCGCTCGATGACGGCACGTTGCTTGCTGGTGAGCTGCACCAGCATGCCGACGCCCTCTACCCCGTGCTGCGGGTAGTTGGCGGCGAAGTGCACAGCCCGGATGCGCGCCAGGATTGCGATCAGGTTGTTCGGCCGACCGTCCTTGCGGACGTCCCGGTACCAATTGGCAAACTCGTCAGCCGTGCGCAGGTAGAGCGACAGGTGGGCAGGATCCCATGGGGTCTCGACCACCTCGACTGCCGGCTGTTCGATGCGGATATACCTGGCCACGTCGGGCTCGCAGACCAGCCGGCGCTTCACGTGCGGCGCCAGCATCTGGCGGTACCGTGGCAGGTTGCCGATCTTGGGCACTTCGCGCTTGGCCCCGTCCTGCAGACTCTCGGCGAATTCCCACGTCACCCACTCCAACACGACAAAATCGCTGCGGAAGCGATCAATGCCGCGCTCGGCGTGTTGCACCGTGGCCAGACAATTGGACTCCAGATAGCCGCGGCGGTAGCCATAAGGCTGCGCCGCCGCGCCGTCACCGCCCGTGAAGGCGACGAGTCCGAAGATATCGCGCGGGTAGTTGGCAATCGGGCTACCAGTCAGCACGTAGCGACGCCGGGCCGAAAGCTGCCACAGCGCGCGGCTCTGGTCACTCGTCGGGTTGGACAGGCGCTCGCCCTCGTCGGCCACCAACAGGCCGATACGACGGCGCAGTCGGTGGGCATACGTGACGCGCCGGGAAGCCTCCCGGCACACCGGCATGCGCAGCCGCTCATAGGCGATCAGGTTGACGCGACCGAGCGCACCCAGATCTTCCGGCGACTCGATGACATGCACGTCCGACACCGGCATGATCTGCGCCAGTTCCGCGCACATCTCCGAGATGAGCCGGGCCTCGACGACGATCAAACCGTGCTTGACGCCAGACAGCAGGATCAGCGCCGCAGCCAGCCGCGACTTTCCGCAACCCTGCTCCCATGCCGCGACCGCGCCGCAAGGCTTCATCAGCAGCTCAACCAGGTCCTGCTGTTGGAATTCCCAGTCCAGCCACCGATCGATCCCCAGCGCCAGCAGCCGCTTGCGCAGCCAGCTCGCCTGCTCGGGATAGCGCTTGGCCAGCCCCTCGTGCACGATTTCCCACGCCTGCGCCGATTTCCCAACGCTATAGCGGGTGGTGATCTCGTCCAACGAAACGGCATACTGGTTGCCGCGCACGTCGTACTGGTAGCGGCCATCGGGCAGCCGATCGAAGCGGACTTCCTGGCCCGTCTTGATGACCGGGCTGCCCCACACGGTCGGATCCACCACGTGCGTCTTCGTCGCCACACCTGTGAGGGTGTCTGCGGCGCCGACGCCCGTCGTCCAGACTACATGGCGCAACGGCAGGGCCTGCCGCGCACTGCGTCGCAAGCGCCGGCCGAAGTGTTCCAGGAACCCCGGCGCGAACTCCGGCTCACCGCCGGCAGCCTTCACCATGTCGACCAAGTCACCCAGCGCCGCAATGGGATTGGGCTGCATCAGATAGGCCTCCAGATGCAGCCGGCCGGTGCCCGCGTATCGAAAGCCGCGCGGCAGGCGCTGGCCTTCCAGCGGCACGATGCGACGCTCCAGCACGCGGTTGCGCACCATCGCCTCGACGAACCCACAGTCGAAGCCAAACACGATGCGCCGCCCGTCATGCGCGAAGCGTACCCGTTTCTGCGAGGTCACTGGCCGCGTGATGGCCGGCCCCTCGTCGTCCAGCAGCTGGTGACCGAGGCGCGTTTCGCCAAAGTGGCGTTCGTCCGCCTGTAACGCCAGCGCGGGCAGCGGCCGCGTCAGATCCGTGACGGATTGGCGCACATAGTCGCTCCGCTTCGCCCGGTACCGCGCGAATACCGCGATCGACGTGCGCACCTCGGCGCCCTCCTCGCGGAAGGCACTGGATGGCAGGTCGAACACGCCAACCACTCGTTGCGCTGCCTCATTGAACGGCTCACCGTACGGGATGGACAACCCGGCGAACTTGTCCACGAAGGTCGTCGGCAGCAAGGCCACCACGATCTGCGCCGCGTCCAGCGCCTGTGCCAGCGCGTACTCGTGGCTCAGGGCACTGGTGCTCGCCCCAAACCTGCCCCAGGTTGTGCAGTCATACGGCTTCAGGTGCGGCGATTCGAGATGAATCGAGAAGGGCGGATTGATAAGGGCGAGATCGAAGTGGCGCGGATGAATCTCTTCCATGCCGCCGTGCCGGAAGCTGCCATTGAAGCCCGCGGCTTCCACGGTCGCCTGAACCGCCTCGATCGTTGGCGCGTGCACATCCACACCGTACAGGCTGTGCGCGGCCGGATCGGCGAACTGCAGCAAGCGGGCCGAACCCACCGAGTTGTCGAGGATCGACACCTTGCGCGCTGGCTGCCAGGCGGCAGCCACGCCCCACATGAGGCGGGCGATGGCGTCGGGAGTGAAGAACTGCGAGAGATGGCGCTGACGCGCGGCGTGCAACTCGCCCTGATGGGCGACCCTCTCGGCCTGTGAGCCAAGACTGACAATGGCCCGCAAGGGCTCGTACCAAGATGACATAGTGTGTTCCAGAGAAGAAGAAGCCCCGCCAGTGGCGGTGTATTGATAGAGGGCAAACCAGACAGCTTCTATGCGGACTGTGGCGACGTGCCGGCGTGCTGTTGGACAAACGCAATGAGCGTGTCTGTGATCGGCTTGGCTAGGCGCAACTCCCAGTACTCGTTGTACTGAATGACGGCGAGGCAGGTGGCCAGCGACGTGTAACCCATGCGACGGGCGAAGACAGCAAGTGCCGTGAACGCCTGAGTGACAGGCTCGAAGGAACCGAAGTGCAGTTGCCGCGATGGACGGGTGGCTGAGCAGACAGACTCGGAGATTGCGACCAACTTCAGTCTCACCACTGTGACGGAGCGCCGCTCGGCCATGATGCTGGCCAGCCCGAAGGCGCGGCACAGCGTCACCGCCGTCTGCTGCTCGGCGATGGCGGGGCCGTTGGCCTCGTAGGTCGCGCGCAGGATTTCCCTGAAGTGATCGAGATCCGGCACGAGCCCAGCCGCGATCGCCTCCCAGATGTTGGGATGACCGTCAACGGGAATTCGTGTCTCGTCGATTTGGATGGGAGCCCCGAAGAGGCCGAAGTCGACACTGGCGCGCTGGATGATCTCAGCTACCTGCTTGCGGCAGAACCGCTTCAGTTCCAGCGATACCGAGGTGAAAGACTTTGCATCGGCCACCACCGCCTGAGTCGCGAGGAACGCCTCAATGCGTGGGTTGTACTTGGTCAACTAAATGGCCTCCTGCATGAACGCTTCGCCGTACTCACCGACGAACAACATCAGATCGTCCGCCACCTGGTGCGAAAGCTTGAATTCCCAGGCGTCCTTGAAGAAGACGATGTCGAGGCCCGGATAGCATTCCTTCTCGCGATAGTGGTACTCCAGCTGGTGGAGATTGAAGCGTGTGAGGCAATTCGCCAGCACGTGATGGCCGGCCTTCGCGGCGAATGTGGCCAGTCCGGTTAGGCAATCCGCGGTGCTCTGCAGGCTGTAGTAATTCACCTTGCGCGCGGAGCGCGCCGTAGCAAGCTTCGGAACCGACATGCTTGCGCAGAATGACCGCAGAGGCGGTCTTCTTGATCTCGCGCTTACGATTCAGCCCGAACCCGCTGACGATGCGCTGGGCCGCCTGCCGATAGGCCAGCTCCGCTCCGCCGTTGCCGCCGTAGCGTGCGGTGAGCGAAGCCCACAGGGCGTCAATATCGGGGATGCCGCCCGCCTTCAGGGCAGCGTCGATATCCAGCCCCGCGCGTTCATGCTCGTCGTGGTCTTTGATATCGAGCCGGCTACCCGGCGGCGCAAACTCGCGGCGGGCGCGATTGACGACGCCACTCGCGAGCGAGCGGCAGAAGCTTTGCAGCTCCCTCGTCATGGCGTATTCGCTGCGAACGTCGACCGCATGGTAGTGGTCGGCGATGCCCGCAACGGTATCACGCTCGAAAGCCGCAGCTGCCAGATACGCCGCATGGGCCGCCTGCTGGGCGGCAATGAACTGCTCGATAATCTTATTGTACATGTTGTCTCTCGGAAGGAATTGCCGGGAGACGCCCCATCGGGAAGGTCTCCCGATGGGGTCAAAGGTTGGAAACGGCGCTCAGCTATGCGCCAGCGTCGTCATCCTCGTCGTCAGCGCCTGCCGTCCAGCGCTCCAGGTCCAGGTACTCCTGTAACCATTGCTCGCGCACGGCTGGCGAAGCCGTTGCCCAGGTGGACTCATTCTTGTCGTTGCCGCTGAAAAACACCCCGGCAACGTCGCCGGCGTCGATGCCCGCGGCACGCTGGAGGGGATACAGCGCCTCGTTGAGGTCATCCACCAAAGCGGCCGCGTCGATCATGGCCTGCGTGACTGCTGAAAGAGATGGCATTGGCATGGCCTCTCCCAATCAGTGAAGGGCCAGGGCCGGGCCGGTGGGCATCGGCACGACGCCGAGCGCCAGCCAGTGCGCGACCGGATGATCCGGAAAATCCGGGATCGAGCCGAGGCGGTACAACATCGGCACGTTCTGCGGCTCGCGCTCGCCGTCCTGCAGCTGGCGCCGGTAGCGGTAGCTCAGCGACAGCCAGGTCAGTTCGGCGCGGGCGATGTGATCCCACTGCGCAGGCAGGCGGGACTCATCGAACAGCGCTGCGCCTGCCGCGTTCATGCGGGCCACCACGCAGCCGAAGTCGTGGGCAAAGCCACGGCGCACGAACGTGAGCGCGTCGGACGCGTGCATGCCGAAGATGCGGCCTAGCTGGCGGATGTACACGGCGCACTCAAGGCGAGAGCGTTCAGCGTAGTCATCCGTGCCGACCTGGGCGCAGGCTTCGTCGTACGAAACGGGACCGACTTCGATTTCGAGGAATTTCTGGATCATGACGTTTCCTTGGGATATGACGGGAAACGCCCCACAGGGACGCGTTTCCCTGTGGGTAGATGAAGGACTCCGTCGTGCGACGATCAGCCGGAGATAGATGAATCCGTGTGCCACTTCGGCTGCAGCAGGCCGCCTTCACGCCACATCGCGTGGCTGGTTGCAAGCAGCCAACCAACGAAGAGCAGCGCAGTGAGCAGCGCGCAGATGCTGAGCTGGAAACTCAGCAGCCAGGCGTCCCCGGTATTCATCGAAAACGCAAAGGCCAGGGCAAAGATGACACCCAGGCCAGACAAGGCGAGCGTGGAAAGGCGATCGATCGTGGACATGAAGCAGACTCCAATGGATAGGCACGGAGCCTGCCCATCGGGGACAAGGCCCCAATGGGAGAGAGTGTCGACCGGCAACGCAAGCGCACAGGTCGAGAAGGGGGCCGCAGAGGCGGCCCGAGGCGTCAGCCCAAAGCTTGGACGTAACGCGTATGCGAGGAATAGGCAACCAACCAGGCCGCGGCAATCAGACTACCGATCATCGCGCAGCAGGCCAGTTGCAGGTACAACAGACCTGAGTCGACGGTTGCGATTGTGAAACCCAATGCGGCGAACAGGTTGAAGATCATGGCCAGAACAGCCATGGGAGTGCCGCGATAGTGGATGAACATGATGGCTCCAACGAAAGATGGAGCCATGCCCATGGGGACAAGGCCCCAGTGGGTGAGAAAAGCAGAAAAAGCAGAGTGCCGACGAATCGGCCGTATCGATGCGTCAGTGACGCGAAAGTAGCCCGCAGGATACCGCAAAGCTTGCTGCCAAGAAAGCCCCCGACACTACTTCAGGTCGACTCCTGCCTTACGTAGCCGGTTGATGACTTGCCAGCGGTAGCCTCCAGCCTCGGCCGGATCCTGGATCGATGAGTAGTCCGGCATGCGCTCGATCCCCGGCTTGCCGCCGGGCTTTTCAAAGCCAACGGCGTCCAGGTCGTGCTGTGCCGCCTGTAGCTGCGACAGCGACCACGACAACTCGAACGTGGCGATGGCATCCCAACGAGCGGGAATGGTGTCGGCGTCGAACCAGACCTCGCCCACTCCGTCCATGATCGCCGTGACCGTGTACTCGCTGCCCTGCTCCGACGGAATGGCGCGCACCTCAAAGCGCAGGGAATCGGCGGGCGGGTGCCAGAAGACCCGATCCAGCATGCGCCGGAAGGTGAGTGCGTCGATGGTGGCCAACTCGCGATAGAGCGGCTCATCGGGGGCGGCGAAGGTCCGCTCGTCGCGCGGTCGGGTGCCGAGGTTCAGTTCCTTCATTGTGATATTAGGGGACGAAATTGCCGGTCATCCGGCTTAAGACGTGCGAAATCATACGTCATTCGCCGATCGGTCCGTCCCGATTCGCGCCGAAAATGATGCCTGCCGCCATGGGCCGAGCGCCACCTTGACTTTGCGCCGAGCCCGGTAAGCTAGATTCGTCCCCCCAGCATTCGACCGAGCAAAGCATGCGTTTCACCCTCTACGAACGTTACAACCCTCGATTTCAAGGCACGCCGCCAAGCGGCCTTTGCCCGCAAACAGGCGCGCGAACGCGAATGCCATCCACTGCTGGCTGAGCACGTGGCAGCCGAAGAGCATTCTGTGGACGAAGAGCTGGCCCGGCGCAATGCCCGTGCCGACGCCTGTGAAGCGAGGATGCGCGCCTTCCATGAGCGCAACTGGCGTGATGCGCGCCGTATCATTTTGCGCGCCCGGAGGCCGTGCAAGCCGTTATCCGCGTCAAGTGGGGAGCCTGGGTTGGCCCGACCACCTCGACATACTTCTCGAGCGGGCCGCACACGCCATCGACGCCGTTTATCCGGCACGCCTTGAGGATCAGCCAGCGCCTGCCGATATCCACGGCTGAGACGCAACCCGGCACGTCGACTCATCTACTTTTTCCCGTTTCCATGGAACACGCCATCGTTGATCTGCTCGCCAAGATCGAGCAGTATTTCCAACTCCAGGGGCCTGCCGCCTAGTGGCGCTGGCCGGGCGGATCGCGAATCTTGGCATAATGCGCGCCACACTCCCGCGAACCCGCCCCAACCATGTCAGACGGCCTCCTCTCCTGCGCGCATTGCGACAGCCAGCCCCGATTCATCGCCAACCGCTTTGAAGCGGTCATTGTCTGCACCGGCTGCGGCATGTCCACCCCGCCCCAATCCCTTGATGCTGGCCGCGATCAGGCCTTTGCCATCCTCAGCGGTATCTGGAACACCCGTGTCCGCCCCCGCCCGACCGAGCAGCACGAGCTTGCTGCCATCGTCCGCAAGGAACTGAGCAGCTCCGACCTGGGCATGGTGCTCGCGCTTATTGCCCGCAACGAAGACAACTGGGACATTCGCGGCCCGCTCTTCGCCGCTATGGCGGAAAAGCTGTTGCAGCCCGAGCCGCTCCTGCAGGAACTGGTGCCGGCCGAGTCCCTGTTGAAGGATGCCAGCCGTTACCGCAAACTCATGCGCCGCGCCAAGGTGATCCAGATCGACGGCCGCCCGTGGATTCACATCGAACCGATCGATGCGCTGCCTGCGACCATCTCCGAAGAGCTGTTCGGCGGCACGATTGTCCTGGAGGAGTTTCTCGCGCGCATCCTCGACTGTACTGACGAAAATGGGAGCCCCATTGCGCCCGCCCTCTGGAAGCCGCCGAGCCGCCCTTGACTTCGCGTAGGCGTTGGCAAGATCGAGGTATCTCTCATCCGAGCAAATAAGCGATGCACAAGCCTCTGTTCTTCGCCGCGGCCGTCACCGCTACCGCCATCCGCGCTTCCGTCAGCACCGCTGTCAGCACTGCTGCCTACGCCAAAGGCCCGTCCACCGACTGCCCGCATGTCTTCGGCACCAACGGCCAGCCGCGTGTTCCGGCCACCGTGGCCAAGGGCCGCACGTAGTCCCTGTGCTTTCGTGGCTACGCCGTGCAAACCTCTGCCGCCACCCGCACCGCGTTGTGGTCGGCCGAGAACCTGACTGCCCAGGCCGTGATGGCTACCCGTTCCGTACCGCGTGACAGCGACTTCTACGAGGAAGCGGAGATCCCCGCCGCCGACCGTGCCCGCCTGTCCGACTATGGTCGTGGTAGCGGGCTCGATCGCGGCCACCTTGCCCCGTCGGGCGACTTCCCTGACCTGGCCTCGCAGGCCGAGAGCTTCAGTCTCGCTAACGTCGTACCGCAGGCCGCAGCCAGCAATCGCCGGCTCTGGAGTCATATAGAGACCTCGACCCGCCGCATGGTGCGCGAATACGGCCAAGCTTTTGTGGTGACGGGCCCAGCCTTCGATCCTGCGCAGCCGGCGCGCCTCAACGGCCGGATCTCGATCCCTACCTATATGTGGAAAGCGGTCTATGTGCCCGGTGTCGGGGCTGCCGCCTATATTGCCCGCAACGACGCGACGGCTTGGTACGCGGTCGTGAGCAATGACGAGTTGGCCAGCTTCGCCGGCGTCGATCCGTTCCCGCGTCTGGACAAGGCATACCGGGACACACCCATGACGTTGCTCGCGCCCACGCCGCATCCCGGCGAAAAGGTCAGCCGAAGGGTCAGCCTCGCCACCCTCACTTCCACGGCCGTTGATCGCTCCGCCGTGGCGGATGGCCAGGAACCTCGGAACACGTTCCGCCAATCGAGTGTCCTGCCGTTCGTTCACACCGTCCTCGCCCGCTACTAATCAGGAGACTTGCATGAAACGCCTCAAGCAAATCGTTCACACCTTCCGAACCGACAAGGAAGCGCGCTTCTACATCCTGGGCGCAATCGCCGTGGTTCTGTTCCTCTGCTGGTGGGGCGCAACAGGCCACTGGGACAATAACCCGTTCCTGCCAGACTTTCTACGCTGAGAGCTCAGGCGGTGCATTTAACCGGTCAAATGTGGCGCGAGCCGGCTGTCGATTACCCTCAGTGCCACTCCCCATCGGGCCCGCATCCGGCGCCCATATCCGAATGGGCCCAGCCTCTTTGCACGAGCCCGTTGTCCAGCCCCCGGGCACCCCTCGGACGCCGCGAACCAGTTCGCCGTGATCCGGCCCCGTTCCGTGCGCAGGCCCGCCTGCCAGACGCGGACCGTGCCCGCTGGGAAGATCCGGTCTGCGATACTTTCAGGACCCCGCGTTAGTGCAGGACCGCGCGCGTGATCGGCGGCCCGCTCTCCTCGGTCACAGAGCGCAATACTTGCGGCTCGCGCGCGGCACGGACCACCCGATCGAGGTCCGCACAGGATAGCCAGTCGGCAACCAGCTTGCCAAGCTGGTAAAACGCCAGGCGCTGATCCGGTACATCAAAGCCAATGAGCGCGAAGACCTGCCCGGTCTCGTAGTTATCGGTCCACTGCAACCCAAACTCGAACAGTTGCTGTAATGCCGGCGCTGCCGGCCCGTCCTCAATGGCACCGTTCACCAGGATGCGCGTGAAGCCCCGGCATTCATGCCGGAGAGGTAGAGCGCGTCGTGCAGAGCACGACTTCAACTGCGCTTGACCCGCCACGCAGGCGTGGTACTGTGTCTGACACGATGATCGACGATCTGAGTACTCATCATGGCTCGCTGTAATACTCCCGTTCGGGTTCTCCGCCTGCGCATCAAGGACAAACATGCTTCGCCGCTGTCCGCGATGGCGCGGGAGGTCAACTTCGTCTGGAACTACTGCAACGAGCTTCCTACAAGATATTCGAGCGTGAGCGCCGCTTCGCTTCTGGCATCGAGCTTCAGCGATACCTAAACGGTGCATCGAAGGAAGGTCTGGGCATCGGATCGGCTGTATTCCAGCAGATTGCAGAGGAGTACGCCACACGCAGAAGGCAGCACCGCAAGGTCAAGCTCCGTTGGCGCAAGAGCGGTGGCGCGCGCCGATCGCTGGGGTGGATACCTTTCAAAGCCCGCTCGGTCGTATGGCGTAGTGGGCAGGTTCATTTCCAGGGCCTGCATTTGGGTGTCTGGGATACCTATGGTCTGTCGGGCTACGAACTTGGCGCCGGCACCATCAATGAAGACAGCCGCGGGCGGTGGTATCTGAACGTGACCGTCAAGTCTACGCCAACACAGCGCAGCGAATCGAAGCGGGAACTGGGCATCGATCTGGGTCTCAAGACCTTCGCTGGCTTCTCGGACGAGAGTCTTCAGAACGTGGAAGCTCATCGCTTCTACCGCGACCTTGAGCCTGCTCTCGCGACCGCCCAGCGCGCTCGCAAGAAGGCTCGCGTGAGGGCGATCCACACGAAGATCGCCAATCGCAGGAAGGATTTTCTGCATCAACTCAGCACCCAACTCGCTCGCGAATATGGTGCGATCTTTGTCGGCAACGTGAATGCACAGGCCCTCGCGCGATCCCAGCACGGAAAATCGGTGCTGGACGCGGGGTGGTCGGCGTTCCGAACCATGCTGCAGTACAAGTGCGCTGACGCAGGCGTATGGTTCGATGAAGTCGATGAAGCGTTTTCCTCCCAAACCTGTTCGTGCTGTCGTTCTCGCACGGGTCCGAAAGGTGTCGCAGGTCTTGGAATAAGGGAATGGACATGCGGTGAATGTGGCACGACCCACAATCGTGACCGCAACGCTGCTCGAAACATTCTCGCGGTCGGACGTGACCGTCTCGCTGGAGGAATCCCCGTCCTTTCCGCGCCTGGTGCGGCAGCCGCTGGCTGAGGGCGGGGAGGACGTCAACAAGTCGCTCAGATAGATCCCAACGGTCTCGCCGGGCTCCCGCCGCAGATGCAGCAGCTCGAGGTACGGGTCGACCGCCAGAAGGTCCCCCCCACTTAGCCCCCCGACGGCTCGTCCGGAGCCGACTCATGCAGATCGACCACGAGGATTCCTCACGCGGTGCGCAGCCCGCGCCGTGCGCCTCTTCTAATATATCCGGGTACTCGGTGTCAGCGCGCGCCACAGCAATGACGTATTCGGGCAACCCCACCATTGGCCAGGCCGCCAGCGCATCGGGGCCAACCCCGCGCTCCAAGATCTCGCAAACCTCGTGCGTGGTGTAAACCCGATCTTCGTACTGCCACATCAATGTCATGATTGAATCCTGTTCAGATAGGGTTGATGGTCGGCAGCTTTCCGAGGAGCCGGTAAAGCGCCTGCCGTGAAATGCCGAGTGCATTCGCAGCCTCGGCCTTGTTGTTGCTGGCAGCCATGAGCGCCGCCTGCGCCTGATGGGGTGAGACTTGTGGCTTTTCCTGTCGCGCCATCGCGGTGACGGTCGACAGGTAGGCGCCTGACTTCGATGCCTTGCTGTGCCCAGCCGCCTCAACAACCGCCTGGATCGCCCGACGATGTGTCTCGACGTCCGGCGCCTTCCCGCCCTTGACCGCCGCATCCACACCGGTCAACGTCTTGTAATACTCCTGCAAGAACTGATGCCGCAGTCCATGGCTGGTCACGCCCAGCCCCTCCTTATAGACCCCATATTTGCGCAGCACCGCGTTGTAATGGTGCCGCCACCGCTCGATCGAATACGACGAGGGTGTCGTCGATCCGCTCATTGGATCCACCAGCGCGGCCGCCTCCTCCAGCACAGCCAGCCGCAACTGCACCGGCACTTCACGCTTGCGCCCACCCTTCGTCCCGTCCACCACTCGCAGTGTGTCCAGATTGCGTAAGGCGGTGCTGATCTTCAGCGAGAAGCTCTCCTCAATGCGCAGGCCGAATGCCGCCTGCATCTTCAGTTGCACCGCCACGCGCGGGTGATCCACCGCTATCTCCGAGATCTTGGCGGTGGCGTCGATGCCATTGCCAGCCCAGGACTTGTCGGTTGTCGTCACGTAGCTGCGCACCAGGCCGTGTTCCACTCGGTCAACGTAGTCGCCCAACGTCCGGATCAGGTTGTGCTTGCCGATCCACTGACAAAACGCCTTCAAGTGCGAGAGCTTGTTCTCGATCGTCCCGCCCGTCTGCTTCTCCGACACCCAGTAGCTCACCAGCGCCTGCACATGCTTGTGCCGGATCGAGTGGGGGCTCTCAAGATGAAACCCGCACGCACGCAGTTCCACAAACGAACGGCACACCGTGTACATGCGCCGCTCCTGCGTCTTGATCGAGGCGTTCTTGTGGCTGATCCGCGTCTGGCTGAGGATCTTCTTCACGTTACCGATCACGGCCACCTCAATCTCCGCCTTCATCCGGGTCGGCAAATCGTATCTCGCCAACAAGCCGCGTACGTCAAACACCACTGACTGCCGCATCCGTCATCCCATTCCGTTTGGATTACCCAGCGCCCGACCTGCCCCCACGTCCCCGAAACGCCCTGAGCGAAGCCTTCCCTTGCGCCTGCTGTGTTGCCGTTTGCCGTCGGCCACGGTCCTGCCTTCCGATCCTTTAGCGATCCCCTTGCTGGTCGGCCCCACACGTGGAAGTGCGTGTCATGACCGTCCCGTTCCCCGCCACAGGTTGCGCTGCGCGCGAGCCTGGCCGAAGGGTTCGGGCTACTCGGTTGCCAAGATCGCTCCTGACATGTACGCCGGCCAGTGCTTGCACGCCCGCCGTCGCCACCCGTGTAACTCTCGTTGCGCTGTTTCGTTGACGGTCGCGCTCACCGTGCTCGTATCGTTCCAGAGAGTCCGCGGCCTTCTGCCACGCAATCCCCCGCCCCCAGGTAACGACATCTGGACCGCTGTGTATTGGGCCGCCAGTGTTCGTCTACCCCGCATCTCGCTGTCGGGCGTGTGTAGGTATCGGAGGGAGCCAATGTGTCCGGGTGTCCGGTCTGCACATGTCCTCATCGCGTCCAATTCTTCCAAACAACCCGCAAAGCCAAGCGGTATCGCAGTGTCCGGTGTCCTCAGTGTGGGCCAGTATGTGCTTGTGGCGATTGAAAAAAATGCCGCGTCAGTGTGCGGCTTGGACATAGAGGCGACCGACGACGCATTTCTGGCGGTGTCGGTGCTTGGGGTGGCCACGCAAACGGTGGCGAGTCGATGCGTCGGGGACGCGGAAAGTAGGACAAGGATAGCGAGCGTGGCCCACCCGTGCAACCCCTGGTGCATTGCGAATCGTGCACGAAATTGGCGATCTTTCGATCATCCCGCCGCACCTCAACCGCCGTACAGTAGCTGGGCGGACGATCTTTCAGACACTGACAAACAGTGGCACTTTCGGTGAGTCAAGACACCGGCGCCCTGACACTATCTGACACCGTCTGTCAGTGTCTGACAGATTCGGTGATTCTCAGGCAGACACTGACAGTGCCCAGATCGCATCCGCAGCTACCGTTCCCCATGCTCATGCCCTTCAGGAAGTGACCCCGAAATGAAAGCCTCAGTTTTTGCGACCGACGTTGGCTACGGAAACACAAAGAGTGCGTTTGCACGCGGCGCCGAGATCGGCCTGCAAATGTTCCCGTCCCTCGCCCCACCCGCGACCAACTCGACTCTCTCCCAGCACGGCGGCGGATACCTGAAAGCTCGCGACGTCATCACCGTAACGGTCGACGGGTCCCGCTACGAGGTCGGTCCGGACGTCGCAATCAGCACGGCCTACGGCGACACGGGCCGCACGCTCTCTGAAGACTTTGTGACGACGCCCAACTACACCGCGCTCCTGGCTGGCTCCCTGCAATATGTCGGCGTCACCGAGGTGGACCGTCTGGTGCTTGGCCTGCCGGTGCACACCACCCCGATGTATTCGGACTACCTGCGCGACCGCTACACCGGTGAGCTGGACTTCGGCGACACGCGCATCGTGGTGCGCAACGTCATGCCGCTGCCCCAACCGCTCGGCGCGCTAGTTTCGTTTTCCCAATACGGCGGGGACAAGTTCGACCCGGTCAACTCCCACCTGATCGTGGATGTGGGCTACTTCACGACGGACTGGGTGGTGGCGCGCGGCTTCACCATGGATGACAGCCGCAGCGGCGGCGTCCCGGGTGGCGCAGCGAAGATCTACCAGCAAATGGCCGCGCTGATCCAAAAGTCGGAAGGCGTGGCAGTCTCCGGGATCGAACGCATTGATGAATGCCTGCGCGAGAACCTGCCTATGCTCTTCTATAACAAGGATCTCGACCTCCGCCCCTTTTTCGAGGAAGCCCGGTCGCTTTGCCATACCACGGTCAAGGAGATGCAATCTCGTGTCGGCCGCGCCGAGGACATTCGATCCATCGTGCTGACCGGCGGCGGTGCCGCCATCTATGCCCCGTTCATCAAGGCCGCCTTCCCACGAACAACGGTTCACATGATGGAATCGCCCTGCTACGCCAACGTCCGCGGGTTCTACCTAATTGGCTCGGCGCACCACGCACGCGGCGGCAACCGGTAACGGAGGACGGTTGTGGGAAAGCTCGAAATCAAAGTCACGATCACGGAAGCGGCGACGCCTACTCTGTACCGGCGACTCGCCGCCATGGGCGACCTCCGGCAACGTGCCTTCTTCCTGAAGCAGCTCGCCGAGTACGGCGCGTGCAATGTCTCCGAAATGATCGGTATGGCTGTGACGCATTCCCACACTGCTTCACCGCCGCCGACCGTTTCCAGCCCACCGGGTCGTAATGCGGCGGAGCTGGTGGCCGTGGCGATACCAGTGTCGGACGTGCCGTCCGTCGAAGCGCGGGCGCCCGCGCCAGCGCTCCCGCCCGCGTCGCGGAACGATCTGGTCAACGAGCCGCCAGTACTCGGGACGACAGCGCCGACCGCAGCCGCAGGCGGACTCTCCACGCTCGCACTCGACGCGCTGGTGGCGGCGACAAGTCGTTTCAACGGCTAGATGCTCAGGCTTGACTTGGTGCGCAGGCGGATACAGTAGAATCAACGCAACGCACCCAGAGGGGCCAAAGCAATGACCGAATACGAGATCATCCGCTTCTTCAAATTCCTGCTGACGTTCGGCATCGGTTGGGCGCTTTGGGAATGCGCACTGACGCTGATCCAGGCCTTTCGCCGCCAGTGAATACGGCGCGCAAAACAGAAAAGCCCGGCTATTTTTGCCGGGCTTTTCGTTAAAGGGGATGGGCGCTCAGTGCCGCGGGCAGACCGGCGCAATACGTGAAAGCGGAATCAAAGTCCGCGTCGGTGTGTTGCAGCTGCGTGGATCCGTCAGCGTTGTGACGGTAGACATGGTAGGTCTCTGCGTCTGACTGGCACGCCGGTACGGTACCCGACGGCAGTTGGCGCATGGCGCGGATTTGCAGACGACCCACAATCACATTGAACCCTTTGAACGACATTCCAGAACTCCAAGTAGTGAGCTGCCGCAAGGGTTCTTCCTGGCGGGCTGAACCCGCAGGGCAGATAGAAGGAGAGGTGCCGGCCCGAGGGCCGGCAGTTACAACGACCGGCTAAGCGCAGACGGCGCGCTGGCCAGCAATGCCTTGCAACCGGTTGGCGGTGAGCCACTGATCGCAAAAGTCCGTGCCGCGCACCAACGGGCGATGCACATGGACGGTCAGACCTTCATTGCGGGCGCGCTTGGCCAGGGCCAACGCATCCGCCATACCGGGCGACTTGCGTGTCTTCGGATCGACCTCATCGAAATCCGCAAAGATATGCAGTGTATGGATGCCCAGACCTTGCGGCACGACGAAGCGGCTGAGCAACACGCGGTTCAGGCAGCACCAGGTCGGCACACCGAACAGCATGTGCGCCGCGTATGCCGTCTCCAACCCTTCGGCCACGCCCAGCACGCCATCGCGCGGCGGCATGAGCCGAACCGCACCGCCCGCGAGCGGCAGCGCCGTCACGTCATTGCGCTTGGCCGGCAGGATTTCCCCGTCAGCCGTTGCGATGAACGCCTTGGCCGGTTTGGCCGGGTCCAGCGCGGTCCGGTGCACCGTGGCCATGCGGCCGTCGGGCAGCGTGAACTGGGCCACGATCGTTGGATAGCGCCCTAGCACAGCATGCTCGTGGCGATAGTCCATCATCGCCAGCCTTAGAGCGCTCGGGCGCGGGGCAACAAGGCCCGGCACGCGAGCGGCGAAGTACCGCATCGCGGCATCACCGGGTACCAGCGGTTTGGCGCCGGACCAGACCCTTTCGATACGCTGGGCCTTCGCCGCGTCACTCATGCCACGATGCCGAACAGGGGGATGCGTCGGTCGGACAATCGCCGGGGCCGGCTCCCCTTCCACCACATGGGCAAGCTCGAGGAAGGACATGCCGGTGTATCGGCAAATTAGCAGGATGGCGTCGCCCGCCATCGGGTTGCCATTGGCACACTGCCGGCATACCCAATCGCCACGGCCGCCTTTGTTGTCGTAAGTAAAGCGGTCATTGCCTCCGCACATCGGGCATGGGCCAGGCTTGCCGGTCAGGAACCGCTCCGGCAGATACTGCAAAACCAGAGCGTCCCATTTTTGGCGAACCTCAACAACCAGATCATCTTACGATTGGAAGACACCGACACGGCGCAGTGGTTCTCCGACAAGGTGGGCGAAACCGGCATCACCACCATCGTCCAGTCGAGCACCACCAGCACCGGCAGTGAAGCCCATGTGGGCGAATTCAGCGGCTCGGTATCCCGTTCCCGGCAGCTGGAGAAAGTGCCGCTGATCCCGGTGCGCCTGATTACCCAGCTCCCTAATTTGCAATATTTCCTGCGGGTCTCCGGTGGCGCCGTCTACCAGGGTCGCATCCCCATCATCGAAGGATAAGTTCACACATGACCAGCCTGTTTCGCCAGATCGTCAAAGAGCACAAGCTCTCGGCCAAACTGTCGCCCGTCTTCATCTGCTTCCCGGAGCTGGATGACGTCTGCACCCGCCTCGTGGACTTCATCGGCCTGAACTTCATCGTGCGCGACGAGCCGCTGGTGAAGGAGATGCTGATGGACGCCCTCGCCGGCTATAAGGCCGACCGCAAGGACGGCTACGGCAACGTTGCCTTCATGCGAGGCCTCTTTGGCCGCGCGCACGAGCTTTACGCCAAGCGCTACGCCGCTTTCAAGGGCGAGAAGTACAACGTCTGGGCGCCCTTCCTGGAACCGATTCCGCTATTCGAAGGCAGGCAGGCGCCGGGGTATGTGTGCCGCATGGTCGACGAGCCGTGCCCGGAGCCGATCACGCCGCGCAGCGCGGCTTTCCAGCTCGCCGCCCGCGTCCTCAAGGGACCAACCTTCCGCCGCTATTTCGAGGAATACGATGTCTGTGGCCAACTCGCTCATTGCTAAGCTTTCCGGCCTCGCACTCGCTGAGGTCGCGGACATGCGCGTATGGGTGCGCGCGAACGATGCCGAGGCAACGGTACCGGAGCGGTTCGCCCAGGGCCGGCAGGCGTTCGCCATGGCGCTGGTGAAGCTCGAACACGACCGTCCTGCCCAGTTCTGGGGCGGCCTGCTCGCCTTCTTCGCCATTCCTTGCCTCGCCCTCCATTCGCTGCTGCGCTGATATGTCGAACAGCCGATTCGTTTCACACCTGCGCCTGTGGCTGATCGTCACGCCCGTGTTGCTGGCAACGCTTGCACCAATCCTGCCGGATGACAGGCACTTCGAGATCGACACGGCCGAACAGGCCTCGGTTGAAGCGCTATTTGGAGGCGACCGAGCCAACGACCTGGCCAGCCGCGCCAACGAGCGGTTCCGGCGTTGGTTCGTCGACTCGGGGGCAATCCGCCGCTCCTATGCCGGCTCCGCCAACCAGTCCCTGATCAGCGACGGAGGCACTGCCGGCATTGCCTCGGCGTGGCTGCGGCATCTCTGGATGGAGCTATACCGCGCCATCTACCGGGCAACGGTCGCCGGCCACTGGGCATGGGGCGCGCTCTGCTTCGCCGCCGCCATGCTCAACGACGGTGCCGTGCAACGGCGCATTCGGGCCGCCGCGGCCGGCGTTGCAAGCCCTGTGGGCTTCCACCTCGCGGCGCACGGCTTGCTGGTCGCGCTTGGCGTAAGCGCCTCTGCCCTGCTGTTGCCGCTGTCGTTGCCCGCCAGCGCCTGGACGGTCGCCACGGCATGCGTGGGCGTCCTCGCCTGGCATCTGGCCGCTTCGTTCCATGTGAACCGGTAGCCGTACTCAACCCTACCCAACGTATTCAACGCGGATCGCCCAGCCTTGGGGGTCCTTTCAGGAGAAAACCGTATGACCACCATCACCGACACCGACGTTGTCACCCCCCAGGATGACGCCGCACTCGTGGCCGCGGCCAGCGCTCTGGTCCCAAGCGCCGCGACTCAGGAACAGGCCAGCACGGCCCTCGGCATCTCCGATGGCGCGGACGATGGCTCGCTCGAACGCGAACTGCAGGAAATGGATGCGGCCGCCGAAACGTTGCGCAAGGAGGGGCTAATCTCGTCCGCCGAGGCGGAAGAGAAGAAAACCGAGGTCGCCAACACGCGCAAGCGCTTTCGTGAACTGAAGCCGGAAGACCGCTTGGCGATCATCCGCCGTCGCCGGGAAATCGGCGTTCAGATCCTGACCCGCCAGCTGGCCGGCGCCGCGGTCGTGCCTGTCTCGATCAAGCTCAACCACACCCGCCTGCGCCCACTGTTTGAACAATGGTGGCCGTTCATGAACCGCATGAGCATCAACCTGCAGCGCTTTGGCAGCGCCACGTTCGGCAAGGGCGAGCTGCCGGCGGTCGAGGAGTACTTCGAGCGCGAGCTGGTGCGCCTGGAAGACTATGTCGACGAGCAGCTTCGCGTGGCCGAAGCGCTGCGCACCCAGCGCGAAGCCGAGATGCGCGCAAAGAATGACATCGTGTTCGAGCCGTCGGTGACGCTGCCGTCGTTGAACCTGACGGTGGAAGCGTATTCGCGCTTTTCGATGCGAGTGCTGGGCTTGCTGGCAAAGTTCGACCGCACGATGGAACAGTTCGATTTCATGGTGTGGAACGGCATCCGTGACCAGACCGAGATCAACGACGAAGTGGCGCGCTTCCTGCGCAAGTTCCACCCACTCGGCCTGCGCAGCTACATGACCCACCTGAGGCTCATGACCACCGTTCGAGGCGTTTGAGCCTGACGTGCCGCCCCTCTCCGAACGCTGGCGGCACACCTCCCGAAACACTCACCGATTGACTGAGATATGAGCCTGATGGACGCCACGGTCGAATTCCAGACCGACCTCAATTCATTCAGCGAAGGGATTGTGATCGCGCATGACAACAGCACGGGCAGTCTCGTGATCCGTGACGCTGAAGGTATCCACTGGCGCGGCATCGAGGATCATATTGAAGTGATCGACCTCCCTTCTGAGCGGGCTGGCCATGCTGGATGAACTGAATCCCGCCCAGCGCGAGGTGGTGGAGTTGCGCCGGCATTGCGTCGCCGTGGCTTGCCCGGGTGCCGGCAAGACCAAGACCATCGCCACCAAGGCCGCAGTGCTGCTGGCCGAACCGAATGCCACGGTCGGCGCGGTGACGTTCAGCAAGGATGCGGCGGTGGAACTGCGCGACCGCATTCTGGCGCTGGCCGGCTCCGGGGCGAAGAAGCGCTTGCTGGCCGGCACCTTCCATTCGTTGTCTTACAAGCAATTGGGCGGCGATGGCAGCGAGCGCCCGGATATCGCCACAGACGGCGACCGGTGGGTGCTCGTGGGCCAGGCGCTGGAGGAAGCCGAACTGGACTGGAAGATCGAGGATGCGATTGGCGCGATTGAGGTCATCAAGACCAACTTCGGCGACGTTCAGGACGGCACCCACGAGGCCCGCCTGTATCGGGCCTACCAGCACGCCTTGGAGCGCAACGCCAAGATCGACTTCCAGGACATGCTGCGCCTGGCAGTGGAAGGCTTGCAGCGCGGCACCCTCAAGCCCTACCCCTTCACGTATCTCCTGGTCGACGAATTCCAGGACACCGACCCTCTGCAGTACCAATGGGTCGCCCTCCACGCACAGGCCGGCTCGATCGTGACAGTGGTGGGCGACGACGATCAAAGCATCTACGGCTTCCGGTCCGCACTGGGCTTTCGGGGGATGGAATCGTTCATCCGGCAGTTCGACGCCCAGCCTGTGGTGCTCGGCAGCAACTACCGCTGCAAGGCCGAGATCCTGGCCGCCGCAGACAAGGTCATCCAGAACAATCACGACCGGATCCCCAAGACGCTGGTGGCGCAGAAAGGTCCTGGCGGTATCGTTCAGTTCAACCGCTACGACGATGAGTATGCCGAGGCGGTTGCCGCCATCGAGGCGCTCGCGCCGGCCCTGCGTGAGGGGAAATCCGCCGCCATCCTTGCGCGCACAAACCGCATCCTCGACCCGGTCGAAGCCGTGTGCCGCTCGCATGGCGTGAAGTATTACCGCGCCTCCGGCAAGTCGATCCTTAGCCGACCCGAGGCAGCGCTAATGTGCAACCTGCTGGAAATTATCCAGAAGGTGAAGGCCAACGGGCTGGATGCGTTGCTCGGCTTCGCCGGCGTGGGTGCGCACGAACTCCGGCTGCTGCACAGCAAGCTCGGGCCTGCACTGGAACAGCGGCAGAAGAAGGAGCTTGTCGGGTTCGGCGTATCGGAGGAAACCGCCGACCGGTACCGCGACCTGATGAAGCGGTTGGCCGAATGGCGCTCGCTCTGCGATCGGCAGTTCTTCTCGCTCATCCTCGATGGCGTGAGGGAATGGATGATGCAACATGCCGCAGCCGACCAAGCACGTCGGGCGATTACTACAACCTATGACGTGCTCTCGCGGCTGAACGGCCCCTTCTCCGAGCGGCTGGAATTCCTGCGGCGGCAGAACAACGAGCTGGTTCCAGATGCCCTCGTACTGACAACGATGCACTCGTCAAAGGGACGTGAATGGTCAGCTACGTGGCTGATCCGCTGCGAAGAGACCGTGATTCCAGATGACGGAAGCACAGAAGCCGAAGAACGCAGACTCTTCTACGTAGCACTCACACGCGCCAAAGATGTGCTTGGCGTCAGCACGGCAAAGAAGAACCCAACATCACGCTTTGTCATCGAGGCGGGGCTGGCGTGAGCAGAGCCAAGTCGTCGCAATCATTTGCACGCCATGTACGGCAGGGCTTATGTCGGAAGATTGACGTATTGCAAGCCGCAATATGCTTTAAAGGCAGGAATCTAAAAGAAAGCAGAAATGGTAGCAAATTGCAGGGATCACCAGAAAGATGCCATTCCGCAAAAGAAGGATCTGATTACCAAGTCGACCGCGAACAAGTATCGCGACTTCAAGAAGAAGCTGGCGGAATGCCAAGCGCTCTGTGAACGCCAATTCTGTTCCCTCGTTCTCGATGGCGTGCGCGAATGGATGCTCAAGTTTGTGGCGGATGACCCGGGCAAACGCGCTATCAATACCACCTATGACGTCCTGACGCGGCTGAACGGTCCATTCTCGGAACGCCTTCTGTTTCTGCGCCAGAAGAATAGCAAACCGGCCGACGACGCCTTGGTGCTGACGACCATGCATGCCTCCAAGGGGCGCGGATGGCCGGCTGTTGTGTTATCCGAGCCGAGCAAATCATCGTTCCGGACGAAGCCAGTCCGGAGAGTGAGGAGCGTCGACTGTTCTACGTTGCCCTCACGCGCGCCCGCGACTGGCTGGAGATTGCTACGGCAAAGAAGATCCCGACGTCGTGGTGCGTTGTTGAAGCCGGGCTAACTTGATTTGTTAAGCAGCCTATCGTTCGTGGCGTCTGATGGTTGCGAGCTCCCTGCCATCGCGCGTGCCACAGCCGTCCGGCACTTCATTTTTCTGCCTAGCGTTGGCACTCAGATTTCAAGGAGGGATTGTTGAGCCCGTAGGCATCCTCAAAAGCGAAAAAAGCCTGGAGTTGCAGCCCCAGGCTTTGAATCGGCATTGACAAAAGGCGTAGCAGGCTTCAAATCCCTCTTGACTCGTCCAACAACAAGACAAGGGGAGTTTATGAAGCCCACCCTTCGTTGTCAATGCTCCCCACAAGTTTGCGCATTGATCGAAGAAGATGAGATATCGCTTCGTCGGGCTTCCTATTGCCCGAAGAACAACAACGTGTGGCGGTGTGCCGCACTCTCCGTGCCCTGTCGAATGCTACGGTTCGCAACCCAAGGCAGCCAGGTGGGATGCCGGCCGGCTGCCAGAGCGGATTCTCAGAGCGATCGCGTTGGTCTACGAGTCCGATGGACTCCGGGCTTTGCATATCACCAATCGCCAAGTCATGGCAACGCTCATCCGCTTCGCCCTGAACCAGAAGGATCCCACCTCGCTCGCCTTCATTAAGAAGGCGACGATTGCGCGGCACCTCGCGATTAGCGAGGCCACTGTCTATCGGGCGCTTGGCGCACTTGAAGATGCCGGGCTTATTGAGCGTGAACGGCAGCAACGCACGAGGGCGCAGCTCGAGGTCGTTGGGCGGATCGGGTTCACCGCAAAGTTGCTACAGTGCATCGGGCTCGCTGGCCGGGAGCTTGGGTACGCAGAACCTCGAACGGTCTCCGATGTGTCGCGGTCAAGTGCTGCGTGTCTCGCACCGGTGAGTGGCGTAAACAACCCCAAGCAGTCTTCTACGAAGAAACATTCCGGGCCAAGAGCCTTTGTGCAAATTGATGATCGGGCCGTGCCCATTGATCTGGCGCCTCTCGTGCGCGACCAAGAGCTGTCGACGTCTGCCCTCTTCCTTCTGATGCGGCTCGCGAGGGAGGCCGGCCACCGACTGTCGGACGTTGTCTCGGCAGCGGGCCATGTTCTTGGGCCGCTGCGGGGACGAGAACTGTTCGCCTACCTCAAGTCGCTCCTCGGAAAGCCCATAGACTATAGCTATGTCGTCCGAACTCGGAATGCCCAAGAAGACGAGAGGCGCGCAACCGCCGCTCAGGCGGCGCAGGACCGGCTGGAGGTTGCCCAACTCATTGAGCGATACCGTGGGCGACGGGTGTCTGCACCTGACGGTCGGATCTACGAGGTCGACTCGGCCTCGATTGTGATCACCGAGGCCAACGGTCGCCGAAGTTCAATAGGGCACGACCAAGCGCGCGCATGGCTGATCGAGATGGACAGAGCAGCGACTGGGCTCTCGCGTGCCCTGGCGCAGCCGTCGTCAGCGACACGGTCATCGTCGGCCATGGCACAGGCCGCTATTGAGCAACTTCGCAGCATCCTCGGTGGCAGACCTCCTGTTCCATAAAATCTGCTCAAAGTTGAGCATTGGATTTATCCGCACTTCGTTGACGCGGCTTTCCGCACTTCAAGGCAAGCAGGCGGTTTTCGGGTTTCTGCTATGCAGATCCGGCCGGCTGGAAACTGGCGCAAAACGGCACACGTGGCGCCACGATTCGCCTGGGTAGCGGCAAGGACGCAATGTCCGTCCGCGCTCGAGGCGAACATCGTTTTGGTGACGGCACGAAGTCTTCGCCGTGAGTTCCTGCACAAGACGACGTCGCGCCTGGTAGCGTCCTGCGCCGTCATCGCCACGGAAGAACTGCGCACACAGAATATGAGTCGTTCGGCAAAGGTTACGCAGGACAAGCCCGGCCGGATGGTCCGGCAAAAGGCCGGACTCAATCGCGAGATCCTGTCGGCTGGATTGAGCATGGCGCATAGCATGCTCGCGTACAAAGCGGTAGAGGCTGGTTACGCGGCTGCACGTTTCGAATACGCGCCAATTAAAGGCGTCGCAGCGCTGTGCCGCGTGTTGGGAGATTGTGCCCAAGACGCTCGCGCAACGCATGCACGTGTGCACGCACTGCGGACACACGGCTCCACGCGACCAAAACGCAGCATCGGTAGTCCTGATCGATGCGCATACGCCTGGAACGGGCGTAGCGGCGAGACCGAAACCGCTGGCGCGGCAACGCGCCAAGTCAAAGTCCGTGACCCGCGAAACCCCCGCTACAGCGTCGACAGACGCTTGGCGGTGGGAGAGTTCATGTAACGCTGGTGTGCTCAGATCAGACTTGCTGAGGCTGCTGCACCTACTCGCTTGGCGGCCTTCGCCGCCTTGTGCACGCGACTGGCCACGAAGCCTCCAAACGTGCTTCGAACATTAGGGTCATTGATGTGCTCATGCACGTTCAGGGTCGCCACGTTAAGTCTTCGCGCGAGAAGCTTGGCAGCCTGAGACTGACAAAATTCGGAGATCATGTCCGATTGCTGCTCAGTGGACAGCTTGTTGTAGGCTTCCCAACCGAAATCAGCTTCTCGTTGGTCGCGCTCGGCGCCAGCGGCCTTCACGCGGGCCTCGCGCTCAGCCATCTCCTGGTCAGCAGCCTTACGTGTTGACTCTGCAATGGCCGACTGATGATGAATCTGCTTGTCGAGTTCACCAAGCAAGTAGCCCTCGCGAAGGGCCTTCATGAAATAACCACCTGCTCGCACCTTCACCTTGCCAACTTTCACGTTGTGCCGGGTGTACTCCATGGCCTGGTGGATTCGCTCGTCGTTGTACAGGTCGCGGTTGGTAATGATCTCGTTGAATTCGGACTGGTTGAGCGCGAACTCTTTGCGCAACGTCTCATAGACGTTGCGAAGCACGATGAACGCGGTCTTTTGCTCGTTGGGCTGCTCGGTAACGTTCAATCGGAATCGGATTTGGCCGATTTTCTTTGAACCGGGCACATTAAGTGTAAGCATCTCAATGTGGAGTCCGGTCACTTCGCGAATTTCTGAGATGGCTACCTCAAGGACTTTACTTCGAAAGTGCTTGAAGAGATCATAGGTTTTCTTCTCGCACTCTAGCCAAGCTCGTAGGGCTTGAACTTCGAACCAAGGCGTGATGCCCTCAACCATGAATTGTTGTAGTCGGTCGTACAGGACCTTAGAGTGCACCGACTTGAATACATAGCGCAGGCTAAGAAAGTGGGAAGATTTTGGGTTCTTGATGGCGCGCTGTAGCCGTTCAGGAAGCTCGAAGATGAACTCCCCTTTTTCGATGAATGCTGAGCCCATTAGGGGCACTGCACCCCAGCGATCTTTGGAAGGGTCTTCGACGTCGATCTCGTTAAGCTCGATAGCCGCTTTCTGGGCTTCGCGAACGAGCTTGCTTAGGTGGCGTCTGTTGTTGCTCGTTGTGGCCAGAAGCCACTTGAACAAGCCGACATCGACCCGGTATTCGCGCCGGACTTCTTGGTCTTCAGCTACAAGAAAGTAAGCAACATCGATAAGGCGACGCCCTGCCAGACTGAGGTCGATGATTTTGACGAAGGCATTGCTGCGACGGAAGCCCAAATCCTTGGGTGCTTCCGTGACGCTCTGGCCTCGAGGAGCGAAGTCCTCGAACAATGCCAAGGCTAATTGTTGCGATGCGCTTTCCATACCACTCCCCTCCTTCGGGCAGGAGGTTGCAGGGGAAAGGTCGAAAAGTCAAAACATTTCTTGTGACTTTGCCTTCCTGTCGTTTGGTTGGGGTCCCAGCGATGGTGTGGGCGAGTTTGGTCAGCAATAGGAATTTCCCTTCGTCGCGGTTCGGGACAATTTTGGTGACCGTGCTATGGAGTCGGATGCCCGGTCCTGCGGTGGGGTTGCTCGACGTGCCCCGGTTTAAGATCAGTCTATAGGAGCGCGGGGTGGGTTAGTTTGTTGTTTTTATAAACAGAACACCACTTACTAGAGGCAGCAGGCTTGTCAATAAAATCAACGACTTAGTTTGGAAAGGTCACTTTTGTGGTTCCTAAGGTCGCCGATTTTGTCGAGCAAGGTTACTAGATGTGGTCGAAAGGACACCGGATTTGGCCGGGCCTCCCAGGTCGATGGACTGTCTGCTCTAACAAGGTCACCAAAATTGTCCTTAAGGTCACAAGAATTGTTCGATTCCGGGCCTAAGCCAAGCCCCACAAGGATCTGCGAGCGGTTTGTCCGACACACGGCCACAGGAATTGTATCTCTGCGGGCAAGGGCTTGATACGGAGCCACTGATGGAGCAAGGTCACCAAGACTGTCCGTAATTGCAGTAACAACAGGCCCGCTGAGATCGCTGGATTGACCCAATACACGGGCAACAAGGTCATCAGAATTGTCTGTCCGGCTACTGGAGTGGGAGCCAAGGTCACAAGATTTGTACGATCTGGGCCTCTAACTATCAGGCAAGGTCACCAGAATTGTGCGAGCTTCCCACAGGTTACTGGCTGAAGGCACATTGCGCAGCAGTCACCTAGGGAGTTGTCAACAAGGCGGCGGCCCTTTTTTGCCAGTTGCCGGTGATAAGTAGTCCGTAGCACCCAAAGTCGCCGGGCTTCATCAGTTGTTTTAAGGGAGAGCAACGCCCATAGGAACGTGGTGACCTTTACCGCACGGCGATGCGTACAATTTTGGTGACTTTGCCGGGCATGGTTGCTAGTAAAAGAACTCCGCCGCGGGCCCGACGCTAATCTGCAGAACCACAAAACAGTGAATTCGTACAATTGATGGTGACTTTGCCTATTACCCATGGATTCACCGGTCGTGGTGGGCCATTCGGTGTCTCCCGCGTGCCGTCTTTATGGAGGGGACGGCTTAAGTCAATCTTTTCCCCCAACGCGAGTTACGCTCTGGGCCGGCCTGGCCTCATCAGATACAGCGAACTGCGCACATAGAGCCCCTCTAGGCATCACTTTTTTGCCAAAAGTGCGTACAAATACGTGAAGTTTCCCCGTTGGTCGCGTATTCTACGTTTCATCCTGAATTTCACATGGAACGTTGAATATGGTGGTGAAGAGCGAATTAACCGAGATTGACCGGACTGTCACGATTGGTTCAATGAGTGACTTTTCGAAGAAGCTTCAAAAACTTACTGAGGAACTTCGCGAACATATCCTGGCACCTCGCCCTCGGAAAAGTCCGCCCACGTTCACCTCCACCCAGGTTGCCGAAATGTGCGGTATCGACCGTGCGCGGCTTCATTATCTGGCAACGAAAGACGGGAGCACACTTCCGGCGGGTGAGCTTCATGGGCGCGTACGCCAATTTTCGCTTGGTGAGACTCGGAAGTGGGTTCAACAAGCTTCACAGGTGAAGCCGTCCCCGCTACTAAGAAAAGGCGAAGCGGATGGCCGCGTTCTGATTTCTGCCAACTTCAAGGGTGGTAGCTGCAAGACGACTTCGAGTATGTGCTTGGCGCAGGGATTGAGTTTGCGCGGCCGCAAGGTGCTGCTGGTTGACTTGGACCCTCAGGCATCGCTGACCGAATTGTGCGGCCTGTATGCCGAGAAGATGATTGTTGAGGAAAGCACCGTTCTGCCGTACATCTACAGCCCTGAAGACTTTTCGCTTGAGAGCGTCATTCAGGAGACGTATTGGGACGGGGTTGATGTCATCCCTGCCCATCCATCTTTGTTCTCCGCCGAGTTTCATATCCCGGCGATGGCAAGCAAGTCGGCGAATTATCGCTTCTGGACGCTGTTACGTAAGGGCTTGGAGCCTCTTCGAAAAAAATACGACTATATCGTGTTGGATTCGGCACCTTCGCTATCCTACCTGACTATCAACGGCCTGATGGCTGCGGACGCCATGGTGATGCCTTTGGTGCCGGAAAGTCTCGACTTCATTAGCTCGGTATCGTTCTGGAGTCTGTTCTCCGATATGGCGGACAGCTTTAAGAACATCGAAGGAAACAAAACCTACGACTTTGTGAGCATTCTGCTTTCGAAGGTTGACTATGGCCTAGCGTCTTCGGCTCCGATAGTTCGCTCCTGGGTACAACGAGCCTATGGCGATTGGATGAGCCCAATTGAAGTGCCCGCGAGCTCCGTGATGAGTAACGGGGCTCTCGCACTTGCGACGGTCTTCGACATTAGTAAGTTCGAGGGCAGCAACAAGACATTCCAGCGTGTGCGGGTACCGTTCGACGAGTATTGCCGTTGGGTGGATGAGTTTTACGCCGGAAAGTGGGAGGACGCTTAAATGAATATGCGCAAGCGCATGCTGGAGCAAACCGCAAATTTGACTCCTGCTAATGAAATCAAAGTGGAAATCGCCCCCCAAGTTGCAGACCGTCCGAAGACTGCACCAGGGATGATGGCGGCCTTGAGTGCGGCACAGCTTCGAATTCAGGAATTGGAGTCCCAAGGGGCTGCAAGCACAGTTCCGGTCGAGAAAATTCGGCCGAATCCCTGGCAGCCGCGGATAAAGTTTGACGAGAGCAGTCTCACTGACCTTGCGGAGAGCATTAAGGAACTGGGCCTAATGCAGCCCATTCTCGTTCGACGGGTCACGCCGGATAACGGAGAATCCTATTTCGAGCTGATTGCCGGCGAACGCCGTTGGCGCGCTCACCAGGTGCTGGGTCTGCAAGAAATCAAGGCGCTCATCACGGACGCGTCTGATGCAGATATGGCCGTCCTCGCTTTGGCCGAGAATGTCAGCCGAGAAGACCTCACCGACTACGAGATTGGCAAGGCGATGCGCCGTGTCGAGAAGGAATTTCCAGACAGGAAGCGGATGGCTGAATCCATGGGGATGAGCCGGAGCACACTCTATCGATATTTTGCCTTCGACAATCTACCCGAATTCATGCGTGTAGATCTGGAGAAGAACCCTTCGCTTTTCAGCGGTACTGCGGCAAGTGACACTTACGCCGTGCTCAAGAAGCATGGCGAGCCAGCTATGGCAGGGGCTCGCGAGGTCTGGAAGCAACTTGTAGACGGTAGCCTTGAGCAGTCGAAGTTCGCCAAGCTGCTGGAGGCTTCGCTACTCCGTCGCGAAGCGACGCCTGTAACTTCCCAGCGTGACATTCATAAGGTCTATGCCGGTAAGACTCAAGCTGGCAGCATTACCAAGGACTCCGTGAGCTTTACCGTAAAGCTCAAGAGTGCTGTCCTGACTGCCGCTCAAGAGGAGCGGATACGAACGGTAATCAATGAACTTTTCGACGGAGGACCGCAACGGTAACGGTTGTCGTTTCCAGACTATTCGAACCGCTAACTTCACCAAGAACAAATCTGCTCACCGCGATCCGGTGAGCGGCTAGACTTGCTTCCCGCAGGGGTCACGGTGCCCCCGCTTGGCCCTCGCGGCATTTTGCCGCGGGACGTTCCGACCTTTTGCGCTACAGACGTTTTCTTCTGTGCGGCAACGATTGCGCGCCGGAACTTACCCAGAGCCACGTGGAGCTCATCCCAGGATGTGCCGCCGCCTTCCGCGCGATTCCTTGCAGGTAGCGGGAAGAGCACGGTCACACCCTTGACCGAAACCGGTGTCGATTTCAGCCTTGGAATGCCCTCCTTGTAGCCCTGCGAGCGCCGGGCAATTACGCCCGCAGCCGCTTTATGCACGCTTAGCCCGCGTGGCTTCGCGTATTTGATCTGCCCAGCCAGCGAGGTGTACGCCGGATTCACCTTGATCAACTCCACCCCGCGTCGGTGGCACTTCGACGCGAGCAACTGTCGATACTTTGCGTAGGACAGGCCTGACAGCGCCCGCGCTTGCGCCGGGCTCATCGTCGACATGTCCTTTTTCTTTTCGGTGAAGTCGAGGTCTTCGGCCGCAATGGGCTTTTCCGCTTGCAGCGCATGCTCGACCACGCCCTCCAGGGCATCCGACAGGAGGGCCGCGCGCTGGCCCGTGCTCTTGTCCTCCAGCGGCAGCTCGACCCGCCAAGACTGGATCATGTTGCCGCCGGGGTCGGTCTCCGTAACAGCCAGATGGTCCGCATTGAAGTCAATCCCGATCGCACCAAACTTGGCGCTGAGCGTGGAGATGGGCGCGGCCGGGCGGGCGAACGACACCATCAGCCGATAGCCCTTGTGGTCCTTGTGGANATTCACCTTGATCAACTCCACCCCGCGTCGGTGGCACTTCGACGCGAGCAACTGTTGATACTTTGCGTAGGACAGGCCTGACAGCGCCCGCGCTTGCGCCGGGCTCATCGCCGACATGTCCTTTTTCTTTTCGGTGAAGTCGAGGTCTTCGGCCGCAATGGGCTTTCCCGCTTGCAGCGCATGCTCGACCACGCCCTCCAGGGCATCCGACAGGAGGGCCGCGCGCTGGCCCGTGCTCTTGTCCTCCAGCGGCAGCTCGACCCGCCAAGATTGGATCATGTTGCCGCCGGGGTCAGTCTCCGTGACAGCCAGATGGTCCGCATTGAAGTCAATCCCGATCGCACCAAACTTGGCGCTGAGCGTGGAGATGGGCGCGGCCGGGCGGGCGAACGACACCATCAGCCGATAGCCCTTGTGGTCCTTGTGGATCAGCCACGAAAGCGGCTTGCCCTCACGCAGGGCCCAGCGCAGCGCGGGCTCATCGTACGGGAAGGAAAGGCCGCCGAGCACCAGATACTTGTCCTTGCCCGTGGGCTTCTCCACGGGACTACCATCGCATTCAGACTTTTCTTTGCCCGCAGCAATCACCGCATCGGGCAGTCGAATCCGAAGCGCGAGCAGTCCATCCTCGCCCACCGAGAGCGTGCAAGATTGATTGCCGCCAGTCTCGTCGCCGGAGCCGAGGAAGAAGCATCGATGATCCCGTGCCGCGCGCCAGTCGGCCAGCCACTCGGCGCGATTCCTGTAGCCGTTCTCCGCTAGATTAAACTGCTTCTGGAAAAGCTTTCGAGAACCAAAGCAGATGCCCGGGACATTGGCTTTTAGGCGCCGCTGAAGTTCCGCGATCTTGCGCTCCATGCGCTTGACCTTCAGTTGCAACTTGCGCTGCTGCGCTGTCCAACGTCGGAAAACCTTCGTGGTAACGGCAATCCGCTTCGCGTCGAGATCCGCGAACTTCTTGTCAAAGCCTGCGACTCGCTTCTTCAGCTTTTTGAGCGCAGCATTTCTGTCCTTGACGTTTTGCTTGAGCAACTCGCGCACGCTGTCGATGGAGCCTTGCAGATCGTTCGCAAG